>CAWJZX010000013.1:0-459554 GCA_963847495.1 uncultured Gammaproteobacteria bacterium | reverse complement strand
CACAGGGTTTCTTACCGATTCCCGGAGATGCCTGTCTGTGGATTGAGGTTGCTCCCGGAATGGCGGTGCATCGTCTGAGTGATATTGCACTCAAGCAAACTAACGTACGATTGGGGCAGCAGGTTGTCGAGCGTTCTTTTGGAACCATGGAAGTTCACTATCGCAACCAGAGCGAAGTACAGGCTGCGGGTGGGGCAGTTCTAAGTGAAATAAAGCACAATATCTCTGAACGCGAACCTTGTAAAATTGTATGGAAAGAACTCATCTGCGCTGTTTCTGCCGATCATGCAACACTAATTAACCGTCAATTGCGCATGGGCTCGATGATGATTCCCGGGAAAAGCATGTTTATTCTGGAAACTGAGCCTGCGGGGTATATTGTTTATGCGGCCAATGAAGCAGAAAAGGGTGCTCATGTCACTTTAGTAGATATGAAGGCATTTGGACCTTTTGGGCGTTTGATAATGATGGGTACAGAAGCTGAAGCACAACAAGCGATGTATGCAGCTGAAAACGCAATAGCTAAGCTCAATCAGCAAGCTGGGGCTTAGTATGTCTGTAAATCTTTCCTAAGACTTTCTGATTTATACAAAGAACAAATCCAATATTTAGAATATATAACTTTTTAGATTGTTGAGTGTTTTGTTATCAACGATTTTTGGTCAAACACTATGCCTGTATTTAATGAATTTAATTTACGAAATATCCGTGGGGATGCTTTTGGGGGCATAACAGCCGCCGTTATCGCATTACCTATGGCATTAGCGTTTGGTGTAGCCTCTGGCGCTGGGGCGGAAGCCGGTCTTTATGGTGCAATACTCGTTGGACTCTTCGCATCACTGTTTGGTGGATCTCCAACTTTAATGTCAGAACCAACTGGACCAATGACAGTTGTGTTTACTGCAGTTATTACAAAACTTATCGCTTCTGATCCTGAAAATGGGTTGTCAATGGCATTCACTGTTGTGGTGATGGCGGGACTGTTCCAGGTGGCATTTGGTGCCATGCGATTGGGTAAGTTCGTTACCATGATGCCCTATAGTGTGGTTTCCGGCTTTATGTCAGGCATTGGCATAATCCTTATTATTCTACAGATCGGACCTTTACTCGGCCATGCAAACCCTGCAGGCGGAATTATTGTGATTCTTGAAAATATTCCTGATCTGTTTGCTGACATAAAAGTTCATGAGCTTTTTTTGGCTACTATCACGGTTGCAATATTGTTTCTCATGCCGAGTCGTTTGAAAAACTATATTCCTCCACAGCTATTAGCTCTGATAGTAGTTACATTGATATCGGTTTTATTCTTTGCTGACTATGATATACGCCGAATCGGTGAAATTCCCTCGGGTATTCCTGAATTTAGAGTGCCCATGTTCAGTGCTGAGCAATGGCAGATCATGTTTGTCGATGCAATTGTGTTAGGAGTTTTGGGGTGCATAGATGCGTTACTAACTTCTGTAGTAGCGGATAGCCTTACACGTACACAGCATAATTCGGATAAAGAATTAATCGGGCAAGGTATAGGGAATATTATGTCTGGTTTGTTTGGCGGATTACCTGGTGCTGGCGCAACAATGGGAACTGTGGTGGGTATTCAGGCAGGATCCAGAAGTGCTCTAGCAGGATTAATTAGAGTTGCATTATTGGTAGTTGTAGTTTTTTGGGCGGCAGGTTTAACTGCAGTTATTCCGTTAGCTTTGCTTGCAGGTATAGCTCTGAAAGTTGGTATAAACATTATCGACTGGGGCTTTTTAAAACGTGCTCACAAAATATCTCGCAAAGGTACAGTTATTACATATAGCGTAATTTTACTGACAGTATTTGTTGATTTGATAGTTGCCGTGGGTATTGGATTGTTCGTTGCGAACGTCATAACAATTACGCGATTATCTGAGTTACAGTCAGATGATGTAAAAGCTTTTTCTGACCCTGATAAATCCGAATTAGAGCTCAATAAACGCGAGTATGCTTTGATGAAAAAAGCTGATAACCACATTTTGTTGTTCTACATGCGAGGCAAGATGATCTTTGGTACTTCACGAGTTATCAGTCGTAAAAATTCAGAGGTTGAAGGTTATAAATCACTCGTTATCGATATGACTGATGTGAGTTATTTAGGAGTCTCGGCTGCTTTGGCTTTAGAAGAAGCCATATTAGATATGCTTCGTGCTGGGCGTTCTGTTTTTATCGCAGGCGCCTGTAAACAATCTATAAAACGTCTTAAAAATATGGGACTACTCGATCAATTATCAGCTGATAATATCAAACCGAACAGGGAAGAGGCTATTGAAGTAGCTTTAGGTAAATTATAACTCTATGGGGATTAACAAAGCTGGATTGCTCTCATGAAAAATGGATGTCCAATATCTTATAGAATGTTGTATTAATTAGTATTTTATCTATTCTGAAGTTATTGTTTAGACTGACGTAGAGATATTATCTTCTGTTAAGTTGATCCCTCTTGTACACGGTGCTAAAACCTAAATGCTACACGGCTTTACTTCTGTATGAGATACTTGATAATTACATCATGATGAACCGTTGATGAAACAAAGGGATACGAACATGATCAATAGATATTCCTCTATGATTAGTATGAAACTTACCACACAGTTTATGGCTGTAAGGTTATCCTGACGATGAGTATTATTGCTTTAATTGGAAACAAAGGCGGAGCTGGTAAAACGACACTGGCGATAAATCTTGCTACACTGTTACATCAACATTCACCTACCTATTTACTGGATGCAGACCCGCAAGGTTCTGCATTGCACTGGTCCGCGATGATCAATGATGACAACATGCCATCTGTGTTTGACGCGACTCGAAATATCGGAAAAGTTCTCAAACAACGTCGAGATGAGGTGGATCATGTATTTATAGATTGTCCACCACAGCTACATTCAGAGCAATCTCAGTTGGCATTGCGGCATTGCGATATTGCGCTAATTCCCGTTTTACCCTCACCTCTGGATCTTTGGGCTACACTTGCCGTTGGCGAAGAGGTAGCTAAAGCGCAAAAAACGAATCCCAGCTTGCGAGCCCTATTGGTTATCAACCAACTTGAGCCTCGAACCAAACTTTCGCGTCTGGTTGGTGATGCCATCACCGAGTTGAATATTCAAGCGGTAGATACCGCATTACATCGTCGGGTGGTATACCGGGCGAGCGTACTGGAAGGAAAAAGTGTAACCCAGATGGGACGTCAAGGCTCGATTGCCGCAGAAGAAATTAATAGTTTGTTAGCCGAGGTATTAAACCATGAGTAATTTAGATAAAACCGGTAAAAAACTGATCGATTCGATCCGCAAGACCAAAAAAGGTCCTGCCACTGCAGCTGTAAAATCTGCAACGAAAAAAACTACGGCTCGTGAAGCAACGAAACCGAATAAAAGCCCTGTTACTTCGAAATCAAAATCAGAGGCTGCGGCCATCAAAGCAAAGTCTGTAAAAGTAAAAAGTCAGCCTCGCAAAAAAACAACCCCGTTTACAGATATTCCCTTTCAAGATGGCAGTCAGGTTTGGCCGGATTAACCTGACTTTTCGAAGAACTGCTCTTTGCTTCTAACCGGGACAATCCGTCAACATAAATTTTGACAAGCTAAAACCATTCTCTTAACAAGCCTCACGACGTTTGTTTTATTGCATGGGGTGAGTATTTCAGCCTGTTTTAGCCTAGTTTATTACACTAACAACACAGCAAGGAAATTTAGTAAAAAGTGGTGTGATGAAAGCAAAGAATTCTGCTGAAACCGACTGAATTAGCAAAAAAATATATGATGTCTTTCTTCGGTGAAAAACCCGTGGATGAAATGAGATCTATCTTGAAGGAAGACCTTAAATTCACAGGCCCATTTTATAAATACAATACGGCTGAAGATTACATTCAGTCACTGAAGGAGAATATGCCAGTTGATGATGTGCCGTATGAAATACTTCAGGAATATGAGAATGAAAACTCTTGCGGTTTAGTGTATCGATCTAGCAAGCAAGGGACAGATGAAATAATGGCTCAGTTATTTGAAATCAATGAAAATAAAATAACGAGAATAAGACTGATCTTTGATGCATCTAAGTTTTTAAACAAGTTGGAAGCTAGATGATCATTCTGACATGGTATTCAGCATATAGATTGTTTAGTTAGATAATAGTAAAAGAGATACAGTAAGTTTTTTAAGTTTTGGGTTATTTAAACTATGCCATTATGAAAAAACATGACGAGGGCTTTGTCTGGATCGGCTAACTGAGCGGGATATTCTGGGTCTCTGAAAAGTGAGAGGTTCTACTGTATTTAGTAGAATTCTAAATTCAGTGGTATCAATTCTACCACCACACAAGCAGGCGTTATGTTTCTGCTAGGCATAGAATAATTTATAATGTTTAGAATAATTTGATCTCATATATAAAGTGCATAAAGAGAAGGGGAGGCTTTTCAAGGCTCGCCAAGAGCTAGGCTAGCCCATCGTAAATTCTATAAGGAATCGTCGATGTACAATCTACGATTAAACAGAAAAAGTGCCTAAAAGTAGGGGGTGGTTTTTCTAGGTTCACTAAGAGCCAGAAAAGTCGTATAAGTAGGAGTGTTTCTACTTTTCGTGATAAATAAATTGATTTGCTTCCTTAAGCACAAAATTACGAAATGCTTCCGCAACTGGCGACATTGCCTTGCCTTTGCGTGTTACTAGATGCCAGTAACGTTGTAGCGGGAATCCTTCCACATCTAGCGTGATCAGGTGGTTGTTATTGAGTTCGAGTTCGACCGTATGTAAGGATACAATTCCCAGCCCAAAGCCTGCAGATACGGCGTGTTTGATGGCTTCGTTACTATTCATTTCCAGGGTTGTTTCGCAAACCAGGCCTGCATCATTGAAATGTCGTTCGATCGCTTCGCGGGTTCCTGAACCTTTTTCCCGAACTACAAACTTTTCATTTTGGAGTTGTTTGATTTTGATTTCTTTCTGGTTTTTAAGGTCATGGTCGGGTGAGGCAATAATTGCCAGTGGATTAGGCATAAAGCGTTCTGACTTTAATCCATGGCCTTTGGGTGGTTCTCCCATGATTACGATGTCTGGTTCGTAATTTTCAAGTTGTTCTAGGATGCGACGGCGATTGGTCACATCGAGACTGATAGTGACGTCGGGATACTTTTTAGAGAAAGCTGATAAAATGCGAGTTGTGAAATGATTTGCTGTAGTAGCTACTGTTATGGTCAAGTGACCTGTGTCACAGCCTTTAATTTTATCCACAAAGTCCATCATGTTTTCATAGCCCTGGATGATTTCTTTACTGTATTCTCTAAGCTCCTCTCCTGCGGCACTCAGGCTAAGTTTTTTACCATGCCTTTCGAATAACTCAATACCAAGATTTTTCTCTAGCTGCTTCATTTGCATAGAAACAGCAGGTTGTGTCATATATAGTTTTTGTGCCGCCAGAGTGTGGCTCTGGTAACGGGCTACAGAGTCAAAAATATGAATTTGGCGCATTGAAATATGGGGCATAAAATGTTCTTTTTAGTAGGCCAGATTAGATAAAAATCAATGTTTGATATATCACTTCGGGTCTATACACCTACTAGAATTAAGGGAATATAATAACATCAGTATTTATTTTACTAGAATAATCAAACATAAGCTATCCTTATATAAGAACTGTTTAATATTTAGTTTCGTTTATGGGCGAATTATACCAGAATACGTATTCTCTTGATTGATTCGAAGATCGATACTGAGAATTATTTTAACCAAAACACAGGAAACAACTATGGCTAAGCAATATGATGCCGGTGTAAAAGAATACCGCGAAACGTATTGGACACCAGATTACACTCCAAATGACACGGATATTCTGGCATGTTTTAAAATCACACCACAAGACGGTGTACCTCGTGAAGAAGTAGCTGCTGCGGTTGCTGCTGAATCATCAACAGGTACATGGACTACTGTATGGACTGACTTATTAACTGACCTTGATTACTATAAAGGTCGTTGTTACGCAATCGAAGACGTTCCAGGTGACGACACTTGTTTCTACGGCTTTGTTGCATACCCAATTGATTTATTTGAAGAAGGTTCTGTTGTAAACGTTCTTACTTCTTTGGTTGGTAACGTATTCGGATTTAAAGCACTACGTGCACTTCGTTTAGAAGATATTCGTTTCCCAATTGCTTACGTTAAGACTTGTAATGGTCCACCACAGGGTATCCAGGTTGAGCGTGATATTCTTAATAAATATGGTCGTCCTCTTCTTGGTTGTACTATCAAGCCTAAGCTTGGTCTTTCTGCTAAAAACTACGGTCGTGCATGTTATGAAGGTCTACGTGGCGGTCTTGACTTCACAAAAGATGATGAGAACGTAAACTCTCAACCATTCATGCGTTGGAGAGCTCGTTTTGACTTCGTAATGGAAGCTATCCACAAAGCAGAAGCTGAAACTGGCGAGCGTAAAGGTCACTACTTAAACGTTACAGCTCCTACATGTGACGAAATGATGAAGCGTGCTGAATACGCAAAAGAGCTTGGTGCTCCCATCATCATGCATGACTTCCTAACAGGTGGTTTGACGGCAAACACAGGTTTGGCACAATGGTGTCAGGACAATGGCATGTTGTTACACATTCACCGTGCAATGCACGCGGTACTTGACCGTAACCCACATCACGGTATCCATTTCCGCGTACTGGCTAAAGTTCTTCGTTTGTCAGGTGGTGATCACCTTCACTCAGGAACTGTTGTTGGTAAGCTTGAAGGCGACCGTGACGCTACTTTGGGTTGGATTGATATCATGCGTGATTCGTTCATCAAAGAAGACCGTTCACGTGGTATTTTCTTCGACCAAGATTGGGGCTCAATGCCTGGCGTTATCCCAGTAGCTTCTGGTGGTATCCACGTATGGCACATGCCTGCATTAGTTGCTATTTTCGGTGATGACTCTTGTCTTCAGTTCGGTGGCGGTACATTAGGTCACCCATGGGGCAACGCTGCTGGTGCAGCTGCTAACCGTGTTGCAGTTGAAGCTTGTGTTGAAGCACGTAACATGGGTGTTGAGCTTGAGAAAGAAGGTAAAGACATCCTTACTAAAGCGGCTGCACATAGCCCAGAGCTTAAGATTGCAATGGAAACTTGGAAAGAGATCAAATTCGAATTTGATACTGTTGACAAGATTGACGTAGCACACAAATAAGATAAGCCTTAATTACTATCGCCCTCTCCTTAAAATTAGAGGAGAGGGCATAAGGTTTATTTAAAACTTATTATTTTGGAGAAAATCACATGAGTGATGTACAAGATTACGATTCGAGCTTAAGCGATGCTGCCCAAAGCCGTAAATATGAAACTTTTTCTTACCTTCCACCTTTGAGCCCTGAGTCTGCTCGTGCTCAAATTCAATATATTGTTGATAAAGGTTGGAACCCAGGTATCGAACACACAGAACCAGAGAATGCTATCAGCAACTACTGGTACATGTGGAAACTACCACTATTTGGTGAGACTGACGTAGATGTTATCTTAGCTGAAGTAGAAGCTTGTCATAAAGCCCACCCAGACAACCATGTTCGTCTGTTAGGTTTTGATAACTTTGCACAGTCAGCTGGTACAGCTATGGTTATTCACCGCGGTGTTTCTGTTTAAAACAGAAATCTCGTGAGGTAACTCAAAAAGCCTCTGTCGGACGTGATTCTGTCAGGGGCTTTTTTAAGCTGTTTATATTAAAAAAAAACCAAAGCAAACATTTAACAGCTTTGAATAGATTGTTTTTTATATAAACTGTTTATTTCTAGTTTAAAATGCTGACTTTTTAGAGAGCAATTATGGCAAATCCTAAAACATACGTTGGAATTCAGAACGAAATAGATGGTGGCATGACGGCAATTGCGAAGATGATTCGCGATGCGTGGGTATTTGGTGTCATTGAAGAAACTGAAACTTGTGAAGGCTGGAATTTACAGGGTATCGATGCGCTGCTTGATAAAGTCAATAAGGAGTGGGATAAATATGGCTGTATGGTGAGCAGTTTACCTCCTGAATTATTTGAAAAACATCAACGCATACATGGTAAAGCCATGGGAGAAGCGATTGCAGCAGGGTGGTGTGGAGAAATCGAAACTGATGATGAAGGCTGAACTCACACCTTACACATTCCAGCAATAAATTTGGGTTTTGTAGCCTAATTGTATAATAATTGAGGCTGCAAACATTTTAACATTAGATCAGAAATACATGATCTTGCGAAGAAGAGAGAGTAGCTATGTCCGTTACTGAAAATATCGTAGATGCCGACCAATATATCATCAAAGATGAGCCATACTATGAGCAGGTTGGTCAGGAAATAGGCTTATACGAGTCAGCCTATGAAGTTCGTATGCCGATGATGATAAAAGGCCCAACAGGCTGTGGTAAATCCCGATTTGTTGAATACATGGCATGGAAATTGGGCAAGCCTTTAATTACAGTCGCTTGTAATGAAGATATGACGGCTTCGGACTTAGTAGGTCGTTTTTTGCTAGATAAAGACGGAACAAAATGGCAAGACGGCCCGCTGACAACAGCTGCACGCATTGGCGCAATCTGCTACTTGGACGAAGTGGTTGAAGCACGACAAGATACTACAGTTGTTATTCATCCTTTAACGGACCATCGACGTAGTTTACCTTTGGATAAGAAAGGTGAGCTAATCCAGGCTCATCCTGACTTCCAGTTGGTTATTTCTTATAACCCCGGTTATCAGAGTCTTATGAAAGACCTTAAACAGTCAACTAAACAACGCTTCGGTGGTATGGATTTTGATTATCCAGAAGAAGAGCTGGAAGTGTCTATCGTCAGTAAAGAATCTGGTGTTGATCCTGAAACTGCAGGCAAGTTAGTACAAATTGCTCATCGTGCTCGAAACCTTAAGGGTCACGGACTTGATGAAGGTATCTCGACACGTTTATTGGTCTATGCAGGTCAGTTGATTAGTAAAGGTGTGACTCCTGAAGATGCTTGTAGCATGACTATGGTAACGCCTCTAACGGATGATCCTGACATGCGGGATACACTCAACGCTGCCGTTGAAACATTCTTTGGATAAAGCTCTTCGCAACAATCCTCTTATAAGAGAATTGTTGTAGCTTCTTATCACGATGGTTCTTAGATTCATAGTTTGAGTCTATTAGCCTTACATAAGCATTTCTTTCGAATGAAGAAAGGATGATTGGTTTATGAGATAAAAATATGTCAATAAAACTCGAAGACTACGAAGATTTCCTATAAAGAAGCTGCACCTGAAATCAGGGATGTGTTAGACAGTACCTTTCAAGAAGCTTCACGCGTTATGTCACCATCGGGTCTACAAACTTACATGGATGGCGCAAAAAGTCTGTGTAATTTAGGTCGTGGACATGATGTGGTTATTTCTTATATTACAAGAAATGCCATTAGTTGCCAAAGAATGTGGCGAAGATGTTATCGGTGATTGTCTAACCGCTGCTTTAAAACTTTCTTCAATGACTTCTGCAGAAGTCGTCTCATTATTATTTTCGAGTATGCCTACAGCCGCGCGTAACCTTGGTGATGCAGAGTTATTTCGTGGCTATTTAACATTGATTCATCAATTAGCTTCAACCGCATCTCGTGGTGTTCGCCCGATGTTGAATCATATTGATGAGTTACTATCTAAATTGACCTTAAGTGGTTTGCGTCGTTGGGCTAACTTTGGTGCTCAAGCTTATCGTCGTGATTTTAATAATCTAACTGCCTATTTTAATCTTGAGTCTGCTGATAGTCGTGCAATGCTACAAAAAGAACGACGTGGCATTCTGTTTATAAAGACGCAGCGAAAACTAAATTTTTATCTACGTGCTTTGTGGGGAAGGGATTTCTTCTTACGGCCAACTGGTGCAGATTTTGCAGATTTCCGGCCTTATATCGAACATCGTATTCTACATATGCCTGATGCTCTTGATGATTATGGTGATATCGCTGGTTTAGAAGTGTATCGTGCTACGGCAGCTCATATGGCATCACATATGATTTACTCTTCTGAACCTATTTCTGCAGAGGCATTGAGCCCTGCACAGATGTTTTTTATCGGTTTGGTAGAAGATGCTCGTGTTGAATATAAAGCGGTCAGTGAATTTCCTGGGCTAAAGAAGCTTTGGCGTCGAATGATGGAAGAAGCTGATCATGATGCTGAGCGAAGCTGAGCATCCGACTATGCCGATTTTAGTACATCTCTCACTTATGTTACTTGATGACAGTGTCTACGTCAGATGATGAAGAATTAAATGCGTTTGCAAAAGAATTTCACGATGGCATTGAAGAAAATCAAGATATCAATAAATTTTCCTGGAATCTTGGGTTTAGATATTTTCAATTTGTTCGCGAAACGAAAAGAAGTTCCAAGCTTACGTATTTTAGAACGTATTGATATTCCCTATCGTGATGACAATCGATACGTCTGGGAGTTTGAAGAGTTTACGGGCGATGTAGAGTTTGATTATATTCCTGCTAGTCAGCAACAAGTAAGACGTGAAGTTAGTGCATTAATGATGGCTCACGAAGTAGATTGTGAGTTGGCAGGTGATGATGCACAGGAAATATGGACGAATAAAGACGTCATGCGTTTTTATGAAGATGATTTGACCGATGATGCCAAAAGCTTTAATGATGCTTGGGGTAAAGAGCCTGTATCTGATCCTTTTCATTATCAAGAATGGGATTATCAAATTCAGTTGCATCGTCCTGATTGGGCAACGGTTTATGAGCGTCGTCAACCACGTGGTCATGTTGAAGATATCCAAGCTATTATTGATGAATACAAGCCGGTTGCACATCGAATAAAACAAATCATCGACCTACTTACACCTGAAGGTGTACAGCGTCAGCGTGGTATGGAAGACGGTGATGAAGTCGATATCAATGCGGCGATTGATGCGATGATTGCGATTCGTATGGGTGAACAACCCAACACCGCGTATTACGATGCGCAACGTTTTAAAAACTCGTGATTTATCTGTGGTGTTATTGCTTGATTTATCTGAGTCAACCAATGAACCTATGAATGGTTCAGAGAAAACCGTTTTACAATTGACACGTGAAGCATCAACATTGGTTGCAACAGCAATTGAAGGTATTGGTGATCCATTTGCTATTCATGGTTTTGCATCTGATGGTCGTCATGATGTTCAGTACTATCGCTTTAAAGATTTTAACCAGCATTTTGATGATGAATCAAAATCACGCTTAGCTGGTATGAAAGGCGGTCTATCAACGCGTATGGGAGCTGCATTACGTCATGCGGGTAATCATCTATTAAAGCAACCAGAAAGACGCAAGTTAGTGTTGATGATAACCGATGGTGAGCCAGCAGATATTGATGAGCGCGATCCGCAGCATTTGCGTCATGATACTAAGAAGGCTGTAGAAGAGCTTTATAGCACGGGTGTATTAACCTACTGCTTAACGCTTGATCCGCAATGCAGATGATTATGTAAAAAGAATCTTCGGTGCAAACAACTACACCATTATCGATAATGTCGATAAATTACCCGAGCAATTACCAACCTTGTTTGCAAGTTTGACTGCGTAAGTTATTTATTGGTTTTTTGTTTAATTTAGTCTTGTTTGGTGAGGTCTAAATTAATGACGTTCGAGTTTGTTGATAACTGGCTTTCTTTAAGGCGTTCGTGCTGTTGATGCACGAACTTATCAAATTCCCATTGTGCACGCTTAATCGTCTCTAAGGCTTTCTCATCGTAGTAAGTAAATCGATATGAGACTGGATCGGTAAGGTTACTGCGTTCCTGGGGTTTAAATTCTTGCCAGGCAAACTCAATCGTGCGGCGTGCGGATAATCCATCTACAAATATGATTTCTTCATGATCGATGACAGCCATATATTGCATCGAGCGAATTGGAAGAAAAACAGATGAGGTATCACTATAGTTGAAGAGTAATCGAATTGTGTTGTAGGTGACAGCAGGTAGTTTTCTGGCTTCATGCCCGATTTCTTTACCGCGATGAAAAACTTCCTTTTGCTGCATACTATTGGCTAAGCTTATTCTAATTGACTGTATTTTAACAAATTATGTGTTAGCGTACCTGATTAATTTCAAATTTATTAAAAGGTAAAATGAAGCAGCTAAATGAATATCTAGAAAAAGTAAAAAACAGCCAGGAAACATTGGAGTTTAATGAGTTAATGGGATTAATTGACTCGCATTACATTTTTACACCCACTGAATTCAGCAACGGCAACATAATCAATCAAGCAGAACAAAATCAGGGTTCTTGCAAATTATTCTACTTCGCAAAGTTACATAATCTCAATCAGCAACAAACGCTTGCCTGTTTTGGTGCATATTATCGACAGGATGTTTTAGAAAACCCCGATGCTGATAATCATCAGAATATTCGTAATTTTATGCAATACGGTTGGGATGGGATTAAATTTTCGGGTATTCCATTGAAACAGATTTCAATAGTTTAAATAACGATAATTATTTAAAAAACAGCCGAGATTCTATGTTAATAATCAAGAAAAAAACCTAAATAGGACGATATTCAGATTGATCTCTCATTAACGCAAATGCCAGTCTAGCGATTTTACGCGATATGGCAACCGCGGTAGCGGTTGTCGAATGACCTCTTGCACGCATAGCAAGATAATAGGCATTCCATTGTTTGGTTTTTGCGCCTGCTCTCGCGGCATTAAACAATAACCGCCTCATTTCAGGACTCCCTTTTTTCGTCAGTTTGCGCTTACCTTTAAAGTACCCCGATTCTCGTACCCTCACATCCAGCCCCATAAAAGCGATAAAGGCGTCCGACTTGGAAAAATACCCTCGATGAAACAATGCCACAAGGGCAGTTGCATTCAAAGGACCAATCCCCGGGATACTTAAACAGCGCCGATAATCATCTTGATACTCCGCTAATTTTATACACTCCAGCAACCGTTTATCAATCACTGCCATTGCATCTTCAAAGCGTTTCAGCAATGCCTTACGTGTTTGTGCCAATTCAGCAACCCCCGTTAAAGATAAGCCCATAGCGGTTTTTAACTGCGCCAGTTTGGCCCGTGCTTTAAGCAGGCGATTCAGGCGTTTAACCGCTTTAGGCAAGGGTTTAAAGGCCACTAACTGCTGTTTCTCCGAACGCATGTAACGCAATAACAACATGGCATCATTCAGATCCGTTTTAGCCCTTACCCCGACCGCATCCCGATAACGAGAGAGACGATAGGCATCGATTAAATAGACCGTATGCTTTGCTGCAATCGCCAGCTCCACCATCAACTCATGGTATGTATTCGTCGACTCAATCGCGATAGCACAAGTGCCAGGAAGCGTTTTAAGAAAAGCGCGAATAGCCTGCTGCCGATTCTCAATTCTAATGACTTCAGCACCATCAAAAATATCCAGCCAATCTTTAGCGACGTCAACTCCGAACTCTTTTACATTAACGAGCATTGCCATTTTGTGAACTCCCAAGTAAGGTTAAAAACGTATCGGGAATCACGAAAGGCGCAAGCTTGTTGGAATCGGCCATCATAGGCAAGATTCTTAATAGGCGCTCATTAATGAATGGGGTGGAGGGGTGTAATCTCGGCTAGTCTGTACACGTAAAGTGGCAGAAGCAAAGCGAAGAGCCTCCACCTCCCCGATGCCTTAACTATGATCATAAATTAAGGCTAGAACAACCATACAAGCATAAGCGAGACAACAGCATTGTTTGTAAATGCTGACCCGTAGGGAAGGCGCAGCCGCATAAAAATCACTTAAAAGTAGGGGGGTGTCCTCTAAAATATTCTACTTGTATTTTGGTATTTTACACCAATATATATTAGCAGTTACTTATGTAGTACAATCCGTATATGTCACGAATCTATATTTCAGCAGCGCATAAATCTTCCGGGAAAACCACAATCTCGATTGGCTTGTGTGCGGCACTTTCTCAACAAGGTTTGAAAGTTCAACCGTTCAAGAAGGGCCCTGATTATATTGATCCACTCTGGTTAGCTCAGGCAAGTAGGCTTTCTGGTAACAATTCAGATATTAGGGGTTGTTATAATCTCGATTTTAATACGCAGTCTAAGGATGAAATTATTCAGACTGTAGCGCAAAATAGCCTAGGAAAAGACATTAGTATTATTGAAGGTAACGTGGGTCTCTATGATGGTGTTGCCCTGGATGGTAGTGATAGCAATGCGGCGATGGCAAAGCTGACACAATCCCCCGTGGTTCTGGTGATAGATTCGCGTGGAGTGACACGAGGTGTTGCACCTTTATTGTTGGGATACCAGCAATTTGACCCTGAAGTTAAGATTGCTGGGGTAATCTATAATCTCTCCGCTGGAGGCCGGCATGAGCAAAAACTTCGTGCGGTGACAGAGGAATATACTGATATTCCGGTTTTGGGCGTAGTTAAAAAGAATGCGCTGATGGAAGTTGATGAGCGTCATTTAGGTTTGATGCCAAGCAATGAAGCACAGGGTGCCAGACAGAAAATTAATGATATCGCAAAATTAGTTGCCGATTCGGTCGATTTGTCAAAAATCCTGGAAATCGCAAGTCAGGCTCCACAACTGCAATCAAAGCCAATTGCGCCAGGAAATATTAGTGGAAAATCAAATGTTAGATTAGGTATCTGCGAGGATTCGGCTTTTGGTTTTTATTACACCGGAGATAAACAGGCCCTGCAAAATGCGGGTGTCGAATTAGTTACTATTAATACCCTTGAAGATCATGCTTTACCTAATGATCTTGATGGTCTATTTATAGGAGGAGGTTTTCCGGAAACGCATCTGCATAAATTGGCTGAAAACACTTCGATGCGTGAGAGCATTTATCAGGCCATTGAAAATGGGCTACCAACCTATGCTGAGTGTGGCGGCTTGATGTATCTGGCAGAAGCAATTAACTGGAACGGTCAGTCGGCACCAATGGTTGGTATCATTCCAGCAGTAGCTGAAATGCACGATAAACCACAAGGCAGAGGCTATGTTAAGCTTGAAGAAACGGGTAATATGTTGTGGGATAAGTGTAATGATGGCTCTGCTAGCAATCAGTCAGTCAATGCGCATGAATTTCATTACTCACGTCTTAATAACTTATCCGAGAAAGGTACTTTTGCTTATAAAGTCAAAAGAGGAGTTGGAATTACAGGTGAATACGATGGTTGGGTATATAAAAACCTGTTAGCAAATTATGCACATATGAGGAATACAGAAAGTTATCCATGGGCAGAGCGTTTTGTAAACTTCGTACGAAAAAATATTTCAGAAAAAAGTAAGGATTCAAAGAATGATTAAAGTTTCAGATTCAGCAGCAAAGCAAGTTCATATTTCATTGGAGCAAATGGGCGCAGATGTTATTCCATTAAGAATTGCGATTAAAGTGCAACCAGATGGTTCCTTTCACTACAATATGGGTTTTGATGATAATAATCATGAGGGTGATAAAACCTTTGTAGAGAAGGATATCAAATTTGTAGTAGATGCAGCATCTTTTCCTCTGGTTGGCGGAATGACGATGGATTACGTCGAGATTGATGGTAAACATGAAATTGTGTTTTTGAATCCGAATGACCCGCATTTTAAACCACCAACGGAATAAAACTGATTAACTCATGGCTCTAAACAACACAGCAAAGATACCTCTTAAGGCTATTGAAGCGACTTTAGCAAAGAATAAAGAAGCACATTCTGGAAGTTTACGTGGAAAATCCTCTGGTCTTGAAGAAACGAATAATGAAGCTCCAAACCACAAATCTTTTAAACCGGAGCAGCAACAAACCTTAATAGAATTACCTTTTGTAGCTCGTGTAGCGTTTTTGATTTTGTTTGTTATTTTTGTAGTTATTGGAGCTACTTATTTCTGGGCGATCAATACACCATCTGTTCCTCAATGGGTGGCCCCAATGATGACAATTTTATGGGTTATATCTGGCGTTGGTGTTCTAACTTTACTGTATTTAATGTGGTTTCAGTTTAGTCTTTTTTGTGAAGATCTTACTGTGTGGTCTAATAGCTTACTGAAAGGTGATTTGTCTGCTCGTATGACGCTGCGCAATAAACGATGTCCATCTAAAGGTATACGCTTACATATCAATAAAATATCTGAAGATTATCAAGCATTGTCAGAGTTTGAGCAGCAACGTTTTGCTCGTCAAGCTGAACGTATAGAGCAAAAAAAGCATTACCTTGGTATTCTTTATGATGTTTCTTCCAGTATAAATCACTCAAATAATCTTGAGGATTTATTGCAGCGTTTTTTACACACACTGACTACTGTGGTTAAAGCAGAAGCAGCTACTGTTCGCCTTTTAGATAAGGATAATCAAATGCGCTTGGTTGCAAGTATCGGTTTGAGTGATGAAATCATTAAGTTGGAAGATAAAATTCCCGCTCCAGACTGTTTGTGCGGAAAAGCATTAAATGATGCTAATGTTATGTTAAGCGCCGATGTCAAGCAATGTGGTTTAATCATCGGTAGCAACTTCTTTGAAAGTGATGAAGATATTGAGATGTTAGCGATTCCGTTACAATATCGTGGCAAGACACTGGGTGTTTATAACCTTTTTGTACATCGTAAAGAGCATGATTTTATCGAAGGTGAACAAGAACTTTTAGTGAGTATTGGTCAGCATCTTGGGATGGCTATTGAACAAGCAGGTGTGGAAGAGCATGCACGTACCTTATCAATTATTGAGGAACGAACACGTATGGCTCACGAATTACATGACTCACTTGCACAAACATTGGCAAGCTTACGCTTCAAAGTTCGGTTATTTGATGATTCATTGCATCAAGGTGATGAGGAAGTGATTTGGCATGAACTGGAGGGGTTAGAAAATATAATCGATGATGCATATGCAGAACTTCGCAGTTTAATTACTCACTTTAGAGCGCCGATTGATGGAAAAGGTGTGGTGCGTGCTGTTGAGCGCTTATCTGAACGTTTTAAAATGGAAACAGGTTTAGATGTATTTTTCTACCATAATTGGGATTTGGAGAGTATTCCGCGTGATATTGAAATTGAAGTTGTGAGAATCGTCCAGGAAGCCTTAGCTAATGTAAAAAAGCACGCAAATGCAGATAATGTCCGGATATTAATGAGTAGTACTAAAGAAGGTCAATGTAGTGTGTTAGTCGAAGATGATGGAATTGGTCTAAATAAGAATCGAGCAACGCCAAATAGTGAGACGGGTGATCATATTGGACTTTCCATTATGAAAGAAAGGGCAGAACGAATTCATGGAGAGATTCAATTTGAAAGCGATGATGATGATGGTACTCTGGTACAATTGAACTTTGAAGTTTCTGTAGATAATAACTCTGTATCACTCAATACCTTCAAACAACAACTTTAATAACGTAGCCTACGACATGAATGAAAGAATACTTCTAATTGATGACCACACTTTATTTCGTGCAGGATTACGCGATTTATTAACACGCCGAAAAATAGATGTTGTCGCTGATGTGGGCAATGGTGCTGATGGCGTCGAAATAGCTGCAGAAGAAGAGTTAGATATTGTTCTGTTAGATATGCGTATGCCTCAAATGGATGGTATAAGTGTTTTGAAAATCATTAAAGCTGCTCACCCAGATTTACCCGTTGCGATGTTAACGACGAGTAGTGACGAAAGTGATCTCGTAGGAGCTTTACGAAATGGCGCACAAGGTTACTTATTGAAAGATATGGAGCCAGACGATTTGGTAGTTGCTTTGCGAGATATTATTTCAGGTAAAACAGTAGTTGCTCCCGATTTGGCACCTGTTTTAGCAAGTGCGGTACAAGGTGTTAATCATGAGAAAGCGGAGAAAGAAGATCCTTTTGCGGTATTAACCCCGCGTGAGTTTGAGATTCTCACATTACTGGCAGAGGGCCAGAGCAATAAAGTAATTGCCAGAAATTTGGGTATTTCAGATGGTACAGTCAAACTTCATGTTAAAGCGATTTTACGTAAATTAAATATCAGCTCACGTATTACGGCGGCTGTAATGGCTGTTGAACACGGTGTAAAAAAATCACCAATTACAGTACCTCCAAAAAGAATTGAGTAATCACATTATTTTAAATAGAACAAATGGTTGAAAAGCCCTAGACGAAAAAAAAGCGAGCTAAAAAGCTCGCTTTTTTGTGGGTTATCAACAATACCCCCGTAATATTGATAACCGTCATCGCTTTAGCCCAGTAACCAGCTCCCCAATATTTGGCCGATCCATGGTACGGTGACTTTTTCAGCTGTTAATGGGTAAGTCCTTAATTTAGTCATGAGTGTATATGACATTTTTATTATTTTTAGGAGTCTAGGAATTACCCATTCAACAAAAGTCACACCACAAACCCCTTTGAAAAGTGACTTTCTGCTGAAGTTGAATAGAGAATACTCTTATAAGGCTGAATCGAAGCTGAATGGATAATAAAACTGTCAAACAATATCTGACAATGGGTAAAAAACTATATTTATTAATTACTTAAAGCTTAAAAAACAGTCAGACAACTGGCATATTATTTCTTTTTCGATAAAAAAAGTGCAGGATCAACAGCATTCCCATTCAGGTAAACAGACCAATGAAGGTGTGCTCCAGTAACTCTGCCTGTTTTACCTACTTTGCCAATGACTTCGCCTCTTTTAATTTCTTGGCCTTTCTTCACATTAATTTTGCTTAAGTGTGCATATAAACTCAGTAGCCCATTACCATGGTCAAGATAGATAACATTTCCGGTAAAAAATAAATCGCCTGCAAATAGCACTCGACCTGCCTCGGCAGCTTTCACTGACCGACCTTCTGGTGCGGCGATATCCATGCCACTATGTGGATTGCGTTTTTGTTTATTCAGAATACGTCTAAGTCCGAAACGTCCACTGTCTCTTCCAGCGACTGGCTTAATGAAATTCACGTGAGGGGGGGCTGGAAAAAAGCTTGTTCTAAGTTTCTTTTTTAATAAAAATTCACGCTCAATTCTTTTCGTTGATTCTTTGTTTGGGTTAACTTTATTCTTGTTTGGAATAGTCAAATGCTGGGTTCGATATTTGTGTGGTTTTACCGTAAACTTTTTTATGGTCTTTTTGCCCGCGGCATCTTTGATTGCTGCATGATGAGCTCCACTTTTAGCATCAAGTGAGATTCCTAGTATTGCAAGCCAGGATTGCTTTCCCTTAACTAAAGCGACGGGTTTAGAGTTATAACTCACGTTGGGTTTAGGATCTTTTGAAGGAGCAACACTTAGTATCGCAACACCACCAGGCCTTAAACTATTTTTAGGGAAAGCATAAACTGAAAGGCTAGTAAAAATTAAAAGTTGAAAAATAATAAAAGAGCTTGTTAATTTATTCATATTGGAAGGAAATCTACTACTTGAAGTATATTCAGTGTCTCTATTATAAATAATAAATAACTTCTTTAGTGTAATTACTTATTTAGAAATGGATTAAATATTTTTTTGTAATCCTGATCGCGTAAATATTAGTTATATAAGTAAATGATTGGCTAATAGCTGTACCCTCTATCAACTAGAGATAGTAAATAAATAATAAATATATACCCAAATGGGTAGAAACGGATCTATTTTCTATGTTATGTTTGAGCACAAGCTGGTTTTTTGGCTCTTAAGTCGATGAAAACTAGCTATAAAAAGAGCTAAATTGTCAAACCCCTAATTGGCGAGGCATTTTGAATAATGCTGAGTTCAAATATTGATAATTTAGATATAAATGTAGTGTTAACACTACTGTAAGACAAAAAAATATGTACCCTTATTACTAAACATGTTTTTTGTCACCAAAGGATTGGAGTGTGATCTATGCATACTGAACATTTGACCCCCAGTGTTCCTGACGTAAATATCAATAAAAAACATATAAATAAACCTGTTAATTCTTTATCTTCAACGTCATCAGCTAATATAACGCCTATTAAAAAGACAAAAGATGATAAAGATACGCCCGCAGATTCTGATATTCAGAAACCTGGTGCCGTAGCCGCAAAAACAACTACAAGAATACCTCGTAAAGAATTAGATGCGATTCAGCTCTATCTTAAAGAGATTGAGTTTTCTCCCCTACTGACCCCTGAGGAAGAAGTTAAATACGGACGCTTAGCCAGAGAAGGTGATGCATTAGGGCGACAAAAGATGATCGTCTGCAATCTTCGTCTTGTTGTAAAAATATCGCGTCGTTATATGAATCGAGGTTTGCCTTTGCCTGATTTAATTGAAGAAGGCAACTTAGGCTTAATACATGCAGTAGAAAAATTTGATCCGGAGCGTGGTTTTCGTTTCTCAACTTATGCAACTTGGTGGATACGACAAAACATTGAGCGCGCACTAATGAATCAATCGCGAACCATTCGGTTACCGATTCATATTAATAAAGAAATCAATCAGTATTACCGAAAAATGCAACAACTCACACAAAAGACAGGTATAGAACCCAGCATAGCAGAAGTTGCAGAAGCATTGGGTAAGCCTGTAGAGAAGTTACAAAAGCTATTGCATTATGGTGAGCGTGTAAGTTCGCTGGACATAAATATTGGCAAAGAAGGTAATAATCCGCTGATAGACTTTGTTTCAGAGGAATCTGAGCAAGAGCCTGCTGATTATATCAATGATGACGCTGTGCATAGCTCTGTTGAAGACTGGTTACACCAATTAGAACCTAAGCAGCAGGAAGTTATTGTTAGGCGTTTTGGTTTACATGGACATGATAACTCAACATTAGCTCAAGTCGGTGAAGAGTTGGGATTAACCAGAGAGCGAGTTCGACAAATTCAAATGGAAGCACT
This sequence comes from uncultured Gammaproteobacteria bacterium, assembly GCA_963847495.1. GTDB lineage: Bacteria > Pseudomonadota > Gammaproteobacteria > Thiotrichales > Thiotrichaceae > Cocleimonas. Next base: position 438,782 of record CAWJZX010000013.1, on the reverse strand, counting down.
TCGACGTTTACGCCGTATTTTAGAAAACCAGGGTTATTCTGGTGATATGCTTTTAGGCACTGGATAGTAGTGAACTTATAGAAGTAGCAACTCAATAACTCAATTTTTTTCGGAATATTTACCCAAAATTAGCCAGCCGAAGCGAAGCGTAGACCACAGTTTTTATAAAAGCTGGCTCTTAGGGCGAGTGAAACAAGTCAAAAGGTGGGGAGTGTCTTTTTAATATTAGTTATTTATTTGTGATAATATTATTACAGATATCTATAGCTAAGATTGACTTCTATTAATTGGGTCTAAAATACTGTTAACTTTGTCCAGTTTAGAGTCCGTTTCTGGATAATCAAGATTATAATGTAAGCCACGACTTTCCTTACGTTGCTGAGCAGATCTGATAATCAACCGGGATACTTCTGCGAGATTTCTTAGTTCTATCAAGTCGCTGGTAACGCGGAAGTTAGAGTAATACTCGTCAATCTCGGCAAGTAACATTTCAATTCGATTTCGTGCTCTTTTTAGACGTTTAGTTGTTCTTACAATGCCTACATAATCCCACATGAAACGTCGAACTTCATCCCAGTTATGGTTAATCACCACGCGTTCATCAGAATCTGTTACGCGGCTCTCATCCCATTCTGGAATCTTAACTTTATTGTTATTCTGCGTAGTATTTTCAAGTTGTTGAATAATATCAGTCGCTGCCGCTTGGCCATATACAATACACTCCAGCAAGGAGTTGCTCGCCATTCGGTTGGCACCATGTAAACCCGTGAAGGTAGTTTCTCCAATGGCATAAAGGCGATCAATGTCGGTATGCCCAGACTGATCAACCATTAACCCTCCACAGGTGTAATGTGCAGCTGGAACTACAGGTACTGGCTCTTTGCTCATATCGTAGCCAAATTTGTAGCACATTGCTGAAACATTTGGAAAGTGATCCTGGATAAAGTCTTTGGATTTATGGCTAATATCGAGAAAAACAGAATCAATTCCCAGGCGTTTCATTTCATGGTCAATACTTCTCGCGACGATATCTCGAGGTGCCAACTCTCCTCGCTCATCAAATTTTTTCATAAAACGAGTGCCATCTGGTAACAACAACCTGCCACCTTCACCCCGAACTGCTTCAGTAATCAAGTTGGATTTTGCATGTGGATGATAAAGACAGGTTGGATGAAATTGCATAAATTCCATATTCGCAACACGACAACCTGCGCGCCACCCCATTGCAATACCATCACCACTGGCGCCATCAGGATTACTCGTATATAGATAAACTTTACTAGTACCACCGGTTGCTAATACCGTGAAATTAGATTGAAATGTGACAACTTTTTCACTCCTTATATCTAACACATAAGCTCCAACACAATAATTGTCGCGATATTTGTGTTGAAGCTTACGACTTGTAAGTAGGTCAACGGCAATATGATATTCAAATAAATCTATATTTTTCTTTAGCTTAACTTTGGATACTAAAGTGGTTTCGATGGCTTTTCCACTAGCATCAGCTGCATGCGCAACTCGTCGATTAGAATGTCCGCCTTCACGAGTCAAGTGTAAAGCTGCTGTTCCTTCTATATTGTTATTTTCTCGAGTAAAAGGTACTCCCGCTTTAAGCAGCCAATCTATTGCATCAGGTCCTTTTTCAACCACTTCTTGCACGACAGATTCCACGCATAACCCAGCACCAGAGTCTAGAGTATCGGCGATATGTGATTCAAAAGAATCACTTTTGTCCAAGACAGCAGAAATGCCACCTTGTGCATAGAACGTACTACCTTCGCTAAGTGCTTCTTTGCTGAGTACGGCAATTTTCATGCTATCTGGAAGGCTTAGTGCCAGAGTCAGCCCAGCGGCACCACTACCAATAATTAAAACATCGTGCATAGTCATATCTCTTTTGATTAAGCAGCCCATGAAATGCTTTGATTAAATAAATAGTATGTTTACGCGAATTTAATCAGAGATTCCTTAAGCGCACAGTTTAGATTATCATACACCGAATAAATAAATTAGAAGAGAAGGCATTTATTGCTAAATTTAGATTAAGTGAAAACCACTTGTCTTATAAGCAGCGCCTTAGAGGAGAAGGCCCCTAATGGGCGCAAATCAAACAGATTTAGAATTAGTAAGAAGAGTACAATCCGGGGATAAAGCCGCTTTTGATGTTCTAGTCATTAAATATCAGCAAAAAGTCATTAATTTGGTAACTCGTTATGTGCACGACCCTCATATAGCGATGGATGTTTCACAGGAATCATTTATCAAAGCATACCGTGGCTTGAAGAATTTTAGAGGGGATAGCGCTTTCTATACGTGGCTTTACAGGATCGCTATCAATACCGCAAAAAATCACCTTGTCTCAAAAAATCGTCGGATGCCAGATGATGATATAGATGCACAGGAAGCCGAGCAGTATGAAGGCGGTGGGATGTTAAGAGATTTGAGTACTCCTGAAAATGAAATGCTTGCCGAAGAAATTAATAGTACTTTAACCTCTGCGATTGAGGCTTTGCCTGATGATCTTCGAATAGCTATCACCCTCAGGGAACTAGAGGGTTTGAGTTATGAGGAAATTTCGGATGCGATGGATTGTCCAATAGGGACAGTTCGCTCAAGAATATTCAGGGCTCGTGAGTCAATTGAAGCAGAGCTAGAGCCATTACTGGGAATTTATAGTTAAGCATGATATTCAGTAAGATTTAAGTTGTAATACTTTATGATTAAATAGAACTTAGTAAATAATGTGTTGTCTGAGATTTAGATTATATTGGAAGCGATAAATGGATAAGAACGATACCCAAATTTCGATGAGTGAACGCCTTTCAGCATTGCTTGATGATGAGGTTGGTTTGTTTGAACAAAAACGCATTTTGGATGAGTTGCAAACGAATCATGCATTATCTCGAAAACTATCAAACTTTGCTCTGATAGGCGAGAGTATGCGCTCAGGTGAATTTGATAAAATGGCAACTACGGTAGATTCTAGCTTCCTATCTGGCATCCATGCCAAGATCAAAGCTGAAGATCAATACCATGATGTACAACTCAGAGCCCATTCACAAAATTATACAGGGAGTGCTACTAGCCCTAAATCGTGGTTACGTCCAATTGGTGGTTTTGCGTTAGCCGCTTCAGTTGCAGCCATCGCTGTAATTGGTTTGCAAAATTACCAACAATTAGATCAATCAAGTATTGAAACTGCTTCTAATGGAACTACACAAGCCTCTTCACAGATTGTCGCTCTAAGATCCCAGAAAAATCAATTGACTCAAAAGGAGATGGACGCTGCTATTGATGTGCCAGTAGATACTTTGATCGCAAGTAATGATGAACAATACCTGCAGGCGGATTTACAAACACGTTCATTGTTGAAACGCTATGTTGATAGCCACATGCAATATGCATCAACTGCAGCATTTGTTCCATCAGTGCGCGCGATTGCATATACAGATAACAAATAATGAAAAATACTATTCAACAACATGTTCAGTCTAAATATTTTAAGTCTGTCTCGGCTTTAATACTAATGTCAGTTCTAGCGCAGCCAACTTTAGCTTTAGCTGAAAATGCTGCAATTGCCTTGCTAAATAGAATGAATCAGGCCTTACACCAGTTAAACTATACGGGAAATTTAGTACTGATTCAGGGTAATAACGTCTCGTCTTTACAGATTGATCATACGGTTGTTAATGGCGTTCAAAGTGAGAGAGTAGTTCGTTTAAATGAAGCTGGTAGCGAAGTTTCCCGAGAATTGAAAGGGTTCTCCCTGGCTTCGATTCCACGGATCGGCCCAGAGATGGAGAAAGTTTATTCTTTTGATTTGGGGCGTGAGAATCGAGTTGCTAATATTCCATGTCGCATCATCACTGCGCGACCCAAAGATCGTGAACGTTATTTGCAAAAATACTGTATTGATAATGCATCAGGGATGTTGCTTGATTATATGCTGGTTGGTAAATCGCATAAACCGGTTGAACAATTTATGTTCACAACAATCGAAATTAGAATGCCAGAAACTGTGGCTGAGGTAACTAATTCTGGCATGTGTAGTAATAAAGCTAATGATTGCAGCTCACCAACAGTAACAGACAATTCAGAAGCGACTACAGCTATTTTGGATCAGGCTATTACCGAAGTAATCCCGGTGCAAAATAATGCAGTTGCTAAAGCACAGGCAGGAACAATGTTCCGCCAGGTTTCCAATGTAGCACTTGAAGATGGTTGGATAATGGAGGCTTTGCCAGCAGGTTATGAAATCAGTCAAGCGCCGCATATGAAGAATGCTACGAGTAGTTCTGATGGCAATGACAATGATAAAAGCACTATCACTAAACATTATATAGTTTCAGACGGCTTAAGCTCATTGTCTGTATTTGTTTCTCCATTAACTGATAATATTCCTGCCGGTGCGATTAAAATTAATTCAGGAGCATTGAATGTTGTTGCCCAGGAGAAGGGTGGACAGATGATTACAGTTGTTGGTGAAGTTCCTGAGCTAACCTTAAGAAATATAGTAAAAAATCTACGCAAGAAAAACTAAAATACACCAACTAGAATGCAGTATGTACAAGAAACAGCCATCGTCAGTCACATCAAAGATGATTATGCTTTTTTAAAGAGAAATGGATCATCTGGCTGCGGAGGCTGCACTTTAACATCTACTTGTGGAAGTGTTTCACTGTTCAGTTTTAACCCAGACACGAATCTTAAAGTAATGAATACTCTAGGCTTGCGAGCTGGTGATTCAGTAATTGTAAATATGCCTTCAGGTAAATTAATGCTTGGAACGGTTTTAATCTATTTGTTGCCCTTGCTCGCGCTTTTCAGCTTTGCAGTTATTGGAAAAATGCTTGTAGGGGAAATCACAAGCATTATGTCCGGACTTGGAGGCTTGTGTCTAGCTTTGTTTTTTGTGAAAAAATATATTGATCATCGAAATGTAGCTCTACAGTTCGAGCCTAAGATGTTGCGAAAAATTATTCAAGTAGGTACTGATTAAATTTTTGTCTTTTATATTTCAATGATTCGAGGGTAATAAAAATTGATCAAAAGTACCAGTGTATAACTTTAAAATATAATAGAGATTGGTAATTATACCTTTTTACGTTTTAATGATTACTAAAAAGACACAGTCCCACTTTTTGGGCTAATTTAAGAGTTGAATCAATACGGGTTATCATCTTACCTCACAATTATCATACTTTCCCAAGGGAAATAATCAACAGAGAGTATTCATATATGTTTTTACTAAATAAAATCTTCACTCCATTCGCCATAATAAGTTTATTGCTTATTACGCAAATAACTGCAGCTGAATTGCCGGATTTTACCAAGTTAGTAGAACAATATAGTGGTGCAGTGGTTAATATCAGTACCAAGCAAAACCCAAAATCCAGTAAAAGGCTATCGCATGATTTTCTTGGTGGTAATAGTGAAAAAAATGAAATGCTCGATGAGCTGATGAAGCGTTTTTTAGATAAAGACGGTGATGGGTTACCGAATCAGAGAGATTCCAGTTCATTAGGTTCAGGCTTTATTATTTCAAAAGATGGATATATTGTTACCAATTACCATGTTATTGCAGAAGCTGATGAAATCATCGTAAAACTCAATGATCGCCGAGAACTTTCTGCAAAATTAATTGGAAGCGACAAGCGAAGTGATGTTGCTTTATTGAAGGTAGAAGCTGATGACTTGCCCGTTCTTGAAACAGGTAGCTCTGCAGACCTCAAAGTGGGTGAGTGGGTGATTGCGATAGGATCGCCATTTGGTTTTGATCATAGTGTTACAGCTGGGATTGTTAGTGCCAAAGGTAGAAGTTTGCCTTCTGAAAATTATGTGCCATATATTCAAACTGATGTGGCAATAAACCCGGGTAACTCAGGTGGGCCATTATTTAATCTAAAAGGCCAGGTAGTGGGTATAAATTCACAAATATTCAGTCGCACAGGGGGGTTTATGGGTGTGTCTTTTGCGATTCCTGTGGATGTGGCAAAACATGTAGTTGAACAATTAAAAACCAAAGGCAAAGTATCCAGAGGTTGGCTGGGAGTCTATATCCAAGAAGTTACACGTGATTTAGCCTTGTCGTTTGGACTGGAAAGTCCTAAAGGTGCGTTAATAGTTGATGTAATTAAGGACGGACCTGCAAAAGATGTATTAAAACAAGGTGACATCGTCCTTGAATTTAATGGCAAGGAAATTAAAAATGCCTCAGCACTACCTGTTATTGTGGGTTCTACACCAATTGAAAATGATGTCAAAATAAAAATTAGACGTGGCGGTAACACTGAAACCCTAACTTTGAGGTTGGCAGAGTTACCCTCTGACGATGTGGCAAAACAAACCGAAAAGAAAACAGAGGAGCCAAAGAAACCTGATAGCGTTTTAGGTATGGAGTTAGCTGATCTAGATACTGTGGCAAAAAAATCAATGGATGTTGCTGGTGGTGTATTAGTAAAACGTGTCACTGCCAACCCAGCAAAAAATGCGGGTGTAGAACGAGGTGATGTACTCTTGATGTTTAAAGGAGAGAGCATAAAAGATCTCGCGCATTTCAATCAATTGACAAAAGATATTGCTAAAAGTAAAACGTACGCACTGCTGGTATTAAGAGATGGTTCTGCTAGATTCCTTGCGCTTAAAGTAGGTACTTCTGATTAACTTAAATAACTCTAATGATTTGATAGTTCTAAATTGTTTGATAGTCACCTTGTGAAAATTTAAATGTGCATATTCTCTCAAGAGCTAATAGTGTATTATCGCGATGGCTGCCATCTGTGTGAACAGGTGGTGGCTTCTTTATTTCAACTCCAAAAAGAGTTGAGATATGAAATTGAACCGATAGATATAGATAACGATCCTCGCGTAAGTGCTGAAAAACGTGCTCAATATAATGCAGATGTGCCAGTGGTAACTTATCGAAATGAAGTAATTCTCTATCATTTTTTTGATGAAATCGCTTTAAGACAAGCACTAGCAAAGAATTAACAATGGCTGTAGCAAATCAAAATATTCGAAATTTTTCGATTATTGCACATATAGATCACGGAAAATCGACCATTTCAGATCGTTTCATTCAAGTCTGCGAAGGGTTGACTGAACGTGAAATGGATAATCAGGTGCTCGATTCTATGGATATAGAAAGAGAGCGCGGCATCACCATCAAAGCACAAAGTGTGTCTCTCGATTTTCATTCTAAAGATGGTCAAACCTATCATCTTAATTTCATTGATACACCCGGACACGTGGATTTTTCTTATGAAGTCTCCCGGTCTCTTTCAGCGTGTGAAGGTGCTTTACTAGTCGTTGATGCTTCACAGGGTGTAGAAGCGCAAAGCGTAGCCAATTGTTACACCGCTATCGACCTTGATCTAGAAGTTGTTCCGGTTCTAAATAAAATAGATCTACCCGCAGCCGATGTATTCAGGGTTTCTAAAGAGATTGAAGAAATAATTGGAATAGATGCGACCGATGCGATACATGTGAGTGGTAAAACAGGTGTGGGAATTGAAGACTTGCTGGAACAATTAGTTGAACGCATTCCTCCCCCAAAAGGCGACCCTGAAGCGCCTTTAAAAGCACTGATTATAGATTCATGGTTTGATAATTACCTCGGAGTGGTATCCTTGGTCAGAGTCATTGACGGGTGTATTGGTAAAAAATCTAAAGTGATGCCAATGTCAACTAAAATGGAATATCAGGTTGACCATGTTGGTATTTTTACCCCAAAACGCAAAGAAAAAGACTTCCTGCTAGCGGGTGAGGTTGGCTATGTAATCGCTGGAATTAAAGATATCGAAGCTGCCAAGGTTGGAGATACATTTACTACAGTTAAAGATTCAGCAACAGAGCCTTTAGAGGGTTTTAAGGAAATCCAGCCACGCGTGTTTGCGGGTATGTTTCCGGTTAGCGCTGATGATTATGAAGATTTACGTGACGCCCTGGATAAACTTCACTTAAACGATGCATCATTGCACTATGAACCGGAAACATCACAGGCCTTGGGTTTTGGTTACCGCTGTGGATTTTTAGGTATGTTGCATATGGAAATAGTGCAAGAACGACTTGAGCGAGAATATGACTTAGATTTGATTACTACTGCACCATCTGTTATCTACGAAGTAGAGACAACCAAAGGTGAAATAATCAAAATCCACAATCCTGCTGAATTGCCCGCAGTGAATTATATTTCAGAAATACGAGAGCCAATAATTCGCGGTACCATTATGATGCCGCAAGAATATGTAGGAAATGTGATCTCGCTATGTATAGAGAAACGCGGCATCCAAAAAGAAATGAAATATCTAGGTAACCAAGTAACGCTCACGTATTTCTTACCTTTGAGTGAGGTCGTATTAGATTTTTTCGACCGTTTGAAGTCGGTAAGCCGAGGTTATGCATCATTTGACTATGAGCTGGATCATTTTGAGCCAGCTCCACTTGTAAAAGTTGATATTTTAATTAATGGCGAGCCCGTTGATGCCTTATCAATCATTGTGCATAGAGATTTTGCACAATCTAGGGGTAGGTTGCTTGTTGAACGGATGCGTGAAGTGATTCAACGACAAATGTTTGATGTGGCTATTCAAGCTGCGATCGGTGGAAACATCATAGCTCGTTCCAATGTAAAAGCTTTACGTAAAAACGTCACGGCCAAGTGTTATGGTGGAGATGTATCTAGAAAGCGAAAACTACTTGAAAAGCAAAAAGCAGGTAAAAAACGCATGAAGCAAGTGGGTAATGTTGAAATTCCCCAGGAGGCATTTTTGGCTGTGCTTAAAAGGGATGATAATTAATGGATTTGCATCTCAATCTTGAATTGATTCTTGTCGGGCTTACACTACTGACGGGGTTGATTATCCTTTATTATTTTCTCAAAGGTAAGGGCACTGATGACGATAGCCAAGTCCCTTTATTGCTCGATTATTCAAAATCATTTTTCCCTGTTTTATTGATTGTTATCGTATTACGTTCATTTGTTGCTGAACCATTTAGAATTCCTTCAGGTTCTATGATACCGACGCTTGAGATCGGAGATTTTATTTTAGTAAAAAAATATGTTTATGGCATAAAGTTACCCGTTTTACACAATAAAATTATTGAAACCGGGACTCCTCAACGTGGAGATGTGGTGGTGTTTCGCTACCCACCAAATCCTAAAATTAATTACATCAAAAGGCTTATAGGTTTACCAGGTGATGTAATTGAATGGACACATGATAAGAAGCTCATCATTAATGGTAAAAGTGTAGATTATCTGGCTAATGGTGAATATCAGACATCTGATAGCTCTGGTAAGATGGTATCAGTTGCAAAATTGAAAGAAATATTACCCGATACCAAAGCTCATGAATTGATAGTGTTTCCTGGGTTTTCTCGAGCTGGTAAATGGAAAATCCCGGAAGGTCATTATTTTATGATGGGTGATAATCGAGATAATAGTAGTGATAGCCGCTTTTGGAAATTTGTCCCCGAAAAAAACCTGGTAGGTAAAGCTTCGTTAGTCTGGATGCATTGGGACTGGACAGATGGAGGTGATGGGTTCAAAGCATCTAGAATAGGCTCTGCAGTTGATTAGTTTTTTTGATTAATGCTACTGATTCAGCGTAGCTTCACACTTATTGTGTAAGAATTTGTCTCTGAGTATGGCTAACTATAGTTAAAGAGACATAAAAAATGAAAATTAATAGAAAAAAACAACGTGGCGCGACATTAATATCATGGATGATAGTCGCTGGTTTGGGTATTTTAGCAGCAAGTGCTGTAGTAAAAGTCGCCCCATATTATGTTGAATTCAATAGTGTAAAAGGCTTTATGAAAAGTATCGCATCTGAAGCCGGTATAAAGAATGCTGATAAACGTCAAATAAACCAGAAGATTGAACGATATCTGACTGTGAATAACTTAAGAAGTTTAGAGGCAAGTTACTATGGAAGCAGAGGTCAAAATCCAAAAACCAAGAACCCATTTACAGTCACCAAGTTAAAAAATGGCAATCAACGCAAAAAATTATCTGTTGAATACCCTGTAAAGACCAAATGGATAGGTAATTTATCGTTTTTAATCGAATTTAAACACTCTGTCGTTTTAGGAGATCCTGATAACAAAACCGGAAAATAATTTTTTGCATATTTAAGTTTGCAAAATTAATCAAAGACATGGAGCGTCTTTAAATTTGAAATATAAGCTTGTTGACCTCCTTGGTCGCGAACATATGGCTAGTGATTGTTTTTTACAGTCATTAACCCACCGAAGTGCGCACAATTCTCATAACGAGCGCATGGAGTTTCTTGGCGACAGTGTTCTTGGACTAATTATTACCAATGCTTTATACCGTAATATGCCCAAGGCAACAGAAGGTTATCTATCACGTCTTCGCGCATCGTTAGTCAATGAAAGTACACTTGCTGAAATCGCCAATGAGTTATCATTAGGTGATTTTTTGCGTTTGGGTGCTGGTGAATTAAAAAGTGGAGGTTTTAGACGTAAATCGATACTTTCAGATACACTTGAAGCAGTCATCGCCAGTGTGTTTTTAGAAAAAGGTATGGATGCGACACAGAAATTTGTTTTAAAAATATATACTGATCGTCTTGAAGACCTCCCATCTGAAGATGATTTAAAAGATCCTAAAAGTCGATTACAAGAACTTCTCCAGTCACGTAAATTTGAAATTCCAAGTTATGCTGTTGTTGATATAAGTGGTGATGATCACCGTCAAATGTTCACCGCGGAATGTACTATACCTAGTTTAGAAGTTGAAACTAAAGGTGTGTCTAGTTCACGCCGCAAAGCTGAACAACAGGCAGCTCAAAATGCATATGATATTGTTAAGCATCAATTCTCCAGTAAAAAAGGTAAGTTAAATGATTAATCAGGCAGAAACACAGTGTGGCACTGTCTCAATAATCGGCAGACCCAATGTTGGTAAATCAACACTATTGAATCATTTGGTGGGATATAAAATTTCAGCAATCGCGAATAAGCCTCAGACTACACGCACTAATATTCGTGGCATTGTTACAGAACTAAAAAACGAGAAACACTCAGGTTACCAGATTATTTTTACCGATACACCTGGTATTCATTTAAACTCAAAGAACCTACTCAACAGAACATTGAATAGTGAAGCAGTTGCCGCGATAGAAGACGTTGATGCAATTATATTTATTGTCGAGGCTCTAAAGTGGACGGATGAAGATGATTTTGTATTAAGTCGAATAAAGCATACGAAAGTCCCCGTGATTTTATTCATCAATAAAGTCGATAGGATCAAAGAAAAAGAGAGACTCTTCGAGTTTTTACAGAAAATAGCTAAAAAAAGAGACTTCACAGAAATAATTCCTGCTTCAGCTGCCAAAGGCATTAATACTGATATTTTGATAGAGTCATTGTTAAAAGTACTACCAAAATCCGAGTTTATCTACCCTGAAGATCATATCACTGATAAATCTATTCGTTTTATTTGTGGTGAACTGATACGTGAACAACTCGTGTTAAATTTGCACGAAGAGCTTCCTTATACAACTGCTGTTGAAATAGAAAAATTTGAAGAAACAGAGAAACTCGTGACTATCGAAGTGGTGATATGGACCGATAGAAAAAACCAAAAAGGAATCATCATCGGCAAAAAGGGTGAAACCCTAAAGCGCATCGGGCAGGGAGCGCGGCATTCCCTTGAAGATTTTTTGATGAAGAAAGTCATGCTCAAACAATGGGTTAAAGTGGAAGAAAACTGGCAAAACAACCCACGCCACTTAAATAATTTAGGTATTATTTCCAACCGGGATCTTTAGGCAGCTTCTACTGCTAAATAAGTCATGCAACAATCATTTGGCTATATCCTAAAAAACCGCGCTTATCGTGATACGAGCCTACTCTTAGATGCTTTTACTGAAGACCATGGACGTATCTGTTGTGTTGCAAGGCCTGCAAAAAAACGCGGTAAAATAGTCAAAGGTAATACCGAGCCATTCCGTTACTTGCATTTGAGCTGGATAGGTAAGGGTGATGTGCAAACACTAACCGAAGCAGATGAAAGGGGTCGGCATAATATTCCCGCATCCGAGTTGATGATGGGTTTGTATCTGAATGAATTATTGTTGCTACTTACACGTCAACATGCGCCAATGCCAGAACTGTTTTCCGCCTATAAATATACCTTACATAAATTGGGTGATGCCGAAATCAATCGTAAGATACTAATGCGATTTGAAATATATTTATTAAGTTGCCTAGGTTACCCTTTGGAAGTTGATGAATTAGTAGATAGTAGTATAAATAATAATGGTTTTTATCATTTTACGCTGAATGATGGTCTGGTTTCAGACACAAATGAAAACCTAATCAATTTGTCGAACAATAGTGTAAAAATATTAATTAGCATAGAATTGCTTTTAGCCTTGCATGATATTCAGAATATGCAAGAATTCCATTGGCAAGAGCTTAGAGTATTTCTGGATAAGGTTTTTTTAGTACTAACGCCTCGAAGCATAAATTCACGTAAATATTTGAGTTTTTAAATATGGAAATCACCGTAAAAGAGATAGAGCTGGGCGTTAACATTGATCACATTGCAACTCTTCGACAAGCGCGCGGCACATCTTACCCTGATTTACTCGAAGCCGCGTTTTTAGTGGAAGAGGCAGGGGCACATGCAATTACTATTCATTTGCGAGAGGATCGTCGTCATATTCAAGATCAGGATGTTTATGATATTCGTAAACAAATACGAGGTCGAATGAATCTCGAATTAGCTGCTACTGATGAAATGGTGAACATCGCCTGTGACGTAAAACCTGAAGATGCCTGTGTTGTGCCAGAAAAGCGGGAAGAGCTAACAACGGAAGGCGGTCTCGATATTATTGGCCAATTCGATCGTATTCAAAAAGCGACCAAACAACTGTCCTTGCATGGTATACGTGTATCTTTGTTTATTGAGCCAGATATTGAACAGATAAAACGCGCCCCCGATATTGGCGCCCCAGTTATTGAGCTGCATACTGGCACTTATGCAAATGCAGTTGGTGACAAGCAAAAGTACGAGTTTGATCGTATCTTAAAAGCCACTGAATTTGCACATGCACAGGGAATCCACGTAAATGCTGGTCATGGTCTGGATTATTCAAACACCACTGCTATAGCTAAAATTCCTGAAATCAGAGAGCTAAATATTGGCCATTCGATCGTATCACGCGCTGTATTTGTTGGCATAAGCCGGGCAACACGTCAGATGCTGGAAATCATGCGTGAAGCACGAGGCATAAATTAAATAGCATGGCTATTATCGGCATAGGCACAGATATTGTGGAAATATCCAGAATCAAGCGTTTATACAAAAAATACCCCAGGGGATTTGCCCAGCGCATATTGCATAAAAACGAACTGGATATTTTGAAAGGGCATCAATCGCGGGCGACTTATATTGCAAAAAGATTTTCCGCAAAAGAAGCTGTCGCCAAAGCCTTAGGTACTGGTATCTCCAAAGGTGTTTCCTTCAAAAACATTGAAATCAGTAATAATGAAGACGGGCAGCCAGTATTAATACTTCATGATGAAGCCTTGACCATAGCTAATAAACTTGGAGTAAAAAACAATTTCATCTCACTCAGTGATGAGAAAAAATACGCGATTGCTTATGTTATCCTTGAAAGTTGATGTGATGTTCTAAATAACAGTTTAAGAAGATTGTAAAAGACACTCCCTTACTTTTAGGGAATTTTTCATCCGTTTTCGGGGTGAATCTATCCCTTGTTTACGTTGTTTGTATTGGCGGTTTTTGTTGATTATCTATAAAACCTATTAATAAGCATTTATAGTGAAGTGCATTATGAACTATCAAAAAATAGAAGATTTTATTGGGAATACCCCACTGGTAAAGCTACAGCGATTACCGGGTGATACTACGAATACAATTTTGGCAAAACTGGAAGGTAATAACCCAGCAGGTTCTGTTAAAGATCGTGCTGCCTACAGCATGATTTCACGCGCCGAAGCACGTGGTGATATCAAACCTGGTGATACCTTGATTGAAGCAACAAGTGGTAATACCGGGATTGCCCTCGCGATGGTCGCTGCAATGCGCGGCTATAAATTGAAACTGATAATGCCATCACATATGAGCGCGGAACGTCGCGCCTCAATGAAAGCTTACGGAGCTGAACTGATACTGGTTTCTAAAGAACAAGGTGGCATGGAAGGCGCGCGCGATATGGGCCTGCAAATGCATCAGGATGGCAAAGGACTACTGCTCAATCAATTTTCCAATCAGGATAATCCACTGGCGCATTATGAAACAACAGGCCCGGAAATCTGGCGTGATACAAATGGTGAGGTTACACACTTTGTAAGTGCAATGGGTACGACTGGAACGATCACGGGGACTGGCCACTTTTTACATGAAAAAAATAGTGATATACAGATAGTCGGAGTTCAACCCAAAACTAATGATGAAGATATTCCGGGAATACGTCGCTGGTCAGCAGAGTATCTGCCAGAAATATTTGATGCGTCGGTAGTGGATAAACAAATCGATATCACACAGGAAGAATCAGAAACGACAATGCGTCGTTTGGCTTCTGAAGAAGGAATTTTTAGTGGAGTGTCTTCTGGTGGTGCTGTTGCAGCAGCATTAAAACTCTCTGAGGAAGTCAGTAACGCAACTATTGTGACAATAATCTGTGATCGTGGTGACAGATATATATCAACAGGAGTTTTTCCTGCATGAATGTTTTAGTGTTTGATATTGAAACCATCCCTGATATTGAAGGTGGCCAGAGAATTTATGACCTAAATGGCCTGGATGAAAAAAGTACGGCAAAAGCCCTGTTTCACCTGAGAAAACAAAAAACTGGCAACGATTTCTTACCCTTACACCTACAAAAGATTGCTGCAATCTCTGTGGTTTATCGAGGTATGGGTGAGGATTTGGAGCATGAAGTTTCGGTACGTAGCCTCGGGGATGAAAATAGCAGTGAGGCTGAGTTATTAACGTTATTTTTCGAGGTCATCGAACGCCGTACGCCCACTATAGTATCCTGGAATGGTTCTGGATTTGATTTACCAGTGATTCATTATAGAACACTAAAAAATAAGATAAGCGCTCCAGGATATTGGGGAAAAGGCGAAAACAAAAATGCTTTTCGTTACGATAACTCTCTAAGTCGTTATCATGACCGACATACTGATTTAAGGGATATCCTGGCAAGTTATAATCACAGTGCAACAGCGCCTCTGGATGATATTGCAACATTATTAGGCTTCCCAGGTAAGATGGGAATGGATGATTCACAGATTTGGGATGAGTATCGTGCAGGAAATCTTGCTGGCATCCGGGATTACTGCGAAATTGATGTGTTGAATACTTATCTTGTTTACTTGCGTTATCAGCTGATGCGGGGTGAGTTGAACCATGAAGAACTGGAAAAAGAATTTACCTTATTGCGGGATATATTAGATAATTCCGGGAAAAATCACCTCGTTCAATTTTCAAAATCCTGGGCTTAAAATTAATTGGAAATTACAGTAAATGACTGATGAAACACAATTGGACTTGCTAGATTCGAAAGAGACTAATTCTACTGAAAGTTCCAATAATAGTGGAAGTGGTGGCAATAGCGCCGGTGGCAGTGATGGGGGGTCGTATAGCGATGGCATAGAGAGAATGCCTTTGCAGAACTACACCGAAAAAGCCTATCTCGATTATTCCATGTACGTCATCCTGGATCGTGCTTTGCCAAACATCGGTGATGGTCTCAAACCGGTGCAACGCCGTATTGTTTACGCGATGTCTGAGCTAGGTTTATCTGCCGCCTCTAAACATAAAAAGTCTGCCAGAACCGTGGGTGATGTCCTCGGTAAATTCCACCCTCACGGTGATTCGGCCTGTTATGAAGCGATGGTGCTGATGGCGCAGCCATTTTCTTATCGTTATCCTTTGGTTGATGGACAGGGCAACTGGGGCTCGCAGGATGATCCAAAGTCCTTCGCTGCAATGCGTTATACCGAATCGCGCTTAACAGCTTACGCTAAAGTATTGTTGCAGGAACTAGGTCAGGGAACAGTTGACTGGGTTGACAATTTTGATGGTACATTAAAAGAACCCTCATTATTACCAGCGCGATTGCCAAATGTACTTCTAAACGGTGGTTCCGGAATTGCTGTTGGTATGGCAACCGATATTCCGCCGCACAATTTGCGTGAAGTGGTAGATGCCTGTTTACATTTATTAAAGAAGAAAAGCAGTTCAGTTGAAGAATTACGAGAATTTATTAAAGGTCCTGATTATCCCACCGATGCAGAAATTATAAGTTCGTCGGAAGAAATCGCAAAGGTGTACGAAACCGGTAAGGGCAGTATAAAAATGCGCGCCGTCTGGGAGAAAGAGAATGGTGATGTGATCATCACTGCACTACCTTTTCAAACCTCAGGCGGCAAGGTTCTGGAACAGATCGCGGCGCAAATGCGCGCGAAAAAATTGCCGATGGTAGCTGACTTACGCGACGAATCTGATCACGAAAACCCAACCCGCTTAGTCATCACGCCCCGTTCAAATCGTGTAGATCAAGATCAGTTAATGTCGCATTTATTTGCTTCTACTGATCTCGAACGTAATTACCGCGTGAACATGAATATGATCGGTACCGATGGCAAGCCACAGGTTAAAAACCTGAAAATGGTATTAAGCGAATGGCTGGAATTTCGTCGTAGTACCGTGACCAAACGCATTGAATGGCGATTGAACAAAGTGCTTGAGCGTTTGCATATTTTAGAAGGCTTGTTGATAGCGCATCTAAATATCGATGAAGTGATTAAAATCATTCGCGAAAACGACGAACCAAAACCCATTTTAATGGAACACTTCAGCCTTAGTGACATTCAGGCGGAAGCAGTACTGAACTTACGCTTACGCAATCTTGCAAAGCTTGAAGAATTCCAGATTCGCGCCGAACAAGACGAACTCATTAAAGAGCGTGATGTGCTGCAAGGATTATTGGATTCACCTGCCAAACTTACCTCATTGATCAAAAAAGAACTCAAAGAAGACGCTGAAAAATATGGTGATGATCGACGCTCTGCGATTGTTAGCCGGGAAGCCGCACAGGTACTGGATGAGACGGCTCTAATTCCATCAGAGCCTGTTACTGTAGTTCTATCTGAAATGGGCTGGATTCGTGCAGCTAAAGGTCACGATATTGATCCTAATACCTTAAGCTACAAACAAGGTGATAAGTTTCAATCCTCTGCATATGGGCGTTCCAATCAGCAAGTCGTGTTGTTAGATAGCACTGGACGAAGCTATACACTTGCCGCACACTCGCTACCGTCCGCGCGTGGACAAGGTGATCCACTCAGCGGAAGATTTTCAACACCTGTGGGCGCAGCTTTCAAAGCGACTATAATGGCGAAAAATGAAGATCATTATTTACTAGGAAGCTCCTTCGGGTATGGCTTTATCTGTAAATTTGAAGATCTTTTGAGCCGCGCTAAAGCTGGTAAAGCAAGCATTAACCTGGGCAATTCCGGTGCGAAAATTATCTGTCCTTCGAAAGTCACTGATATCGAAACAGATATGATAGCGGCAGTTACATCAGAAGGTTATTTATTGATTATCGACATCAAAGACATTCCGCAATTACCACGTGGCAAAGGTAATAAAATCATCAATGTACCTAGTAAAAAACTCAAATCAGGTGAAGAACACATTGTCTCGATGGTGGCATTGGCGCAAGGTGCTAAATTGATTATTCATGCGGGTAAAAAACACAAGGCGATTCAAGGTGGTGAGATAGTGGAATATCAGGGTGAGCGTGGAAAGCGCGGCAAGCTCCTACCCAAGGGGTACCGAAATGTGAGTTATATGGAAACAGAGTGATTTTAAGACATCTCTATTAATTAGAGATGTCCTTATAGCTAATGATTGAAAAATGGCCTAAAAGTAGGGGGGTGTCCTTAACCTATTTCTTCTGCAATAATTGGCAATATTTCCTCGCAAGATAACGGCACAATCAAATCAAACATGTCCGCACCGCGCATTTCGCCTTGATTAATTGCATATAAAGGCAGGTTGTTTTGATGAGCCCAGCGTGGAAATCGAAAGCCAGAAAATACTGTTAGTGAGCTTCCAATAACCAATAAACAATCTGACTTTGCGAGCGTATTAAACGCTGTCTCAACTCGTATTTTTGGTACAGTTCCACCGAAGAAAATGACATCAGGCATCAAAACTCCACCGCAGTTTTGACAAGACAGAATATTAACCAGCGACATTTCGAAATCATCAATCTGGGCATCTCCATCGGGTAACATCCTGCCTGCATTACTATTTATATAGCGGTCAAGTTTAGGGTTTAATTCAACCAGGCGCGGTTGGAAGCTAGCGCGTGTTGTAATTTCCTGACAACCAATGCAGGCTATTTGATCAATACGGCCATGCAAGTCTATGACGTTAGTTGCACCTGCCAGACTGTGAAGCCGGTCTACATTTTGGGTGACAATTTGTGAGATAACCCCGCTCTGTTGTAGTTTAGTTACAGCAGTATGTGCGGCATTTGGTTTGGCGCGCTCATTAAGTTTCCAGCCCGCCATACTGCGCGCCCAGTAACGCTGTCTTGCTGATTTATTATTAATAAATTCATTATGCTGAATCGGGACGCCTGCTTGCCAGTTACCCCTATGGTCACGATAAGTGGGGATGCCCGAAGGAGCACTGATTCCCGCACCGCTGAGAACCCAGATATTTCGACTGGTTTTGAGGGATGCAATGAGTTGGCTGATTTTTAAATCAGATCGAGAAGGTGGCTGTATGGTCATGGATAATTAGTATAACGATTAAATTATTTATTAGAAAATGGAATAAAAATTGAAAGGCCACGTCTATACTTATACGAGTCGTTTATTTTTTCGAGGATTGAGTTTTAGTTAATGATAAATGTAAGGTTTTCATCTTCCTTTAAAGGCCCATTCAATAAGAAGCTGGAAGTACATCGCGCAGATTTGTACAAGCTTGCATGGTCATGGTGTCATGACGCTGCTTTAGCAGATGATCTGGTGCAAGAAACCTACGCTAAGGGATTGAAAAACCGCACTCAATTAAAAGATCTGGAAAAACTAAAGCCGTGGCTGACACGAATTCTGGCGAACTTACACAATGATCATTTGCGCATCAAATTGCAATTAAAACAACAAATTACGTTTCAAGATGAGCTCGCTTTAACAGATCAAGATCCTAGTAACTCAGCAAGTCGGGAAGAGTCTATTCAACATGTAAGAAACGCCATTGCACAGTTAAATGATAAGCATCGCAAGATCGTCACATTAGTTGATATTGCTGAATTTACCTATGCAGAAGTTGCTGAAATATTGGAAATACCAGTCGGTACCGTAATGAGTCGTTTAAATCGTGCTAGAGATCAACTGAAAACACTTTTATTAGATTTGGATAAGCCTCGTGAGGAAATATCTTCACCGTCAAACTTTCTTAAAAGAGTTAAATAAATATGAAAAACAGGAATTTTGGCTCGCTCTCCGATGAAACTTTGAATTCGCTCGTTGATAATGAGTTTCCTACTGCCGAACGAGCGGAGTTGTTGGCTTATTTACAAATAGATGAAGCGAGCAAGCAAAGAGTCTGCGAAATCAGAAATCTCAAAGATAGGGTAAAAACTGCTTATAATGATATTCCACAGCCTTTTAAAAACCCCGATAAGAAATTAAGCAAAAGCGGCAGTTATTCAATCGCAGCAAGTTTTTTAGCTGGACTTGTGGTCATTGGCCTGGCTTTTTTTGGCTATCAGAGTAATTTAACAGCTCAAAGACTGGTAATGCTTGACCCCGATGGAAGAGGCCAACAATTAAGTCAGAATAATATTGAAGAAATGCGCGTAGTTTTTCATGTGTCAAACTCAACGCGCTTAAATGCAGATGAATTACTCGACGATATTGAGAGTTTGTTACAGCAGTCTATTCAAGAGAATCAGCGAGTTAGAGTGGAAGTTGTGGCTCACGCGGCCGGTCTGGATTTATTGCGCGAGAGACTATCAACCCAGAAGCCGCGTATTGCAGAGATGTCTAAACAATATCCTGAGTTGACTTTTGTCGCCTGTATGAATACCGTTGCCAGAATTAAAAGAGAACAAGGCATCGAGGTTAAATTAATTTCAGATGCGGTTGCTACGCTCTCTGGTGTCGCACATGTGGTTATGCGACAACAACAAGGTTGGTTATATATTCAAGTGTGAAGCATAAATTCGAAAGGCTACTTATCTCATCGGCTGAGCTGGTAGCAACCAATAATAAATGCCGAATTTACTTTTAAAATTTTAATTAATCATAAATAAACCTAGGAGGTTTAACATGAAAAAAATCATTGCAAGTATTGCAGCTCTTGTGTTCTTAACCATTACCACAATTACTCCAGCTACTGCGGATGAGAAAGGTTATGGCAAACAGAAAGTGGTCTATCACATCAATTATGATAATCCTAAAAAACAAGCTGGTGCTTTACGCAATATCCAGAACCATATCAACGCAGTTGGTGCGGAAAACCTGGATTTAAAAGTTGTATTACACGGTAATGGCTTGGCGTTGTTACTGGAGCCAGATGCACTGGCAAGAGTGCCAAAATTCAAGCACGCTAATGCAGACGATAAAATGACTGCAAAAATTGATGGCTTGAAAGGCCAGGGTGTTGGTTTTAATGTTTGTGCCAATACCGTAAAAGGTAGAAAGGTAAATCTAAACAATGACCTTTACAATGTCGATCAAGCTGATATTGTACCAAGTGGCGTGGCTGAGTTAGCAAAACTTCAGCAACAGGGTTATGTTTATATAAAGCCATAATCTAGATTATTTTCCATAACATTTAAGTCAGGGTATTTTATAAATGCCTTGGCTTTTATGTATGTGGTTTTAGCCTGTTATATAACTACAAGAAGCATGTGCAAGCAGTCGCAGCGATGACTTAGATAACAGCTGTGTTTACTTAAAGCTGAGTGAGCCGAAGGTAAGACATAGCCTTCGAAAAACCGCCCAAAAGTAGGGGGGTGTCTATTTATAATTTAGCAATCAGGTGATTACAGTTGGTTCATGTCTACCTATAAAACCAATAATATTAGCCAGTAATTCTGCCGTTTCAATCAAATCATAGAGCGCTTCCTGGGTATCGAGATCGTGACATTTGATCTCTTCAACATACCGTTCAATATATAAGCGCAATGTCGCACCTCCGGTACCAGTACCAGATAAACGGAAAATAATTCGCGCACCGTCATCAAACAGGATTCGGATTCCTTGGTTGTCGCTCACTGATCCGTCTACAGGGTCGTGGTAACTGAAATTATCTGCAGTTACGATAGTACGATTACTGAAGTTTCGACCCGGGAGTGTGCTTAAATTTTTCTGTAGAGCGTCTATTAATTGTTTGGCAGATTCGCTGGGAATGTCTTCATAGTCATGGCGGGTATAGTAGTTACGGCCATATTCAGCCCAGTGCTGCCTAACAATGTCTTCAACACTCTGTTGGCGTTCTGCGAGTATGTTCAGCCAGCAAAGCACTGCCCATAAACCGTCTTTTTCACGTACGTGATCAGAGCCTGTGCCAAAGCTTTCTTCGCCACACAGAGTAATACGATTATCGTCGAGTAAATTGCCGAAAAATTTCCAGCCTGTGGGAGTTTCGAAACATGGAATTTCTAGTTTTTCAGCGACTCTATCAGCTGCCTGACTGGTCGGCATGGAGCGACCGATACCTTTTAAACCATCTTTATAGGCAGGAATTAAATGTGCATTGGCAGCAATGATGGCAAGTGAATCACTTGGTGTTACAAAGAAGTAATCACCCATAATCATGTTACGATCGCCATCGCCATCGGATGCGGCCCCGAAATTTGGTGTATGGCCCGTTTCTGCGGCATCGTACATTAAATCCACCAGCTGTTTTGCATGAACCAGATTAGGGTCAGGGTGACCACCTCCAAAATTGGGTAAGCATTCACCACGTATTATGGAACCATCATCAGCTCCCAATATATCTTGGAGTATTCTTTTTGCATAGGGTCCAGTGACAGCATACATAGCATCAAAACAGATTTTAAAATCTGGCGACTGGAGTAGCTTGCTGATTTTGTTAAAATTGAATAAAGAACTCATTAACTTTGCATAATCATCAACTGAATCTATGATTTCAATCTGCATTCTATCTATTGTGTAATTACCAATCAGATCAAGAGGTATGCCTTTGATACCAGCGATATGGTACTCCGTAATGGTTTTAGACACTTCATAGACGGCATCGGTAAATTCTTCCGGTGCAGGGCCACCATTGTTAATATTGTATTTGATACCGAAGTCACCATTCATACCGCCAGGATTATGACTGGCAGACAGAATGATGCCGCCCAGTGCCTGGTGTTTACGAATGAGGTGAGAGACAGCGGGTGTGGAAAAAATCCCGCCCTGTCCCAGAATCACTCTTGCAACCCGATTCGCTGCCGCCATGCGCAGGATAATCTGGATCGCTTCACGATTAAAATAGCGACCATCACCACCCAGGATTAATGTTGATCCAGCAAGTTTAGGCAAACAATTAAAGATCGACTGCACAAAATTTTGCAGGTAGTCTGTTTGCTTGAAAGTGTGGACTCTCTTTCTTAAACCCGAGGTACCAGGTTTTTGATCAGTAAACGCTTGAGTTTTAACTGGCTGAATTTTAATTGGTTTGCTGTAGTACATGTTTGCTTATGATAATATTTCAAGTATGGAAGTAAAAAACAAAATAATAGAAGCGATTAATCCGCGACCTCATTCATTTGTAGATTTAATGGACCTTTACGAGGGCAATTATATACGTCTTCGACTCTTCTGTGGGGATATTCGTCAGCTTGCTGACGAAACTATTTCAACGATTCCTGGAGGTGTTCCAGTTCGACTCAGTGTCATTGAACGTTCAACCCATACAACAAAACTGATGCTAACTTATTTATTTGATGATGATGAAAGGCGACCTAACTTAGAGGTTCAAATTTATCATGATTCAAAACAGGCCGAGGTGGTTAGCCGAAACTGTAGAATTACTGGTCGTGATATTCGCTTATGGGAAAAGCAGATTGATAATGTGTTGCTGTGTCGCTGGCGTTTGAATCGATTCTTACATAAATGGTTAGGTTATTTAGATCATCAAGGTCATTCTTTCATCGAAAACAAAGATCAGAAGAGTAAGTAGGAAAAAAAATTATCAGGGAAAATGATAATTAATATGTCCTGATAACATCCAATTTAAACTTTCCAAACGTTAATAGTAAACTTTAATGATAATAAAGTTGCATCTACATTCCATAGTAAAATACTTGGTTATTTGTATCACTATTGTATAGACATTTTGTTAAAATGATATAAACTTAATTCAGTAGTAAAATTAACCATGGAGGCAAAACATGAAATTATCTACGAAAGGCCGCTATGCGGTAACAGCAATGATGGATCTTGCAATTCATGATAGAGATGGCCCTGTTACATTGGCTGATATTTCGAATTGCCAGGGTATATCGCTTTCATATTTAGAGCAATTGTTTGCAAAGTTGCGACAAACAGGTTTAGTTGAGGGTGTTCGTGGTCCTGGTGGCGGATATCGTCTTGGAAAACCAGCTAATCAGATAAGCGTTGCAGATATTATTGTTGCAGTTGATGAATCAATTGATAGTACTCGTTGCAAAGGCAACCTCGATTGTAACAAAGGTGAGCGTTGTTTAACCCATCATTTGTGGAATGATCTCAGTGAAAGGCTTTATGAGTTTCTCGATGCAATTACATTAGCAGAATTCATTAAAAATCCAGAAGTGAGAAAAATTTCAAGAAGAATGGATACTACAGCAAGTAGAATTGCAAACATGTTCCCACCCGTTAAAAGGGCAAGTTAGCTGTAGTGTTAAAAATACTACTATAGAAACTCTCCGAGTACCTTTTTTAAATAAAAGGTACTCTTTTTTCTCTGACATTTTGTTGATTCACTCATATACTTATTAATCATGAGTTCTGAAATAAATAATAAACAATCTGATGCACTGAAGCCAACGCTTGAGCTCGCCCCTAATAAACCGCTTTGGCAGCGTGTACCAACTAAAGATGAATCGGGGAAGTATCTTGGGGATTTTATGATGATAATCCCTAAACTTAAAACTGCCAGTTCAGAGCATCGGAAAAAAACACTGGATGCGCTTAATTGTGTATTGAACCGTTACCAGGATTTTGTAGTTTTTGCCGATCTCAACTTAAAAATGAACTTGTTGTGGGTTTCAGTGAGGCCAGTTAAGGGCAAAATACTAGAGATATCCACTGCGATTATCGAATCTGTTCCCGAGGCCAAGCTAATTTCAGATCGACCACCCTCAATTAATAGTTAGATTAACGCTTAATCAGTGTGCCGATGCCTTCATCGGTAAGCAATTCAAGTAATACGGCGTGCGGAACACGGCCATCAATAATACAAGCTGATTCAGTACCGGAATCTACTGCATCTAAAGCACATTGAATTTTGGGCAACATGCCTCCCTGGATTGTGCCATCGTCAGTGAGTTTTTTGACATCTCTTTTATTGAGGCCGGTTAAAAGTTCACCGTTATTGTCTAAAACACCAGGAGTATTGGTGAGTAATAAGAGTCTTTCTGCACCCAGTACTGCAGCCATTTCTCCAGCAACCAGATCCGCATTAATATTGTACGAAGCACCATCCATGCCAACGCCTATAGGCGCAATTACTGGGATAAACTTTTCATTATCGAGCAGTTTAACGATGCTCGGATTAATTTTTTCTACAATGCCCACATGTCCTAAATCAATAATTTCAGAAGGTTGATTCTCAGCTTCCTTGCTTTTAAGCTGCATTTTTTTGGCAAGAATCAAATTCCCATCTTTACCAGTCAAACCCACAGCTTTTCCACCAGCTTGATTGATATCACTGACTATTTGTTTATTAACAAGGCCACCTAAAACCATTTGTACAACATCCATGGTTTCATTGTCTGTGACACGCATGCCTTCTATAAAATGGCTTTCCTTGCCAATTTGTTCAAGCAATTTCCCTATCTGCGGACCACCGCCGTGAACGATTACAGGGTTGATTCCTACCTGTTTTAATAGCACAACATCACGCGCAAAACTCTTTTTGAGTTTTTCATCGGTCATGGCGTTGCCGCCATATTTAATCACGATAGTTTTACCTGAATAGCGCTGAATATAAGGCAGTGCTTTAGTTAAAATATGGGCAATTAGATTGGCGTCAGTATTCGGCATATCAGACTTCTTATTGTTGAAAATACTAATTATAACTAAAAAGGCGATAATTGGTTATTGCCAATTGCATGACCGATCAGATAAGCATCATTGTAGTAATGATTCAAATATCATTCCATTTCTATCTGTCCAGGAATGTCATAGACATTGAAAATGTCTTTGTCTAAATGTTATTTAGCGCCGGAGTGTCCAAACCCACCTGCACCCCGGTCGCTGTCATCAAATGATTCAACCTGATTAAGTTCGACTTGAATCACAGGAATAATCACTAACTGCGCGATTCGATCACCTTGCTCAATCGTATAAGCCGTGTCACCACGATTCCAACATGAAATGAATAATTGACCCTGGTAATCTGAATCAATCAAGCCCACCAGATTACCCAAAACTATTCCATGTTTATGCCCAAGACCCGAGCGGGGCAGGATAGTGGCTGCCAGTGATGGATCTTCTATATGGATTGCAATGCCAGTTGGTATGAGATGTGTTTCACCAGGTTTCACTGTAAGCGGGTCATCAATGCAGGCGCGTAAGTCCATGCCTGCTGAGCCGCTGGTCGCATAGCTGGGTAAAGGGATAATATCGCCGATGCGCTTATCTAATATTTTATAATCAATGGTGTAATTTTCAGTGTGCATCTTAAAGAGAAAGCCCTATAGAATGTTAAGTAATTGAGTTTAGTTTTCTTTATCGAGAAATTTTTCAGTAATTATATCCATTAGCTCTATAGCCAATATTGTTTTATCTTTTTCAGGCAGAGAAATGTGTCCATCTTTCCAGAGTATTTCGAGTTGATTTGTGTCCTGTTCAAAACCTTTATTTTTACCAACTGAGTTCGCTACAATAATATCCAGTTTTTTGCGTTTCATTTTATCTTGAGCATGTTTGATTAAATGTTCGGTTTCTGCGGCAAAGCCAACACTGAACAAGTCAGGGTAATTATGTGTCAAATCAAATAAAATATCAGGGTTGTATATTAAATCCAGCGATAGTTTGTCTTTACTTTTTTTAATTTTTTGCTTGGCACTATTTGCAGGTGAATAATCAGAAACAGCTGCAGTTGCAATAAAAATATCTGCATCTTCAGCCAATTGCATCGTTTTAGCATGCATTTCTTGCGCTGATTCAACTAGGTGGCGCACAACTCCAGTGGGCGCTTCAAGTGCAACTGGGCCAGAAACCAGCTCTACAATTGCACCGAGTTTTTGTGCGGCAGCGGCAATGGCATAACCCATTTTTCCGGAGCTTCGATTACTAATGAATCTCACCGGGTCAATCGCTTCACGCGTTGGGCCAGCAGTAATAAGTACCGTTTTGCCT
The DNA here is from genome assembly GCA_963847495.1 of uncultured Gammaproteobacteria bacterium. Taxonomy (GTDB): domain Bacteria; phylum Pseudomonadota; class Gammaproteobacteria; order Thiotrichales; family Thiotrichaceae; genus Cocleimonas. The sequence continues at coordinate 412,172 of CAWJZX010000013.1, read as the reverse complement.
GCCAAAGGCAGATTTTTTAGATCGAATAAGGCAGTAATATTATCGGCAATTTCCTGAGCTTCCAGCATCCGTCCTTCACCCGTTTCACCGCAAGCTTGCTCTCCGCTCGTAGGACCATGCAGGGTATAGCCGCGTTGTTTTAGTGTCTCGCAATTTTCCTGAGTAGCAGCGTTAGACCACATAATTCGATTCATAGCTGGCGCTATATGAATCGGTGCTTCAGTCGCCAGACAGACTGTCGAAAGCAAATCGTTCGCATGGCCGTGTGCGAGCCGTGCAATTAGATCGGCGCTAGCTGGCGCAATCAAGATTACATCTGCCCAGCGCGCGAGTTCGATATGTCCCATCGCTGCTTCAGCTTCGGTATCGAGTAAGTCTGTATGAACTGGATTACCCGTTAACGCCTGAAGTGTCAGAGGGGTGATAAATTCGCACGCTGCTTTGGTCATGCACACCCTCACATCAGCGCCGCTTTTAATCAAGGTGCGAACCAGTTCGGCTGATTTGTAAGCGGCGATACCACCGCTTATCCCGATAAGAATATGTTTGTTAGTTAATGCTGACATAATTAAACTTGATTATACCTAATAAAGTGGAAAAACCCATGGCAATTACGGATTGGGCTGTCGAAGATAGACCACGCGAAAAACTTTTGAATAAAGGTGCCGAAGCACTAACTGATGCTGAACTGCTGGCTATCTTCCTGCGCACCGGAATAAAAGGAAAGACAGCGGTAGATCTTGCACGTGATTTGCTTGCTGAAAGCGGAGGTTTATCACTTCTTTTAAGCGCGGATGAAAAAAGTTTCTGTCAGGGTAAAGGATTGGGGCAAGCCAAATACGTGCAAATGCAAGCCGTAGTCGAAATGAGCCGTCGTTATCTAAATGAGAAGATACTGCGTGGTGACGCCATGTCGAATGTCAGTGATGTCAAAAACTATCTGAAATCACGATTGCAGAATTACCCCTTTGAGGTTTTTGCCTGTCTGTTTCTGGATAATAAACACCGTGTGATCGAATATGAAGAACTTTTCCGTGGCACCATTGATGCAGCTAGCGTTCATCCCCGTGAAGTAGTCAGGCGTGTCTTACATCATAATGCCGCCGCAATTGTTCTGGCACATAATCACCCTTCGGGTGTTGCAGAACCGAGCCAATCCGACAATCAAATCACCCAGAAGCTCAAAGACGCAATGCAGCTTATTGATGTTCGCGTGCTCGATCATTTCGTCATAGGGGATGATGTGGTTTCTTTTGCTGAGCGTGGATTATTGTAAAAACATTTTTTCAGTTTTGTTATATTGCCTGATATTAGCTATATAAAGACACCCCCCACCTTTTATGCGGTTTTTAAAAAGAAAACACCACTTTGAGTATTCAGATTTAAATGGAAAGTTTCTTTGAGGTTAGTATTTACTGGATCATAGCGCTGAGTATGGTCGCTTTTACGGCCGCTTATATTGATGCCGTAGCCGGAGGTGGGGGAATGTTGGACCTGCCCACTTAATTGTTTGTGGGAGTTTCGCCTGTATCAGCCCTGGCTGTGAGTAAAATAGCAGCCATCTCAGGTACTACAATTGCGGTCACGAAATATGCGCTGGGCAGAAAGACACACTGGAAGACTGTGATGTACGCTGCCATTCCCTGCATTACAGCGTCATATATTGGTGGCAGAGTTGCCCTGAATATATCTGCCACGACACTGGCATGGGCGATACTAATCTGTATCCCGATCGCTTTATATATCGTTCTCAGAGATAAATCGCATAATAATACTGAGCCTGAAAATGCGAACTTCATCAAAACCTAATCGCCGTTACACCGATAGGTTTTTATGATGGAGTGCTGGGTTCCAGGTACTGGCACCTATTTGACAATTGCGGTTCGCAAGATACTCAAATTCAATTTATTAAAAGCCACCGCCACCATCAAGCCAATGAACCTGTTAACCAATATTGGAGCAGCGCTTGCCTTCTTTCTGGCGGGTAAAGTGATTTGGTCGCTTGCGATTCCGATGATGCTAGCGAGTTCTTTAGGTGGCTGGTTAGGCAGTCATTCTGCAATAAAAGGAAGTGACTGGTTTATTCGCCGTCTTCTGATTATTGTGCTGTTTATGATGCTTGCGGCAAATTTTTATAAGATGATTGTGTTGGCTTAGATAGAAGGTTATTGAAAAAACAGCTTAAAAGTAGGGGTGTGTGTTTCGACAAGCTCAACAACCATCTTTTTACAATTAACTGTAATTATCTTGAATATTCGCAGCCTTAACCACTACACTCCGTTCAATGAAAAACAACTCAAGCTTATTCTTCCAGGGCGCTAGGGATATCATTCCTTTACTCATCGCCGCTGCTCCCTTTGGTATCGTTTTTGGCGCTTTGGCTCAAAGCAATGGGCTTTCTGTGGCGGCGACCATGGGCATGTCTTTACTGGTGTTTGCGGGTTCGTCTCAGTTTGTTGCGATTACATTGGTGGGGGTTGCGGCGGCTTTGCCGGTGATCTTGCTGACGGTATTTATCGTGAATTTACGGCATATGCTTTATGCCATCAGTTTGATGCCAAAAGTTGCTGATCTTCCCCAAAAGCTTCGCATAATCATGGCCTTCTGGCTGACGGATGAGGCTTATGCAACGCTGAGTAAACGTCTTCTCGATGATCCTCAAATGACAAATTTCCATTGGTATTATTTTGGTGCGGCCTTTGCCATGTATTTTAATTGGCAATGTTGTACTGCCTTGGGGATTTTGATGGGGCAGGAAGTGCCTGATCTCACCAAGTGGGGTCTGGATATTGCAATGGTAGTGGCGTTTGTTGGCATCGTCGTGCCGATTTTGAAAAATAAAGCACAATGGGCCTGTTCGGTAACCGCTTTTTTCTCTGCGCTTTTGACGTTTTCGTGGCCACATCAAACAGGCTTGCTGTTTTCATCTTTGATCGCAATTGCTGTCGGCTTGTTGCTATCTCAGGGCCAATATAGCCCTAACCTCGCGGAGGAAGCTAACAATGAATGATTGGTTTTTAATCATCGGCATGATGGCGCTGACTTTTATTCCGCGCTATTTGCCGATCGCCTTCGCTGGCAAGTTTCATATCCATTCTTTACTAGGTCGCGCATTGGAATTTGTACCGATTGCGGTACTCACGGCAATCATTGCACAAACCAGCCTGGTTCATGATGGCAAGCTGGATTTAGCCTTCGATAATCCGTATATTTATGGCCTTATCGCGGCGATAATCACAGCCTGGGTAACAAAGCATACATTCAAGACGATACTGCTTGGCTTGATTGTTTATGCCATTGCTTTTGTTCTTGTTTGATTGGTTTAAAAGGCTATATTAAAGAGTCTTGAAGACCCCCCACTTTTAGGCGGTTTTACAAACCTTCCCTTGTATGTTCTTCTAACTAGGTATTATCCTAGGTTTGATTCTGACTTGCTTCCTGAATCAAACGGGTATGGCAGACTGTCCTTCCCTAGGTTCGTTAAAACCGTCCGAAGTTAAAGTCGCCATACCCTCCCTTAGCTTATCTCGAACAGTTGCCTGGATCTTATGAATCCGTATCTACAAGGCAGAGAAACCAAGGACTATTGATTATGACTAACTCAACCAAAACACTCAACAAGATCGGCGTGGATGTCGCTAAAAGAAAACTCGATGTAGCGTTGGATGAAACCCGCTTTGTTACCATGGACAACCATGAGAAAGCATACATTGCTTTCCTGAAAACTCTTAAGGTTCCTCTTGATAGCCTGCATTTTGTGATGGAAGCTACGGGTGGCTATGAGAAGAAATTCGCTGCCTTTCTACTTTCAAAGTCTATTTCCGTCAGTATCGTTAATCCTAAACGGGTTAGGGACTATGCCAAAGCCATGGGAAAACTGGCCAAGAATGACCGTATCGATGCCACTGTGATTCGAGAGTATGCAAACACCGCAAAGCTGGTTGTTACAGAACAACAAAGTCCATCAGGGCAGCAGCTTAAAGCCCTGGTTAAACGCAGAAATCAACTCTCAAAACATCATGCGCTGGAGAAGCAGTATCTGGAAACAACCACTGATAAGGCATCCTTACGCTCCATCAACAGCTTAATCAAAGTGCTTGAACGTCAAATCCAGTCTCTGCATACCCAGATTCAATCCTTAATGGATCAAGACCCGGACTATTGTGAGAAAAAGCAAATGATCATAGAAGTGGATGGTATTGGCGAACAAACAGCCGCTAATTTACTCGCGAATCTTCCGGAGCTGGGGACGCTGACGAATAAACAAATAGCCGCATTAGCTGGTGTTGCGCCGTTTTGTAATGACAGTGGTAATCATAAAGGTAAAAGAGTGATCTGGGGTGGTCGAAAAGAGGTTCGGACTGCCTTATATATGCCTATGCTCTGTGCCATCCGTTTTAATAAACCGATTCAGGCGTATTACCAGCGCTTGGTGAAAAGAGGAAAAGTCCGCCAAGTCGCTGTTATCGCCTGTATGCGAAAGCTGTTAACCATCCTGAACTCAATGCTGAGAAACAATACACGCTGGAATCCGGATTATGCTAACAGTCATTGACTTTTAACACAGTTACTTCGGGTAGTTGTCGCTGCGCTTGTATGGTAATTCCTGCCCTTATCTACGATCATAGTTAAGGCATCGGGGAGGGGGAGGTTTTTCGCTACGTATCTGCCACTAGAATGTGTACAGACTGTTGGAGATATCACCCCTCCGCCCCACTCATCAATAAGCGCCTATAAAGAATCTTGCCCGCACGGCCGATTTCAACAAGCTTGCGCTATCGATGTTCCCCGACTTCTCTACAATACTCTGGAGTAAATCTTATGGCAATGATGACAGTTAACACTGAACTCGGAATAGACGTAGCCAAAGACTGGCTTGATATTTCTAATGGTAAGGACGTTGTACGTATCAAGAATAATCAACAAGCAATAAAGAGCTATCTTAAACAACTAGGTACAACGGCGTGTATTTCAATTGAATCAACAAATACGTACCACGAATTATTTGTTGAACTAGCCTTTCTTGCCAAGCATACAATCTATATCGTCGATGCCTATAGGCTCTCACGCTACCGTGATGCCGTTGGCATCAGGGCTAAAACAGACACCAATGATGCCCATTTATTATTGCGATATATGAGATCAGAAAAGCAACACCTGACTGTTTTTGAACCTATTCCAAAAGCCGTTAAACGCCTTAATCGCTTACTTAAAGCACGCGCTAAACTGGCTAAATCAAAAGCATCCATTGGCCTTTCTCTAAAAGGTGTCGCAGAGTTAGCACAAACATGTAAAGCCCTAATGAAACGGATTGAACAAGCGATAACGTTGATTGATAAACGTATTCAAGCCTGCATCAAAGACGCTGGATATAAAGAAGATTACATGCGTTGTTTGAGCATTCCAGGGATCGGTCCTGCTAATGCGGCGGCCTTAGTTGCGATGTTTCATCGCGGACACTTTCGAAAATCAGACTCGTTCATCGCCTTCATTGGACTCGATGTGAGAGTACGTGAATCAGGATACTACAAAGGTAGGAGAAAACTAACCAAACAAGGAAACCCAGAAATACGAAGATTGCTGTTTAATGCAGCAAGAGCTGCCGCAAGAACAGAAACATGGAATAACTACTATATGTCTATGAGAGCACGTGGACATTCAACAACCGCTACTGCGGTTTCGCTCTCTCGAAAAATAGCTAGATTAGCTTTTGCTTTGCTAAGAGATCAATCTGAATTTAGAACTGCGTAAGTGTTTGACAATTACCATAGAATCTCCAACATTGTCTCGCCAAGGCTCGGCTGACTCGTTTTTTAAAACTCGCCCTGCGGGCCGTTGTCGTTGCACTCCAACGTTGTCTCAGCTAAGCTTCGGCTGGCACATTTTGGGGTATTAGAGTTTGTTCAAGTGAGGAAATATGAAAGCTATACAATGTGATAACAAAACGATTTACACATCAAAAGTAGTTTGTATCGGTAGAAACTACGTCGCTCATATCAATGAACTCAATAACGAAATACCTGATCAAGCCGTTATATTCCTCAAGCCTAACTCGGCTATTTCCAGCGAAATTTACGACAATGCAGTCGATGAGATCCATTATGAAGGTGAAATCAGTTTCCTCATAGAATCCGGTAAAATCTCAGCCGTAGGTTTTGGTCTGGATCTCACAAAAAGAGATATTCAAACTGCATTAAAAGCCAAGGGATTGCCGTGGGAACTCGCCAAAGCATTTGATAATTCAGCAGTTTTCAGCGAGTTTAAAAGCTTCGGTGGTAATATTGATCACCTCAGGATGGAGCTTTATATCAATGGTAAATTAGTACAGCAGGGGGGGTGTGAATTAATGCTGTTCAAGCCTCAATCAATTCTGGCTGAAGTTAACAGTTTTTTAACGCTCGAAGATGGTGATGTGATTATGAGCGGCACCCCAAGTGGTGTTGGCAAAGTAATCAGTGGTGATGAGTTCATCGGCAAAGTATTCGAAAAGGATGAATTAATTGTCGAACATCGTTGGGTTGTTAAATAAACTACGATCGTTCTCGTACAAAGGTCTCTTGTAATAAATTAATCCAATATTAAGGAAACTTCAATGTCAGCATTATTCTCCGAACTTAAAATTAAAGATGTTAAATTCCGTAACCGTATTGGCATATCACCAATGTGCCAATATTCCTCTTTTGACGGCATGGCGAATGACTGGCATCTGGTGCATCTTGGATCACGTGCAGTTGGCGGCGCCGGGCTGATCATTGCTGAGGCGACAGCCATTACGCCTGAAGGACGAATCACACCAAGTTGTGCGGGTCTATGGAACGATGCGCAGATTCAACCATTAATAAGAATCAACAAATTCGTTCGCGAGCAGGGTGCTGTTGCGGGCATTCAGATAGCGCATGCGGGGCGCAAAGGTTCTGCGGCACCTCCCTGGGATGGTGGTGCGCATTTGCCTGATAGTAAGGGCGGCTGGCCTATTATTGCGCCTACGGATCAAGCTTTTGATCAAGATGGTACGCGTTTGATGAAAGCACCGTGGCAGATGACTCGGGATGACATTACGGGTGTACAGACAGCTTTTGTGGATTGCGCAAAACGTGCGGTGCTGGCGGGGTATCAACTATTGGAAATACATGCAGCACATGGGTATTTGTTGCACAGTTTCTTCTCGCCTCTGGTTAATACACGCGATGACGCCTATGGCGGCGATCTGCGTGGGCGGGCGAGAATGCTATTGGAAACAGTGGAAGCGGTGCGTGCAGTCTGGCCCGAAAATTTACCATTGTCCGTGCGTTTGTCCGTATCCGATTGGACTGAGGGTGGGTTGACTGTCGAGGATAATATCCAGATGGCGACATGGTTGCTCGAACGAGGCGTTGATCTGGTAGATTGTTCAGGTGGCGGTGCTACACCAGCGGCGCGCTCATCGGTTGGAGACCGTATTGAAGAACAGGTCGGTTTGGCCGGACAAATTCGCAGTGCCACGGAAATTAAAACCATGGCAGTGGGCGCGATTACGGACCCGCATCAGGCAGAGAAGATTATCGCTACAGGTCAAGCAGATATTGCGTTAATGGCACGTCAAAGCTAGCGCGACCCTTATTGGCCGATACACGCGGCGGCCGAATTAGGGGTGGAGACCACACCATTGATGCCGATTCAGAATGGCTTTTTTGTCGGAAGTTAATATGAAAATTTACCCTAAATGCTTCTGCAAGCTGGGTATTGTTGAGAACCATCTGATGAAAAATAGCCATAAAGTAGGGGGGGTGTCTTTTTACATCCGTCATACTCTCGTGCTAAGGTCTAATCATAAAAACTCAGGATAAATCCATGTCTGAAACAAAAAGAATAGCACTACTTATTGATTGCGATAACGTTAGTCATAACTCCATTGAAGGCGTCCTTGCAGAGCTTGCAAAATACGGCATGGTGAATGTTCGTCATGCGCATGGGGACTGGAACAATCCTTCATTGTCTGGGTGGATAGCTAGATTGCATCCAAATGCAATAAGGCCAATGCAGCAGTTCGCCTATACCAAAGGGAAGAATGCTACTGATTCGGCAATGATTATTGATGCAATGGATTTACTTTATAGCGGAAGCATAGATGCATTTGCATTAATGACTAGCGACAGTGATTTTACTCCGCTGGTACTGAGAATTCTCGAAAGTGGCTTACCTGTCTATGGTTTTGGAGAAAAGAAAACCCCACAGCCATTCGTAGATGCCTGTTCGCCCTTTATTTACACAGAAAATCTAGCGATTGAAGAAAAGGAAACAACGGACAAGTCTAAAAAATCGACGAAGAAAGGTAAGAATGAACTAAGGAGAGATGCTGCATTGGTCAAGTTGCTTAGAACTGCAGTTGAGCAATCATCAGAAGATGATGGCTGGGCACATATGAGTCACGTAGCCCATTACATTTCAAACAACAGCTCGTTCTCATCAATCAACTACGGCTATAAAAAACTAGGCGACTTGATACGGGCGAGTGAATTATTTGATGTGGAAATGAGAAATAATGGAACAGTTATGTATATTAAAGACGTGCGTAATTAAACATTCACTAAACACTTCCAAAAAAGCAAAATACAAGTAGACATAACGGGGCAATACCCACGAACTGAATAATCCGATTGATGATTTTTTTGTGTATGCGTTTTAGTTCGAACTTGGATTGAACCGCTGCTAAAGTTTGATTACTGATTTTAGGGTCAATCCAGATGCGTTTGTGGCGTGAATCTTCATTGGCTTCAAGTACCGCGATGGCCTCGCTTAAATCTGCTTTGTAGGTATTGATGTCGCGTAGTTGTTTACGCATACCTCTGTGAAAGTTCATTTGAGCCGCAAGAATGTCATTAAATCTGGCGACATATCGAATATTTTTGGGGAAATGATTATTTTCTGCCGCTGGATTTTCATCCCAGAGTAAAAGTGTAATTAGTTTAGTGTTACCAAGATTCGTTTCTAAGCCTAAAAACCGGTATTCACTCAAGGCTACTCATGATATCGACGTTTTCACGCAGGGTATTGTGAACCGGGCAGCGATCAGCAATTTCGAGCATTCGTTGATGTTGCTCATCAGTGAAATCACCTTCGATATGAATCTTGCGTATGATCCGCGAGCTGGTACCCTCCAGTTTGTTCGGAGGAATATAATTTAATCTCACGCTAATCACATCAAGTTTGATGTTTTTCATTTCTGCATACATAGTGAGTGTTATTGATGTGCAGCTGCCCAGCGCTGCAAGTAGCAAATCAAAGGGTGCAGGGCCTTTGTCATCGCCCTTGAGATTGATTGGTTCGTCTGAAAAAAGTGTGTGATTTCCTGTAGTTATCTTTTGTGTGAAGTGATTGGTGGTGTTTTCCACGAGAACTTCAGTTGCCATATTACTCCATCCCAATTAATGGTTAATTATTATACAAGGATAGTCGATAATGATAAAAAAACAGGCATTTCTAAACCTGGCTATTTAGAATATCTAAAAACTGCATAAAAGTGGGGGGTGTCCTGTTTAGGAGCAGTATTCTATATAGCGTTATTTGATTGTGAGTTTTAGTGATAGTAGATCAAGAATTAAGTTAGAATGGCGACCTCAATCACTCCTTGTTAAACCGATGAAAAATACACCTGCAAAACCAAACTTTAAATCATTTACTTTATCGCCGGCAATTTATTCTGCAATTGAAACCGCTGGTTTCAAAGAGCCGACTGATGTCCAGATAGAAACAATTCCTGCGGTACTAAATGGTAGAGATGTCCTTGCGAGGGCTGAGACAGGTTCGGGCAAAACCGCAGCTTTTGTATTGCCCTTACTGGAAAAAATTATTCGACAGAAAATCATTAACAGTGCGAAGAAAAAACCGGTCGATAAATCCAATGTGGTAAATACTTTAATACTTGTTCCTACCCGTGAGTTAGCGATTCAGATTCGTGAAGAATTCGAGAAGTTTGCGGCCTATATTGAACCTAAAGTTAAATGCCTCAGTGTTTTTGGTGGGGTTAAAATCAACCCGCAGATGATTGCACTGCGAGGTGGTGCTGATGTATTAGTCTCAACCCCGGGACGACTACTGGATTTAGAACGTAATAATGCAATTCTTTTATATCAGGTGAAAACCCTGGTTATTGATGAAGTTGATCGTTTGATGAAAGGCGATTTCGAGGAAGAGATCGACGAGATCATGAAAAAGCTGCCTAAATTCAGGCAGAATCTGATGTTTACCGCAACTTTTCCTGACAGTATCCGCAAGCTGGTTCGTAAGGTGATGAATGAACCCGAGATCATCAATGTCGATGATTTATACGACGATGCAAAAACAGTACAGCGTGTAATCACTGTCAATCGCAATCAGAAAAATGATCTGCTGGCGTATTTGCTCAAAACCAACGACTGGAAACAGGTATTAATATTCTGCAGTGCAAAACGCACGTGTGACAATCTTGTGATGAAGCTGGAAAAGCGTGGGGTTAGTGCGGTTGCGATGCATGGCAATCAGCACCAATACGCACGTGCGGGTGCATTACGTGATTTTAAAGCAGGAAACAGCCGCATTTTAATTGCGACTGATGTTGCGGGTCGCGGCATAGATATTGAAGAGTTACCTTGTGTGATCAACTACGAACTACCACGCTCACCCAACGATTATACGCATCGCATCGGCAGAACTGGCCGTGCTGGTGAAAATGGTATGGCAATCTCATTAATTTCACATCAGGAATATCAACATTTTGGCGTGATCGAAAAGCGTGTTGGAATGCATCTGGAGCGCGAACAGATAGAAGGTTTTGAGGCCGATGCGAAAGCCCCGGAAATACCGGTAAGCACTAAACCTAAAAAGAAGCTGAAGAAAGCGAAAAAAGTAGTGATTGATAAGAATAAAATCAGTGAAAAAAAGATATTTTCAGAAAAGAAAACGGCACTTGAATCAAAGCCAGTTGTAGAGAAAAAAATACTGGGTGCTAAAAAACCTTATCAAAAGAAAAAGGATAGTGTGAAGGATAAGCCAATTGCAGTTGAAGGTTCGTCTTCTTCTTTTTATAGGACAGTAGAAAATAAAAAGTCTGTAGCCGATAAGAAACCCATATCTGACAACAGATTAGCGGGAACTAACAAACCAGCGGTAAAAGAAAAGTCATCTCATTACAAAACATTGTCAGAGAATAAACCTGCGGTTGAGAAAAAGCCTTTAGCAGATAGAAAACCGGCAGCCAAGAAAAAGACATCGGAAGAATCGTCTGGCAGCTCATTGTATACGCGTGTACTGCCTAAAATCAAAGCTGGGAATTCAGATGAGTGAGAGTCATTATGGCGGAATCAAAGGCCCTAAAAAAGACGTAAAAAAATCAGATACCTCTGACAGAACCCCAGAGAATAAGATTGATCGGGATGATTATGCTGAAAATGATGCAGAAAATATTGAGCAATTACACCTCTTTAAACGCGTAAAAGTAGGCAGAACGAATATCCTTCGGGTCGTAAAACGTCTGCCTTTCGGAGCTTATTTATCTGCGGGTTCTCAAAGTGATGAAATCTTATTGCCTAAGCGCTACGAACCTGAAAATTGTAAAGTCGATGATTTACTTAAAGTTTTCATCTACTACGATTCTGAAGACCGGATTATAGCCACTACCGAAATACCGTTGGCGCAAGTCGATGAATGTGCTTTTCTCAGAGTTGTGGATGTCAATAAAGTCGGAGCGTTTATGGATATCGGGCTGATGAAAGATCTATTCGTGCCCTATGCTGAACAAGAAACCACGATGAAAAAGGGTGAATCCTATGTGGTTCGTATTTACCTGGATGAACATAGCGGCAGGATTATGGCATCCTCAAAGCTGGATAAATTTTTATTAGAGGAATCCCATTCGCATACTGCCGGACAAGCCGTTGACCTGATTATTTTCGCCGAAACAGATCTCGGTTATAAAGCAGTTATAGGCAGCTCCTATGTCGGTTTATTGTATAAAAATGAAGTTTTCCAGAGCGTTAATATTGGCGATAGACTCAAAGGTTATATCAAGGCAGTGCGTGATGATAAGAAAATTGATCTCAGTTTACAGCTACCTTCTGAAAAAACCCGCAATGATTTAGCAAATCAAATTCTCATCTATTTGAATGAGCTAGGTGGTTCATCCAGCCTCACCGATAAAAGCACACCAGAAGAAATTTATGATATTTTTAGTGTGAGTAAAAAAGCCTATAAAAAAGCCTTGGGCGCTTTATATAAAAGGCGTTTGATCATGATTGATAAGGATAAGATCACTCTAGTCTGATTGAAAAGCGCAGCGACGAAATAAATAAGATAACAGCTTTGTTCTGCACTGTGATAAGGCGGGTTTTATTAAAAAGAGTAACGGCAAGTTTTAATAACTGAGATATTGGTTTAAAGAAAACAAGCCATGATATAGAAAGACAAATGCTCTTGTTTTTAAAAGCTAACTCGCAAAGAAGGCGAAGCCTTATAAAAGCTCATTAAGGGCACCTCTATAATGAGCTAGAAATAAAGAGCGGGTAACTTCAAAAAATGGATGAAGTTAATATGCATATTGATCGAATTGATGTTCACGGGGCAGAAGGTGTTTGGGGTTTCATTGGTGTGAAGCTTACTGCAGAATATGAGAATACAGCCCTTTTAAATGTACTAAACATGATAAAAAACAAGCCTTGGAAAATAGTTTTCATGTAATATATTGACTAGTTGTACTATTAGTATTAAAATATTTTACGATAAAAAAAATATTATTCATGTAATAGGTGGCATAGTTGCATTATTAGCATTATAGTTATTTACAATAAAAAGAGGTGGAAATGGTTAAATGGGTTTCAGTCAATTCTTCTGCAATAAGAAGAATCGGGTATGATTTTGATATGAGCATAATGTACATTGATTTTGAGGGTAGGGAATCTGACATTCCCTATTGTGGTGTACCCGAAGAACTATTTAGAGAATTTGTTGAAGCAAGCTCTGTCGCTAACTTTTATAACCAATACATAAAAAATGTATATGCTTGTGAAATATTCGAATCTTAACAAGATATATCATTTGTTCTATGCCATTGCCTATTTCAGTACATTCAAATTAAATAGATAATTAAACGATATAAAAATATATCCGAAATTAACCACAGGAAGTATGAATGGGAACTGATTCAATAAATGACATGCTCAGAACTTCTCCGGTTGGAGCTGAACTTGATAGCAAAGAAATTCAGTCCCTTGCTGCTGTTATCACAACTTCAGCAATTAAATGAAGACGATACTCTAATTGAATTCGAATCAATAGACGAGTCAAAAGGTGGAATTCTCTTTTCTAACCCTAATTAACAACTTCAACCATTACTTCAATCACACCCAAACGGATATTTTCAATCGCGCTAAATGCTGACTTTGATAAATCAATAATCCGTCCCCGCACAAAAGGACCTCGATCATTGATTCTGACCACAACGCTTCTGCTGTTATTCACATTTGTGACTTTAACCCATGTACCAAAAGGCAAGGTTTTGTGGGCAGCTGTTTTTTTGTATTGGTCAAACAGCTCGCCACTCGCGGTTTGTCGATTCTGGTATTTATCCGCATAGTAAGACGCTTTGCCAAATGCTTTTTGTGTGGTTGTATAGTGTGAAGCCCTATTTGATGAGTGCTGCGAGCTTGAACACGCAATCAAGAATAGTGGTAATAGGATTAAGAGTTGTTTTTTGATTATTGTTAGCATTCTATTCTCCGCTTGTGAATCAGTTATACATAAGGTTGCTCACAAGCGCTTTGTCTGTTGTTTTTAATAAGCACGTTGCGCGATTAATATGAGAAGCGCCGTTATGATGACGATGGCTGAAATTTTGACATTCCTGTGATGACTTTTCGCTTTATCAGAAATGACTGATTCATCATGTTTTCCTAATTCTTTTAATAATTTAAAGTCAATAAAATGATGGTGCTTACTGTATTCTTTTACATGCTCCGCAATAAAAACCTTTGCTTTATACCAGACAATAGCTGCAATGATTATTGCGGTGATACTTAGAGCGATAATTATTTCCATTATTTATTCCTTAAAATGGTTTAGTTAGATACCTTGGTAGGCGTGTGACCCCAAAGTCTCACTCCCTGAGTTTATTATTTTTATAAACAATGGTTATCAATCTACACTTGTAAGTATCAGTTGATATTGATTTAAATCATTAAAGTATAAAAGGACTGCAGTAATTAAGAATAAGGGGTGATAGGTGAGTAAATTTACTTAGCTCGGGATATTTAAAAACTGAAGTGGTCTAATATTTGATACAACCCAGTTAAGCATATTAAACTTAACTGAGGTAAATATTATGACAAAAAGAAAAAGCTATTCTAAAGAATTTAAACAGGATGCAGTGAGTCTCGTCCTTGAACAAGGTTACTCAAGAGCAGAGGCTGCACTTAATCTTGAAGTGGGTATCAATGCACTCAGTCGCTGGGTCAAAGAATATCAAGAGAAGGACAAACACGCCTTTGTCGGCAAAGGTAAGTTGAGTCCAGAACAATCAGAGAATCGCAAGCTTAAAGCGCGTATCAAGCGTCTTGAAATGGAGAGGGACATCCTAAAAAAAGCGACGGTATTTTTTGCCAACGAAACGAAGTGAAATACACGTTTATCACCCAGCATAAAAATACCTATCCAGTCAGCCTGCAATGTCGGGTTTTGGGTGTCAGTCGTCAAGGCTATTATCATTACTGCAAGGTAACCGCCAACAAACAAAAGACGGCAGAGCATCAGGAGATGCTCGAATGGATTAAAGAACTCGCGATAGTAACGGACTTTAGCTATGGCAGTCGTCCGGATGAAGAGGGCGTTAAATGCCCTGAGCTATGTTGTTAGCCGAAACAGAGCGAAGAAAGCTCATGTGCGAAGCAGGTATCAGTGTTCGTCGCAAAAAGAAGTACAAGGTAACCACGGATAGTAACCATCAGAATCCTGTATATCCCAATGTCCTCAAGCGCCGGTTTAATGTATCAGATAGAGATCAGGTCTACGTCTCAGATATAACCTATATCAATACAGGTGAAGGCTGGTTATATTTGGCTGTTGTGCTTGATCTTTGTTCACGCAAAGTCGTTGGTTGGAGTACAAGCAAAAAGATAAAAGCCAAACTGGTCTGTGATGCGTTGAAAATGGCTCTATGGCAAAGAAGACCAAAGCCAGGCTTAATACATCATTCGGATCGAGGCTCTCAATATGGCAGTGACGCTTTTAGACAGTTATTAAAGGATAACAAGATCACAGGCAGCATGAGCCGCAAAGGTAATTGTTGGGATAATGCTGTCGCCGAAAGCTTCTTTGGCAGCTTGAAACAGGAACGGGTGCAATGGTATGACTACCGAACCCGAAATGAAGCAAGACAGGATATAGTGCAGTACATTTCCATGTTCTATAACAGCTTTCGTTTACATTCGACGTTGGATTATGTCTGCCCTAATGATTTTGAGAAACAACTAAAAGCGGCTTAACTAGGTTGTACTAAATACCTTGACCACGTCAAACCGCCTAAAAGTAGGGGGGTGTTTTTATAAACAGAATTCATCTCAAATTACGTCAAAAACCCTCGCCGTTGCATTGCTCTGGCATATAAATACAAACCTAGCGCCACAAGAAAAATAACAGCGGTAAAAACGAGGGAAAAGGTGTCTCCTATTACTTCCATGCCATTCGATAATACATAATTCTGAAATGCTGTGACTACTATCGCCAGTAGAGATGCGAGGAAATACCAGACAGCAAGGCGCATTCGCAATAGCAAAAAAATGCATCCGCCAACAGCACTCCAAACCCCAATCGCCCAGGCCGTCACACTCCATAAGGGAAGGCTATAAAAGAAGGCAAGTTGATCAGCCGTAAACGCGCTCATATAAGCCTCATTTTTGGTCTGTGTCATCACATAGTCCACCGCGCCCATGGAGCTCCATAACAAACCGACAATGCTGATTAACCAAAAATGCCAGGGTGCTTTTTTTGTTTGCTGGTTTTGTGGTTCAGACATGCCTTCCTCTATTTTTTAACGATATCTTAGAAGAATAATATAATGCAAATCTCCATCTTAATCATGCCTGTTTTTGCTATCGGGGGGTGCTTGTTCCCGTTTGTTCATGCCGTAATCTCTGCAAATATTTGCCACCCTTAAGCGGTAATTGCTGAAAACACCGGCACGACCCTTTTCCTGAGCAAGACGATGCGCTTCCAGATTCCGCCATTCATTAATAGCGTCTTCATCTCGCCAGAAAGAAAGGGATAATATTTTCCCTTGCTCTATCATGCTTGAAAAACGTTCTATTGAAATAAAACCATCAATTTTTTCCAATTGGGGTTTTAAGCTGGCAGCAATATCCAAATATTCGTCTGCTTTCCCTTTCGCGGGAAATACCTCAAAAATCACGGCAATCATTGTTCCTTAGACCCCTGTCATATTGACATTGATATTCAACTATCAAACTCGATTTTATTGTGACTGCCATCACAGTAAGGTTTGTTGGCTGACGCACCACAGCGACATAGAGCCGTCATGCCCATTTTTTCGGTTCGTTCACCGTTGGCCAGGGTAATCGTCACACTGCCTTCCACCAATAATGGTCCTCCTTTTGTAACTTTGATTTGGGTAGCGTTTTCACTCTGTCCTTCAGACTCGCCTTCAATAGACAAAGCGCCCGATGGACATTTTCTTACCTGGTCGATGATATCTTCATTGATACACGAATCCAGTTGTACCCAAGGTCTATTTTCCGGATTAAAAACCGCCGGCAGGCCATGAAAACAGACTTTAGAGTGAATACATTTACCAGGTTGCCAAACCACGGTTAGATTATCTTTTGTGTAGTGTTTAATTAATTCTTTCATTTGAGGTGCTCTTGTAGTTCAGAAGAAGTGTGTTAAGTCTTAATAAATAGTTTAGACCAATCTAATCAATTGGCACGTTGTGTTTGTAGTAGCTATTGAGCGAGCAGCTCTATGGTTTAAAAACTGTTAAAATGTGTGGCACATATACTTGTCTTCCAGATTAACATACTCATATCCCAGTAAACTTTTCATAAAATACTTCATTGGGGGCTCCTCAAAATAAGTTATAGAATGTATGTTATTAGACTCTTATGTATTAAAAATTCAGAATATTTACCGATATTTTTAAACAATATTAAAATTCTCAAACTGTTAAGTTATTGAAGTTTTGGGACATCCACATATTAAATGGTTTTGTGACGGGCTTTATTTGATGGGTGTTCCAAAAGTTCACCAATACCGACGACGACAATATCGAACAGTTTAGCTTCATCGCCACCGACGTGCATGCTGGCCCTGCATGGAAGAACCGTTTCCGAACTCACAGCACCGCAATAGCTGGCTTGACGAGCAGGCGAATATCAAGAAAGAGAATACTTCTTTGAAACTGGGTTGGTGAGTATAAGACGTGTGGGACTTTGGATTGGGCTTGAATAAGGTTTTTCATTCGTTTCCAACTCAAAATTATTATGTTGGAATATTTTCGCTAACAGCGTCCCTTAAATAGACTGTCAAAGATTAATAATGTTTAAGCATATTTAAATAACTTCTTACGGATATCTTCATTCAACAAATAATGAAAGGAATGATACCCGTAAGAAGCATAGCTGAGTTAAAACTGAACTTATTTGTTAGCCGCTACTAGTGGAGCTTCCACAGTAGCTTTAACAGCTTTTTCCTGGTTGTTAGTGTTCGAACTTGAGCTCGCTGCAACACCAACTGCTAAAGCAATTATGATAAAACCTAATGAAATTGGATCAACAAAACCGCGCATTTTTTTCATGATAAATACCTCTTAGTTACAATTATTTAAATATTAGAAAAGAAATTCTTTTCATGGTTGGAGAGAATACATGGCTAACGTCAAACAATAGTCAAAGAAGATTTCTACTAGCGAAATAGCATTAACCCCTATGCGTCAAGCTAAAGTAATATGCTGGAAATATTTTTCAGAGAAATGATATCGAATGGAAAACAAACAGCAAATCAGGCTTACTTTATTTGGTGGCTTCCGACTCGTCGGTCCGGATGGAAATATGTTAGTTTCTGCGGCCCGCAAATCAAAAGCATTATTGGCATGGTTGGCTATTAATCCGGATATTCAACACCCTCGGGAAAAACTTGCCGCTCTGCTATGGCCTGACAGTGAAGAGGTGGCTGCTAGACACAGCTTACGACAGGCATTGACAGGATTGAGAAAGATTATTCCTGCCGACAGCAACCTATTAAAAACAAGTAAGGAGTTTATTTACTTAAACAGTGACCTGATAGAAGTTGATGTTCAAAATTTTTTGAAGGCACTCTCAAAAGGAGACACCAACTCGCTGGAACACGCAGTTGAGCTCTACACTGGTGAGTTTCTTGAAGGCTGCAACCCTGATTCGGACATGTTTAATGAATGGGGCATGGTGTATCGTAATGATTATAATGAAAGAGCTGCTGCTGCCATCGAACTGCTTTTATCACAACATTTGAATAACAAGGATGAAAATAGAAACTACGAGCAGGTAATAAGTCTAGCCTTACGATTAATAGCAATTGATTCTGTGCGGGAGTCAGCTTACAGAGCATTGATGCTGGCCCATATCCGACTCGGCAATCATGCTACTGCATTACGCTGGTATCGACGTTGTCAGCATGTCTTGAAACTGGAACTGGATGTTTACCCCGATGCAGAAACTGAAGCACTCTATAAAGAAGAATTGCTTAGCTACAATAATCACAATCCTTCCCTGTCGACAAATAATAACAACAGCAAACTAGCCAGCAACAAAATTACTGGCATACAAATGCCTGTTTTTGGTGGAGTAGGAAAAGATAATCAACGTGTTCTTTACCAGGTAAGCATGGCAATTGGGGGGATTCTTGATGGAATAGGTGGGCAAAGTTTTCTTATCCGCGGCGAAAACGGGGTTGGGAAGTCGGAACTTATGACAGAGATTATCACCTTGGCAAAAACCCATGGTTTTTTTTGTTGCCACAAAAAACTATCGGCAAAGGCCAATGCTTCTGATGAAATAATTTTAAAGGAACTGGTTCAGAGCTTTTCCAATTGCCTGCTAAATTATCCTGAAGAGTCTTGTGTAGTCCCAGATGAAAAAACTAAAAGCACATGTGAAATTAATGTAGCTAGCAAGCTGGAAAATGTAGACGAAGATATTTCCAGACTGGTAAAGGCAACCGCCAGTTTTCAACCCATTATGCTGGTTGTAGAACACTTACATGAAGCGAAGATGGGCACATTAAACATGCTTGCTGAGCTTATTTCATCCGCCGGAAACTGTTCCATGTTATTAATCCTGACTTCACACTATGAGGGTGAGCCGCTTGATCCAGTTTGGCGCGGTGCCATGCGGGGAGCGCCCTTGACGACTATAGATATGTTTTAAGCAATGGAAAAATCCGGGAGATCCACTTTATAAATGGCTTAGTAACGGGATTTCTCTGATAGATGTCCCGGAAATATTTATAAAGACGCCCTTAATCAAAAGGGGGACTTAAATGGCCCAATTTATCCTGGGCCTGTTTCGAATCATTATTCAGTTGGCCTTTGATACCAGGCAAAAAAATGGGGTACCGGCGGGTTTTGTTCGTCATCGTATGCTTCAAAGCCTTTTTCAATCAGCCCGGAGCGTATGAAGCCATCCATTTCATCACGATCTAGTGGCAAGGGAATAGCGTCTTCCAGTTCACCCGGGTTGCGGCTGCGACAGGAAACAAGCACATCTCCACCAGAAGCAACCAGACTGGCAATCGATTCTCTGGCCATTTTTCGGTATTTACCCGGTAATACCTGGATCGTATTGCATTCATAAACCAGATCAAAAGCCTGAAACCAGTCTTCAGGGTAATCAAACAAGTCGGCAACCAGGTATTCAACCTTTGTCTGCGGGTATCTGTTTTTACAAAGATCAATGGCGCTGTTTGAGATATCAAAAGCAGTCACGTCATAGCCGTATTCCGACATCACTTCAGAATCATCGCCCACACCACAGCCGATTGCGATTGCTTTATGCCGGGTTTGGTTTTGGCTTTCGACCACAGGGTGTTTTCCCAGCCAGTCAATTAAATAGGGGTTGGGAGCGAGGTCAGCCCAGAACACCGCAGTGTGATCACCCCCTGCACGACTGTAAATATTTTCAAACCAGCCAGTGGGATCATCACGCTTCTGATATTCGATGACCATTTTTCTATATTCTTTAAGTTCGCGTTCGTCCATAAAAGATCCGGGGTAGGTTTCTATTATAAAAAATAGACTAGTTTTTAGAATAAAGCATCAA
The DNA here is from genome assembly GCA_963847495.1 of uncultured Gammaproteobacteria bacterium. Taxonomy (GTDB): domain Bacteria; phylum Pseudomonadota; class Gammaproteobacteria; order Thiotrichales; family Thiotrichaceae; genus Cocleimonas. Next base: position 391,863 of record CAWJZX010000013.1, on the reverse strand, counting down.
TTGCTGATCGAAACATGGGATACAGGTATTACGATTTCTTAAAAAGTTCCAAAAAGGTGGGGAGTGTCTTTTTATATCATTTTGAGTTAAATTAATTTGTAGGCTCACGATGAGTCAGGGCAAGTTATCATTGTGGTGTATGATAGAAGAAAATATCTGGGCTAAACTTATTCTAAATACCTGAAGGAGGAATTCTGATGAGTATCAGAGGAACAGTAGATCAGATTTATCGTGATTATGAAAATCGAAACATCGAGGGAATTTTCGCAGCAATCCCTGATGACTTTTGTTTTGAATGGCCTTTCGATGCCAAGTTTGCAAGATACACGGGTGTTTGTAATTGTAAAAAGGATCTATTCGGCAAGCTTGAAGACCTGGCAAACAACTTTGAATTCAATAGTTATGCTGCAACAAATATCATTGTTGAAGACAACAAAGTTGCAGCCCAGGTGGAACTGAATTTAACCTCAAAGAAAACTGGGGAAACTTTTGATGCGACTATTGCGCATTTCTGGACATTTGAAGATGAAAAACCTATCAGTTTAATTGAGTATATGGATACGGCTATGATGAAGCACCAAAGCAGCTAAATATAATTATTCTCGCAGTGTTCAAGCTATATAAATGGCCCAGCCAAGCGTCAGCGTAATGATAGCAATTGATGTTTAATGCTGACCCGAAGGGAGGGAATAGCCGCATAAAAAACACTTTGCCGAGGCGCTACCGAGACAATGTTGGAGCGTAGCGACGACTACTCGAAGAGTGAGGTTTTGAAATAACCTCACGAAAGGTGGGAGGTGTGTTTACAAGTCTTATAAAAAGCGTGATAGCAGTACCCGGTCACCGTCGACTTTAATTCCATTGAGCGGGATCCGTACTTGATGTCCGCTGCCAGGTGCAACCTCAATCGCCTCACCCTTGAGTGTTTGCATCGAACCCAGCATCAACGTGTGGTTATTGCCATCGGGCATCACCAGTTCCAGTTTATCACCCACCGCAAAACGGTTTTTTACCTCGATATCGAGAAAACCATTTTCATGATCGACCTGAATTGCCTCGCCGACAAATTGCGTACGGTTGCTCTTGGAAGCATTGATCATATAACTCTGGTATTCGTGGGTGTGGTGGCGTTGATAAAAACCGTCGGTATAGCCGCGATTGGCAAGATTCTCCAGCGTGCCAAGCAGGCTGGTATCAAACTCACGGCCGGCCGCAGCATCGTCAATAGCTTTGCGATAGGTTTGTGCAGTTCGCGCAGCATAATAAAAAGACTTGGTGCGCCCTTCAATTTTCAGACAATCAACACCAATTTCACACAGGCGCTGTACGTGTTCTACCGCGCGTAAATCCTTGGAGTTCATGATATAGGTGCCGTGTTCGTCTTCCATGATTGGCAATAACTCACCCGGGCGCTCTTTCTCCTCAAGAAAATACACCTGATCCGCCAGCGGGTGGCGTTTCTGCTCGCCGATTCCGTCGTTATTCAGTACTTCTTCGGAGAGGATTGACTCCTTACTGATATCTTCGGGACGCACAATCCCTTCATCGGTTTCCACTGCCGCTTTGGTGCCATATTGCCAGCGACAGGAATTGGTGCAGGTGCCTTGATTTGGATCACGATGATTGAAGTATCCGGATAGCAAACAACGCCCAGAATAAGCAATGCACAAGGCTCCATGTACAAACACTTCGAGCTCCATTTCTGGGCATTGCTGGCGGATTTCCTCGATCTCATTCAGCGACAATTCGCGCGACAGGATAATCCGTTCGACTCCCATCTTCTGCCAGAATTTAACCGTGGCGTAGTTCACCGTATTGGCCTGTACCGAAAGATGGATTGGCATATCCGGCCACTCCTCGCGTGCCATCATAATCAGCCCTGGATCAGCCATAATAAAGGCATCAGGCTTCATCTCTGCGACGGGGTCGAGGTCTTTGATAAAGGTTTTAATCTTGCTGTTATGCGGTGATGAATTGACCGTCAAGTAGAATTTTTTATCCAGCGCGTGCGCTTGATTGATGCCCTGCGCGAGTTTCTCATTGAGGAACTCGTTATTGCGCACCCTTAAACTATAACGGGGCTGACCTGCATAAATCGCATCGGCTCCATAGGCAAAGGCGTAATGCATGCTTTTCAAGGTGCCAGCGGGCGCGAGTAATTCAGGTTTTTTCATCGTTAAAACTTCTGTAGGTGGATAAAAATGGGAGTCTAGCAGTTATTTGATTGGTCTCCAATAGGAGTGGAATTTGCAAGAGAATGGCGGGCCATATAATCAGGCTCTTCGACTACAAACGCAGAAAACGCTTAAGGGGCCTCTGATTAAGTCGATTAGATTTAGGTGTTGGAAAAACTGTTCATAAGTTTCACGAAGTGAGCCGTAATAGTTATTCTATTGCGACGAGCTTCGGGAAAGTTATGGGCAGTTTTAACCAATCTAAAATAATTGGACTTGATTAAATTCTACTTAACGACCCAGCATTTCGTCTACCTGCTCCTGGGGTAATACCTGTGCTATGTAGTTACCTTCACCGATGTGTTTCTCGATGTTTTTTACATACCCCGCAAGGTGGCCATCGGATCCATCCAGCAGCGAAGCATACAGCTGCAATACATCCGACTTATCGGTATAGATCTTGCCGCACTCGCTAACATCATTGATGCCGTTATCTGCTTCTACGATCACTTTCGGACACTGATTGATATCCATGATATCCAGTTCTTCGATAAAAGCGCCGACATAATATGCTTCGAGTTCACTTATAGAAGCACGCTCAACCAGCAGGTTAAATTTTTCAGTGAAATACCATCCGTAATCTTCACCGGTAAAGACACCGATATTGTCATTGGTATTAGGATCTTCCAAACCATACTTTTCGATTATTTCTTTTACCGCTGTAGTATGTGTTTGTTCGGAGTCATCAATATTGCCAAAAATTTCAGAATCTGGATACATCATTCCCAGTTTCAGATACACATCACGCGCAAGCTTTTCTTCTTCGCGCATAAAAACAAGATGGGCCTGCTCATTAACATCCAGTGTAACAGCATCGGTCTCAAGTTCAGTGCTTGCAGAGACTGTTCCACTACTCGCTCCTGCAATAATCGCAAGTCCAACAAGTCCAACAAGTCCACTAAGCAAAGTTCTGTTTATAGTTTTCATATTGTTATTCACCGTTTTCATATTGTTTCTCATGTGATAGGTATTTCGGGAAAAAGTTCTATTTATATTAATTATTGTTTATATGTAAAAATACGTATAGATTACAATCTATTATTAAATATAGTTAATGTTATTTATAATGCTTAATTGATTGGAAATTGACAATTGTTAATTGTAGGTTATAGAAATTGTAATTTTCTGAGCCGAGCGCTAGCCGACAAACTCATCTGGATTGAATTTGAACTTTGAGTATAACGAAACTGTTTCGAAGAGTTGAAGTACAGGGATGTACTTCATAATCAAGGGGTATTGAAATCTAAAGTTTAAAAAAGTGCTCGGCCGGGCGCTTCTGCGACAACATTGAAGCGCAACAACGAAGACCCGAAGGGAGAGTGAAACGAGTCAAAATAGGAAGTGTCTTTTATCGTACTAAATCACTTTGATCTAAAACGTCACTGGAACTTAATAAAACAGCCAGCGTATCTATAGTATCACCAAAGGAGGAGGAGAATGAATACTATAGAACGCTGGCACAAACATATGAACTAATTATGTGCCACTGTGGATGATTCATGACACATTGCCTAGCCTACGAGATTATTTGCTAATAAATATTGACGAATATCATGAAAATCGAAAAATTGTTGTTTTATTTGCTCCCCATTGGAGTAATAAATCATTTCGAATAGATCAGCAACTGATACGAGAAGTGGCTTTTTAGGCTTACCAAAAAAAAGCAAAGAAAGTCTATCTTAGATTCCGTAAGGATACGTCAATTACTGGTCGACAAATTCATCTGGAGTGAATTTGAACTTTGAATATAACGAATCTGCCTCGAGGAGGTGAAGTACAATGATGTGCATCATAAACAACTCGTGTTGGTATTCTTTAGTGTGAAAAAGTGGCTAAAAGGTGGGGGGTGTCTTTTTTAATAGTCTCTTATCAACCATTTACCAATAGGTAATCCAGGGCTCCGCTAACCGCTGCGACCTGGGCTAAGATACATTCTTCATCAGTGACATTAGGGCTATCGGGGTAGACTTCAGTGGTCGATGAATATTTAACGCCACTAAAGCCGGCACATAAACCCAAGTCTCTTTTTGCGTAATTAATCACGCCTTGCTGTTCGAGTTTATCCCCGACAATCTCACCTTTGTCATCTGCAGGTGCGATATGGGTGACCTTCTCAACGCTTCTTATAATCGCTTGATGAAATTCCGGTGTCGGGTTTTCGCGATCGCCAACCAGGTAAAACCCATCGGGGATATTCCACACATCCTGGTGGATTCCATCTCTTGCGGCCAGTGCCGGTCTAAAAACGGTGTTATCGGTATCGGTGGTTTCGTGCAAATCCAGATGTGCTAAGAAAGTAATATCCAGCGAATCTATGTAAGCCATGAGCGTTGCCGCTTCCCGTGCTGGGCTTGGATGCCGAAATGAGCGATTCGGGTCTGCCGTCTCCGGATTCCAGCGGTTGATGGTTTCATAACCCCAGGGGCTGATACATGGCGCCACAGCAAAATTAAACTGGTCAAGATAATCCACGGCACCAAACTCTAAAAAACGTAAAGCACCCTGAACGCCGCTGGTTTCATAGCCATGCACACCGCCAGTGATCAAGATATTCGGTTTACTGTCATCCCATTGGTTTGATTTGAGAATGTACAAGGGATAGTTTTCTTTGCTATAGCCTAAGTCTGAGTAAGGCAAGCTACCGTATTGATGAACTTCATAGCCCTTCACCAAGCGGATGATTGTTTTTACCACTTCATCAAAATAAGAACGTTTTATTTGTTGTTGTGAAAGCCAGTGGGCTTTTTCAGTATCACCCCATTTATGAATTGAAGTTTTGTTTTTGGTCATGTGTTGCCCATTCAGAGAAGTGAATATTAAGGAGATGATTATTTTACTTTAAAAAGTGCCTAAAAGTAGTGGGGTGTCTTTGTTTATTTTAGTCTAGCCTCTTTTATTACTTGATCCTAAGTATATATTATTTAATATAAAAATATATAAAAAGCATATAAATCAATGACATATACTTATAGGTGACAATGAGCATATACTGACCTTTCTCTCTCTACATATATATAAATATAAAAAGAAAGCAATCTTAAAAATACCAATCTACTTAACACAGATTTCATTTAATTGAGGTGAAAATGACTAAAGCACCGAATCACACAAAATGTATCGATCCAAAATGGGAAGGGCGCGCAGACTGTCAGCATTGCCCAATTCGAAAATTCGATATATTTGCTGAGGTCAACTTGCAAAAATATGATGCTTTGCTTAAACGTATCGTTCTGTATAGCTATGCGAAAAAGTCTATGTTATACGTTGAAAACTCACCAGCCATAGAGATGTACGTAGTTCGTAAGGGACTGTTAAAACTTGAAGAAACACTCAGTGACGGCACTATTCGAATAGTTAGACTGGTGAGAAAAGGGGGGGTTGCCGGCGTGGAATCATTTCTGAATAATGGTCAACGCTTTGACCAGACTGCGATTGCCTTAAAGGATACAGAAGTTTGCAGAGTTCCCTACGAAGTTATTAACGGTATTTTAACTTCTGATCCTGACTTCTATAAATCAGTATTAAAAGAGTGGCATCTACAGATGGAAGCATCGGGCAGGGTTCTTGTAGAGTTCTCTACGGGAACACTTAAGCAGCGCTGCGCACGTGTGTTGTTGATGTTGATTGACGAGGCAAATCATGAGGCTAAAAGTGGAATCGAGATCATGGGCATTGATGATTTTGCCGCTTTGACCGGGGTAACGAGGGAATCAGTAAGCCGGGTACTTTCAGAATTCAAACGTAAACAGTTGCTGACTAAAGATGGGCCTAATAAAATGCTATTTGATGAAGCAGGTCTGCGAAGAACTGCAGAAATCCATTCTGAATAAATAATTTTGCTGGATATCTTTTATCCGCTTGCACTCATGATTTGCTCTGGTTTTAATCTATTACGTCAGATGTTTAGCATCGCAGGGACATGTATATCTTTAGTGCTTGATCCTTCGGGCCATACGTATAATTGTTCAAGGCAATTTAATTAAACACGCTAACTTTCAAGTAGTTAAACCTCAATTATCGATTTCCCGCGCGGTTCGGCTTGTCTAAATGGGATTTAAAAATAGTGTTTTGCTGAGCCGGGCATCGCCGACGAATTCATCTGGAATGTATTTGAAATTTGAGTGCAACGAAACTACCTCGAAGAGGTGTATTACAGGGATGTACTTCATTAACAAGGGAATATTTTATAAAGGTTTCGTAGTGGAGCTACAATATACCTTCTTGTCTTCAGCAACATAGCTACTTCAGTCACCTACTATTCCTCCTTACTAACTTCCTATCTTTTCCTGGCCAGATAAATTGTATGACGACTGCCTTTGCCTTTATGTGCCCTGACGGTTTTAACTTCAACTTCAAAACGTGCTTTTTTCAATTGCTGGGTGAATTTTGGATCATGCCAGGCTGACCATATAGCTAACACGCCACCAGGATGAAGTGTTTGCCGTATAGCGTGTAAACTTTCGATTGAATACAGATTGTTATTGTCGGCGTGTGTAAAGCCCTCGGGGCCGTTATCAACATCTAATATAATAGCGTCATAAGTGGCTTGCTTAGTTTTGAAAAGTTCAGCCACATCGCCCAAATGTACCAGAGCCCGATTATCATCAAGCGGCCTTCCTGCAGATTCGCCTAATGGGCCTTTATTCCATTCGATAATTTCTGGTACCAGTTCCGCAACAAGCACCTGAGAACTTTTAGATGTTGCTTTGAGGGCTGCGGCCAGAGTGAAGCCCATCCCCAAGCCTCCGACTAACACCTTGGTATCCTTAATCCCTTGAATATGCGCACAACCTAACTCAGCCAGGGCTAGCTCGGAAGAATGCACCCGACTATTCATTAACTCTCCACGTACACCTTTTAGATGAATAGAAAAATCATTCCCGTGTTGAGTTAGCCTCAATTCACCACCGTTATTGGGAATGCTGGCTGTGCCTAATAATGTCGAGGGGATCATAATTTTTCAATGTAAGAACGAAGGCCGATTATAGTGCGTAGGTCTTATAAGCGATAGCGCCATACGACATGACCATCGTTGATCACACTAAAAGCTGGATGGAGTGCCTTAGCCAGGCACCCTATATTTTATGCGGGTACTGCGTTAATGGTTGTAACAGAACGCCATAAAGCCATCAGGCATAAAGCTAACACAAACAATGAAGCGATAAGAACAGTAGCTGTTGGTAAATTTCCGAATGCTGTAACCCAGCCACCTTGCGGGTGTCGAGTGTAGAGTATATTAACTAACAATACTTGCGCAAAAAGGAAGCCTGTTAAAAACAATAAAAACGTATTTGAAGGTCTTGTCTCTAAGCCAGATTTAACTTTTTTAATGAGGTAATTCATCGTAACTCCTTGTCTGATTTATTGTTCGTCGTGTGTTCTATAGTAAAACAAAAGAATACAAAAAGCGAACGTAATTTCTAAGGTAGTAATAAAGCCTCAGAAAAGTCGATTTGTTATGCCGCTAGGTATAACAAATCGTCTCGACAGATCAAGAGTTGATCCGAGAGGTGGTTGCAGATATGGACACTGGTAATCGGGCAGACTGTTTAAAAAAGTGTCAGCCGAACGCAGTGAGACAGCAGCTTTAGCAGACCCGTAGGGAAGGCGCAGCCGCATAAAATTCACTTAAAAGTAGGGGGTGTGCATTTAATTAGATTTCATAGCTAATAGCTGCGAGTAACTTTCTATAGATGACTATATGCTAAAATATTTGAACTATACTCAATTACTATGAGTAAACCTTGCATAATCTGTGTTGCGATTACTGGTTCTGTCGCCCGAAAGGAAAATAATCCAGCCGTACCGACAACTATTGAAGAACAAATAGAATCGGTTCACGAATCTTTCGAAGCAGGCGCGACAATCGCACACTGCCATGTCCGCAATGAGGATCAAACACCAACATCTGACCCCGAAAGGTTTTCGTTGCTTCAACAAGGGATAAAAAAGCATTGCCCCGGGATGATTATTCAACTTTCTACCGGCGGTCGTTCCGGTGCAGGAAAGGAACGCGGTGGAATGCTATCACTACGGCCGGATATGGCATCCTTGTCTGTTGGTTCCAATAATTTTCCAACGCGCGTTTACGAAAACCCACCTCAGCTTGTCGATTGGCTGGCGGAAGAAATGTTGAAATATGACGTCAAACCAGAAATAGAAGCCTTCGATTTAAGCCATATTGTTCAAGCAGCAAAAATGGCTGATGATGGTCGCCTCAAGAAACCACTGTATGTGCAATTTGTGATGGGTGTTAAAAATGCCATGCCGGCGGATAAACCGATTTTTAATTTTTATATCGAAACGCTAAAACGCCTGTCGGCAGATGCAGAATGGTGTGGCGCAGGGGTAGGCCCGAACCAACTGGCTGTTAATGAATGGTCAATTGCAGCAGGAGGCCATACACGCACTGGACTCGAAGATAATGTTCGCCTGGATAAAGACACCCTGGCACCATCAAATGCTGCACTGGTAAAGCGTGCGGTAAATCTCTGTGAGAAATATGATCGCCCCGTAGCCAGTTGGCGGCAAGCACGTGAAATTCTTGATTTAAAATCAGCTTAGCTTAGCTCCGTAGCGGAGCTACGAGATACCTTTCATCTTGCCCGTATTATGCATAATCTTATTTTACGGATATTCAGCAATCAGGATTTTTGCACGCAGTGTCATTAGAAAAAGTGCCTAAAAGTAGGGGGTATGAATTTACAGGTTATCTTATGCAGATTTAATAAAAAAGCCAGCGTATCTATAGTATTACCAAAGGAAGGAAGAATTAAATACTATAGAACACTGGCACGGCCTGAAGAACTAATCAGGCATCATTGGGGGGATGATTGCCTGATACGTAACCGAATCTACGAGATTACTTGTAAATTGTAATTAACAATTGTTAATAGAGTCGAAGAATAATTGTTTCTTTCTATATAACCATAAGAAAAGTCGATTTGTTATGCCGCTAGGGCGAACAAATTGTCTCGACAGATCAAGCATTGATCCGAGGGGTGGTAGAAGCAAGGGAAAAAATGTCTAAAAGCAGGGGGTGTCTTTTAAAAGGATTTCGTAGCGAAGCTACGAGTTCAGAAAAAAGCTTCAGTGCGTAGGTCTTATACGCGATAGCGCCGTACAACACGATCATCGTTGATCACATCCAAAAGTCGGATGGCGTGCCTTATCCAGGCTATAAATAATATATATACGGGTTACCGCATTGATATTTCCTTAAAAGATCGGGGGAAGCTTAGGATGAAATGTACTAGTCTGAACCACAACAGATGAGTAGAACTTTTAAGTATTGGAGGGGATTTCATATCCCACCTGTTGCATCCCATCTAGTATCAGGTTAACCATTTGATCGACGCTAAAGCGATCAGAATTGATGATAAGGTCATAGACGCTGCAATCCGCGATATCAACAGCGTAGAGTTTTTTCAGGTACTCGTCCCGCTGGCTGTTGATAGTCAAGACGCGTTTCCTTGCTTCTTCCATGCTGATCTGTTTGCGTTCGGCAACGCGTGAAGCACAGGTAGCCAGACTGCCTATAATCCGCACACGAAATGCCTTTTCAGGACCGAGTATCAGGTTAGCACCGCGTCCGACGATGACACCCCCAGTCCTTGAAATGTTCATGATGACGCTCACCAGATGGTTCTGGTAACGTTCTGCACTCAATGACTGGCCACTTATAAAAGCTTTCCACGGCTCAAAGCCGGTACGTATGACATTCTCGTCGAGTCTTTTCACGAGCTCAATGTCAACATCGGCCTGCCTCGCAACCTGCTCCAGAATATTGCGGTCGCAAGTGTTCAAAAGCAGGCGATCAGCAAGTGCCTTGGCTACCTGCTTTCCAAGTGAACCGTAGCTGCGTGAAATCGTTACGACATTTGATCTCCCGTTTGTAGCTAGTTCTGACTTTTTATCAAAGGACTTGTGTTCCTGTGCCTGTTCGACACCTATCATGGCCTTAATCAGGCGTTCAACACTGCATTTCATGGATAAATATTCCTTCTATTTGGACTTCCCTGTTCTGATTGCGAATAGTGGCGGTTGGCAATCAGTAAAACTCTTTGGCAGTAGTAACACCACTCGCAATTTACGGGATAAAATTGCAGTTATATTAAACATACTACTTCTCGCATTATTTGTAGCTCATGTGAAAATTATATAATAATAAATATAATTTTAGCCTTATTTAGCTAGAAAATAATTTTGCTAAAAACGCCAAATATTATTCGCTTTGGCAAAAATATTTAGACAAGGTCAAAACCATATTAGCGGAATATTACTTTTACAACCATGAAATGAGCTGCGCATGCCTGCCGGTCTTTCTAATGCCATCTACGAGTTCATTTATTTTGCGCAGCCAAAATAAACAACCAGCCGAACGTTAGTGAGACAATATCTTTCACAGAAAGATAGCCCTTTAGGGTGAGACGCAGTCGAATCAACAAAAGGCTGCCCAGCAAACAAGCCGTAAACGGTTCTCGGCAACTGCTCCTGCGTTGCACTATCTCCTACGTCCATGTAGTCGCCTCACTACTCGAAAATCGACGCGGCTGTAGAACTCGCTTACGCTTAAACAGCTACAGCCTTTATCGTCAATTTCCTGCGTGGCTCAGCTTTTTTGGATAGGGATTAAAAACAGTGATATTTGGAAAAAGTGCCTAAAAGGTGGGGGGTGTCATTTTTATTTTACTCTGACCCTAATTATTATCGAGTAATAAAAACTGGTGAAAATGAACTAGAATTAAAATACGGGCGTAGCTGGGTAGGCGAATACCCGGTTATCGAGCGTTTTAATATCAAACTAACAGTAAATTGATAAAAAAGCGTGGTCTACCATTGAACACTATCCGTAAGTAGATAATTGGAGAACGTAATGAAATCAATTTTACAAACCAGTTTGATAGCAGCTGCCATAATAGCGGCACCCATGGTTGCCGAAGCAGCAGGATTTTGTGGTAAGAAAAAACATGGGAAGCACAATATGCGTGGTTACGGTAGTCCGTATACAATGTGGCAACGTGGTCCGATGTACTACGGGCCTTACGGTAACTATTATCCGATGCCACCACCATATTATTCTTATGTACCTCAAATGCCTTATCCTATCCAGCCGCAATTTATCAGGGTAAAGCAGCGATAGAAAACCAAAAAACAGTAATTAAAGTAACAAGCCTGCCTATTGATATATCAGGAGAATTTTGGAGATACACACAATCTGTCTACATCATGATTTAAGTGGCTCTATAGAATGACTTCCTGTTGGATGTCCTGAAAATTGCCTTTATCGTCAATTTCCTGCGTGGCTAGGCTTGTTTGGAATGGGAGTTAAAAACAGCGGTGTTATAGAAAAAGTGGCTAAAAGAAGGGGGTTGTCACTTTTAATGTGTTTTCATACTTCCTCGATTACCTTATTAACAAAGTACAACTCAAACATATTGCATGTTCCACATTCTTTATAGAAATTTAGTTTCTGCTTTCTTAAGCGTACGTCACAAGCATCATCTTTACATTTCAATTTAATAGAGGTGTTTCCATTACAGTCGGTACATTTAAAGTAATAGCCAAACCTACCATGTGCAATTTCGATATTTTCAGATTTACACTTACTGCAAACTTTGTCGTTTTTATTTTCTAGTTTTTCTGCGGAAGTTATCTTAGTTGCTGGTTTTAAGGTTGTTTCTGTTACAACGGTTTTTATTTCTGAGTCTAGTCTACTTGATATTTTTGGTCTGTGAGATTGAATAAGATACCTTGTGATTTTGTTCATACTTGAATTAGCAAATTGATAATTAACTTATAGGGTAAGGAGGTTTTTGTTTGTACCAGCATAGCTTGAAATTATTTCATTTATCGCATCAGTGATTTGGTCTGCCTTGTGTACTTCAGATAGATTTGTATTTTTAGCCCTGTTGATAATACCGCTATCAGATATTGCCACCGAAACGTCGAATTTAAAATCAGTTACTGATGCCTGAAAAATTAATGATTTCTTGAGAAGGTATTCCGTCCTTGCCATAAGGAAGTTTTTTAGAAAGTCAGCTTGCCTTCTAGCTTGATTTACAGGGGATGGTATACCTCTAGTAAATTTAGGATAATGCCTAGTCCATTCCCCGTATTCATTGATTGATATCTTAGAAGTGACACTTTTAGATTCTACAATTAAGAAACCGAACCTATGAATGATTAAGTGATCTATTTGAGCGACATCATCATTCATTTCAAGACGTAAATCATTGATCACATGGATATCTTTATTATCCTGGAAAGCTCTTTTTAAATAGAACGCCATTTGTTTTTCTGCCTTATAACCATATTCTTCGTGTTTTATTAAAGCTTCTTTTTTGTCTATTTCTTTAAGTATCACAACGTAATCCTATTGAATGATTATTTTAGGTTTTTGTTGGTACTTTAGCAGTTAGTTAATTAACTGCTCATGAATGTATTGCGTAGCAAGTTTATGAAAAAGTACCTAAAAGTGGGGGGTGTCTCTTTAAATGAATCAAACACCATCAAAAAAATCAAAAATCAACGGTAACTCAATATCAGGCCACTCAAGCCATGAGACATCAACATCAAACCAGGAACCAGAAGCACCATCGGTTAAGGCAGATGTCATATCAGCTTTCATCGCGGCATAGTCGCATGTTTCACAAATAGAATCCTGGTATGACTTGAATTCAGTGGGCGAGGTATACAAAGACATCGCCCAGCAATGCCAGTCAAAGCCTGGCTTCAACACTTCACGAGAAGCCATGTGTACTTCTGAGCTGGAATAGTACTGTCTTTTGCCGTGGTCCCGAACAAGAATTTCTCCTACCGCTTTACCGTAGGCTTTTTTCTCTGAAGGCGATAGTGTTAGCGCAGTCATTCGGCTTTCCTTTATTTTTATTTTGTATGATTATAGCAGTCAGCTAATTAACTTCTGATGAATGCATTGTGCAGAAATTAATGAAAAACGGCTTAGCCGAGGCACAGCCGACAAATTCATCTGAAATGAATTTGAACAGTTGAGTGAAACGAAGCTGCCTCGAAGAGGTGAAGTTGGTTTATTAGGCCGCTAGGGCCAATAAATTATCTCGATTAGATCAGGAACTGATCTGAGAGGTGGTTGATCTCAAACAGTTTTGAAAAAGAGCCTAGCCGGGGCGCAGCCGAGACAACGTTGGTGTGAAACGACGACTACCCGAAGGGTGTGGTTTTCATTAAGTTAAATGAAAAAACCACGTAAAAGTCGATTTGTTAAGCCGCTAGGGCGGACAAATTGTCTCGAACGGTCAAGAATTGATCCGAGAGGTGGTTGCAGCAAGGGATACTGGTATTTGGGCAGTCTGTTTAAAAAACAGGCTAAAAGTAGGAGGGTGTCATTTCAATGGTTTCGTAGCGAAGCTACGAGTTCATTTATTTTGCGCAGCCAAAATAAACAGAACCAAACAAAAGGCTGTTCAACAAACAAGCCGTAAACGGTTCTCGGCAACTGCTCCTGCGTTGCTCTACCTCCTACGTCCATGTAGTCGCCTCACTACTCGAAAATAGACGCGGCTGTAGAACTCGCTGACGCTCAAACAGCTACAGCTTTTATCGTCAATTTCCTGCGTGGCTCGGCTTGTTTGAATGGGGGGGGGGGTTAGAAAATAGTTCTTTGCTAAAAAAGTGCCAAGCCGAGTGAAACCGACAAATTCATCTGGAATGAATTTGAACAGTTGAGTGAAACGAAGCTGCCTCGAAGAGGTGAAGTACAGGGAAGTACTTCATAGACAATGTTGGAGATTCTATGGTAATTGTCAAACACTTACGCAGTTCTAAATTCAGATTGATCTCTTAGCAAAGCAAAAGCTAATCTAGCTATTTTTCGAGAGAGCGAAACCGCAGTAGCGGTTGTTGAATGTCCACGTGCTCTCATAGACATATAGTAGTTATTCCATGTTTCTGTTCTTGCGGCAGCTCTTGCTGCATTAAACAGCAATCTTCGTATTTCTGGGTTTCCTTGTTTGGTTAGTTTTCTCCTACCTTTGTAGTATCCTGATTCACGTACTCTCACATCGAGTCCAATGAAGGCGATGAACGAGTCTGATTTTCGAAAGTGTCCGCGATGAAACATCGCAACTAAGGCCGCCGCATTAGCAGGACCGATCCCTGGAATGCTCAAACAACGCATGTAATCTTCTTTATATCCAGCGTCTTTGATGCAGGCTTGAATACGTTTATCAATCAACGTTATCGCTTGTTCAATCCGTTTCATTAGGGCTTTACATGTTTGTGCTAACTCTGCGACACCTTTTAGAGAAAGGCCAATGGATGCTTTTGATTTAGCCAGTTTAGCGCGTGCTTTAAGTAAGCGATTAAGGCGTTTAACGGCTTTTGGAATAGGTTCAAAAACAGTCAGGTGTTGCTTTTCTGATCTCATATATCGCAATAATAAATGGGCATCATTGGTGTCTGTTTTAGCCCTGATGCCAACGGCATCACGGTAGCGTGAGAGCCTATAGGCATCGACGATATAGATTGTATGCTTGGCAAGAAAGGCTAGTTCAACAAATAATTCATGGTACGTATTTGTTGATTTAATTGAAATACACGCCGTTGTACCTAGTTGTTTAAGATAGCTCTTTATTGCTTGTTGATTATTCTTGATACGTACAACGTCCTTACCATTAGAAATATCAAGCCAGTCTTTGGCTACGTCTATTCCGAGTTCAGTGTTAACTGTCATCATTGCCATAAGATTTACTCCAGAGTATTGTAGAGAAGTCGGGGAACATCGATAGCGCAAGCTTGTTGAAATCGGCCGTGCGGGCAAGATTCTTTATAGGCGCTTATTGATGAGTGGGGCGGAGGGGTGATATCTCCAACAGTCTGTACACATTCTAGTGGCAGATACGTAGCGAAAAACCTCCCCCTCCCCGATGCCTTAACTATGATCGTAGATAAGGGCAGGAATTACCATACAAGCGTAGCGACGACTACTTGAAGGGCGTGGTTTTCATTAAGTTAAATGAAAAAAACCACGTAAAAGTAGGGGGGGGTGGCTTTCTTAGGCTTACCAAAAGCCAAGAATGACAAGTCAAATAATTGAATTGTCGTTTTTTGTAAAAAAAGCAAGCTGACGGCGCGATAATATATTAAAAGGCCAACGGCCTTATTAATACACTGTTGAACTAAGCCGCTACGCGGAGTCTTTTTCCCTCTTCCCGATTCTTATCTGGGCACATTTTGTACCACACTTTGAGTAACCCATTCGGGTTTTACTAACTCAAAGGAGGTTTACTATGACGCCCTTACGTCAACAAATGATCGATACCATGCTGCTGCATGGTTTTAGCCAGCGAACACAAGATACCTATTTGGCTGGGGTTCAGAGCCTGGCACATTACGCCGGGCAATCCCCTGATCGCCTGTCCCTGCATCAGATTGAACAATGGTTGTTATATCTGACCAAGGAACGGCAACTGGCTCCGTCCAGTTGTCACCTGTATTTCAATAGTGTCAGTTTTTTATTTACCCGTGTACTCAAACGGGATGATTTCGTCAGTCATGGTTTTATTCTGCCTAAACAACAGCAGCGGATTCCGACTCTGCTAAATCCCTTGGAAGTTGCAGCGATTATCTGTGCACCCTTGCGGGTGCGTGATCGCATGATGTTGAAACTGTGTTACGGCTGTGGGCTGCGTGTCAATGAGCTGACTCGAGTAAAGGTTGCTGATATTGATGGTCAACAGCAGCTGTTACGTGTGACCCAGGGAAAAGGGCATCGGGATAGGCTAATTCCAATCGGCATGACCTTGTTATGCCACTTACGGCGTTACTGGTTCCGCTACCGTCCACCAGATTGCCTGTTTCCCGGAAAGAAATCCGGTTCTCATATTGGTATGACGACACCACAGAAGGTGTTCCAACGGGCAAAACAGCACTCTGGTATCGATAAACCGGGTGGTATTCACAGTCTGCGCCACGCCTATGCCACCCACTGCCTGCAACAGGGAATGCCGATCCATCAGTTGCAACAACAGCTGGGGCATCGACACCTAAACTCGACCTTACGCTACACACACTGGCTACCAGAAACGGGTGAAGGTGGCCGAAGCATTGACTTGCTCGCACACCTGAGGCTTGCCGAGCATGTCTAGATTGCGTATGCAGGCAGTACTGGAACAGTTTTTACCCGCCCTGCAACAGCAACAAGCCCTGAGTCATCAGAAACTCACTGTGTGCCGCCACCTACAGCAATGCCGCACAGAGGTTATGGGTGGTTTTGCATTACGTTGTGATCAATGTGGTCATCAGGCGATCTTGTACCATGCCTGCCGCAACCGGCATTGTACCCGCTGCCAGCACCAGGCTACACAGCAGTGGTGTGACAGACAGGCCAGTTATCTGTTACCGGTCACCTACTACCATCTGGTGTTTACCCTGCCGCATACCCTCAATGGCTGGGTAAGGCTGCACCCCCGAGTGATTTATAACTTATTCTTCGCCAGTGTCTGGCAGACCCTATCCGATTTTGGCCAGAATCCTAAACACCTCAATGGCGAACTGGGTATGACCGCCGTATTGCACACCTGGGGCCAGACACTTGACCAGCATATTCATTTGCATTGTCTGGTTCCCGGCGGAGCCCTCAGTCATGATGGTCAATGGCATGCTGCTAAGAGTACCTATCTGTTTCCCGTCAAGGCCTTGTCCAAACGCTTTCGTGGAAAAATGGTCAGCGCCTTGTGTAATGCTGCCAAGACAGGGCACTTATCACGAGTAACACACCAGGGAGAGATCGAGACTGTTCTAGACACTTTAATGCAGAAAACGTGGGTGGTTTTTGCCAAACCGTGTTTGCAGCAAGCCCGTAGTATCATCGACTATCTGGGACGCTATACCCACCGCATTGCGCTGTCTGACAGCCGCTTGAGTCATATGGATGGGGATACTGTCAGTTTTCACTACCGAGATTACCGTGACAACCGGAAAAAGATCATGACACTGGCAGGTACCGAATTCCTCAGGCGCTTCTTACAGCATGTCCTTCCCAAAGGGTTTATGCGGGTACGGCACTTTGGCTGGCTGGCGAATGCCAGTCGGGCAAAGAAACTACCCAGGATCAAAGAAGCAATGGTGCAGGAAAAAAGTCATCAACAGGTGTCCTGCGCAGACAAAGTAGAGCAACCGGTAGAACCCTTTAACGGACTGCCCTGTCCATGCTGTAAAAAGGCCATTATGCACATTACCGCCTTGATAAACTCCCCATATCTGGACAGTGGCTGACGATAATGCCTGAGGTTGTAGTACTCCCAATATGGATAGCTAAGGCATCAGGTTATCGGCTGGATGTTATGTCAATAATAACGATTATCTATGCTAATATTGCATGACTCAGAAGAACAGCAAGGCTGTAAATACCCTTATTGAAAGCAATAGCAAGGGACAACACAGCCTAAATACAGAAAAGTAGTGCAGAACAACTGGCTGATGAAAAACAATCCCCTTATAAAAGGAGCATCTCAATCAACGTGCCGGGCTAAGTCCAACAAGGCACTTATCCATCTGCCGCAGGCAGAAGGATAGAAGGATAAGATGCTTTAACGTTATGCGTAAAAGAAAAAAATGAAAGTTACCTATTATGTCGCTTCAAGTTTAGATGGATATATTGCCAAAGAAGACGGGGATGTATCCTGGCTAGAAGAACTAAATATATCTATGGAAGATGCTGGGTATGATGAATTCTATTCAACTGTAAATGCGCTGGTAATGGGGCGTAAAACATACGAAATAATTGTTAGCTCCGGCCAGTGGCCTTATGGTGAAAAATCTGTTTGGGTATGCTCAGGTAATAAAATAACACCAATTGAATGCTGTAGTTTGCAAGATGGGAACACACCAAAAGAAGTATGCAAGGCTGCTAATGAAATGAACATAAAACATTTATGGCTTGTAGGTGGTGGCAGCTTGGCTTCGTCTTTTGTTGAAAGCAATTTATTAACAAATAGAAGCCTTTCACTTATGCCAATTTTACTTGGTAGTGGCATTAAGTTATTTGGCGATCTACCATCTCCTATTAAAATAAATAAATAAAGAAAGTGAAAAAACACATGAGTCAGGCATGGTCCAATTTGAATACTCAATTTAAAGTGCATAACAAATCGTTTAAATCGCTGTGCAAAATGCGCATAGCTCGAACCAAGCAAAACCGCGTGCTTGGCCGATTAACTAAGCGTTAAGCATCAAAAACCATGGATTATTTTACAGAACTGGGCTATTTCGGCCTTTTTGTTTCAGCATTTTTAGCGGCGACAATTTTACCCTTAAGCTCTGAAGTTGTTTTAAGCGCTTTGTTGTTAAACGGTTTATCGCCTATAGCATTAATTGCTATCGCAACAACTGGAAATGTGCTGGGATCTCTTACAAATTATGCCTTGGGCTATTGGGCTAGTCTGGAGGTCATAAAAAAGTGGTTAAAGATTTCAGAAGAGGAGTTTGTTCGAGCAGAGCAGCGTTTTGTAAAATACGGTTTATTCTCTCTATGTTTTGCATGGGTTCCTATCATTGGTGATCCGCTAACCGTTATTGCTGGCGTTTTGCGCATTCGTTTATTCTGGTTTGTAATTTTGGTTACCGCAGGCAAATTAATGCGTTATATCGTACTCAGTTATTTAGTGTCTACAAATGCTTAAACAGGCGCTGCACACAGACGGAAATTTCACTTCACTCTATTGCCGCCGGTGGGCTTGGTCGTTAGGTGTTTATTGGAATGGGAAAACAAAGAAATGGGTGCCCCATTTTCGTTAATTATTATGTTTTTTCCTTCTACAAAAACCGCCGAGCTTTGCATAAGTTCTTTTAGTCATTTCAAAAAACGAAATGAGCCGAGTGAAACGAGACAACAGCATTGTTGTTTAATGCTGACCGGTAGGGAAGGCGCAGCCGCATAAAAATCACTTAAAAGTAGGGGGGTGTGCTTTTAAATATAAAATCTCATTTATAATCCATTGAAACAGTTTCAGTTCTAACCTAATCTCTCCCCATGACACTACTTATCATTAATGCCGCGATGCTGGCGGTTTTTATTCCTACCTTCTTTTTCGTTTCTGCGACGCCGGGTATGTGCATGACTTTATCCATGACTTTGGGCATGACGGTGGGTTTGCGCAAGACGTTCTGGATGATGGCGGGGGAGTTGATCGGGGTTGGTCTGGTGGTGATTCTGTCGATGATCGGGGTGGCGACGATTTTGCTGAAGTATCCTTCATTCTTTACCTTTTTCAAGTGGGGCGGGGGTTTGTATCTGGCTTATATCGGAATCGAGATGTGGCGCTCGCGCGGGCGTTTGGCGATTCAGGAGGTTGCTGAGGACGGGATTGAGGTATCGCGGGGTTCTTTGGCTATGCAGGGTTTTGTTACTGCTATTGCAAACCCGAAAGGCTGGGCATTTTTTATTGCCTTGTTACCACCCTTTATTGATCAGTCTCTGCCTTTGGCTCCGCAGTTGGCGATGTTGTTGGTGATTATTCTGGCACTCGAATTTATCTGTCTGGTGCTGTATGCCCTGGGCGGTCAGTCGCTGGCGCACCTGTTACAAAAGCGCAGCAATGTGCGCGCCATGAACCGTTTTGCCGGAACCTTGATGATCGGTGTCGGAATCTGGTTGATTACGGGTTAAAAAACTGGCTAAAAACAGGCAGAAAGTAGGGGGGTGTCTTTCTATTTTTTATTAAAAGAGTGTTTCAAAACGAATGCTTAAAATATTCATCAAAACTTATCTATTATTTCTGTCGTGTTGTTTGGCGAGGGGAGTCAATGCCAATGACGAAGTCTTCGATATGCATATGCATTACAAATGGAGCCAGAAGGAAGTCACCTCGCCCGAAGATGCGGTTGCCGCTTTGGCTGAATACAATATCGCGCATGCGGTGGTTATCGGCAAGCCTGCCGAAAATGCGCTGCTTTTGAAAAAACTCGCACCGGATAAAGTTATCGCAATTTTTAGCCCGTATCGTGATTCGCAGGATTGGTTTATGTGGCAGCGTAAGGAAAGTGTATTGGTCGATGCACGTAAAGCTTTGGAGTCAGGTGAATATCAGGGCATCGGTGAGTTACATATAATCGGTGGCGGTTTTGCGCGCAAACTGGATTCTTCCACGGTTTTAAATGGTTTGCTGAAACTGGTGGTTAAGCACGATGTGCCGATAATGATTCACACCGAATTCTCCCGGCCAAATTATATGCTGGCGATCTGCCAGCGTCATCCGCAAAGCAAAATCATCTGGGCGCACGCCGGTGCTGTTCTCAAGCCCGAGCACGTCGATGAAGCAATGCAGAAGTGTCCGAATGTCTGGAGCGGCATGGCGGCGCGTGATCCGTGGCGGTATGTGAGCAACCCGATTGCAGACGAGAAGGGCGTTTTATTGCCAGAGTGGAAGGCCTTGTTTCTAAAATATCCGGATAGATTTGTGGTTGGTTCGGACACTGTGTGGCCGGTGGAACAGCTGGATAGCTGGGACGAACCTGATAGCGGCTGGCAGCAGCTTGGCAGATTCTGGGGCTTTCACCGCAGCTGGTTAGCGCAATTGCCCGATGATATAGCGCAGAAGATAAAGATGGATAATGCGATGAAGTTGTTTAAGAAAAATTGAGTTGAGTGTTAGCGAGATAATAACTTTCTTTAAAAGGTGGTTTACAGGAGAATAGCAGTAGAATAAGAGTCTTATCTAGGTCTTTTAATAAGAATAAATCTATAATATAAACTTATTTAAGGCTGTTATAAAGCTCCTCTCTTGAAATTATCTGCAATTGATCTATAATGAACTATTTAAGGGCTATTTTTATAAAAAAAGCACTTTGTAGACTTTTTTGAGGCTATTATGGATTTTTATACTCTTTCAGATAAAGCGATAGAAAAAGAGCTTGGTCATCGTATTAAAGCACTTCGCCTGCGTAAAAATATTACCCAGAAAGAACTGGCGGAAGCGACAACATTATCACTGAATTCCATTAAGTCTCTTGAATCAGGTCGCAGCAAGCTGTCAACGCTTATCGCTGTTTTAAGAGAACTTGAAGCTCTGGATCAGCTGGATAATTTCATACCTGAGATTTCAATTAGTCCAATGCAGTTAGCCAAAATGCAAGGTCATGAACGAAAAAGAGCATCAGGTGAACGCCTCAAACCTCAGGCAAAGGATGATCCAGAATGGTGAAAAAGATTGATACTGCCATTGTGAAATTATGGGGTGATACTGTTGGAGCAGTAGCATGGCTGGATGATCGTGAGTATGCAATTTTTGAATATGATAAAGACTTCCTCAAAAAGGAGCTTGATGTTTCACCTATCATGATGAGCTTAAATGATGCCAGAACAGGCGATGGCAAGTTCTCATTCTCATCGCTCAATAAGGACACTTTTTTAGGACTGCCAGGCATGTTGGCTGATGCTTTACCTGATAAATTTGGTAACAGCATCATTGATGAGTGGTTAGCACGAAATGGCCGGGATAGTTCTAGCTTTAGCCCTGTAGAAAGGCTTTGCTATACCGGTAAACGGGGTATGGGTGCTTTGGAGTTTTTACCTACGGTTATTGAAAAGCATGATGATTCAGTCGCAGTAGAGATATCTGAACTGGTTAAACTTGCTCAAGAAGTCATGAATGAACGCAAGGGCTTAGATGTTCAAATTGGTGGCAACGATCATGAAAATGCTGACGCAATTTTAGATATTTTACGTGTTGGCACATCAGCAGGTGGCGCCAGGCCGAAAGCCGTTATTGCGATGAATGACAAAGGTAAAGTAGTGTCTGGTCAAGCTAATGTACCCAAAGGATATGACTATTGGCTACTGAAATTTGATGGCGTTACTGATCTTGAGTTAGGTGAACCTAGAGAATATGGCCGCATTGAATATGCCTATCATCTCATGGCAAAAGATGCCGGAATAGAAATGACGCAATGCAAGCTGTTAGAGGAGAATGGTCGCGCTCATTTCATGACAAAACGCTTTGACCGTGTGAATGGAAATAAACAACATATGCAAACGCTATGCGGGATCGCGCACTATGATTTTAATATGGCAGGTGCTTATAGTTATGAACGGGCATTTGAAGTTATGCGTAAATTACGCCTGAGCAAAGCCGAGGCAACAGAACAGTATCGCCGAATGTTGTTTAATATTATTGCGCGCAATCAGGATGATCACACTAAAAACATTTCATTTCTAATGGGCACTGATGGAAAATGGAAATTATCTCCCGCTTATGATGTGACCTATTCACACAATCCTGCTGGTAAGTGGACGAATCAACATCAGATGAGTGTGAATGGTAAACGTGACCATTTCACCAAAGAAGAATTAATTTACACGGGAAAATCTATCAGTATCTCCAGGCCAGAAGAAATACTAAATGAGGTGTTAACTGCTGTTGATAAGTGGATGGAATTTGCAAAGGAGGCTGGTGTAAAGAAAAGCATAAGCTCAGAGATAAAAAAACAGCAGCGTACTACATTGTTTTCCAGCTAAGTTATCCAGCTAATCTTTTTCTCGATCTCACTATTCTGTTTCTACCGGGTAAAGCAAAGCAATCATCCTGATTACCCGTTCTCTGGATTCCTCATCAATTAGACTCTCTGTCGAATAAGCAGAAAGTACCTTATTCAATTCTTTGAGGTCCGCATCTTACCGAAATCTTTACTTGCGGCTGTTTGAGCTGAATTTTTACTTAAGGATTTATTGTAGTCATTGAAGAACTCAAACTGAGTCTGCGAGGTAATCGCTTTGTTAGCGGTTTCTATGGCTTTTAAAACGTCTGGGTCGATCATCTCAGATTCGTTTATCAATCCAAAAGGCGTAAGGTGGTCTTGATAGTTCAGTGGTGTAGGGCAGTGAACTGCTTTCTTCTATAGAGATACGGCTCTGAGTTATTGGAGTTTTCTTCTGTAAGTAACTTATTCGAGAATTCACCCAACACAAAAATATCCGTATTGAACAGCAGTGCTTGTTGATGCTCTACAAAAGTTTCGCTCATATCAGGCCCAATCAGATGAAAGGGATAATTGTGTTTGTTTAAATAATCAGTAATTTTCTGATTTTCTTGATAATTGTCTTGTTGCTCATCTTGCTGACTGACGAAAAGCATGATTCTATGTTTCGGATACTTCGCAAATTTTTCCAATGAAAAAGTAATAGCTCAGCCTGAAAATATTCTTGCGGCGAAGCAGGAACACTAAAGGTGATTACGGGTGTTGTTTGCTGAAAAATCATTAAGATGTGAAGCCGTTAATTATTTTGAAGGGTGCGGCTACTATAGCTGAAAAAGTGCCAGAAAGTAGGGGGCGTCATTTATCTTCTTTGGCGCAATTACCTCAGCACGTGACGCAGAAAATAAAGCGTGCGAAAGCTGTTTAGTCGTTTAATATAAGCTGTTTGATATCGTTGTCTATCAAGTAAAATTTCAATTCATCACAGAATTATAAATTAATGACGAAACACTATACGATAGGCATAGATACCGGCGGCACTTATACGGATGCTGTTGTGGTCAATACCGCTCAACGCAAAATTCTGGCGAGCGCCAAATCATTAACCACGCATGGTAATTTATCGTCAGGCATTATCGATGCGCTCGCAAGCGCGTTACAAGCTGCAAGTGCTTGTAGTATTAAAGACGGCGATGGACAGTTTAAGCTGACTGATGTTGCGCATGTATCGCTTTCGACTACTTTGGCGACCAATGCGCGGGTAGAAGGCCAGGGTTCATCAGTCGCCGTTTTTTTGTTGGGCTTTAATGATGCAATGGAAGAGCGCACCCAGATAGCACAGGCGATTCCCGATGCGAAGGTGATTCGTATCAATGGAGGGCACGTCTACACCGGTCAGGAACAGCAAGCGCTGGATACGGGTGCGATTCGTGAAGCTCTTTCGGGAGGGTTTGGCAAGATCGAGGCATTTGCGGTTGCAGGTCACTATTCTGTACGCAATCAGTCTCACGAAAGAACAGCTCAGGAATTGATTCGTGGATTAACCGGTGCGCCTGTTACGGCATCCTGTGATTTGTCTGATTCACTGAATGGCCCGCGTCGTGCGCTTACTGCTGCCTTCAATGCACAAATTGTATCTTTAATTATACAGCTGGAGACCGCAATTCGTAAATCGATGCACGAACTGGGTCTGGATGCGCCGATCATGATAGTCAAGGGCGATGCTTCTATCGCGAGTGCCGAATCGGTCATCTATTCACCGATAGAAACAATCATGTCCGGGCCTGCCGCCAGCGTTATTGGTGCCAGGTATTTGACAGGTGAGTCTGATTTTTTGATTTCTGATATTGGTGGCACCACCACCGATGCCGCAACCGTAGTGGACGGCTGGCCTGCGTTAAATAATGACGGCGCTGATGTTGGCGGATATCGTACTTTGGTCAAAGCCATCGATATGAAAACCATGGGGCTCGGCGGCGATAGTGAAGTCGAGATTGACGGATTGTCGAAGCTGCATTTACGCGCCAATCGTGCCTTGCCATTGTCGATGCTGGCGATGCGCTTTCCACACATCGAAATAGAATTGAAAAATGCCTTATCTGCTAATAGTGGTATGAATTCAGCGCTACAATATCTGTTATTACAATCATCCTGTGAGGCACAAGACTTTAGTGATTATGAGCTGGATTTTATGTCTAATCTCAGCACCGAGAAGCCTGTAGCATTTCGAGTTGCAGTCGCATCCGCAAAAGACAGGAGTTGTTTGCGCCGCCTGATGAATCGCGGTGTTGTCCGGATGTCGGGTTTTACCCCTAGCGATGCCGCGCATGTGCTGGGACTGCAATCGCAGTGGAATAGACAGGCCGCGTTGTACACTTGTGAACTATTGGGTCGCGCCACAGGACGGGTTACTGGCACGAATACCGAGATGCAAATACAAAATCTGGCGCAGGAAGTCCACGATGCAGTGGTCGAAAAAAGTACCCGATTACTCATCGATCAATTAACTGGCCGCAAGTTTGATTCTGCCGATAACCTGGTAACAATCGTGGCAACCGGCAAGGGCGTGATAAATGATCTACAAGTAAAATTTCATTCGCGGATTCCACTAGTCGCGGTCGGTGGGCCAGCGGGAATATTCTATCCAGCCGTCGCAGAACGCTTGGGTCAGAAAATAATTGTGCCTGAACACAGCGCTGTAGCGAATGCCATCGGTGCGGCGGTAGGGCACATTAAATCCAGTTGCTGTATTGAAATAACCTTGAATGAAGGCGGTGGTTTTCTGATTCATGCGCGAGAAGAAGTTATTAGAACCAGCACTCCCACAAAAGCACTGCAAATCGCCAGTGAACTGGCAACCGAGGGCGTTAAGAAAGATGTGCAGATCAAAGGCGGGGAGCTTCAGCAAAGCGATGAAATTAAACTGCACATTGACCGTATCGATATTCCCGGTATCGAGGACGATAGTGGTTTGATAAGTGCTAAAGTGACTGCGGAGATGGTTTGTTAGGCATTTATCAAAAAATGCCTTGAAAGTAGGAGGGTCTTTCTTAGGCTTACCAAAGAGCCAAGAAAGTCTACCGTAGATTCCGTAAGGAAGCGTCGATTGCTGGTCGAAACAAGGGACGCTAGTATTATCATTTACCCATAACGCCCATCAGCACGTGCCTTGATTAACATCGGCGCAAATTTAATCAGGAACAATACAAAAGCCAGAATCCATAGGACTTGAGATATGAGAATAAGATTAGTGTAATACTGGTTTAGAAAAATCGGCAAGATAACACGGACAAATGCGCCCGCGAATAACAAGGTAAATATTGGCTGTAGTATTTTCGGTGGCTCAAAGACATTGTTACCGGTATGCCCTAGCGAAACCCGCGCCATCATTCCTGAAGTGATCATGCCGATGCCGCCATAGGCAAACGCATGGAGGGCAATATAGGGTGATACCAGTGAGAACGCTGCGGCAATTTTCAGTACAAACCCCAGTACAACCCAGGCGTATCCCAGATATAACACCCATAGCAGCGATTTTTTCCAGATGCCTTTGTGATACCAGCCGCACAGGCGTGTGCCGTGAATCACAACTAGCGCGGCGGCAAGTATTGCAACCAGTGTACTGTTGGGTTTTATGATGTCGGCGAGTGCGAATAACAGGAAGAACACTAAACTGCTGAGATCAACCCAGCGGTAGTTTTTTGCCTGAAAAGGACAACCGAGGCCTTTCTCGATAAAGAAGGGAATAACGCGCCTTCCCATATTAAAAACAATCGCCAAAATCATATAGAAGCCGCCATATAAACCATAGCTGATTCCGTTGTTATAGAATCCCAGTAAGCCAAGATAGAACAACACATTGGCGGCGAATAACAAGGCCAGTTTTGCGCTGAAGGCGAGGTTACTCCATTGTTTTGTTTTAATGATAGGGCGGGTAACTTCGATGGTGATATTTAGCAGAAACAGGCAATCAACAAATGCGAGGGCATACAAAGCCGATGTTGTTGGGATAAATGCCAGAATGCGCGCCAGCAACCAGAGCAGTACCACGGCGAGTAAAGGTTTGTGGTTGATGGTTTGAATGCCTGTCCAGTTTTTGACGGCGGTGAGTAAAAAACCTGATACAACAGCGGTAGTAAAACCAAAAATCATTTCGTGCGCGTGCCAGATAACACCGGGATAGCTTGCAGGTAAAAGAGTTATTCCATAGGAATACATCAGCATCCAGAGCAATATCGAAACTAGCGCAAAGGCGATCGCCACAAAGAAAAAAGGCCGAAACCCAAGATGCAGAAAGGCGAATTTGCCTGTAAATTTCGGTTCTATATTCATAATGACGGTATTTTATCTTGTGCGACGTTATCTGTACTAGATATGGATCAAGTCATTGAAAATAACTTTGTTTACCAGACTGTAAATTGTTTGGTGCATATGAAAAATGCCTTAGCTTTGCATAAGTTCTTTTAGTCATTTCAAAAAACGAAATGAAAAACCACTTAAAAGTAGGGAGGTGTCTTTTTATCATTATAAGGGAGAACCTATACACTCCTTTTAATAGTTTTTGTGAAATGCACAGACCTGAATCAATAAGTAACTCTATAGCTACTATACTCTTGGTCTAGAGCATCGCATTTTACTAATTGTTGCTAAATATGATGTATCAATTCTAAGGTTCTTGTATAAGAATGATGATTAATTTTGCTGATATTGAAATTGATGCGGATAGTTTCCAGCTTCGACGCAACGGACAGTTAGTAGAAGTAGAGCCACTTATATTTGATCTATTGATACATTTCGTTAAAACACCCAATGTAGTGCTGAGTCGTGATGAATTAATCGATACAGTCTGGTCAGGTCGACTGGTTTCGGATTCCACCGTATCAAGCGCTATAAAAGGTGCTAGAAAAGCAATAGGCGATAACGGTGAAAAACAGGAATATATCCAGACGGTTCGTGGCAGAGGATTTCGTTTTATCGGTGATATTCAACAAGAAACATCCAAGTCGAATGTATCAAATCTCAGACACTCAGAAGATCAGAAAATAGCTTCAGAACAAAATTTATCTATCCTTGTTTTACCCATAAAAAACCTGATTAATACCCCAGAGTCCATCAACTTTTCAGAAGGTTTTGTCACTGATCTTGAAGTCATGCTCACAAGAGTGCCATTACTTCAAATAAGTGCACAGGGCGCGCGTTATAGCAATCTTGATCTATTTCCTACACTCCGTCAGATCCATGAAGAAATTAATGTGCATTATATTATCGAAAGCAGTCTTCACAACCAGGGCGACCAGCTTCGATTGAATATTCAGCTTATTGACGCCAAAGCTGGATTCCGTATTTGGTCCGAACGATTTACTCATTCACTCAGTAGCAATGAAAAATCTACAGATCATTTACTGGTTGATATTATTGCCAAGCTTGAACCGCAGATAAATAAAGCAATCTATGAAAGTGTTCGTTCTATTGAGGAACAACCTAATGCTCAGCAACTTTACCTTCAGGCATCGGGATTATTAGCATTAAAAGGTTGGCATGCGAGTACCTTTCTTGAGGCAGCAGATTTATTGCGAAAAAGCGAGGAGCTGGATCCAACATTCGCCCAAACCCCGGCTTATCTTGCATTGGTTCTGGCACTAGGGCATAGAGTTGGATTACTCGGGCAACGAGATGAGACCAAAGCGGAAGCGATTGCCGCGGCTGAACGTGCGCTACAGCTTGACAGCATGGACTCTATCGTACTCGGCTACTCGGGTTGCGCCTTAGCGGATGTTGGTATGCTGAGCCGGGCAAAGCCCATCATAATGAACGCATTGCAGGTAAATCCTGCTAATGCACAGGCATGGTCTACACTGGGATCGTATTATCTGCTCAAGCAAGATATCAGCAAAGCCATAGAATATTTGAGTCATGGTATTAAAATAAGTCCTCTAGACAGTCGCTTATCCGTATGGGGTGCATTGTTATCACTTGCTTATATGCTTGGAGGGGATCTTGAAAACGCTGAAAAACAGGCGGAAGCAGCGTGTGAACGAAATGATAATACCTATTTACCCCGGGTGGTACTTGCTGTAGTTCAGGCTAAAGGTTCAGACATCAACAGTGCACGTGCAACCCACAAAGAAGCCTACCGAATCAAGCCCGACCTTTCCATAGAGGAAATAGATGGAATTGTAGGTAAACGGCTTCGCGATGTGTTTTTAGCATTAAGTTAATAGTAGTACCCTTAAATAGCATTTTTTAAAACTCCTCAACAGAAGGAGTTGTTGCTAAAACCAGGCGCTTTCTCTCCCCATAGAACCTCCATAAAATCCCCACATCATCTTCAAGTTAGTCAAGTTGTAATTCTCTAGTATTACAAACAGCTGGTAATCGTATTAAAACCTACGTTACTGGATCTTTTATCAGGATACTAAGCAATGGAGTTTAAAATGACTAATCTAGCAATTAAAGAAGTAATCACGACCCCCGACTATGATGCAATAAAAGCCAAGCAGCAATTGACTTGGGGTTCTGGAGATTACGGACGTATTGGGATCACCCTGCAAATCACGGGTGAACTGCTGTGTGAATCAATGAGACTAAAAGCAGGTGAAACTGTTTTAGATGTGGCGGCTGGCAACGGAAATGTAACCTTGGCAGCAGCCAGACGTTTTTGCAAAGTAATCTCGACTGACTACGTCACATCATTATTGGATCAATCAGAAAGGCGTGCACAAGCTGAAGGTTTAGCTATTGAATATCAAACAACCGATGCTGAGAACTTGCCTTTTAATGAAAACCAGTTCGACAATGTTGTTTCAACCTTTGGAGTAATGTTTACCCCAAATCAGAAACAAAGTGCATCTGAACTATTTCGGGTATGTAAAGTGGGTGGAAAAATTGGCTTGGCGAACTGGACACCACCAGGTTTCATCGGCCAGTTATTCAAAACCATTGGACAATATGTTGCGCCTCCAGCAGGTCTAGTTTCCCCAGCACTTTGGGGAACAGAAGAGTTCTTAAATCAAAACTTTTCATCTGCAACATCCATAGAAACCAAAGTAAAAAACTTTAATTTCTGTTACCAATCACCGCAGCACTGGTTAGATTTATTTAAGAATTACTATGGACCTGTATTAAAAGTGTACGAAAACCTTGACCATTCTAGTGCCGATAAATTAACTGCAGATATCCACAACTTAATTCAAAAGCACAACCTCGCCAATGATGGCTCCATGATGGTGCCTTCTGAATATTTAGAAATCATCATCACCAAATAAAAGACAAATTGGCAGCAGCTCATAGTTCCCGGCAATCAAAATCCACGATTGTCGGAGCATATCTATCTAATAAACATTCATTCATTAATGAAATAAATGTGAACGTCATGATTAAAGTTATTCAAAAAATTACCCGAATATTAGAAATTCTCTCTCCACGGTTAGCTGGATGGTGGGCTACCCAGTTATTTATGTCTCCCCGCAGCAACCGTCAACGAGTACCTGCAATTGATGACCTACAGCAGACCTTTTTAGAGTACCAAACTATTCATGGAAAGAAAGGAAAATGCAGTGTTTACACCGCCGGGAAAGGGCCTGCAGTCCTTTTAGTTCATGGCTGGGAAGGCACGGCTTACAACTATACCGATATGTGCAAAGCATTACTCGATAATGGTTTTAAGGTGGTCTTGTTTGATGCTCCAGCTCATGGACAATCAAGCGGAAAGCAAACCAATATTATAGAAATCAGCCACATGATTACCCAACTCGCCAACAATGAGGAGAATCTAAGCGCTATTATTGGGCACTCATTTGGGGTGGTGGCTATCGGCCATGCGATTAAATCCGGCTTAACGCTTAAGCGTTTTATTTCCATCAGCGCACCGACTAATATTGAATTCGTGGTCGACCGTTTTTGTCATTTAATCAAGGCATCCAGCAACACTAGAAAATCACTTATTACAAAGATTGAATCTGTCATAAAAGACGACTATCTAAGCTTGTCGTTAACGGGAATCGCCGAGGAGCTCAGCATGCCGGGGATGATTATTCATGACCGAAGTGACAGTATGATTCCTGTTGAACATGCAAAGTCATTCTCAAAAGCCTGGCCCAATGCCATTTTGTTTATGACCAAAGGCTTGGGGCATACCGGGATATTACGCAATGACGAGGTAATCCATAGAATTGTGGCATCTCTCAAGCATGGAGTACTTATCAAACTGGCCGCATAGAATAATTAGCCAATAGGGGGAAGTTGATTTATTAACTCCCCCGAGGGAGCAATAAATCATCTCGAAAAGATCAGGAACTGATCCGAGTGGTGGTCGATCTTGGATTGATATTAATAATAGTTAATGCCCAGAATTTAGGTTTCTTTAAAAAGTGCCTAAAAGGTGGGGGGCGATTTTTTATACAATATTAATTGGGGTATTCTCATAGTTTATTGACTTGGAACATGTTTTCAAGGCTGCTTAAGCTCTAGCATCAAGCATGAGGTATTAAAATGAGTAATACAAAACGTTCTTTAGCTTACTGGGTTATATTGTGTTTTTTATTCCTGTTTCTGGTATTGATGTTAATTGGTCAAACCATGGCCATCGTCAATTATGATTTTGCGGTGCAGCTTGGCTTGCAGGAAAGTCAGGATGAGGTCGGGGAATTTGGAGTCCAGTTGAATCGAGCATTCGGTGCCGCAGATACACTCGTTTATGTACCACTGATTATAGTTTCTATTATCGGTCTGATTTTAAAAAAACAATGGTCGCTGTATACCACGGCAGCGGTCATGGGCATCTCTGTCTATTGGGCCACCACGATCAGTTTCATGCTGGTATTTTTTAAAGGAGTCCCTGATTATAATCTTGAAGCGGGTATCGAGTACTGGATATTTATGGGACTTTTTATACTCTTTGGTGTTATAGGTTTGTTATATCTTGTATCTCGGGGTGAAAGCTTAATTAAGACTCATAATTAAAGACAAGGGATTGATCCATGTTTATAGGACATTATGCAGTAGGATTTGTACTCAAAAAGAAAGCGCCTGATGTTCCCTTATGGACATTATTTGTCGCAGTTCAATTTGTCGATATTCTGGCATTTTCATTTATTTTGCTGGGTATCGAGAAAATCAGCTATAACCCAAACGCAAACCCCTTTCTGCGAACGATACTCGAATTTGTGCCTTATTCGCATTCCTTAACCGCCAATGCATTACTCTCGCTGGCAGTACTGCTGTTTTTCTGGAAGTTTAAAAACAAAGAATGGGGAATTGTCCTATCCATTGCCGTTTTTTCACACTGGTTTATAGATACATTGGTGCATGCAGGCGATATGCCAGTTTTTCATGACAGTCTAAAAGTCGGCCTGGGCTTGTGGCAATATCCGTGGTTTGCCTATCTTCTGGAACTCTCTGTATTGCTGCTTGCCGGATATTATCTGCTTAGAGATTATAAGAAAAAGAAACGCCACATCATTCTTATCGTAATCCTTGGCGCGGCTTTTTCATCGATGTTTTTTGCGCCACAGGCTGAAGTATCAGCAACTGCGGCAAGTATCGTAAGTCTGTCCCTATATGCAATATTTGCACTTCTGGCCTACTGGAGTGAGCGTGAGACCGGGCATCAATAAATTCAGGAATAGCAGTGTAATCAACCAAGCGTAACAATTCGCCAGGAAAAATCATGAAGAATCAGCAGGTAGAAACGCTAAAGCGAATAGGTACTGGATTATCAATCATAGTCTTTCCGATAATGCTTCTGCTGGGATTTTTTTCACACCCCAACTTATTCAGCTTTAATATCATAACCAATGCAACAGAATGGTCTGAAGAATGGCGAGGCAACTTTCTTTTTCATTTCGGGCACCTGCTCGTCCTGTTCGCGGTTCCATTTATTATTGTTGCAAGCGTTCACTTTATGTCCTTATTAAAGGGCCGTGGAGCATGGTATGGATTTATCGGCGGCATACTAGCTGTATTTGGCGCATGCATGCTCGCTGTCGACAAGGGTGCTCTGACTCTGGGGCTTACCGCATTTCAAACAGTAGCTGACGAACAATTCATCAATATTCTGCCAGCGTTACAGGCTCTTCTGGATAAAGCGGGCTGGTTGTCGATAGTCTGGCTGTTTTTATTACTGCCGTTAGGATTTATTCTTCAGATTATTGGTTTGATGAAAGAACAGATCATACCGAAGTGGCAGGGCGTAACTATCATCATTGGTCTTTTATTATTAATCAATCCGGATATTGAAATTATCAGCACAGTAGGCGCAATTCTTATGTGTATTGGCCTAATTCCTATCGGTATTCGAGAGCTAAAAAGAACTTTAGAACAAGCTAAATAAAAAAACAATATGATTTCATCGGCTGAAACGTCGATTGCTGGTCGAAATATGGGGTGCAGGTATTTAGATTATTGTAAAAAGTGCCAAGCTGAGGCTTAGCCGAGACAACGTTGGAGTAAAGCGACGATGGCCCGAAGGGCGAGTTTTGTAAAAACGAGTAAAAAGGTGGGGGGTGTCATTAAAACCTATTTCCAGAGATCAACATCCTTACCAGAGCTCAGGATTTTCTCCGTGTGAACTTTTCCGAATTCTATCCAGTTTGAATATGATTCATATTCTTTTTGCGCGACGTAAGTAAGTAACTGTTGCATGTGGAATGACTTGAGCAGTCCGGTTACTCTGGCTTTCTCTTCACCTTCTGCAAACAATAACAGCGTGGGCCTGTAACTGATCCCCTGTTTCTTTAGCCACTCGCTGGCGATGGTTTTATTCCCGTCTGTATCAATCAATTCCTTGTCGGATAAGGCATCAAGTCTTACAAAATTAAATTCTTTCATCAAGTTTTTGGTTTCTGGCAAGTCCAGTATTTCCTTGTGAAAACGCTCACACTCATCACAGGTGCTATCCTCAAATAAGATCGCGAGTGGTTTTTCTGCATCGGCTGCCTTTTGAAAATCGGTGATTTCGGTGAAGTTTTCGTGCGGCAGCAGGGTGTAAACAGAATCTTTTAGATGTTCGGCACGGTAACTGGGGAAATCGGTTTTATCGTAGGCTTTATCCTTAACGTAATTCAAAACCTGTTTAAATTCGCGCGGAGAGCGATAGCCATTGACGCGCGCCACAACTTTATTGTCTGCATTCATAAATAAAAGGGTCGGCGTGTAGAGAATTTTCAAGGCGCCTGCGAGATCACTTTCCTTGACTTCGGTGTCCTGGTTGAAAGCTATTTCGCGACTGCCTTTGATATCGATATGAATATTGTCAAAATTGGCTTTGATGAGTTCCATATTGCCGCCGTCTTTTTCAGCGGTTTTAAAATTATCTTGCAGCATTTTGGCGCAGTAGGGGCATCCCTTTAGATCGGCAAAAACCAGCATGTGTTTGCCGCTTGCGCTGGCCTCCCTGGCATCTTCACGAAAATCTAGAAAACTCTCTTTAAACCAGTCGGGCATTATGACTTCAGCTGTACCTAATAGCTTTCCGGGTACTTTAGCGGTTTCGGTATTCGCCACTGAGGTTGATAGTGTGGTGAAGCTGAGCAATGCAAACAGTAATGCAGTAAATCTAGGTTTGATAAGCGATCTAAAAGCTAGCATGGTAATATTGATCTCGTTTTAATCTGATAATCTCAAGACAGGAAATTAGCATAGTTAATTTGTTTAACAAAGTCATTGGACTATGAATAATATGAAAGACCTAGCTTATTTATACCTCGCCATCGCAATCATCACCGAAGTTATCGCCACCAGTACCTTAAAGGCGAGCGCAGAATTTACCAGGCTCGTTCCAAGTCTGATTGTTGTGGTTGGTTATGGCCTGTCATTTTATTTTATGACACTGGTATTAAGAACGATTCCAATAGGTATTACCTATGCGGTGTGGTCTGGTGTAGGTATTGTGTTGGTTGCAATTATTGGAGTATTTCTTTACAAACAAGTCCCAGACTTGCCTGCCATTATCGGTATGGGATTGATCGTTGCAGGGGTGGTAGTGATTCATGTATTTTCGGAGAATATAAATCATTAAATATTTTCCAAAAACGGTCATAAAGTAGGGGGGTGTGAATTCATATATTGAGACTGTGAGGCTGATGCTTAGGTATTGAACCCGGCTTCATCGGTTTCAGCATCAACATGATCCAGACGCTCATACTCCGCAATTAGCTGTGCGCCAAATAATAGAATGATCGCGGCCATTTCCAGAAAGACCAGTGCAACGATGGTGGTGGCTAATGATCCATAAATGAGGTTGATCATCGACAGGGTTGAAAAATACCAGACAAGAATATGCCGGATCAGTTCCCAGAGTATCACTACAGCAACGCTTCCTATCAGCGCATGATTAAATGAAATTCTGCCTACTGGCATCACCATGTAAAACGAGGTGAGTAGCAGTGTCAAACCGATCATGCCGAGTCCGTACAAAAAGGCTCCGCTCAAATCATTCATTTGCCAGGTCCAGATAAAAACCGAGATCTGGCTCTGATCCAGCATATTCATGGCGCCACTTATCAGGGTGATAATAAGAATGCTAAGTCCCAGGAGTGCAATGTAAATGTAGGGAATGATGGCTGAAATCAGAAAATGGCGGCGATGAATCTTGACGCGATGAAAGAAAATGACTGACATGGCATTTTCCAGAACCGTAAATGCCATAGAACTAAAAAAAACGAGTACCAGAAATACTACCCAGCTTACGGTTTCCCTATGTTCGATAAAAGTAGCGATTTGATTTGTCAGCAACCCAGATTGCTCTCCGATCAGAAGGCTGAGATTATTCTGCACAATGATAAGTAACTGTTCTTCTGCGAAAAAATGTGAAAGCCCCGTTAGCAGTAATGTGAACAGAGGTATAACAGAAAGCAAGGTGTAATAGGCGATAGCACCAGATAGCAGAATACCCTGGTTTGCCCTGAATCTGATCAAGGCGTTTTTAATGAATGGGAAAAAGGATTTCAAAAACATTGGGCAGAGTCCAGCCGAGCTGTTGTTATCAATTACATGCTGGAAGTATAGAGGGAAAAGCGAATCAAACTTATGACATGGCTCAAGCAGTGATGAATATTATTAGATAATGTTGCTCTTAAGGACGTGGTTGTCGAAAAACAGCCTAGCTTTGCATAAATTCCTTTAGTCATTTTTAAAAAGAAAAAATGAGCCGAGATTCTATGTTAATAATCAAGAAAAAAACCTAAATAGGACGATATTCAGATTGATCTCTCATTAACGCAAATGCCAGTCTAGCGATTTTACGCGATATGGCAACCGCGGTAGCGGTTGTCGAATGACCTCTTGCACGCATAGCAAGATAATAGGCATTCCATTGTTTGGTTTTTGCGCCTGCTCTCGCGGCATTAAACAATAACCGCCTCATTTCAGGACTCCCTTTTTTCGTCAGTTTGCGCTTACCTTTAAAGTACCCCGATTCTCGTACCCTCACATCCAGCCCCATAAAAGCGATAAAGGCGTCCGACTTGGAAAAATACCCTCGATGAAACAATGCCACAAGGGCAGTTGCATTCAAAGGACCAATCCCCGGGATACTTAAACAGCGCCGATAATCATCTTGATACTCCGCTAATTTTATACACTCCAGCAACCGTTTATCAATCACTGCCATTGCATCTTCAAAGCGTTTCAGCAATGCCTTACGTGTTTGTGCCAATTCAGCAACCCCCGTTAAAGATAAGCCCATAGCGGTTTTTAACTGCGCCAGTTTGGCCCGTGCTTTAAGCAGGCGATTCAGGCGTTTAACCGCTTTAGGCAAGGGTTTAAAGGCCACTAACTGCTGTTTCTCCGAACGCATGTAACGCAATAACAACATGGCATCATTCAGATCCGTTTTAGCCCTTACCCCGACCGCATCCCGATAACGAGAGAGACGATAGGCATCGATTAAATAGACCGTATGCTTTGCTGCAATCGCCAGCTCCACCATCAACTCATGGTATGTATTCGTCGACTCAATCGCGATAGCACAAGTGCCAGGAAGCGTTTTAAGAAAAGCGCGAATAGCTTGTTGCCGGTTCTCAATTCTAATGACTTCAGCACCATCAAAAATATCCAGCCAATCTTTAGCGACGTCAACTCCGAACTCTTTTACATTAACGAGCATTGCCATTTTGTGAACTCCCAAGTAAGGTTAAAAACGTATCGGGAATCACGAAAGGCGCAAGCTTGTTGAAATCGGCCATCATAGGCAAGATTCTTAATAGGCGCTCATTAATGAATGGGGTGGAGGGGTGTAATCTCGGCTAGTCTGTACACGTAAAGTGGCAGAAGCAAAGCGAAGAGCCTCCACCTCCCCGATGCCTTAACTATGATCATAAATTAAGGCTAGAACAACCATACAAGCTTCAGCGAGACAACAGCATTGTTGTTTAATGCTGACCCGTAGGGAAGGCACAGCCGCATAAAAATCACTTAAAAGTAGGGGGTGTCGTTTTAATATTACTAAGTGACTAAATAAGTGCTTTTGCGGAGACGATCATGCCATCTTCGTCCACATAAATATAATCACCGGGGTTGATGTTCAGATTTTCAAAATTCAGTGGAACATTGGTTTGGCCAACGCCATTTTTTACTGTTTTCAGGGGAAAGGTGCCAAGTGCCATGACACCTAAATCCATGCTTTCCATATCGACTGAGTCACGGATGCAACCGTTGATGACGATGCCACTCCAGCCATTTTCTTCGGCCTTGGCGGCTAATATATCGCCGAGTAGGGCGCGTCGCATTGACGCACCCCCATCGATTACCAGGACTTTACCGTTGCCATTTGTGTCGCGACCGTCAGAATTGACTTGATCGCGCACTAGTTGGTTATCCTCAAAGAGTTTGAGTGTGACCACTTCACCATAGAAGCTTGAACGGCCTCCATAGCTATTTAAACAAGTGCCTGCAACCTGAATTTCTGTGCAGTCATCGCCACAGAATTGATCACACAGGTCGGCAGTTTTAAATGACATTGGCTTGGTCCTTTTCTACTTGGTTTAATAATTTATTATTAGGTTCTTAGTCGATCCTAGATCAAGGCGTTTTAGCGCGCAGAATGTGAGCGTATATTAATACGTGACCTTTCTAGCACAAAAGCTACGCCGAGATGGGATCAAATAAGGATTAAATAATAAATTCTTAGAACTGGTTCATGGTGTTGTCTTTACCACCTGCTTTCAGTGCAGCTTCTCCAGCAAAGTATTCTTTGTGATCGTCACCGATGTCTGATCCAGACATGTTCTGGTGCTTAACACAGGCGATTCCTTCACGGATTTCTTTACGCTGAACACCCAATACATAACCCAACATTCCCTGGTCACCAAAATACTCTTTCGCAAGGTTGTCAGTTGACAATGCCGCTGTATGGTAAGTTGGTAAGGTAATGAGGTGATGGAAGATACCCGCTTCACGAGATGAATCTGCTTGGAAGGTGCGGATTTTTTCATCAGCTGTAGTTGATAGTACAGTGCCGTCGTAATTAACATTCATAAGATCTGCACGATCGTAAGCCGATACATCTTGACCTGCTTCTTGCATTGCATCGAATACTTGCTGGCGGAAGTTTAATGTCCAGTTGAATGAAGGGCTGTTGTTGTAAACCAGTTTTGCATTAGGAACAACTTCGCGAACTGCTTGAACCATGCCGCCGATTTGTGCGATATGTGGCTTCTCGGTTTCAATCCAGATCAGGTCAGCGCCATTTTGTAATGAGGTGATACAGTCTAGTACACAACGCGCCTCACCCGTCCCTTGTTTAAACTGGAACAGGTTACTAGGTAAACGCTTAGGACGAACTAACTTTCCACCTTGTTTAATTACTACATCACCATTAAGCATGTTTTCTGGCGTGACTTCTTCACAATCAAGGAATGAATTGTATTGATCACCAAGATCACCTGGTGTGTGTGTTACTGCTATTTGCTTTGTAAGGCCAGCACCTAGAGAGTCTGTGCGTGCAACGATTACACCGTTATCTACACCAAGCTCAAGGAATGCGTAACGAACAGCGCGGATTTTTGCGAGAAAGTCTTCGTGAGGAACGGTAACTTTACCATCCTGGTGCCCACATTGTTTTTCATCAGAAACCTGGTTCTCGATCTGGATACAACATGCTCCAGCTTCGATCATCTGTTTAGCCATGAGGTAAGTCGCTTCTGCATTACCGAAGCCAGCATCGATATCAGCAATTATTGGCACAACGTGGGTCACGTGTCCGTCGATAGCTGCTTGAACGTCATTTTCTTTCGCTGTATCACGAGATGCACGAGCTGCATCTAGTTCACGAAAAAGGCCACCTAGTTCGCGTGCATCAGCCTGGCGCAGGAAGGTGTATAACTCTTTAATCAATGCCGCAACACTGGTTTTCTCATGCATAGACTGGTCAGGTAACGGGCCAAATTCAGAACGTAGTGCGGCTACCATCCAGCCAGATAGGTATAAGTAACGACGATCCGTGCTTCCTCCAAAATGTTTCTTGATAGAAATCATTTTCTGTTGACCGATAAAACCGTGCCAACAACCCAGTGATTGTGTGTACTTAGAACTATCAGCGTCGTAGTTGTCCATGTCTTTACGCATAATATCAGCGGTGTACTTAGCAATTGCAATGCCGTCTTTGAATCTGTTCTGGGCACGCATACGCGCCACTGATTCCGGGTTAATCGCATCCCATGATGAGCCTTGGGAATCCTTCAGAGCTGCAGCGGCCTGAATATCTGCTTGATACTGTGACATGTTAAATCCTTTGTTGGTTTGATTATTGAGAATATCTTCTTAGCTATTCAGTAATAGTTATAGTAATAAATAAACAATGTTTAGTTAAACCTGCTTTTAACTCCTTTGTAGGTGTACAAAGGATTAGTGATGTTAAAGATAGGGAGAAATCTATTATTAAACAAGTCTATTATTTAAATTTATAGTATTGATTTTGCAAATAGTAAAGGGTCTATTTAGTGATTTATGACTAATAGAGGTGCCCTAAAGTGTTTAAATATTAAAGCTGGCCTAAAAGGAATGCATAGCTGCATAAAAATACCTAGTTTCACATAATTGAGTTATTCGTTTAAAAAAAACAGTAAGCTCACTGAAAAGGCGGGGGGTGTCTTTTAAACGGTTATCTTAAAAAAGTTATAGTTGATTTGTTCGAACTAAGCCTGGCGTTGTCTGACGACTTCATACAAACAAACACCTGTTGCGACTGAAACATTCAAACTAGAAACTTGCCCCGCCATTGGGATAGAAACCAGGGTGTCGCAGTGTTCTTCTGTTAGTCTTCTTAAGCCTTTGCCTTCTGCACCCATAACAATCGCACTGGGTGTTTTGAAGTCGTATGTGTATAGGTCACCATCAGCCTGGTCACTGGTGCCGATAAACCAGATACCCAGTTGTTTCAGTTTTTCAATGGTTCGAACAAGGTTGGTTACCTGAATAAATGGCACTGTTTCAGCTGCACCCGAGGCAACTTTGCGCGCAGCAGGGGTTAAGCCTACGGCATTGTCTTTTGGTGCAATAACTGCATGTACGCCAGCACCTTCAGCGGTTCGCAAACAAGCCCCTAGATTATGTGGGTCAGTCACTCCATCAAGCACTAAAAGCAGGGGAGGTGTAACAGAGCTATCAATATTATCAAGGATGTTGATCAAATCATCTTCGGTATAACTTGCCGGTGCATTATATTCAGCCACCACACCTTGATGTTGACGTGTTTTTGCAAGTTTATCCAATGACGCCATATCGGCTCGATGTGAAATTAGCCCACGTTTTTGCGCATGGTTGATGAGTTCTTTGACGCGCTGATTACGTTTATTTTCTGCAATCCAGACCTGGATGATATTGTCTGCATCATTTTTCAGTGCAGATTCAACTGCATGAATTCCGGTAATCAACGTTTTCATTTGTTATTTGTTCTTTTTCTGTGATTTATATTTTTGCTTGGAATATTTGTCTTTATTTTTACTTTTTTTCCTGCGAGGCTTATCAAAACCATCATCACTTGATGAGTCAGGCAAAACAAAATCAATTTTTCGATCATCTAGATCAACGCGTGCTACGACAATTTCAATCGGATCACCCAGACGATAGCTCTTACCTGAATTTTCACCCACCATTTTGTGTCTTGCCGCATCAAAATGGTAATAATCACTCCTCAATGCAGAAACATGCACGAGCCCTTCGACATAAATATTGTCAAGTTCAACGAATAGGCCAAAGCTGGTTACCGTTGAGATAATGCCAGAGAATGTCTCACCGACCTTATCCTGCATATACTCTGCTTTAAGCCATGACATAACATCACGGCTGGCATCATCAGCGCGCTGCTCACATTTAGAACAATGCTCACCCAGCGCTTTCATCTGCATATAATCGTAGTCATAACCTTCTGCAGTTTTAGTTTGCAGTATATGGCGTATCGCACGATGTACTAATAAATCGGGATAGCGCCGAATCGGAGAGGTAAAGTGTGCATAATCATTTCGTCCTAAGCCAAAATGACGGGTACTTTCAGGCTTGTCTTTATCAACAGGAGCATATTGTGCACGACTCATGGAGCGTAACATGACAGTTTGTATCAAGTGTGCATCAGGTCGTTCCGAAATGCTCGATAATAAGGTTGCGTAATCTTTAGGTTGGGGCTTATCGCCACCTCCTAATTTCAAGCCTAAGCCATTTAAAAATTCATGAACCTTCTCGAGTTTTACTTTTTCAGGCCCTGAATGTACACGATGCAATGCTGGGATTTTATGCTGCTTTAAGAAGCGTGCCGCACACATATTTGCCGTAACCATGCATTCTTCGATTATTTTATGTGCATCGTTTCGCTCAGTGGGAATGATATTCTCTATTTTGCGGTTTTCACCGAAGATAATTTGTGTTTCAGTGGTTTCAAAGTCTATTGAACCGCGTTCAATTCGCGCTTTTTTTAATACTTTATATAGCTTGTAGAGATCATCTAAGTGATTGATGATATTTGCGTGTTCTTTACGCAAGGTTTGATCATGGTCGACAACCATTGCTGCCATACTGGTGTATGTCAAACGTGCCGAGGAATGCATAACTGCACTTTTAAATTCAAATTCAATAACTTCTCCGTTCGAATTTATGGTTGCTTTACAAACCATACAGAGACGATCTACTGCAGGATTTAATGAACATAAACCATTGGAGATTTTTTCAGGCAACATTGGAATAACTTCAGCAGGGAAATACACTGAAGTGGCGCGATTCCAGGCTTCTTTATCCAAGTCAGTACCAATTCCTACATAATGAGAAACATCTGCTATAGCAACAGTTAATAGCCAATTGCCATTATTGTCCTGTTCACAATAAACTGCATCGTCAAAATCACGGGAATCTTCACCGTCAATCGTAACTAACGGCATATTGCGAAGATCAACGCGCCCCTTT
Source organism: uncultured Gammaproteobacteria bacterium (assembly GCA_963847495.1). Taxonomy (GTDB): domain Bacteria; phylum Pseudomonadota; class Gammaproteobacteria; order Thiotrichales; family Thiotrichaceae; genus Cocleimonas. The sequence continues at coordinate 349,789 of CAWJZX010000013.1, read as the reverse complement.
TTATCAGCTTCTAATACTTCGTCGCTAAGCTTATCTGTCGCAGCTAATACTTCAGCAGGCCAAACATGAGGGAGATCATATGAGCGTAAAGCAATGTCGATTTCCAGTCCCGGCGCCATGTGGTCGCCAAGTGTTTCGATAATTTTACCGATTGGTTGATGGCGTGAAGTAGGGTACTCAACGATACGAGCAACCACAATCTGCCCATTTTTGGCTTCGCCCGAACTTTCCGGAGGAATTAATATATCCTGAGCGATACGTGAATTGTCTGGAGTGACAAAACCTAAGCCGCTTTCGACAAAGTAGCGTCCTACAACCGATTCGGTATTGTGTTCCAATACTTCAACAATGCCACCTTCGCGACGACCTTTGCGATCAATGCCAGTAACACTGGCTAATACTTTATCTCCATGTAAAACCTTGCGCATCTGTTTGCCATGCAAATACAGATCATCACTGCCGTCATCAGGAATCAAAAAGCCAAAACCATCGGGGTGGCCTTGAACCCGGCCGGCAACTAAATCAGCTTTTTCTACGGGTACATATTTTCTGCCACGATTAAATAATATCTGTCCATCACGTTCCATCGCACGTAAACGAAATTTCATTGCATCGAGGTCTTGTGGCTCTTTCAAGTCTAGGGAGTCAGCAAGTTCCTCAAAACCAATAGGATGTCCTGCTTTATCCATAACTTCGAGCATGAGCTCACGGCTTGGAATAGGGCGGCCATATTTTTTGGCTTCGCGTTCTTTATGGGGATCTTTGTATTTTTTCATGGGGCATATTCTACGCTATTTTCATTTCGAATTGTTCTTGATAATAAAGATATTAGGAGCATCAAAAAAGAACATATTGAATTTATATTTAAAAAACACTTGCAATATCTATATTAGAATATTATTATATTAGCATATTCGAAGTTAACAACTAATCCGAATAAGACTTTTTACAAACTTTTTTAAATTAAATACTCATCGAAAGGAATCACAACATGAAATTTCAAGCAATCGCATTAACATCTTTATTGGCTTTATCAGCATCAGCGTCAGCGGATTGGTTTGACGGATTTGACAGCGGAAACGGAAGCGGAAACGGTTACGGATCTGCTGCTGGAAACACAAACGGCGCGGGTAATGCTACTGGTAACACCGACGTAAACGGAAATGGCTGGGGAACAGCTAAAGGCGATGCAGATGGCGAAGTTGATTTTGCTATCACATTCAAAGGCAAAGGCAGAACAGATATGGATACTGCTGGAAACCTAACTGGTAACGGACAAGGTAATGGTAACACTGCTGGAAACTGGGCAGGTAACGGTAACACTGCGGGTAATTTTGTAGGTGACGGTTACAGTTCTGGTTCTAACAACTCTAATGGTTATAACAACGGTTATGCTCCAGCAGGTTACGGTTTTGCTCCAGTGGCTGCACGAGCTCCAGCTGCTGATTACACTCAGTTGAAAGCAATGTGGGAAGCTCAGGCTAAACAAGCTGACGAAATGCTAAAGCGTATCGAAGCTGCTCAAAAAACTGCAAAGTAATCGTTTAGATTATAGGTAGTTCAAAAAAGGCCCGCTTTATGCGGGTCTTTTTTTTGTCTTTATTTTTATACTTGTTTTTATTTATTAACATTTACATAGGGTGAGTGATTTTAAACTGAGAATTGTCAGTGTTCCCGACAAACGGATGAGTTTCATAAATTTAAATTCAACGAGCTGATGATATTAAATAACTAATGCAAAAAATAGCATAGCGATTAAGATAGCCCCAATGCAAGAACTTGATCCTTATTCAATTCCACTCGAATCAATCAATCTGATTGAAGCCAGTGCCGGGACGGGTAAATCATGGACAGTAACGCTATTGTATCTGCGTTTAATACTGGAAAAAAACCTCACAGTCGATCAAATACTGGTCGTGACCTTCACCGATGCTGCAACCAAAGAACTGCGTGATAATATTCGTAAACGAATCGTAGCGGCACTCAATGCATTTTCAGATCCCGATTATCAAGCGGAACACGAATACAGTCGTCTAATCGAAAAAATTGAAGATCAAGAGGAAGCTGTTCTACGTTTAAATCGCGCCAAGCTAAGCATGGACGAAGCCGCAGTTTTTACCATTCACGGTTTTTGCCAGCGTAGTTTGAGCGAGAATGCTTTTGAAGCGAATCTGTCGTTTGATAGTGAGTTACTGGAAGATGATTCTGAAATCATGCAAAAACTCACCGATGATTTTTGGCGCCGTCGATTTGCCAAAGCACCTAGGTCACTGGTTTTTAAATTGCATCAGGAAAAGATCACACCTGATTCATTATTAAAGGATATTGTCAGGCACGTTGGTAAACCTTACCTGAGTATCTGCGGCCCAGAAAACGAAAAAGTAAAAGCGGAGAAATGGAAAGAGCTAGAGCAGTTTTATACTCAGGCGATGCAAACATGGCGTAATGAAGGTCAGCAGATAAGCGAGCTTTTAAGGATTCCCGGCTACGAGAACCATTACTATAAAGGCTTAATTGATAACTGTGATTTTGTCATTACAGAAATGGATAAACTATCGCTGTTAGATGATCTGCCTTATCAGCTTGATGTTAAAAAAATGGTTTGGTTGGGTACAACACCCAAAGTTAAAAAAACTGCTAAAAACGTAGAACCCATTGAACATCCATTTTTCCAGCAATGGCAGGATTTCCTCGATCTCTGGACTGAGCTGGATAAAAGCTCAGATGATTTCCTGAACAATATCCGCGTAGAGTTACTGCAACATTTACAAACTGAACTCCCTAAGGAAAAACAGCGCTTAGGCGTTTTATCCTTTGATGATTTGTTATTGCAGATGCAGCAAACGTTAAAAGCGCATCCACAATTAGCAAAAGAATTAAGCCGTAAATACCCGGCGGCCTTGATAGATGAGTTTCAGGATACCGATCCTATCCAGTACGATATTTTTAGTTCTATTTACACTTCCCAAAAAGACCAGACGGTATTTCTGGTGGGTGATCCAAAACAGGCTATTTACAGTTTCCGTGGCGGTGATATTCATACCTATTTAAAAGCCAAGGCGGACACTTCTGAAACGAATCATTACACGCTTCAAACCAATTGGCGTTCACATCCTGATTTAATTAGCGCCTTTAACGCATTGTATTCAAAGACAGAAAATCCATTTAAGGATGAGGGGATTGAATACGTTCAGGTAAAATCAGGAGATAAAACAACCGCTGAATTAGTTAGCCAGAATAACAGCAAGCCTTTAAATTTTTGGCGATATGAAACTGGTGACGATAAACCCACCGCCGACTTCATTCGCAAACAGATTGCAAACGCCGTGGCAGGCGATATTGCATCCTTACTTAATCAAGCCACAAACGGTGAAGCCAGAATTGGCGATGAGGCAATTAGCGGCGGAGATATGGCAATTCTGGTGCGTTCACATACGCAGGCTGATGTTATCAAGGCAGCTTTGAATGCACGCGGAGTTGCCAGCGTTCAGAGTAGCAAAGAGAGTATTTACGATACACATGAAGCCGCTGAAATGCTGCGTTTACTCACGGCGATTGTGTCGCCGCAAAAAGAAGATGAAATCCGTCGCGCATTGGTGACAGAAATGATGGGTCGACAGGCCGAAGATTTAATCCGTTTCCAGACCGATAGCGAAGCCTGGGAAGAAGTCCTGATGAAGATGCAAAATTATCATCATCAATGGAATAAACAGGGTTTTATGCCGATGATGCGAAGCTTGATGAAAGCCGAGAACATGCATCAGCGCCTGATGGATTATGATAATGGCGAGCGTCGCTTAAGTAATATTTTACAGCTGTCAGAATTGATTCATCACACATCACGCCAGCAAATGCTCGGTATGGCTGAAGTATTGCGCTGGCTGAAAAAACAACAGGAAAATGCCAGCTCGAATGAGACCGTATTGCGCCTTGAAAGCGACGATGACCTGGTAAAAATCGTCACCATCCATAAATCCAAAGGTCTGGAATACCCGATTGTTTACTGTCCATTTGTGGGCATGAGTAGTAATCGTCCATCCGATAAAATTTATACATTTCATAAAGATAAGCTAAGTTATCTCGAAATTGGTTCGCCTGAAAGTGACGAACATAAAGCATTGAAAGCAGCGGAAGAAAGCGCCGAAGACGCACGCTTATTATATGTCGCGCTGACTCGTGCCAAGTATCAATGTAACGTAGTCGTGTTTCCCGAAGCGATTAGTGGAAATCCGGATAAATCCGCATTTGGCTGGTTGCTCACTGATGGAAAAGTTATTCCTTCTGGAAACTCGAAACAAGCTACTACTGAAAAAGCCGAATACTTTGAGGCATACAATCAAAACCTGCAAAGCCTGACCCAAAGTAATCCGCATATTTCACTGAATGCGCTTCCAGACTATCCGACAGATTTGAAATATCAGAAGACAGTTTCTGAAGAAAAACTCGTTGCACGACACTTTACTGCAGAAATTAAAAAGCAGGCACAGATCACCAGTTTCAGTGGTTTGACCTCAGGTGCTCATGCTGAAACGCCTGATTATGATTCCATTGCTGATTCAATGTCTGGCTCACTACAGATGAATAAGGCAGAGGCTCAGAATACCATTGAGGTGGATGAATTCCCGCGTGGTGCAACCGCAGGTACGGTATTGCATGAAATCTACGAGAATCTGGATTTCATCAAACCCATTGAAGAACAAACTGATGTGATTGAAGCGAGCTTGAATAAATACGGTTTTGATCCAAAACACCAGGCGAGCGCGTTGCAGTTAATGCAACAGAGTTTACAGGCGGAGCTAACAGATGGATTGTCTCTAAACCTGTTAAGCAATGAGAAACGCCTCAATGAGATGGAATTCTATCTACCGCTGGAACGATTGCAGACAGATCATTTAAAGCAGATTCTGTTTCAGCATCTACCAAAGGATGATGCCAACTGGCAACAAATCCGTGATGCGGTTGATGGTCTCTATTTCGAAGAAGTCGAAGGTTATCTGAAAGGTTTTATCGACCTGATTTTCGAGCATGATGGCAAATACTATGTTGCCGATTACAAATCGAATAGTCTCTCTGATTATCAGCAAGACAGCCTATTCGAGGCAATGGCACATTCTCATTATTACCTGCAATATCTGCTCTACTGCGTTGCTTTACATCGGTATTTAGAACAGAGACTTGCTGATTACAGCTGGGAAACGCATATCGGCGGTGTTTATTATCTGTTTATACGCGGAATGAATACAGCACCTAAACAACTACAGAAATCTTCAAAAAGTGCTTATAAGTGGGGGGGTGTCTTTTTTCATAAACCCAGCCTTGAATTGATTCAGGCATTGGATGCTTTGTTTATGCGATTACCTAGTATGGCGGTTGTGAATGGCTGAACAACTCACAATGGATTTTGCCGTATCAACACAAGCGCCTGACACAATAGAAGCTGAGCCGGCAGCTTATGAAGCGCTCGATTACCAGCTTGCTGATTTAATGCAGGAGTTAAATGGATTGCAAGAGTCAAACAAGGCACAGAATAAAACCCTCAAAGCCTGCACCCTGGAAATCAGCAAACACACCCGCGAAGGCCAGATTGCGATTGCCATAACGGATGAACAGCAAGTCGAATTATTGCAAACCAAAGTAGTGGGCGAAGCAGGGGATTACAAACCGCTGATTATTGATCAGGGCTATTTGTACCTGCGCCGTTACTGGCAATATCAACAGCGTCTGGCGGATCAGATTAAATCCAGAATGTTTCCTGAGGCTGAGGGGACTGATCAGCAAGAGCAAAAAGACTGGGCACAACAGCGTCTGGATATTTATTTTGAAGATGAAGGCTTGCCAGTTAACTGGCAAAAGATAGCAGCCAGCCGTGCACTGGAAAAACGATTCCTGATTATCTCGGGCGGGCCGGGTACGGGTAAGACCACTACGATTACTCGCATTCTGGCATTGCTGATTGAAAAAAGTGGTCAGCCGAGCGTTAGCGAGACAACTGCTTTAGCTAGCCCGAAGGGCGAGTTTTTGCAAAAAACGAGTAAAAAGTGGGGGGGTGTCCTTTCAGACTCAAATATTGATAAGAACAAACATTTAAACATCCTGTTAGCCGCGCCAACGGGTAAAGCAGCGATTCGCATGCTGGACTCGATACGGCTTGAAACAAATGCCTTGCAAAGCAAACTTGGTTTATCCGATGAGTTATTACAGCAGATGCCGACTGAGGCTAACACGATCCATAAACTTCTGGGTTATCAACGCGGTAGCGTGCAATTCAAACACAATGCTCAAAACCCCTTGAATGCCGATGTGGTGCTGGTGGATGAAGCCTCGATGATCGATATCGCGCTGATGTCAAAACTGCTAGAATCCGTTCCGCCAAACGCTAAACTGATTCTGATTGGTGATAAGGACCAGCTCTCGTCTGTTGAAACAGGTTCGGTATTTTCTGATGTCTGTGCCGGTCTGGAAGAATCAGAGCATCTCGTTACCTTGAAAAAGAACTGGCGCTTCTCGGAAGACAGCGATATCGGCCAGTTAGCGATAGCCGCCAATCAAGGCGATAGCGCGACCTTACTCAGCGTTTTAAAAGATCAAAACCGCACTGGCTGTAAACTGATCGCACCAGAAGCGATGCGCGATGCTGAACTCATAAAACCCTGGGTACATTATTTTGAAGTGCTGAATAATCCTGCATCGACTCACGAACAAATCTTCGAGACTTTCAATCAATACCGAATCCTGTGCGCCTTACGCCGTGGCTTAAACGGCAGTGTGTTAATGAACCAACGCATCGAAACTGCACTAGCCAAACAGGATTTAATCAGAATCAGGCGTTCTACTAGCCAGACTCAGAGCTTGTCCTCTAACTGGTATCACGGCCGCCCGATCATGATCACCCGGAACAGCTACAACAAAGGCCTGTTCAATGGCGATACCGGAATCACACTGATTGAAAATGGTGAAGTAAAAGTGTTTTTTCCTGCAGCTGAAGGCGAGTTCAAAGCATTCTCCCCAGTACGACTGCCAGCGCACGAAACCACATGGGCAATGACTATTCACAAAAGCCAAGGCTCAGAATTCAATCAAGTGGTTTTGATCTTGCCGCACGAAGAAATGCCACTGCTAACAAGACAATTAATATATACCGGAATAACGCGGGCCAAACAGAAAGTCGATATAGTGGCGAGTGAAGCTGTTTTGGTGGCTGGGGTTAAGGCAGATGTGGTTAAAGCTACGAGGATTGAAGTGCAGATAAAAAGTAGCTAAAAGTAGGGGGTGTGTTTACTGTATATCTACAGTGTTCCTGGAGTGTTCGACATGCTTAAATTGATATTTATTAAATAAACAATGATCTAAAGCATGGATTGATAGAATATTTGGCAATTATGGGCAAATAAATGCTATACGTTAATTATCCCTCTGAAAGTCCCGTTTTAGGGTTTTGCATTCTGCGTTTAGAACTAACTAATTTAACAAGATGTTTTCAGGGCCTGGTAACTACTTATAATTAAAGGAGAAGTAAAATGGATAAGAAAATATTAGTAAGCCTGTTTAGTATCGTAGCAATGTTAGGTTTTTCACAAATCACATTTGCAGAGGAAGAGGTCTCTTCAATTGCACGTGGCGGTCAATTGTATGATAAATGGTTTAAGGTGATTGGGGTGGATAAACCAAAAGACACTCATCCGGCCTGGCCTGCATCGAATACGAAGAAGAAGGGTAATGCGACTCACCGTTGCAAGTCTTGTCATGGCTGGGATCTGATGGGTAAGGATGGTGCTTATGCCTCTGGTTCTTATATGACTGGAATCAAAGGGCTTAAAAACATGCAGGGTGTAGATAACTCAAAAGTGATTGCAGCAATGAAAGACGCTACCCATGGCTATTCTGGTAAAATGAGTGATCAGGACTTTACTGATTTGGCTAACTTTGTCACCAAGGGCCAGATCGATGTTGATGCAGTAATCGATCGTAAAACCAAAATGGCGAAAGGCAATAAAGCGCAGGGTGAAAAATACTTTAATACAGTTTGTGCTGGCTGCCATGAAAAAACAGGTCTTATGCCTGAGGATATGGCTGCACTAGGCGGCCTTGCCAACAAGAACCCATGGGAAATCATCCAGAAAATACTGAATGGCCAACCCGATGAGGAGATGCCTGCAATGCGTGCTTTTGACCTTCAGGTGGCGGTGGACATTCTTGCTCATGTGCAAACCTTACCTAAGGAAAAATAATCTCTACTGATGTCAGTATTTTGCTAGTCAACAAGCTCCCCTTAAAAAGGGGCTTTGCTTTGAGTACATGAGTCATGTTTGGGAAATTTAATAAAATCATCTTCAAGGTTTTTGCTGCAGGAACGTTATTTGGTATTCTTTTCTGGGGTGGTTACCATACCGTAATTGAAGAAACTAACACCCTTGATTTTTTATATCTCCTGTCATGAAATGGAGCAAATGGTCTTTCAAGAGTATAAACAAAGTGTTCACTACAAGAATGCTTCAGGAGTGCGTGCAACTTGTTTTGATTGCCATGTCCCCAAGGCCTGGTTACCCAAGATGATACGAAAAATAAAGGTCAGCAACGAGCTTTATTACAAGGCGTTAGGGAGCATTAATACCCAGAAAAATTCGAAGCAAAACGCCTGGAACTGGCTGAACATGTGTGGGATAGCATGAAATCGACTGATTCCCGAGAGTGCCGTAATTGCCATTCTTTTGATTCCATTGATTTTCACGAGGAAGGCGATCGTGCGGCTGAAAAGATGCAAAATGCGATTGAGAAAGGGACTGAGACCTGCATAGATTGTCATAAAGGCATTGCCCACAAATTACCCGAGGGTTACGAAGATGATGATTAAACAATAAGTGCAAACTACTGTCGTTTCTCGACATATCTTAAAAACCGCTTAGCTTTGCATAAGTTCTTTTAGTCATCAGTTCAACAAAAAAAACCGCCTAAAAGTAGGGGGGGTGTAATTTCAAAATCAATAGACTCATTCTCGACTGACTTGTCTACAAAGTGATATAACACCCTTATCCGTATATGGTCTCCTCCATTTTTGCAAGACAACGTGTAATATTGACAGGGATAGATTTGCTTTCGTATATCCGGCTTCATAATAGGATTGTTTTAGATCCCGAGCCTTGATGAAGTCTGCACATACTGTCCTAATCGACCTATCGGATTTACTATCCTTCGGATGAGGCAGGTTTCAGTATGTCGGTCTTACCTATAATGTCATCGTTACTTGTTGTCTCTCGCAAATCGTTGATGTGTTTATTTCTACTACTTTCTTTAAATCACAAAATTTCTTTGGTATGGCTTACCGCTAATGGTTACTGCCCATGCAATTCTTGCCAGTTTATTCGCAAGAGCAACCGTGGCTTTATTCTTTCCTCGTGTTTTTACTAAACGAGTAACCCAAAGACTCAGTGCATCATCTTTCTTATGGGCGTGATTCACAACTGATCTAGCTCCATGAACTAAAAGGCTTCGTAGATATTTATCACCTCGTTTACTAATACCCAGCAGGATGTTTTTACCTCCACTACTGTGTTGCCGTGGCACCAATCCCAATGATGCAGATACATCTCTGCCTTTGCTAAAAGTCTTTCCATCACCAATCACGCTAAAGAAGGTACTTGCTACAATTGCCCCAAACCCTGGAATACTTTGCAATTGTTTGATTTGCAGATGTTGTTTGGCTTCTCTCTCAATCATGATGGTTAGCTCTTTCACCAATTCATCAAGTTCGCATAGTTGTCTGTATTTTAGAGCTAATGCATCTCGAAACATCCAGTGTAATTGGTTTTCTCCATCTTCGAGTATTTCTGGGAGCTTCTTTCTCAAAGAGCTGATACCTTGTTTGATAACAATACCAAACTCGGCAAGTAACCCGCGTACCTGATTACAAAGCTTTGTTCTATCTGCAACCGCTCCTCGACGAAAACGGTGCATGGCTTGTATGCTTTGCTGTTCAACAGTTTTAGTTCTGACTTCTCGCATTTCAGGAATTCGACATGCCTCAGCAATGGCTAAAGCATCGTTATAATCATTTTTGTTACCTCGAACATAAGGTTTTACATAGTGTGCTGGAAGTAGCTTAACTTGATGTCCGAGCTTATTCAGCTCACGTGCCCAATAATGTGAACTTGCACAACCTTCTATGCCAATAACACAGGGGTTAAGGTTAGCAAAGTAAGCTAATAACTTTGTTCGTCGAAGAGTTTTCTTTAGTACTTGATTGCCTTGATCATCTAAGCCTACAAGGTGAAAAATCTGTTTTGCAATATCTAGCCCGATGGCGCTAATATTCATGGTGGTCTCCTTCTTTGTTTAATTGGGAAATATTTCATCTCCAATTATGGTACTTAGATGCCGAATTAAGGGGAGGAGACCATTTCATCAACCTACAATTGTGTTTAGTCAAAATAAAAGTGTTTAGCGGGAAAATTCTATGTCAAAGAAAGTAGCGCGGTAGGTCGGATAAGGTTACGTCATCCGACAATTGTTTGAGGTCAATCATGGTCATGTCGGATGGCGCTCTGCTTAATTAGTCGTTAGTTATACTGAGGTCTCCAGTAAATACTTTTATAACTTAATTTTTAGTAGGAAAGCACATTTTTTACGGCTTTTTGTAAAATATTCTAATACTTTTTTTAAAAATTGCTAGGATTGTTGGATTGGTTTTGCTTCGAGTAAGGTCTTTTAAGTTTCTACAGGGTTGAAGGAAAATATTATAATGAAAAGAAGGTCAGGCTTTAATAATAAAAACAATCAACAAAGCAGTTTGAATCACTTATTTCCTCACTTAAAAATTGCTAACTACATTCTTTTAATATTTTTATTTATCACAAATAGCCACTGTTATGCAGAGGAATTTGTGTCCTTTGCTAAGGATAACTCTCAATTTCAAATTGAGATGCCAAGTTTATCTTCAAGCAAGCTTATTAAAATTAATCCTGCTGAAATTATAGATAACAATATAGTGTTCAACGTTTTTAATTTTAAGCAACTGTCTGAGGTTCTAGATAACGCCACTGGTGGCGAGATTATTGTAGTAAGAAGCAACCTCAGAGATAAGCGTTATCATTACAAACAAAAGCATCGTTTTGATGAACCAGTGCTTATTCTTGGTATGTTAGGTGAAAATCAGGCTCCATTTTTTGAAAACATAACATGGGAGAACCTACACAATGTAACCATCAGTCATTTTAAGATAAACAATTTATGGGGTACCTCTCGAAACAATTACTCATGGCAGATTAGGAGTTCAAATAACGTTCGTTTAAGCAATTTGCATTTTAGTGATAAAAAAAATAATTTAACCGCGTTAAAACGCGGAAATATAGATGCGATTTTGGCCAGCCAGTCAGGTCTGCTTATCAAACAAAGTAATAACATCATTATTGATAGGACGCTTTTTACCGATTTATTTCATGCGGTTGAGTTTAATGAAATGAATTCATTTTATGCGATAGCCAATAAAGCAATCAGAGTGGCTAGCGATATGTTTTCTGGTGGTGGTATCAATAACGCATTATTTGATTCAAATTTAATGCATACCAGAACCCCTGTTTTTTATAAACAACGCTTTCGCAAAATAAAGTATGTTCATAGCGATATGATCCAGCTATATACGACTAAAATGAAGCGCAGCAACACAAATGTAACTATTCGTAATAATATTTCGCTCGTGGGTGATACGCCTTTAACTAATCCCAATTTAACAGGTTGGCAGTGCTTTTTTACTCGAGATGAAAAAGGCGATTCATTTTTTAGATTTAGATCTTTGCCATACGCGAACATAAAGATAATAAATAATTTCTGTGCATCTAATCAACATCACGGCATTACGCTCTCCAGAGGGATTGATAATGTGGTTGCAGGTAATTTTGTGTTATTGGTAGATCAAGGAAAAAACAGTCGACAAGCATCGGGTTCAATAAAAGTATTTGATAATAGAAACTGTCAAATACTGGGCAATGTGGCAAATGAATTTGAATTTAAGAATATGTCGAATTGCCAAAATATGAATAATATAAACAGCTATAAACCAGACTATGACAAAACAATTATTACAATGAGGCAGGCAATTGAATCAGCAACAAAACGAGAAGCAATAGAGGCAGCTTCAAGTTCAAATGATTTAAGTCGATTTTATGAAAATACAGGTTTGCAAGCTAACCCACTGCAATACCTTGATTATTCTAAGTTAACTTTGGTGCCATTTTTTTAGATAATTAGCGCGGTAGGTCGGATAAGGTACGCCATCCGACATTTGTGTGGTATCAATCATGGTCATGTCGGATGGCGCTATGCTTATCCGACCTGCAATTATGATTAGTCAAAATAAAAGTGTTTAGCGAGAAAATTCTATGTCAAAGAAAGTAGTAAAGTTTCAATACGAGAAAGAAACAAAAAACAGTGTTCGCTATAAGGAAGTCCCTGATGAAGGAACCGCACCTATCGTGGGTTCTTTGTATGTTCAGAAGTGGTTTGCGGGTGATAGCAAGTCTATTGAGATCACAATTGACAAAAAAGACTAGCCGACATAGTGAAACAACAAGACTGTTATTTTAAAGTTGATCTGAAGTAAAGGCGCAGCCGCATAAAAACCGCCTCAGCTCTGCATAAATTCTATTTACGTTTTTAAAGAACAAAAACGAGCCGAGATTTATCGAGACAAAAGCATTGTCGTTTAATGCTGACCCGTAGGGAAGGCGCAGCCGCATAAAAATCACTTAAAAGTAGGGGGGTGTCTTTTTTTAAGTACAAAATGCGACAGCATTAAAAGATACAGCTATAAATCTATCAGTACGACAGCCTCCTTGCCAATAATATTTATCTGCAAAGCAAGGTATTAAAGTTTACGCTGACCCCGCTTATACACATGGGCAATGACCATCCACAAAAGCCAGGGTTCAGAATTTGACTAAGTTGCATTGATACTGCCACATGAAGTCATGCCATTACTCACAAGACAGTTGATTTATACGGGAATAACGCGAGCCAAACAGAAGGTAGATATTGTGGCGAGTGAAACGGTTTTGGCGGATGGGATTAAGACTGAGGCTGTGCAGGCCACGCGGATTGGACAGCACTGTAAATAAATTACTTGAAAAATTTTTAATAACTCTACCTAAGTTACTCTTTCTCATGTTTTTATTCAATTAATTTGATTATTATTGATATTTGTCTAATTTATCGCTCCTTTTGTTTGATAGGGTTAATCACATGTTACTTTCCAACTTAAATTTGTATGTAATTGTGAAACAATCGTTTTTCTAAAGGGGAATAAAATGAATAATCTAATAGCTTTAATATTGATAAGCTTATGTTGCACAATTATTTATGCTGCTCCAGTACCTCATACTCATGGAGGTAGAGAACATTCTCATCCATTACCAAAAGAAGGCATTAAGCACCGGCATGGGGGTGGGGCTATTGGTTTGGCTGTTCCGGGTGGAGATGTAGCTTCTGCTCCATCTATAAAGAGTGGGCCAATTCGATATAGTGAAACGGCTGTTATTCCTATCCCAAGCGAGAATCGGACTTATTATTTTGAAATCAACAAAAATCTGCTTAGTTTTAGTTTCTCGTTGCCTGGAATGTGGCAGCGTACAAATCAAACAGGTTTGCTGACATCAACTGACCGCAAAAAACAGGCAGGTGTTTCGCTGGGTCCAGGAACAGATGTTAAGGGGTATCAAGGTAAAGACTTATTGGCTCGTGCTGTGTCTGCGACCGTAATATTCAACGAGAAAAGGCATGGGAAGCCAGCCGATAGTTCTAAAGTGGTGCCTTTTAAATCTAACTATTCGGGTTCTATAAAGTGGATAGGTCGATGGAATTTTACGCGTGGTGGAAAGAGGTATATAGCTGAGGTTATTAGGTATTTTGTGGAGGTAAAACCTGACTGGGTGGCAGTAATAACGGCAAGCCACTTGACCAATGGTCACGATATGGCGCTACAAATTATAAAATCAATATCTGTTACGGATAATCCAGATGTCTACCGTCAAAGAGTCCGTGAGCTAAAGAAAAAGAAATGAACGCTTATTAGACCAGGATCAAAAAAAAGCATAACACAATGCCTGTCAGAAGGACACTTCGCTCCCATTAGCGGTGAACTCAGCGGGCTCCAATTGACTCGTTACGCACCACATTAGACAGAGCGTTAGATCCAGGAATGATGTCGGGTGTATTTAATAAAAAAGCGGAGAATTCAACATGATAAAATACAGTGTAATTATATTGGCCCTTTTACTTTCTGTATCAGGGTGGGCACAGGCCAAGAGTGTGACACATTCTCATGCAGGAAGAGTACATAGCCATCCTTTACCGAAACAAGGCATTAGGCATCAGTATGGAGGAGGGGCGTTTGGTGTACCTGTAACCGTAAAATCTGAGAAAAAGCAGGCTAAATCGAGGCAATCTGAAACTGGTCGCATTAAACGCAATCTAGATACCTATAATGCTCTTGATAAACGCGCCAGGCAGCTTTGGAAATAGCGTACGCGAGTAGTTTTGAAATCCTCAAGAACCAGGACATTTAAGAACTATCCCATTCTAAAGCTCATCGATATCAACGGTGATAAACGTCCTGACCAATTTTCTTATTCCCCGGAAACCGGAGCCGCAAAGATGGATTTCGGTTTTATTTTCGATCGCAATAACGATGGTAAAGCTGATTATCTTGTTTACTACCAGGGGAGTTTATTCACCACAAAGCCCACCTTCAAGCTTGTATGGACATTCCATCACCTGATTGACTCGGATTACGATGGAAAGATTGATATTTGGGTTTATCCTGATGTTGACCTGAATCAGGACAAAAACCTGGGTGGAGGAGTAACTGCGTGGCTGTATGACATTAACAAGGATGGAAAGATTGATAAAGGTGAACACTTGGGGCGCGGCATACGCAAAACAATAAATGAAGAAGGTGGTGTTCTTAAAATCAAATGCATACTCAAAAACAATATCAACGTAGGTGACACAGTGCTTCTGGAACGTGCCAACAAGATGCTACGTGATATCAATGCCATGATGGACTGACAGAGGAGTAGATGCACAGCTAAAAGCTATAGTAATTCCCGTCTCATAAAAAAGTGGAAAACTCAAAATGATAAAAACTAGTGTAATTATACTGGCCCTTTTACTTTCTGTATCAGGGTGGGCAAAAACCAAGAGTGTGACACATTCTCATGCAGGAAGAGTACATAGCCATCCTTTACCAAAAGAAGGTATTAAGCACCGGCATGGAAGTGGGGCATTTGGAACCCAAATCGCAGAGAAAAAAAAGTCTGAAAAAGTGCAACAAAAACGCTCTGGTGCAACAATCAAGATGAAACGCTATACAGTAGAGAACAATCTAGGCCGTGATTGGGATTTAAAGACATTTCCACAGCACCAGGTGGTGGAATTTAAACAGGTAGAGAAAAAGGGATGGCAACCCACCGTTTCAAGAGCAATCGTTGTTATTGAGAAGGATGCATCACGTATTTACGGAGGTATGCATTCTGAACGCTGGGTAGCTGATAACTTCCGTAAGGGCGAAGAATCCAACATGATTGCGCAGGGTGTCATGAAGGGGATGTATCAATTAAAAGATGTAAAAAAGTCAGAAACTAATATACATAATAAACACTTCTACACAATGACGTACAAGACGTACAGACAGTATAAAGACTCACATGTTGGCCATGGCTATTTATATATTTATTTCCCATCAGACTTTAAAGAAAAAAACATATTTTATTCATTTCTTTATTCTGAAGTTAAACCCCTGGCAGACAAACGCGAAATCGATTTATCGGATTTTTATTCAATACTTGGTGGTTTCAATGTCCAGGGAAAGAATCAATGAGGTCAGACTCGATTGATTTATGGAAAAGTGCTAAAAAGGTAGGGGGTGTCTTTCTTAGGCTCACCAAGAGCCAAGAAAGTCCATCGTAGATTCTGCAAGGAATCGTCGATGTGGTCGAAATAAGGGATGTTGGTATTTATATTCTATTAAAAAGTGCCTAAAAGTAGGGGGGTGACTTAAGAATAAATATACCAACCTCGATTCACTTGTCTACAAAGTGATATAGCACCGTTTACATAAATAAGCGATTATTCCTGTTTCCGTCATGTCCATACAAGGATTGAGATTGTGAGTAATAGTGAAGTTTTCATTTTCGAAGTTTCCAAACAGAATTTTGATTATGCAGTTATCCAGAATTCACACAAACTACCTGTTTTGGTTGAGTTTATGGGTGTCTGGTCTGGGCCGTGTTTTCAAATGTCGGATGAGCTATCGATTCTTGCTAAAGAATTTGCAGGGCAGTTTATTTTTGCCAAAGTCGATATTGATGAACAGCCTGAGCTGAAGGAACAATACGCGATTGAAAACGTACCGAGCTTAAAGGTATTTAAGAATGGCGAGGTGGTTAAATCGGAAGAAGGCTTACTGAAGCAAAACGAATTACGTGATGTGTTAAAAGAATTTGGTGTGTATTCGCAGGCAGACGAAATGCGTCTGGAAGCACGTGAAAAGCACATGAAGGCTGATACTGTAGCCGCTATTCAATTACTGACTCAGGCTATCCAACAAGATCCATCAAATACCAAAATTGCGATGGATATGGCTCAAATCTTTATTGATTTGAACGAGCTTGATCAGGCTAACAGTCTGTTTAATCAATTACCCGATTCTGCAAAGAAGACCGACATGGGTAAATCGTTGATAGGACAGTTAACCTTTCTGGATTTAGCCGCAAAAACACCGGGTAAATTCCAGCTACAGCAGTCATTGTTAACTAACCCCAATAATTGTGATGTGCATTTCGATCTGGCCGTTTGCCTGATTGCAGACAGAGACTATGAGCAGGCGGTAGATCACCTGTTTGAAATCATGAGAATAGATTCAAACTATAAAGATAATGCGGCGCGTGAAATGATCGTTAATGTGACCAATATGCTGGCGCCTAATAATCCAGAGCTTTCATCCAAAATTCGAAGCAGGCTGAGTTCTTTTAGTTTTTCATAAGATTTAGGGGTCTTTTACTGGTTGCTCAATCAATGGGGCCAGACTCAATTAATTTTTGAAAAATGAAGTGGTCTAATATTTGATACAACCCAGTTAAGCATATTAAACTTAACTGAGGTAAATATTATGACAAAAAGAAAAAGCTATTCTAAAGAATTTAAACAGGATGCAGTGAGTCTCGTCCTTGAACAAGGTTACTCAAGAGCAGAGGCTGCACTTAATCTTGAAGTGGGTATCAATGCACTCAGTCGCTGGGTCAAAGAATATCAAGAGAAGGACAAACACGCCTTTGTCGGCAAAGGTAAGTTGAGTCCAGAACAATCAGAGAATCGCAAGCTTAAAGCGCGTATCAAGCGTCTTGAAATGGAGAGGGACATCCTAAAAAAAGCGACGGTATTTTTTGCCAACGAAACGAAGTGAAATACACGTTTATCACCCAGCATAAAAATACCTATCCAGTCAGCCTGCAATGTCGGGTTTTGGGTGTCAGTCGTCAAGGCTATTATCATTACTGCAAGGTAACCGCCAACAAACAAAAGACGGCAGAGCATCAGGAGATGCTCGAATGGATTAAAGAACTCGCGATAGTAACGGACTTTAGCTATGGCAGTCGTCGGATGAAGAGGGCGTTAAATGCCCTGAGCCATGTTGTTAGCCGAAACAGAGTGAGAAAGCTCATGTGCGAAGCAGGTATCAGCGTTCGTCGCAAAAAGAAGTACAAGGTAACCACGGATAGTAACCATCAGAATCCTGTATATCCCAATGTCCTCAAGCGCCGATTTAATGTATCAGATAGAGATCAGGTCTACGTCTCAGATATAACCTATATCAATACAGGCGAAGGCTGGTTATATTTGGCTGTTGTGATTGATCTTTGTTCACGCAAAGTCGTTGGTTGGAGTACAAGCAAAAAGATAAAAGCCAAACTGGTCTGTGATGCGTTGAAAATGGCTCTATGGCAAAGAAGACCAAAGCCAGGCTTAATACATCATTCGGATCGAGGCTCTCAATATGGCAGTGACGCTTTTAGACAGTTATTAAAGGATAACAAGATCACAGGCAGCATGAGCCGCAAAGGTAATTGTTGGGATAATGCTGTCGCCGAAAGCTTCTTTGGCAGCTTGAAACAGGAACGGGTGCAATGGTATGACTACCGAACCCGAAATGAAGCAAGACAGGATATAGTGCAGTACATTTCCATGTTCTATAACAGCTTTCGTTTACATTCGACGTTGGATTATGTCTGCCCTAATGATTTTGAGAAACAACTAAAAGCGGCTTAACTAGGTTGTACTAAATACCTTGACCACGTCAAACCGTCTAAAAGTAGGGGGTGTCATTAAGCAGGCTCTAATCAAGTCCAATAATTTTAAGCTAGCTAAAAGTGCCTGAAACTTCCCCGAAGATCGCCACAATATTTAGTGCTTTGCTTGCAAATGACTTAAAAGCGAATGCAGAATGACTATTACGGCTCACTTCGTGAAACTTACAGACACTTTTTTCTGCCCTTAAATACTATCGACTTGATCAGAGACTCCTTGAAAGCATAAAAACAGTATCAATAGGGGCAGACTCGATTGAAAACTGAAAAAATAATTTGGACATATATAGATGCCCCGATAATGTCAAGCCATAACAACCACTTGCATTAATACATCCAATTTCCGCCTGTTAGATAAACAAACTTACATCAGCACCCTGTGCCTTAGTCAAATAGGTGGCCGCGCCCGCCCAGTCGGAAATACCCGGCATAAAGTCTTCCTTTTCCCAACCAAACAAATCCACAGTCATTTGGCAGGCAATCAACTCGACACCGAATTCAACACAATTATCCCGCAACTCATGAACAGGTGAGACACCTTTTTGTTTAAGTGTTTCCTTCATAAGACTAGTTGCTACTTTTTCAAAACCTGGAATTCCGGCCATGACTAGATTTGGCATATTCCATTCAACATCTCTAAACCAGTTGGGCCCAAACGGCATTTTCATTGGCATGGCCGGATTACCCAAGGCACTAATGTCGGGTTTCATGTCTTTTTTCAGCAGGGATAGCCCATAAAAGGTAAAAAACACGGAAACATCCCAGTCCAATGCTGCTGCCGTAGATGAAATAATAAATGTTGTATAGGCCCAGTCCAGTGTTCCCTTGGATACCAATATGGATAGTTTAGGTGTTTTGTTGGCCTGATACTCAGCCATTTTCTCAGCGAATTGCTTGTCGAACCATTCCTCTAGTGTCATGCCCTGTGGCAGAGAAGATTTCGCACTATCAAGATCGATCGTCATGTCTTGCATCTCCTGTAAATTGTGTTACAAATCGTATTGATATGATAATAAATATTTTCGATGGGATGGAGGTGTCCAGACAAAAAAGCCGCGGATATATTTCTGTTTTACATTATGCTCTTTCTAACGGTAATCTACCGTTCCCACATTAAGAATATAGTCTACTATAAACATTCTGTCTTAATAGCTGGTTAAATTGATGGACGATGATCGTAGCCGTAAACCGAAGATTCGCTAATAAAATGGTTTCAAGCGAAAGCTGATCAATAAGCAAGTAATTATTTGTCTTAGTCACTACTTTATTTAGAACTAGAAGAGTCCTTTATAAAGTAGGGGGTGTCTTTATTATATCTATTTCGTTGAACAATCTCATAAAACTATATAAAAAACGAAAAATGATGTTTGCCGATGGCACGATTAATGCGGATAGAAAGCTGATAAAGTGAAATATTTATGTTGTAGATAAGACACTTATGAAGTATTTTCGAAACTACGCAAGTAAAATAATCAGTCCAGCGACACGATAATTGTGTAGAAGGCTATCGGTCTTTTTAATATACTGTTAGGCGCACGACATTTAGAAATATTTATTCAACGCAAGATAAACACAAGAGGTAATGCTATGTCTATAGAGCGAACACTGTTTGCATTTGGAGGGATCATGGTTATGATCACGTCTTTATTGGCTCTGTTTCATCACCCATATTGGACGTGGGTTACTTTATTTGTCGGATTTAACTGCCTGCAAAGTTCATTTACCGGCTTCTGTCCACCAAGATTATTGATGAAAAAATTTGGCATTAAAACTGAAGCGGAATTAGCTTTACAAAAATGAATAAGGCGAATGGTTACGCCTAAAAAATGACTCAAGCGCGACTGTCGGCCCAATGGACCTCCGCCACATGGTTCAGCCGTTAAAAATTAATTATCAAAAAATCACCCACACGAACTAAGTGCTAGTTTCGCCTTACAGGTGATCTAGTGCTGAGCTCATCATAAGTGCTAGGATCATTTCAAAAAACTCAATGAGCCGAGTGAAACGAGACAACAGATTTGTTTTTTAATGATGGCCCGAAGTAAAAATACCTAAAAAGGTGGGGGGTGTATTTATAATCTCTTTCAATAGATTATAAAGAAACAAATGGCTAACAAAGTAGAACCCAAAACACTTGCCAAACTTGAGGTAATGCACACAGACTCTTTAATGAGCCGTAGGTAAGAACTGCTTAAATGCGATGATTCGTTTGAGCTATCGGATCAAACGGCTCGCTCCAGCTCTGGGTTAATCGAATTTAAGGACACACCTGAATGGAAACTGGCCTGCAAACAGTTAAAAGATGTTCTTGTTAATCGCGAACATGTGCAAAGTAAGCAAGAGCGTAAAAACTACGTCAACTCAAAGCCAAAAAATCATAGTGAAACGAACACTTATCACTTTTATTGACAGAGCTTAGTGGATTGAAACAGATTTTTAAACACTCTTACTTAATCACGTCTCGACTACAATAACAATCCCTATATTCCTACTAGTTCAGCGTGACAACCCTCTTTTTTGACTTTGTCCAGAATTTCCTTCGAGTTTACATTGTCAGGATTATAAAGCACTGTTACCAAGTGTGGCGTCTTATCCTGAGCACCGGCGCTTATCACACCGTCTACCCCACGTATGGCATCCGCAAGCGACTTCAACCGATCCGCTGTCAGTGTCTCATCAATATGTACAACAACATCTGCAACTTTATCATTCATGATTCTATTTCTCCTTTTTTAACCTATCGAGGCTACTCTAATGTATAGAAACCCTCATGTGATTCGCATTGAATATCAATCGATGACAATCAATGCGTAAACTCTAATGTATATTGTATACAGTAATGGATCGTCACTTATGATTTATATCAATTTAATGAATGTTTTTGTGAATCAACTCTACCGTCACGGACAAATAATTGTTTTTTGAAGGCAAATTGCCAGATAAGCTGCTGGCTATTATTTCCAGCCTTTTCCTTTAATGACGAATTAATTATTGTGTTGTCGATTCCGCCTATGAAGTTCACTGAAAAATAATGTACTTGTATGAAATATTTTTTGAGATTTTTCTTTATATTCATCCTGTTTTACTGCCATTCGATTGCAGCTGCTGAAATCAAGGTAAGTTGTGAAGGTCAGGGTCCTCTGGTTTATCTAATTGGAGGAGGGCCTGCGTTTACGACCTGGAATCTGGAACCTATACAAAAAAGATTAAGTAAAAATTACAAGGTGTGCCGCTGGGATATGCGCGGTGTTGGTGAGAATACGGGCTTAATTTTAAAACCAGATGAGCCTGTCTTGTCCCAGTGGTTTGCAGATATGTATGAGGTGTTACCAAAAGAGCCAGTGGTGCTTTGGGGGCACTCATGGGGGGCCTTGCAGGTGTTGCTCTTTGCTAAAAATCATCCTGAACGGGTGAGTAAACTGGTATTAAATAATCCGGTTGATCCGTCCCTATTCAGTATGGAGCATATTGAGAGTAAGCTCTATAGTCATCCTGAAATTGATTCAAGATTGACACTCGATGATATAGGTACACCTGCAGAACAGCTTCATAATTTTCGAAGCAAGATTGCCAGTTATTTTGCGGATGCTAAACAAGGGTGGGACTATGCTTTAAATTTTTCGCAAGTGGATATTAATAATAAGTTAAATGTCAGAATCTGGGAAGAGTATAAAAATGCGCCACTTATTGATGCCGATATCATGCAACTATCAAACAAGATAAGTGGTCTGATTCATTGCCGTGATGATGTGTTGCAACCTGAAAGTCTGAGTGAGTACAGACGTTTACTCAATAACTCTAAACACCATGTTTTAACAGGCTGTGTGCATTTTCCATGGGAAGAAAACCCTGATGAATATTATCGGGTGCTACTTGGCTTGTTGGAGCATTAAGCAGGCGACATTAATTTGTAGACCGTATGCACTTGGGCAATATGCCAAGCAGTTTATTGTTAAAATGTGTTGCAGCAAAAAACCGCCTAAAAAATAGGGGGGTGTGAATTCAACGACCTTTCTCACTCATTTTTGACTTATGTTTAATTAATATGTGAATTAAACGTTAAACTATTCAGTGTGTATTTTTATTGGTCGGTAATAAAAAATGGTGAGTAAGGTTGAAATCAAAACGATTGAGGTGCTTGAAAAAATGCATACCGGCACATTGATGAGCCGCCGTGTTGCTTTGCTCAAATGTGAAGAGTCATTCGTTGCTTCCGATCATGGCGTTTACGAGGCTAAACCTTCGGCATCTATAACAGGCATCATCGAATACAAAGATAGCCCTGAATGGAAACAGGCTTACAAACAGTTGAAAGATGTATTAGCTACTCGTGAGCATGTGCCTAATAAACAGGAACGCAAAAAATTACGTCAGCTCAAAGCCAAAAAATCAAAGTGAGGCAAGGATGATTAAATATATAATTAGGTCGGACGTTATTTTCACGTTTCTTATTACGATGGCCCTTGCGGTGAGCGCGCATGGCAAACCACTTTATTTTATTGATGCACACAGTCAAGTTGATCATAAGGTAGTTCCCTTGAACAGAGTTATATCCCTTATGAAACAAGGTGGCGTAAGACATACGATCTTGTCTGCCCGTGGGCAATTGAAGGGAAAGGATCTTCTTGAGTTCGCATCAAAGCACCGTGACAAAATAACGCCAGCAGTAAGAACTAAAGGTCAACCCTATATTGCCGGATCAAAGAAATACTACAATTCACTTAAGACTCAGGTTGGTAGCCGAAAATACGCTGCCATGGCGGAAATTCTTCTATATCATGCAAAAAAGGGTAATAAGGCACCAGAGTATGCGGTTTATCCGCAGGATAAACGAGTCGCTGCCGCGCTTAAATATGCCATTGATAATCGCTGGCCATTTGTAATACATATCGAATTTGGTGCCTTGCATGGGGAAAAGAAAAAGCGCTATATGGATGCATTGGAAAGTTTACTCGATAACTATTCCAGACAGCCATTTGTACTTACTCACATGGGGCAATTGAAACCAGACGAGACCAGGCGACTGATTAACAGACATAAAAACTTGTATTTTCATATGGGATGGACAAATCCTGAAGCCATTAAAAGCTCGAATCAACCTTGGGTAAACGTATTTAAAGGGGAGCAATTCGCACCTGTGTGGCGCAATCTCTTGATTAAACATCCTGAGAGATTCGTTTTTGCACTAGATAATGTTTTTTCTGAGCACTGGAGCGATTTTTATTTAAAACAAATGAAGTTCTGGAAGCCAGCACTTGGGAAACTCCCGGTTAAAGTTGCTCACCTCATCGCGCATGGTAATGCAGAGCGCCTATGGCATATTCGCTAAAACAACTGAACATGCCTTTATCTGATTAAAACCATCTAAAAGGTGGGGGGTAATCTTTTATCAATGCCCTAGATCAAACTCGTCGCCAAAAAGCGGCGACATAATCGAGGTTAAGGTTGCAAACAAAGCAACCTAAAAGCTCGCTAAATAACAGGGAGGTCAACATCAAAGAATGCAACTCATGCGGCAAATGTTGCGTAAAGTATAGTAACGGCCAGCTTTCCGCATCGGCAGATGAAATAGAGTATTGGGATGTTTTCAGGCCTGAAATCGCTGAGTATATTAGCGATGGCAAGATCTGGATGAGTCCTGAGACTGGCAAGCTAATAGAGCTGTGTCCGTGGCTGAAGAAAGCGCCTGATTCAACTGTTTATACCTGTGATATCTATTACGATCGGCCTGAAGATTGCAGGTTCTATCCTGTGACAATCGCGGAAATGATTAGGGATGAATGCGAGATGCTGCAAGACCGCGACCTGGTAAAACAAAAGCAGGCACAACGAGATCTGGATATGATAATGGCTGATAGTCGATAGCGGTATAGATTAGAGATAATCCAGCATAAAGAAACCACTCAAAACATACTATGCAAAAACCGCTTAATAAGGTGGGGGGTGTGCTTAATCAAAGACTCCTTAACTATCATGATACAGATCAAGTCTATTCCGGCATTGTTAAACTACAATTAATACTATTCACTGATGCTAAACTGAGAACTCACTGCCCATGAAAATCAAATTTGATGCCGACCTGATTAAACGCTATGACAAATCGGGCCCGCGCTATACTTCATATCCGACAGCGGTTTCTTTTACTCCCGAGTTTAAGGAGGCGAATTATCGCCAGCATGCCGAGGTGAGTAATAATAATGCGGATCCCTTATCGCTGTATTTTCATATTCCTTTTTGCGACACCATTTGTTTTTATTGTGCCTGTAACAAGATCGCCACCAAGGATTATTCTAAATCGCCTGTCTATCTGGATTATCTGTATCGTGAAATGGATATGCAAGCCCGCCTGTTTGACAAGTCACGCGTGGTTGAACAGTTGCATTGGGGCGGTGGTACGCCGACATTTTTGAAGCATGATGAAATAAAAGCTCTAATGGATTACACACACAAAACATTCAACTTGTTAGATGACGACTCAGGCGATTACTCAATTGAAATTGATCCCAGAAGTGTGAGTAAAGCGACGATCAAGCTGCTACGCGAAGTTGGCTTTAATCGTTTTAGCCTTGGCGTACAGGATGTGGATGACAGGGTGCAAAAAGCGGTAAATCGCATTCAGCCGATTAATGAAACCCAGGCGATTATAGATGCCTGCCGTGAAAATGATGCACACTCCGTGAGTATTGACCTGATTTATGGTCTGCCTTTGCAAACCGTTGGTGGCTTTGCAAAAACCCTGGAAAAAGCAATTGAGATGAATCCTGATCGCATGTCAGTTTTCAACTATGCGCACATGCCACATATCTTTAAACCCCAACGCCGCATCAATGCCGATGAATTGCCCAGCTCCAGTGATAAGCTGGAAATCCTGCATAACAGTATCGATACATTAACTAGTGCCGGCTATGAATACATCGGCATGGATCACTTTGCCAAACCCGATGATGAGCTTGCTATTGCACAGGCGCAGGGTAGTTTGCACCGCAATTTTCAGGGTTACACCACACATTCAGAATGTGACCTGGTAGCGATGGGTGTCAGCTCGATTAGTAGCGTGCACAATTGCTACAGCCAGAATGCCAAAGATCTGGAAGGCTACTATGCCGCGATTGATGCGGGCAAACTGCCCATAATCCGCGGCCTTGAAATGGATGAAGATGATCTAATACGTCGCACTATCATCCAGCAATTGAGTTGTCAGTTTGAACTGGACTTCAAAGCAATCGAGAAAGAATATGGTGTGCACTTCAGTGATTACTTCGCTTTAGAACTCGAAGAGTTAAAAGCCATGCAGGCTGATGGGCTACTCAGTGTTTCTGAGAGTGATATTAAGGTCAGCCCTAGCGGGCGCATGTTGATCCGTAATATCTGTATGGTGTTTGATGAACATTTGCGGCAACAAACGACCCAGCAGAGTTTTTCTAAAGTGATATAAAAACACCCGAAAAGGCGGGGGTGTGTTTTTTATAAATCAATAATTAATGCAATTTCAAACGTGGCTTAAGCATACGTTTTGTTAACAAATTAGCAATGGTGAGTAGTATTTGATGTGTGTATCCATGCAACGCAAGCAGGTGCATTTTATACAAAGATTTATACATAAGCCGTGCGATAAGGCCTTCTATAAAAAAACTTTTTGACCATCTGCCCAATAAGTTACCCATTAAATTGCCGACGGTACTGTATTTGCCGAGATTCACTAATGATCCGTAATCGACGTATTTGTATTCAGGTAAGGGCCATTTATTGAAACGGTTTTTGATCGACTTTACTATGAATGATGCTTGTTGATGCGCAGCTTGTGCTCTGGGTGGCACGAAGCCAATGGTATTACCCTGTTTATCAAGAATCGGGCAACTGGCGCAATCACCAAAGGCATATATGTCATTATCATTGGTGGTTTGTAAGGTGGTTTTTACCAGCAGCTGATTGATTTTATTGGTTTCCAGCCCAACTAAATTAGCGAGAAATTCCGGTGCTTTTATGCCTGCCGCCCACACAGTGATTTCTGCGGGGATGAATTTTCCACTTTCGGTTTTAAAACCTTTCTTCGTTGCTTCAATAACACGCTCATTGGTCATTACCTCAATGTTGAGCTTTTTCAGTTCGGCTAATGTTGTGTTAGATAAGTGTTCAGGTAGAGCTGGGAGGATTTTATCCGATGCTTCAATAATGGTGATTTTAATATCTTTATCGGGTTCGATCTGGTCAAAGCCATAGGCTACCAGTTGATGGGTTGCACCGTATAATTCGGCGGCTAATTCAATCCCGGTTGCGCCTGCGCCGGCTATGGCAACGTGCAATTCACCCTCACGCAATGCTTTAGTGCGGGTTTGTGCCTTGATCATCTTTTTCATTAGGTGCTGTTGAAAGTCTTTGGCTTCTTCAAGTGAATCAATAAATAAACAATTTTCAGCGACACCGGGAATATTAAAGTGATTGGTTAGACTACCCACCGCGATTATCAGGGTATCGTATTTAAAGCGTCGGCGTGGAATGATTTCGGAGCCTTTTTTATCAGTCGTAGGCGCGACCAGAATTTCTTTACTTTCACGATCAATACCATCCATATAACCAAGTCTAAAGCGATAGTGGTTTTTATAAGCATGATCCATATATTCAAGCTCATCTGCACCGGTGTTTAGCATTCCTGCTGCTACTTCATGCAATAAAGGTTTCCAGATATGTGTGAGTTTTGAATCCAGCAGGGTGATATCAGCCTGTTTACGTTTGCCTAGGGTTGAACCGAGTTTTTTGGCTAGTTCAGCACCACCTGCACCCCCTCCGACAATCACAATTTTGTGTAAAGCGACATTACTATTTGTAGCTGGATCGAGACCAACACCAGTGTTTCTTAAAATATCTGTATTTACGTTTAAGCTTGTCATTTAGTGAATTTCATCAAAATTACATAAGTATATTATTATACTCTTAAATAGAGAGAATAAGATTTTTATTACATTTTAATACTGGATGTTCACAAATAATTCATGGCGTTTTTATTAAGCTGATTGATCTAACCTGAATGAAAAAAAGCACAATTCTGGGGGGCATACAACTTGACAAAAACCGGGTAAAAGTAGGGGGGTGTTATATATACATAAAATTCAGATGTCAGAATAGATTATCTAAGCTATTGTTATATAGGTTGTATAAGTTCAAGTTAGATGGCAGTATATTTCTTTAAAAGATTGGGTATTTATATGTCACATCGGTTTAAAAAACTATTTTTGTTGGGCTTGTCGAGTTTGTTTTTAACTGCTTGTGGAGGGGGGGGTGACTTCGCTCCACCAACAGGAGTCCCGGAATTTAATGGTATATGGGTTTCTGATTGTGTAACAGATGGACCTATAAGTGTTATAAATTCGACTACAATAGCTGGAACCATAGCAACTGTTGTAATCGATGAATATAGTTCAACTGATTGTTCAAGTGTTGTTTCTAATACATCAAAATTAAATGCAACATTGATTTACGGTCTTGATGTACCAACAGCTTCCTCCGTGTGCACCAATGTAAGAGAGGTTGATTTAGAGATTACTTCTATTAATCGCAATGGTGACGAATTGACGGATGCGGGAATATTACTATACTTAGGGCTACCAACAACGACAATATATGACTTGATTTGTTCAGAGGGGAATCAACTGTTTACTGGCGAGTTGACAGCAACTTTGGATGGAAGTACTGCTGCTAAAAGGCCAGAATATATTGATCACAGTTTTCCTCTTACCAAGTAGTTTTGTAATCCAGTATTAAGCAAAATTAAAAGGTTATATTTAAAAACTGCTTAAAAGTGGGGGTGTGTTTAATTAGCAAATAATTAGAATTATTCATTACGCCATGCAAAAATAAAGTATTGAGCCTTTGGCTAACTGTCTGGATAAACACAGTGCTGATTCTGAAACTTCTGTTACTTTTGATTATCACCAATGGTAGCCCCATCATTGCACGCTTGGTCTTCGTCCACAGATTTGAAAGGCCACTTGATTTTGGTTGGAAGATGAAAGATGGACAACCTTTGTTAGGTTCATCAAAAACATATAGGGGAGTTATTGCGGCGATATTTACGGCAACAATTGCATCCATGCTGTTTAGTCTTTCTTGGAAGGTTGGCCTGTTAATCGGTGTCTGGGCTATGATAGGTGACTTATTATCCAGTTTTGTAAAGCGACGTTTGGGACTGGCACCAAGCAGTATGGCGCTTGGACTAGATCAGATACCCGAGTCGTTATTCCCGTTATTAGCAGTTTCATCAATGCTTGGCCTTGGCTGGTGGCAAGTAACGTATCTGGTAGTATTGTTTTTGCTGATTGAATTAGGTCTGTCGCGCATACTGTATAAATTTAAAATCAGAAATAGGCCGTATTAAGTAGGACGCGACTAAGAGTTCCTTAGGCACAGCGTAATGTATGCAGTGTTATTTCAGGTGGACAATTTAATCTGACATCGACGATGCAGGTGCCGGCACCCCTTGAGGTATAGCCAGTAAGATTGCCGTATTGCCATGTGCCTGAGCCCATTCTTCTTGGGCATTTTGCATCCAGAGTCACGGGTATTCCACCAGGCAGGCAGATTTGTCCGCCATGCGTATGCCCGCAAAACAATAGATCAAAACCGGCATGTGCTGCCTGACGATAAACTTCGGGTGTGTGCGACATGATAATCGAAATCTTGTCTGCGGGTATTTGTTCTGCTGCCTTTTCTATATTGTCTACACGGTAATAGTGGGCGTCATCGATACCAGCCAGATAAATACTCTGGTCTTGCTGTTTAATTTCGATGGCTTCATTGATGAGGAACTGGATTCCTGCTTGTTCCAGCTCTGGAACCATTCGGATGCTGTCGTGATTCCCTAGCACGGCATACACGGGTGATTTTAAATGTTCAAATAGATCCAACATTCCATGCACAGCGGCTTCAATAGGGCCATTGGTTTTTGCGCGGTAGTCACCGGTAAGGATGCAGGCATCATATTCAAGCGACTTGATTTTATTAATTAAGGCCAGCGTCGCGGCAGTAGACATATCCACATGTAGGTCACTCAAATGTAATAGGGTAAAACCATCAAAGCTTTGTGGTAGATAGGGGATTTTGATATCGTTGTGAACCAGCTGATGTTTAAGGCTATTGCTGCGCCCGAGCCAGTAAAAGCCGCTGATTTTCAGTGTGTACCTGATCAATGCGTGAATGGAGTACCAGTTTTCCGGGTGGAAAAAATTAAGTCCGCCACCAAAGACTCTAGGTTCAGAATCCTGTTCTATTCCTAGTCTTTGTCTGGCATGAACTGCCCCAAGACGTTTTTCAAGAGCCTGCCGAATTTCATCATTCATTTGTTCATTTTAAATGATAAATCATCGGCAGAACTGCTCAAAAGTCATATTATTATCATTTTGTTATTAACACTGGTTACTGGGCAATTCCAACAATAGTTTCTAGCTGAAAAACTCCCAGCCGAAGCGCAGCGGAGACAACAGCTTTAGCTGGCCCGAAGGGTGAGTGTTTAAAAAACGAGTCAAAAGTAGGGGGGTGTATTGTAAAAGATATCTAGTCTTATTATTTGATGTCTGGATTATGCTTTAAGCGCTTATCCCATGAAAATTGCTGTAACTAGTAAAATGTTTATAATTAATACTATCCAATGTAGCCGAATAATTCCCATCGTTAACTTCCGTGTTAGATTGATGTACTAGTAAATATTTTTTGCAGTATACAAATCTAATTTTAAAGTTCTGTGAAATCTGTCACGTTTGTTTCTATTTGTTAATCGTGATAATCAGCATTTGGATATTCTACATATCAAAAGATTCAGCCACTTCAATGGTGCCATTGATTTTAAGGAAAGGGCAGGATTGTGCCATTTTCAGCGCAGCATCCATATCATCAGCGGCGTGAAGACTATAACCGCTGGCGGGGTTACTGCCACCATTATGAACCACAGAGCCATCGCTCATTACTGTCTTGGACATACCCATCGGTTGTCCAGGGTCAATTACCGCATCGCCCAATCCAGCAAGCCAGTCGTTCCATTCCTGCATCATCCTGGCACCGTCTGCTTCAGATTCTGGATGATCTCCGCCGTGGTATATAAATACAAACTTTGCCATTTTATGTCTCCTTTGAAAGAAATGAGTCTACTCTATGGGATGGAAAAAAAAGCCTAAAAGTAGGGGGGATGTCCTATAAATATAAAGTTATTATAGAAGAATTATCTCAAAATACCTTTGAGACTCGATTTACGTAGAATTTTTCAAGCGTATAGATAGAAAGTGAAAGGAGTGCCGAATATGAATTTAGATCAACTTACCGAATTATTTAAATGGATGTTAATCATCAATGTTGGCTTATTAATATTAACGACAATATCGGTGGTATTACTCAAGAACTTTATGATCAGGTTGCATACGAGTCTATTTGGTATCAGCAAAGAACAGTTCGCATTTGCTGTTTATGGCTATCTGGGAATGTTTAAAATAATAGTGATCGTGTTCAATATTGTTCCCTATATTGCATTGCTGCTGTTACGATAGTGCATTCTAAATTTAATCAGGTTTTTACGTGAACAATAACGACATTTTGCGCCGCATTCGCTTTGTATTCAATTTTGATGATTCCAAAATGATGGCCTTGGCCAGTTCTGATGAGCACAAAGTCACACGCGCCGAGGTGAGTGATTGGCTAAAAAAAGATGACGACCCTGATCAAAAGAAAATGACCGACAGCCAACTGGCAATTTTCCTCAATAATTTCATCGAAGAAAAGCGCGGCAAACGTGACGGCCCGAAACCACCTGTTGAAAAACGTCTAAACAATAATATGGTTTTCATGAAACTGAAAATTGCCATGAACATGAAGGCAGAAGATGTTCTTGAGACTTTGGAAAAAGCGGGTTTTAAATTGGGTAAACACGAGTTAAGTGCATTCTTCCGCAAGCCAGGACACAAGCATTACCGAGAATGTAAAGACCAGGTATTACGTAACTTTCTACAGGGTTTGCAAGTTAAGTATCGCCCTGATGTTGTTAGCACGCCTGAAGTTGCACCCCCTGCAGAAGGATATCAATGGAAACAAAAGCCGGATTGATTAAACAGACTTAAAAAGCCGTTAAAAGTGGGGGGGTGTCATTTATATTAGACTAAAATTAGAGTCTAAGAGTCACCGAATCAAATCATCTAGATATAAAGGAGAGTTTGGAGATGAAAACTATTTTACTGCCATTATTCAATAACTATCTGTTTATACTAATTTTGTTTGCGGTGTTGAGCACTCCGGCCTTGGCTGATTTTGAGGGTAGCACGCATGCGGAATACCCTGAATGGTTTGTCGATAGCCCCTTTCTGGATCTCGCAGAAGTCAATCAGGATGTCTCAGCAAATGGCAAAAAAGGCTTAATGGTTTTATTCACCACCAGAGGTTGTTCCTATTGCGAGCAATTTATCCGCAGAAGTCTGGGGGATGATAAAATTGCGGCTTTGGTACAAAAATATTTTGCCTCGGTTGGACTGGAAATTTTTGATGATGCCGAAATGGTAGCGCCAGATGGTTCAACATTGGCGGTAAAACATTTTGCAAAAAAAGAAGGTGTGGGTTTTGCGCCGACCTTATTGTTTTATGATAAAGACGGCAAAGTGGTATTACGCCAGGTAGGTTATCAGGCGCCAGAACGATTCGTTCAGCTGATGGAATATACTGCTAATCAACATTATCGTGAGCTGTCACTTCGCGATTTTCTGGCATCAAAAATGGAGAGTTCTACTGAGGATAAATCATATACCCAACTCAAAGCAGATACGCTTTTTGATGACGCACCTTACAGCCT
Source organism: uncultured Gammaproteobacteria bacterium (assembly GCA_963847495.1). GTDB lineage: Bacteria > Pseudomonadota > Gammaproteobacteria > Thiotrichales > Thiotrichaceae > Cocleimonas. The sequence goes on along the minus strand of CAWJZX010000013.1, from coordinate 317,620 downwards.
GGATCGCAGTAAATTCGCTGCGAATGAACCGTTGATGGTTATTTTTGAGAAACCGGGTTGTGCCGAATGTAAGGATTTTCATCAGGATGTTCTCACACTAAAAGATGTTAGAAGCACACTTCAGAAATTTCAGGTGGTGCGACTCGATCCTACTGATGATAAAACACCTGTTTTATTACCCGATGGCAAACGCATTACTCCGTCTCAATGGTTCGATAAAACCACATTTAGCCGGCTGCCCGCACTCCTGTTTTTCGATGAGGGCGGTAATCAAGTGTTGAAAACAGATGCGCTGGTATTGCATGAGCGCATGATGAATTCATTAAATTATGTACTTGAGAAAGCCTATAAAAAAGATTGGACCTATCAGCAGTTTGCACGATCCAAGGCACTTGCGGCCACCCTTAAGAATGATTAAGGTGATAAAAACAGCCTGAAAGTAGTGGGGTGTCATTTTAGTTTGACCTGTGTCAATTAATGCGTCGATTTCTCCAATTTCCAGTGTAAATAGCCATTAAACGGACACTGAGAGGAGTATCCTTTAAGCATGAGATGAGGATGTCACGTAATTGTTGTTCAATACAGTTTAATGCTACGGACTGATTTATCAGGTTTCTATAATAAAGGGAGTTTTTATCATGTTAAGTATCGATGACATTATTGGTATGTGCGAATGCACGGAAGAAGAGATTGCTGCGGTTGCGCTTCATGAGCACATTCCGGATTCTGTAGCTGCGGAGTTGGCAAACTACATTATCAGCGCGGAAGATGGCGTGCCGATGTTGCGCAAAATCATCATTGAGGATATTGAAATAGCCAAAAGCAAGGGTCACAAAGATCAGGTAAAGCAGCTCAATGAGGTGTTAAAGCACTTTATAGCAACGCATCCTGATTATACTGTGAGTACCTCAAGCTGAAAAATAGATAAGTGCTATGAAAATGAGTGTTTGATGTGATCAAGCGGATACCTGACACGAGAAAGGTGGTCGGTGTCCTTTCATTTGATAACAGACATTAAATGTAAATATCAGGCTTCACTTTCCCGTAAGCGTTCCAGACGATTTTGTTCTTCATCAAAGGCAGCTTTAATTTCTTCTAAAACCCCATCGAGATCAGCGGCTTCTGTATCTTCATCAAACTCTCCGGTTAAAACCGTATCGGGTTTGAGTTTACCGTCTTCGTAGAGTTTCCAGATTTCTTCGCCGAATTTGGTGTCCTTTAGGTAAGGGTCAAACTGGCTGAAGTAAGTGACCATATTTTCAACATCACGCAAGAGTATGGCTTTAGCGTTGTTATTGGCAGAGGCATTGACGACCTGCGGCAGGTCGATGATGACCGGGCCGTACTCATCCAGCAAAACATTAAATTCGGACAGGTCGCCGTGAATGGTTCCGGTGCAGAGCATACGTACCACATCCTGCATGACGATAGCGAAATTGCGGATTGCCTCATCTTCGGTCATGCTGACATCACCGAGGCGTGGTGCGACATTGCCTTCGGCATCGGTGATGAGTTCCATCAACAATACGCCATCAAGCACGCCGTAGGGTTCGGGTACGCGCACATTTGCATCAGCGAGTAGATAAAGCGCATCAACCTCGGCACTCTGCCAGATTTTTTCCTGTTCCTGACGACCGAATTTGGAGCCTTTTTCCATAGCACGGGCGCGACGGCTATTTTTAACTTTACGCCCTTCAGTGTATTGCACGGCATTTTTGAAGTTACGCTTTGCTACGTCTTTATAGACTTTTGCACAACGAATATCATTTCCACAACGCACCACATAGACGTCGGCTTCCTTACCACTCATTAAACGGCTGAGAACCTCATCAACCAGGCCGTCATCGACTAGCGGTTGAATTCTTTTTGGTATTTTAATTGAGGGTACCTCGTATTATCTGGAAGTTGTTACGAGATTCAAGTTTATAAATTCTATACATGTTTCACAGTTATTTCCTGCTTTGATGTAATATCTAGAACCACTTAAATTTCTAGTAGTGATAATGCTATGAATACAGTTATAAAACCACTATCTACGCTAATTTTTTCTCTGACTATACTATTTATTCCTGGTTGCTCGTCAACTTCTGAAATTACTAAAAAAGAAATCATTGGCCCAACTGTATCAATCAATGTAGCAGAAGCCAACCTTGACTTTTTAGGGCGTGTGGACACAGGCGCTGCGACCACTTCAATCAATGCAAAAATACTAAACATTTCTGCGGATAACATTGAATATCTAATCACCAATAAACAGGGTAAAGCATTCAAGTTACGCTCCAGAATTGTGAAACAATCAATTGTTAAAAATGCTGAGTCTCGCGAAAAAAGATACGTTGTTGAACTGACAATTAATTATTCAGGTGTAAACACTAAAACGCTGGTGAATCTCAATGATAGGGCAGATTCAGACTATAAAATACTGCTGGGCAGGAATTGGCTGGCTAGCAGATACATTGTTGACGTTGATAAAAAACAGGATTAAAAACGGAAAAATCACCTATTAAAGTGCATGCGCTTTTTCGCTAATTATAGAACGGACTCATGAATTGCAATCAGGGCTTAATTAAAATAGATATACACAAGGACACCCCAGAACTTTTGAGGGGTTTTTGAGAGATGTAAATTAAAAAGCCTTGTAGGGTGTTTGATCGAGTGATTTATTCGATTGTGAATATTGCTAAAAGTACGCTAGCCTTTTTCTAATAATAAGAGCCATAAAAAAACGGCCAGTAAACTGGCCGTTAGAACACGTTCAGGGTGAAGAAGTTTTTATTGTTTTGCACCTTGTTGTGCAGCCATGGCTTTTTGCTGTTGTTCGATCTGTTTTGCCATTGCTTCATATTGTAGGCGTTGCTGTTCCATGGCAGCCATCATTTGCTGATGGCTTGGACGCTGTGCAGAGTTAACTTGAGGCGATCTCATGCCTTGAGCTGGCATTTGCATTTGAGGTGCAGAACCCATGTTAGGCGCATAGCCTCTATTATTGTTGCCCCAAGGCATATTGCTGCTGTTCCAAGGCATGTTATTGCTATTACCACTGAAAGGCATGCTATTGCGATTACCACCCCAAGGCATGTTATTGCTATTACCACTGAAAGGCATGCTGTTGCGATTACCACCCCAAGGCATGCTGTTGTTATTACCACCCCATGGCATATTTGATCCGTAACCAGTATTCCCATTCCCGCCTCGGCTGTAACCATCTCCAGTTAAGTTGCCAACTGTGTTACCACGGCCTGCATAATTTCCAGCAGTATTTCCCGCGCCTTGACTGTCACCAGTGAGGTTACCAGCAGTATCCATATCTGTCCTGCCCTTACCTTTGAAATTGATAGCAAAATCTACTTCGCCATCGGCATCGCCTTTACCTGTTCCCCAGCCTTGACCAGAACCCGAAGTATTACCAGCCGCGTTACCCGCACCTGATGTATTACCTGAACCACTTCCATAGCCAGAACTAGAACCAGAACCGCTATCAAAACCGTCAAACCAATCAGCAGATGCTGATGCTGATAGAGCGATTAATGCTGTTAATGTTGCAATTTTTATATTCATAATTTTTATTCCTATGCGATTTATTTGTGAATTAAATAAGTATTTCTTACCTAAATTAAACTGTAAATTCTATTGTGAATTTAATGCTGAGACTTTTACATAGCGATAATAGCGGGAGAGACAGATATACGCCGTACCAGAGGGCTCACAGTTAATACTAAGCTAACATAAACTATAGTATAAAATTTAACTTAGGTTAGTTTTTGATCAAAAATGGAGTAGTTATTGTCTATCTGGAGTTAAATTGAGCATATAAGGTGGAGTCTAAGGGTTAAGTTTTAGCATTTTCACTAAAGCTAATGTCATTCTGGCCGTGGCCCCCCACAATAACTCTCCCTGGTATTCATTGAAATAAATGACTGGTACAGGTTTCTGTTCTTTTGATAATTGCCGATAGTGGACCTCAAAATTGTTGTCATTGGCAAGCCAGTTTAATGGCAAGGTAAAAGTATGGCTTACCTCAGAACTATCCAGTTTTAAATCATAGGGCCAGGCGAGTGTTCCGACGAAGGGAGTTATCTGGAATTGGCTAATTGAATAATGATGGCTGAGTTGTCCCAGGATGTGAACATGCTCGGGTGCTACGCCAATTTCCTCCTGTGTTTCTCTAAGAGCGGTGGCTTCGGGTGATGGGTCATATTCTTCAGTTTTACCACCGACAAAAGCGACTTGTCCGCTGTGGCGGTCTTCATCAGATTCAGCGCGGCGAATATATAAGATTTGCCACGAATCTTCGATGCGAACAAAAGGAATGAGTACCGCAGCTTTCCGACATTGTTCGCCTAAATAGGACGAGGGTACATCATAGGTCGGTGGAATTTGATTGCGTAACCGGCATTCGATTTCTTCTTCTGTAAGTAAATTTAAATTATTCATATCAGCAGGAATAGTTTAGCATTTATTAAAGAATATTCGTTTCATACTATTTAGTAGTTAATATGCTATATATTTACTAACTTTGTTAGTCTATAAGTTATATCAGTTCATCTGGAGATTATTATGTTTGAAAAGAATTTAAGCTGTGAATTGCGTGTTGTTTTCGCGATGTTATCCGTGGTGTTTTTATTGACAGCTTTATTTGGAAAGTTTTTCGCTATTGTAGGATTAATCGTTACTGCGTTTGTCGCTATTACGGGTGTCTGTATGGGCGCAAAAATACTGGGTCCGGCATTTTGTAAAAAGTCTGTGACAGATGCGTTAAGTAATGCCACTGATGAAGTCAAGTCTGCAGCAGATGAAGCAATGGATAAGGCAAAAGATGTTGCAGATGATGTTGTGGATACTGTTAAAGACAAGATATCCAAAAAAGACTAATTTATTGTATGAGGTAGTGATTGCTACGTTTGTAGATTGTACATAAATAAATCCTTATGAACACTGACCAGCTTATCCTGTTCGTCCTATTGCTCGTTGTTTTTGGCATGCTGATCTGGGATAAGGTGCGCTATGATCTTATTGCTTTCAGTGCGCTAGTGATCGCAGTGATACTGGGTGTCGTGCCGGAAGAGAAGGCCTTTGATGGTTTCGCCCATCACGCCACTATCATTATTGCGCTTGTGCTGATTCTCAGCAAGGCACTTTCCAAATCTGGAGCCATTGAACTGATTGCGAAACAAATTATCGTTTCTGCTCGTAAGCTTTCTCTCCATATCGCCATTATGTCTGGTGTATCAGCTGTTCTCTCAGCCATCATGAATAATGTTGCAGCACTGGCTCTACTTATGCCAATCGATATTCAGGCAGCTGCCAAGGCAAAGCGTAACCCTGCACTGACGCTTATGCCCTTATCTTTTGCCTCCATTCTCGGTGGACTGATTACACTGATAGGTACACCTCCAAATATCATTATTGCCAGCTACAGAGAAGCAGCACTGGGTGAACCCTTCGGAATGTTTGATTTTAGTCCGGTAGGTCTGGTGGTGACCATCGCTGGAGTATTGTTTATTACTTTGATCGGTTGGCGCTTAATCCCCATCGAGAATGATAAATACGATTCATCGAAAGGCCTGTTTGAAATAGCTAATTATATTGTTGAAGTTCGTGTGCCAGAGAAATCGAAAATTCTTGGTAAGAAAGTATCGGAACTTGATGAAAAAGTTGATGAAGCTGGTGTTGTAATCCTCGGAGTGGTTCGCAAGGGTAGTCGATTGCCCGGTCGAGCACGGCGTGAAATAATCAGTAACGGCGATATTTTAGTGATAGAAACAGATGCCACTGCCATCGACGATTTTGTCGGTGCCGTGGGCCTGGAATATGTTGGCACCGAAAAGTATCAGGGCATCAGCAAGAAAGGTTTGTCGTTAATGGAAGTGACTATTCCGCAAGGTTCACTTGCTGATGGTCGGAATGAGGAGTCACTGCGATTGCATTACCGGCATGGAGTCACTTTGTTGGGCATTTCCAGAAAGGGAAAGAAACTTCGGGTACGCGTGCGCAAACTCAAGTTTAGGCCAGGTGATGTGTTATTGCTACTCGGACCAGATGACCAACTAGCTAGTGTTGCTCAATGGATGGGCAGTTTGCCACTCAAAGAACGTGACCTGCAAGTAATACAGCGAAATAAGGCATGGCCCGCTGTTGGAATTTTTGCCAGTGCTATTGGAGCAGCGAGTTTTGGGCTGCTTAACTTACCTATTTCGCTGGCCGTGGCTTGCATACTGATGTTGGCCTTTAAAATTATTCCACTCAATGAATTGTATGAATCCATCGAATGGCCAGTCATTGTTCTGTTAGGTTCAATGATACCCATCGGAACTGCATTAGAATCTTCCGGTGGTACTGAGCTAATTGCCAAAAATATAGTCCACTTCGGTGAAGGATATGGCCCAGTGGTTGTGCTAACTATACTGATGATTGTTACCATGACCTTATCTGACGTGCTAAATAATACGGCTACTGCGGTTATCGCGGCACCTGTAGCGATTGATATCGCAAACCAGTTACAGGTAAATCCAGATCCATTTCTAATGGCTGTTGCCGTAGCCGCTTCTTGTGCTTTCCTCACCCCGATAGGTCATAAAAATAATGCACTGATACTGGGTCCAGGAGGTTATCGCTTCGGAGACTATTGGCGAATGGGGTTGCCGCTAGAGATTATTGTCGTGCTAGTATCGATACCGATGATTCTTATTGTCTGGCCGATTTAGCTAGTTTTATATTGATTTAAATAAAAAAAGCCCAGAATAATCTGGGCTTTATTACCTATGATTTTCGGTTACTTGTTAGTGCCAAGCATAGTCTTTATTGTAACGACGTGAGTCGCGAGTTAATCGATTGTGGCGCAAGTCACGGATATTGTTGTCTGCAACATCTAACATCTGATGCAGTCTTGATCTTTCTCGACGGTCTAATCTGCCATCTCTTTTAAATTTTGAGATTTTCCAGTTAATACGGTCTTGTTCTTCACGCAGGCTTCGTCTTTCACTACGAACTAGCTGGCCTTTATCGATGCCTTTTTGAATGCGTCTCGCCTGATTGTCCAAGCGTCGGTAAATCTTCTTGTTCTTGTTGACGCGATAGTCGTTATAAACATATCTCTCGGGATAACTATTACCATAAACTAGTCCTGGTAATGTATTCCCAAATGTGATCGAAAATGAAGTCTTTGGCTCATGACGTCTGTAGTTTTTACGGTGTTTATTGTTGTGATGCTTAACAATATTATTATGATGACGCTTTACATTATGATGTGGCTTTGGCGGTTTAGCTCTTGCAACATGCTTGTTCTTATTCGGATGTTTTTTAACATGTCCCTTGTTAACATTCTTATTGTATTTTTTATTGTGTTCTTTGTTTGGGCCAAATCTATATCCATTGTCGGCGTATGAAAGTGAAGGTGTAAGCACCGCTACTGTAAGGCCTAGCAACGCTATTAATATTGAATTTTTCATAATGAACTCCTGTGATTAATATTATTTTAAAAATAGATTATTTCAACCTATGCTAAGTATGAGGCCTAAATATCAAGAAGGTTTAGATCTTTACAAGTCTTTACATTAGGTTACAAAAACTTGCTGGAAACAATAAAATAACAGAGCAGGGAGCTCGATGGTGAATAGCTGAAAAACGGCTTAAAAGGTGGAGGGTGTCTATATATCTAGCTCGATTTTGAAAAAACGAATCTTTAATTGACTACAGATGGTTTGGCCTAATGAATCACGAAAAGTGAATTACAATAAGAAGTGTTTTTACAGCTGGCTTAACTGGTATGTGGAATTTAAGGTATCGCCCAGAGAAATAGCTTCACCTCTTTTTAAGCGATTAATCATGTCTTGTAGGCCCTTTGTGCCCACACCTCGATACCATTCTTCAACCGCTTGCTTCGCCACGCTATAAGCTGGCTTATTGCTACGAACTGCATCTACCCATTGGTCCTGACTGACCAATTTATTTAAAGGCATTATCGCAACAGTTTTAGAGTATTTCTGGTCTTTACATGCCAATATTGCTAAACCTTCATCAAACCACATTGGGACTTTATTCCACACATGTGACGTCCCCAGGCGTTTGTGAAATTCCGCGTGGGCTAATTCATGAGTGAGCGTTGTTTGGTCCAATCCTTTTGAGGAAAGCAGGATGGTATCATCGTTAATTGTTTTGGCTTTTGCGGGAACTCCACCAAACTTTCTAAAACATTGTTTTGTGGAACAGGCATAAATATTAGGTGATGACTTCATTCCACCGAAAAACTGGGTAATTTCGACTCTTGACTGTTTAACCGTTTGCAAAAAATCTTGGCGTTGTGGCTCGGGCATCTGAGGGTCCACATGGACGTTCGGAGCTATACAGATCATGCCTTTGCTAGAATTTGAATGATTAGAGTTTAGATGCGAAGGAGCGTGGCTACAGGCAGAAAGAAAGCCCAAAGTTATAGTCAACAAAGATAAAACATTTCGCATATGAGAATTTCCGTAGATTGGCAGGAACTAATGATATTAGACTATAATAATATAGCGAATCTTGATTTATACAAATTAAATAAAATTATGAGTGGTTGACTTTGCTCTCTATTAAGGACAGGCATTGGTAGTAGTTAACTTTATAAACGTTCAAATACGAAAAAGGCTATAAAAGTAGGGGGGTGTCTTCAAAGTCAATTAAGTTATAAATTAAGATCTGGAATAATTAACGCTTTAAAGTGCATGATATTGTTACTATAGTTCGAAATATGTCGAACTATAGTAATGAAGTACAAACACACTCAGAGATGTTCAAGGCATTGGGCAATCCTCACCGTCTGGAAATTTTCCGTCAACTAACACGTTGCTGTACACCAGGCACTGTCTGTAAATTCGACGATGCACTCGCGATCACTGTCGGTGATATAGGCAAAACGCTGGATATTGCGCCATCAACGGTATCTCACCATTTAAAGGAATTACACCGGGCTGGGCTTATAGAAATGCGCCGCAAGGGTAAAAACATCGAATGCTGGATTGAGCCACAAACACTAAAAGTTCTATCGAACTTTTTCACATAAACTAATTATCAGGAGTCAATAATGAATGACAAATCATGTTGTGAACCAGCTTGTTGTAGCGACAAAACGGTAGAAAAAGTAATTTCAGGACAATCAGCTGTGGAAAAAACAAGTTACGCGAAAATGTACGTTCAGCGTATGCAAAAGTAGCTAATGCGGTTGATGAGAGCACCTGTGATGGACCGGCAGCAAGCTGTTGTAGCACCTCGGATGATGATGCAATCAATATGTTAATTTCCACCCGACTTGGCTATTCGCAAGCAGAACTGGATCTTGTTCCTGAGGGCGCTGATATGGGGCTTGGCTGCGGAAATCCAACCGCAATAGCAAGTTTGCAAACCGGTGAGGTTGTGCTTGACCTTGGGTCTGGAGGTGGTTTCGATTGTTTTCTTGCCTCACCAAAAATTGGTGATTCGGGCCGAGCAATTGGTATTGATATGACGCCGGATATGTTATCCAAGGCACGGAACAATGCCGCTAAAGGCGCTTATAACAATGTTGAATTTCGCCTAGGTGAGATCGAAAACCTCCCAATTGCGGATAACACGGTAGATGTCATTATTTCCAACTGCGTGATTAACCTGTCACCGGACAAGGCGCAGGTATTCCGCGAAGCCTTCCGTGTGCTTAAACCAGGTGGACGTCTTGCAATATCTGATGTGGTAGCGAGCATTCAATTACCAGAGTCGCTAAAAATTGATCCATCGCTTATCGCTGGTTGCATCGGCAACGCCGCTTTGATCGATGACTTACAAGCTGATATCGAAGCGGCTGGCTTTGTGGACGTTTTGACTCAACCCAAAGATGGGTCTCGAGAATTCATTAAAGACTGGGCACCTGGTTTAGGTGTAGAAGACTATGTGGTTTCGGCGACTATTGAAGGAAGAAAACCCATTCAATCTAAAACAGGATTTGTAAAAACCCTGTAAAAATGGGGGGGTGTCATTTTTTATTTAGATTACTCATCATGCAATCATACTTTGATTGCATGATGAGGTTTTGTTTTACGCCAAGATCGAAACTTGTGGGATCAGATTTTCTCCAGAGCCTGACTCACATCAGCAATGATATCGTCAATATTTTCAATACCTACCGAAATTCTCACTAGATCAGAGCTTACCCCTGCTTTAGCTAACTCTTCCTCATTTAGCTGACGATGAGTTGTGGTGGCAGGGTGACAGGCTAAAGATTTCGCATCGCCGATATTTACCAAACGCAGAATCATCTCTAGCGCATCGATAAATTTAGCACCGGACTCAGCACCACCTTTTATACCAAAGCTCAGGATTCCCGATGCCTTGCCGCCTGTAATCTTTTTGCAAGTTTCTAAATGAGAACTGTTTGGCAAAGTGGCATAATTTACCCAATTTACTTTTTCATGCTTTTCAAGATAATGCGCCAATTTCTCAGCATTCTCGCAATGCCTTTCCATACGTATCCCCAGTGTTTCAAGGCCTTGTAGTATTAAAAATGCACTGTGTGGAGCCAGCGCCGCGCCGGTATTTCTCAATGGAGCAACACGGCAACGACCGATATAAGCTGCTGGACCTAGCGCCTCAGTGTAGACAACACCATGATAGGATGGATCAGGCTCATTCAGTACCGGGAATCTGGCTTTATTTGCGACCCAGTCAAATTTACCTGAGTCAATAATGATTCCGCCGATGGAATTACCGTGCCCGCCGATATATTTGGTCAGCGAGTGGATAACAATATCCGCACCAAAATCAAAAGGTCGGCATAAAAACGGTGTCGCTACGGTGTTATCAACCATTAACGGAATGCCATGTTTATGTGCAATTTCTGCAAGCTTCTGGATATCAACAATATTTCCAGCCGGGTTGCCGATAGATTCACAAAAGATTGCTTTGGTGTTTTCGTCGATGGCATCTTCAAAACCTTGAAAATCATCATGTGTAACCATCCGGACTTCAATCCCCTGACGGGGAAATGCATGCGCAAAAAGGTTATAAGTGCCGCCATAAAGCTGGCTGGTGCTAACAATATTAGAACCAACACTGCAGATACATTGAATCGCATAGGTAATCGCTGCCATACCAGAAGCAACTCCTAATCCTGCAATTCCACCTTCCATTTCTGCCAGGCGTTTTTCAAGTACATCCGTTGTTGGATTCATAATTCGGGTGTAGATATTACCCGGTACTTTCAAATCGAATAAATCAGCGCCATGCTGAGTATCATCAAATGTGTATGAAGTGGTCTGATAAATCGGGACGGCTGCCGCTTTAGTGGTAGCTTCAGACTTATAGCCATGGTGTAATGCAAGTGATTCTAATTTCATTTCTATCCTCAATTCAGTAATTAGCGGTCGTTTATTTGGTAGTTCTATAAGGAATAATAGTCTAATTTTAGAATTGTGTATTTTCGATAAAAGCAAATGAGATTGCCTGCTAGACTTACACTCTATATTTATTTTCTAGAGATAATAAAAAATTATGTCTGAGCTATCTAAAACTAGCAATGAATTTATACTTCAAACCAGCTGTTCAGCGGCGGGTGGAATTGTTGCGCATGTCACCTCCTACTTATGGTCAAAGACCTGCTATATTGTCGAAATGCATCAATTCGATGATGAGCATACTGGACAATTTTTTATGCGGGCAGTTTGTCGTATTGAATCTGAAGAGGTCGATATTGCTGCTGTTGAAGATGGTTTCACTGAAGTGGCTAAGCGTTTTTCGATGAATTGGCAAATCCACGATAAATCCAAACCTTGTCGCGTATTGATCATGGTCAGTAAGTTTGATCATTGCCTGAATGATCTGCTTTATCGCTACCATAAAGGCGAATTGCCCATGGAAATTACCGCGATAATTTCCAATCATAAAGATATGCGGCCAATGGCAGAGCGTGAAGGTATTCGCTTTATTCATTTGCCAGTAACGCCAGAAAATAAACCCGCGCAGGAGCAGGCTTTACTGGGTGTGATAAAAGAAACGAAAACTGATTTAGTGGTATTGGCACGTTATATGCAAATTTTATCAGATGGTTTAAGCAAGAAACTGAAAGGACGTGCGATTAATATTCACCACTCGTTTCTGCCTGGATTTAAAGGAGCAAAACCCTATCATCAAGCCTTTAATCGAGGTGTGAAATTGATTGGTGCAACCGCACATTATGTGACTTCAGACCTTGATGAAGGGCCAATTATAGAACAATCTGTACAGGCGGTGGATCATACTTTTACATCAGATATGTTGGTGGCAGCAGGGCGCGATACTGAAACCATCGCGCTTGCAAATGCGGTTAAACATCATATAAATTACCGTGTATTTTTAGCAGGTAATCGAACCGTGGTTTTTAAATAGTCCTGGATGATGCAAATTTAAGTCGGAGCGCCGTGGTAATAATGCCATAAGAATAAGCTTCCCACTGAGCGCCACGGCGACCAGTGAGCAATTATCTGTTGAGCCTGTTCCGGCGAAGGCTTTTCATCCATACCTTTCAGTTTTTGCAAAGCCACAAGCAGAGCTAAATCACCCGATGGAAAAATATCAGTGCGTTGTAGTGAAAACATCAAATAGATTTCTGCACTCCATGGGCCAAAACCTTTTAAGGCGACAATCTTTTTTATTGCGCTTTCGTCATCCAGATCTGCTAATGATTCTGGAATAAAATCACCAGCAATCACTGCATTGGATAAACCTTCCACATAACTCACTTTTTGTTTCGAAAGGCCAATCTCGCGTAGCTGACCTTCATCCAGATTTATCACATTTTCCGCATTCAGCTGAGGCAATAAAGCATTGGCGCGCGCCATAATTGCAGATGCTGCATGAGTGGATAATTGTTGTGAAACGACGATGGAAAAAAAGGTCTCAAAACCCGGAGCGCGGATGCGAGGTTCGGGATAGCCAAATATTTTCAACGCCTCGGCAACATCACTATCTCTAGTAGAAATATCGTCCAGGCCTTGTTTGATGATATCTTGATTCATAGGGGGAGTTTAGTTGAAAAAGTGGCTGAAAGGCGGGGGGTGTCTTTAGTTAACACTAAACAATAATAACAACCAACTCTTTAGGCCCATGTACTCCATATGCCAATGTTTGCTCGATATCAGCCGATTTAGAAGGGCCGGAGATCAACAGTGCGTTGGTTGGCATTTTAGATGCCCACTCCATTACGCGCATGGCTTCGGCAAATGTTGAGTGCAGGTTTTTCTTTGCCATAATGGCAAAGTGTATCGGGGGGACCAGCGACATTAAACGCGGTTCATCTTCGTTGGGCCAGACGATTAACGAGCCTGTTTCGGCGATGCCACCGAGGGTGCTGGTTAAGCTTGCATCTACCTGATAAAAAAGCTGTTCCTTCCATTCTTCGATATTTTTATCGTAACGTATCAACTCAGGCAGGTTTGTCTGTTTGGCTAGTTGCTGTCCCCAGGGTGTTTTTTCTGAAAATAACAAATTACTGCATTGCTTTTTTTCGCAGAGTTCAGCTATCAGGGCAGGCCAGTCAGTCAAAGAACTCTGGTGTATTTCGGCACGCACGGCTTCCATGCGTTCGATAAACTTATTTAACTGGGTGTCATTGTCCCACTCGTGCTTTGCGAATTCGCTTCGATCCAGTTCTGTGTGGCTTGTGCTGTACGAGCTTGCTGCACGCAGTTTATTCAGGATATTGTCGCGTGATTGATTCGATGTTGTGGCCATTAGTTACTACCCGTGTTTTGTTTTGAGGCACGTTTTTTCATCAGTTCATGCAGTGTTTCAGGCGCCAGTTTTGGTGCTTTGCGTACGCTAGTCCATGGGCCTAATTTGCTTGGCATAAGTCCTCGCATTCGGGCTGCCATTTTAGTACCAAAGCGGTACATAAACGGTTTTTTGTGTGCCAGTGCCCAGGCTTTCCAGATCATTGCTTCCGAGGTTTTTCGTCTACTGCCAGCACCTTTGGTGGTGCTTTTGTCCTGACGGGTTCCTTCATAACGCAGTCGGTTGATAATATCTGCAATCGGGATTTTAACCGGACAAACTTCAGAGCAGGCACCGCATAGGCTGGATGCCTGTGTCAGTTCACCGTGTACATCCAGTCCTGATTTTTGTGGCTCGAATATTGTCCCAATTGGCCCCGGGTAAGTTGTACCATAGGCATGGCCGCCGATGCGCACATAAACCGGGCAGTGATTGATACAGGCACTACAGCGAATACAGCGCAGTGTTTCGAGTAGCTCGGGATCGCTATAGATGCTGGATCGACCGTTATCCAGCAATACCAGATGGACTTCTTTAGGCCCGTCTTTTTCACCTTCCTTACGTGGTGAGCTAATCATATTGAAATAGGTGGTGACGGGTTGAGCTGTCGCCGAGCGGGTTAAAATGCTGTACAAAGGTGGCACGTCAATGAGCTTTTCCACCACTTTCTCGATACCTGTGACCGCAATATGCACGGGCGGTGCAGTAGTACTCATGCGGCCATTGCCTTCGTTTTCGACCAGGCAAAGCGTGCCAGTTTCAGCCACCGCAAAGTTTACACCCGAGATTCCTACTGGTGCCGAATAAAACTTATCACGTAATACTTCACGTGCCGTTTTGGTTAATTCATCGACATCTTCGGTATAGGGAATCTCGGGGAATTTCTCAAAAAACAGTTTTGCGATCTGTTTTCTGTTTTTGTGAATAGTCGGCATCACGATATGCGACGGCGGTTCTTCTGCCAGTTGCAGGATGTATTCACCCAAATCGGATTCCAGCCATTCGATGCCGCGTTCTTCCATAAAATGGTTCATGCCCATTTCTTCAGAGACCATCGATTTACCCTTGATCATCATTTTTGCATCGTGCTTGTTCATGATATCGAGAACGATGTTATTCGCTTGCTCACAAGTCTCTGCCCAGTGCACCTGAATGCCATTTGCGCTACAGTTTTTTTCCAGTTGCTCCAGTAGTTCGGGTAGCTTTGTCAGGCTATTGGCGCGAATTCCCATAGCTTTAATGCGCAGGTTTTCCAGCTCATCCTTATCGGGAAACATATCGAGCCTGCGCGACATCAAGCCATTCATCGCAACCCGGAAGTTATTCCGCACTTCTTTATTGGCAAGCGCATTGACTACGCGAACTTTGAATTCGGGGATTTTGAATATCGGGGTTTCTATTTCCGAAATACCTACTTCGGTCGCCTCTTTATTATTCAGATTATTTTGCATGTGTTCTTTCCCACAGGAAGTTTGCGATGTGGTCACATTTCGGCCCAACGCCCTGATAGTCAAATGCGCCTGAGATATTCATCAAGCAACCGGCATCCTGACTGACCAATTGTTTGGCACCTGTGCTTTTAATATTGGCCGTTTTATCAGCCACCATTGCAGCAGATATTTCTGCCTGTTTAACGGCGAATGTGCCACCAAAACCACAGCATTCTTTTTTGTGTTCCTGTTCCAGAACAGTCACGTTTTTCAATTGCGAGACTAAAGTTTCAATTTTATCCGCTACACCCATTTCGCGTCGCGCGGTGCAGGATGTATGAATGGCAATTTCAAGTGGCTCGCCGAGATCATCTAGTTTTACATTCAGCACATCAACTAAAAACTCGGTGAGTTCATAAACGCGTGATGCATGGTTAATCGCGTCGGATTCTTTGGCGGTACCTTTGAATAAAGCAGGGTAGTGCTTTTTCATCATGCCTGCACACGAACCGGATGGAACCACAATCGGAATATCTTTATTGAATAGTGAAAGCTGTAATGTAGCAACTTCTCTGGCTTCATCCCGATAACCGCTATTCCACGCAGGCTGGCCGCAACAGGTTTGCTGGTCGGGATAGATAACGCTGACGCCTTCGCGCTCAAGTAGCTGTATTGCGGAGATTCCGGCATCCGGGTAGATAAGGTCTATCAGACAAGTGCCAAAAAAATAGACGGCCTCAGGTTTATTTAACAAAACAGTATTTTCTCCCTTTGAATAGTATTGGGTAATGTTGTTAGGCTAAGTGTAGCTATGTTCTTGCGAAGTGCACCGAAATTCTTATATCGCGATTAGTCTTTAACCTGCAAGCAGGTAACAGCAATCGTATTAATAATTGCAGCAACATCCGCACCGCGAGACAAATCATTGACCGGTTTTGCCAGGCCTTGGAGAATAGGGCCTATGGCAGTTGCGCCGCCGATGCGTTCGGCAATTTTGTAGCCAATATTTCCAGCTTCCAGTGAGGGGAAAATATACACATTAGCAGCGGCCTGAAAGTTAGAGGCTGGCCATTTGGTTTGCAAGACATCGCTAGAAAATGCGGCATCGAACTGGATATCGCCAATCACACTTAAATCGGGGTATTGATTATGTAACAGTACGGTAGCTTCCCTGACCTTATTGACATTTTCATGTTTGGCGCTGCCATTGGTTGAAAACGAAAGCAACGCTACTTTAGGCTCAATGCCCAGCAATATCTTTGCATTCTGCGCTCTTTGATAAGCGATATCGGCGAGTTGTTCAGCATCAGGGAGAACGATATGGCGTTTATTCTGTTTAGCGAGCAGGATAAAGTCTGGATTCATGATTGATTATCATCACTTAAGTAAAAAAGGTTTATGAAAAAGTGCCTAAAAGGTGGGGGGTGTACTTTAAGCTGAGAATTTTCGGTTTAAATAGATAAATTAATTATGGGTAGTCTGGTTATCAGCTCAAAGTGGATAGCAAAGTGATGCCTCAAAGTGTATTCTTGGTATACTCATAATTCATCTTGAAATAAAAATATATAAGTAATAAAGAGATAAAAGGAGAAAAAATATATGTCACCTGGGGAAACTACACAAGTTACAACAAAGCGACTCGTTCATATTAATAAGGTTGACATGATGGCCCCATTCGGGTGGTTAGCACATGGATTCTCTGACTTAAAAAAAGCGAAAACCCCTAGTCTGGTTTATGGTCTGGTATTTGCTGTCATTGGACTGCTGATGGTCTTCATCGGGTCGAAGAATCCAATCTGGTCCGCTGCTATAACCACCGCTTTTTTATTAACCGGCCCATTTTTTGCCATCGGTCTATACGATTTGAGTCGACAAATTGAAGTAGGGGACAAGCCCTGTTTGCTTGATTCTATAAAGGTCATCAAAGCTAATCTGATTAATTTGGGGATCTTTGCCACTGTGCTTGGCTTTTTATTAATGATCTGGCTACGTATAGCAGCTTTGATTGCAGGAATTTTTTTCAACGACGTAGAACTCATTACTAAAGGCTGGTCAGTGTTATTTTCTGAAGGAAGAAGTGTTGAATTTATGCTGTTTTTTACTTTCTTTGGTTTCTTCATTGCACAACTGGCTTTTTCAATAAGTGTAGTTTCCATTCCCATGTTATTGCATCGTAAGGTAGACATCATTACGGCGATCGTAACCAGTCTGCGCGTAGTCATTAAAAATCCATTAGCGATGTTGGTCTGGGCAATAATTATTGTCGCATTGATAGGTTTAGGTATGGCGTTTGCGTTTATTGGTTTAATGGTGACATTACCCATAGTGGGGCACGCAAGCTGGCATGCATATAGAGAGTTGGTTTCTCATGAGTCCTGATTAGGATTAATTTTGCTTTGCTTAGCCGAAGGATGTGGTTGTGAGCTGAGCGTATGCGAAACAACATCTTTCACAGAAAGATGACCCTTAGGCTAAGGCGTAGCCGTATAAAAATCGCTAGAAAGTAGGGGGAGGCACATGGACGTGCCGTAGTAGAGCAACGCAGGAGCAGTTGCCGAAGGTGTCTTTTTAGTATTATTCAATCAATCTTTAACCTGCAAGCAGGTAACAGCAATCGTATTGATAATCGCAGTGACATCCGCACCGCGGGATAAGTCATTCACCGGTTTAGCAAGGCCTTGAAGAATTGGGCCGATAGCAGTTGCGCCGCCGATACGTTCGGCAATTTTGTAGCCGATATTGGCAGCTTCCAGTGAGGGGAAAACAAACACATTCGCGGGTACCTCAAAGTTCGAGGCTGGCCATTTGGTCTTTAAGACCTCGCTTGAGAATGCAGCATCAAACTGGATATCACCGATCACACTCAGATCGGGATATTGATGATGCAGTAGTGCTGTGGCTTCCCTGACCTTATCAACACGCTCATCTTTTGCACTGCCATTGGTTGAAAACGAAAGCAACGCTACTTTTGGCTCAATACCCAGTAATGCCTTCGCATTTTGTGCGCTTTGGTAGGCGATATCGGCGAGTTGTTCGGCATCAGGGTCAATATTGATGGCACAGTCGGCGAAAATCACCGGGCTTGGCAAGGGAGGCTTCATCAGCAAGATAATAAAGCTGGAGAGCCGGGCGCTTGGGGATTCAGTGCCTATAACCTGTAACGCAGCGCGAATCACATCACCGGTCGGATTAATCACACCTGCAACACAGGCATCAGCGTCACCTGCTTTTACCATTAGGTCTGCGTGATAAAGTGGCTCTAGACTAAGTTGTACTGCTTGGTCTTTTGTCAGGCCTTTTTTCTTTCTAAGTTTGAAAAGCAACTCAGCATAGCGTTCATTTTGTTTTAACGTTTCGAGATCGCTCGTATCGTCAGGATTTACGATCTGGATATTGCCGAGTTTTAATCCCAGCGAATCAAGTTGTGTATGAATGGCTTTAGCGTCACCGAGTAATGTAATCTGCGCAATGTCATTTTGCGAGACTTCAACCGCTGCCTGAAGGATACGGTCATCATTGCCTTCAGGGAGAACGATATGGCGTTTATTCTGTTTAGCGAGCTGGATAAAGTCTGGATTCATGATTGAGTATCATTACTTAATTAAAAAAGGATTATGAAAAAGTACCTAGCCGAAGCGTAGCTGAGACGAGGTTGGAGTGCAATGACGATGACTCGTAAGGCGAGTTTTTGTGAAAAACAGCCTAAAAGGTGGGGGGTGTCATTTAAGAGGGTTTCGTAGCGGAGCTACGAGTTACTTTTCTATCAACAGCTATAGAAAAGTAACCAAAAGAAAGCCGCCCAACAAACAAGCCGTAAACGGTTCCCTCACTACTCAAAAATTAACTAGATTTTAGAACTCGTTCCTGACGTCACTCAAACAACTAAAATCTTTAACGTTAATTTTCTGCGTGGATCGGCTTGTTTGAATGGGGGTTAAAAACAGCGCTAGATTGTAAAAAGTGAAGTGGTCTAATATTTGATACAACCCAGTTAAGCATATTAAACTTAACTGAGGTAAATATTATGACAAAAAGAAAAAGCTATTCTAAAGAATTTAAACAGGATGCAGTGAGTCTCGTCCTTGAACAAGGTTACTCAAGAGCAGAGGCTGCACTTAATCTTGAAGTGGGTATCAATGCACTCAGTCGCTGGGTCAAAGAATATCAAGAGAAGGACAAACACGCCTTTGTCGGCAAAGGTAAGTTGAGTCCAGAACAATCAGAGAATCGCAAGCTTAAAGCGCGTATCAAGCGTCTTGAAATGGAGAGGGACATCCTAAAAAAAGCGACGGTATTTTTTGCCAACGAAACGAAGTGAAATACACGTTTATCACCCAGCATAAAAATACCTATCCAGTCAGCCTGCAATGTCGGGTTTTGGGTGTCAGTCGTCAAGGCTATTATCATTACTGCAAGGTAACCGCCAACAAACAAAAGACGGTAGAGCATCAGGAGATGCTCGAATGGATTAAAGAACTCGCGATAGTCACTGACTTTAGCTATGGCAGTCGTCGGATGAAGAGGGCGTTAAATGCCCTGAGCTATGTTGTTAGCCGAAACAGAGCGAAGAAAGCTCATGTGCGAAGCAGGTATCAGTGTTCGCCGCAAAAAGAAGTACAAGGTAACCACGGATAGTAACCATCAGAATCCTGTGTATCCCAATGTCCTCAAGCGCCGGTTTAATGTATCAGATAGAGATCAGGTCTACGTCTCAGATATAACCTATATCAATACAGGCGAAGGCTGGTTATATTTGGCTGTTGTGATTGATCTTTGTTCACGCAAAGTCGTTGGTTGGAGTACAAGCAAAAAGATAAAAGCCAAACTGGTCTGTGATGCGTTGAAAATAGCTCTATGGCAAAGAAGACCAAAGCCAGGCTTAATACATCATTCGGATCGAGGCTCTCAATATGGCAGTGACGCTTTTAGACAGTTATTAAAGGATAACAAGATCACCGGCAGCATGAGCCGCAAAGGTAATTGTTGGGATAATGCTGTCGCCGAAAGCTTCTTTGGCAGCTTGAAACAGGAACGGGTGCAATGGTATGACTACCGAACCCGAAATGAAGCAAGACAGGATATAGTGCAGTACATTTCCATGTTCTATAACAGCTTTCGTTTACATTCGACGTTGGATTATGTCTGCCCTAATGATTTTGAGAAACAACTAAAAGCGGCTTAACTAGGTTGTACTAAATACCTTGACCACGTCAAACCGCCCAAAAGTAGGGGGGTGTCTTCAAAAACATCTTTCACAGCTTGCTTTATCTATCAGTGCCCTAAAAAGCACTGAGTTTTAATCGCTGTATTTTACCTGATGGCCCTTTAGGTAATTCTTCCAGTATCGATATTTTTTTTGGTGATTTGTACTGCCCGAGTTTTGCGACGCATAAATCCAGTAGTTCCTGTTCGCTGGCATACATTCCTGGGCATAAAGCGACTGATGCCATGACTTCCTGTCCGTAGTGTTCATCATCTATACCAAATGCGGCGGCTTCCAGTACGGCAGGATGGCCATAAAGGATATCGTCTATCTCGCGAGGTGCGATGTTTTCGCCACCCTTGATAATGAGTTCTTTTAGACGGCCTGTGATAAAGAAAAAACCATCTTCGTCTTCATAGGCAAGATCACCGGTATGTAGCCAGCCATCTGCTTCTAGCGCTTCGGCTGTCGCTTCGGGATTTTTGTAATAGCCTTGCATGACGTTATCACCACGGATCATTAGCTCGCCGATTTTTCCTGTTTCTGCATCAGTACCATTTTTATTGATGATTTTTGCCTGATTGCCATAAGCAATGCCGGGAGAACCGTATTTGATGGTTGCTGGCGGCATTGGATTAGATAAGATCTGCGCTGCTGTTTCGGTTAATCCCATGGTTTCAATAATGTGAATGCCAAAGCGTTCTTCGAATTTTTGGTGCTTTGCGGGTGAAAGGGCGGCTGATGCTGAGCGTCCAAAGCGGATGTGTGACTTGATGTCTTGCATGATGGAATCCGGGACGCCCTCGGCATCGTGGTCAATCAAATAAGAAATGATTGTGGGTACAATACTGAACCAGGTGCATTTGAATTTAGCAAGATCCTGCCAGAAACGGCTGGCGCTGAATTTGCGCGCAATAACCAGTTGTCCTCTGCTGACCAGGGCACCCATTACCGAAACCATCTGCGCATTTATGTGGTATAGCGGCAGCACGCACATGGCGATGTCATCAGAGGTCAGTCCATGTGCGACCATGGTATTGCGTCCGCCAGCAATCACATTTTTGTGTGAGAGTAATACACCTTTTGGCTTGCCAGTGGTGCCTGAGGTATACATTAAAATGGCGATAGCATTTTCATCAATCTGATGTGAGGTGCTCTCTTTAGCGTCTTTGATTTCAGGAAGAGTAAGTTCTGGGCCAGTGCTTTCATCGGTAGCAATAATGCGCGTGGATGCTGGCAGGTTTTTGAAAACCTCTGCAAATCTTGACTGGTAATGCGGGTTGGTAAAAATCAGCTTTGCATCGGAATGTTCGGTAACGTAACTGAGCGCTTCTGGCCCGCTGAGCGCATTCAGTGCCAACATTACCCGTCCGCTGTACATCACGCCTAATAACAGCAAGGTTGTCCAGTAGCCGTTATCCAGCAGGAAGGATACAGTTTCACCGGGTGCGATATTCTCCTGATCAAGCAAGGCTTCGATCTGTCTTGCATGAGCCTGAAGTTCGGCCCAGCTTAGCGAGCCTTCGACTCCTTCAGTGGCGTGCAGAAACGGCTTGTCTGGGTGATTTTTTGCACCCGCGTCGATGATTTCTCTAACTGTTTGCATTTCTTTCACTCAGTGACAGGGTCAATGTGATGTGCATCCCAGTAGTCTGAGAAAATGGATGCAAGGCTCGGTTTGTTTTCCGGAATCGTTCTAACGATACGCGTGGTATTCAGATAGTGTTTGTAATTCATATTGTCTGACATATTGTTTTTGCCCCAGGTGCCGCAACCCATGGAGAGGGAAAAGGGCATGCCATTATCAAAACTGCCGCCAGTGGCAAAGCAGTGAGCCTGATTAACGATGACTCGACAGGCTGGCATATTTAAACCTAGATCCAGCACACGATCATCGTTATTGGTATGTATGCTGATAGAGTGTCCCTTGCCTTGGTAGTCCATGATCTGATTCGCAATATTTTTGGCATGTTCAAAATCAGTGGCACGGTAAACCGTTAAAACGGGGGAAAGTTTTTCACCTGATAAGGGGTGTTCCTTTCCTATACCCGTGGATTCAACTAGCAAAACTTTTGCAGTTTCAGATCCGGCTGTTGTGATCTCGCAAAGCGCTGCGATTTCATGCGCCTTTTTCGCAATCAAAGATTGGTTTAGATGACCTTCATGCCAGAGATTGTTACAAACCTGATCGCGTTCAGCATTATTTAGCATCACGGCGTGGCTATCAGCCAATGCCTTTATCATCTCATCATAGACTTTGTCTACGATTACAAGTTGGTTTTCAGAAGAGCAGCTGGTGGCATTATCAAATGCCTTTGAGGCGACAATCTTTTTTGCAGCAGCATTAATATCGGCGGTTTCATCGACTATCGAGACAACATTACCCGCACCAACGCCAAAAGCGGGAGTACCGCTGGCATAGGCATCGCGCATATTATTCTGCGAGCCTGTAGCGACGACCAGGTCAACTTCCTTCATCAGCTGCTGTGTATCTGCTTTATTGATGGGGAAGGGTAAATGCTGGACTAAATCACGCGGCGCGCCAACCCGGTCAAGTTCAATATGCATGAGTTCAACCAGCCTTTTACAACTGCTCGCACCTTTAGGAGAAGGCGCAAGAATCATTGCATTCCTGCATTTTAAGGCATTAATGGTTTTGTTTGCCGGAGTTGCAGCTGGATTGGTTGAAGGTACAATCGCACCAACAACTCCGACAGGGCGGGCGATTTCTACCAGACCCAGTTCAGGATATTCGGCAACGATACCAACGGTTTTCTTGCCTTTTAAATCACGTAAAAGACCAAGCGTTTTACGGTGATTTTTAATAATTTTATCTTCTACGTTGCCAAGACCGGTATCTTTGACAGACATTGATGCCAGTTCAGCATTATTGGCCGGATTCATAATACTCCAGGCGACGGCAGTAACCACTTCGTCAACTTGTTGCTGTGTATAGTGTTCATAAACCCTCTGAGCTTTTTGAGCCCGGGAGACTAAGTCAGATACTGCACTAGAGGTTGTTTGCTGATTGCTTTCGGTCATTTTGTTTTACCAATTTTTACAGCTAATGTCATGAATAAAGAACTGGTGCACTGATAACACTAAATCAGGATCAGTACACCAATGCCTTACTTACTTTTGTACGAGTTCTGCAAGTAGTTCGGCTAAGGACTTTTGTCTTTCAGCCCACATCGCAACAACCTCATCACGGTTCATGATTTTTACCGGTGAATTGGTTTGTTTCATTTTGCCAAGTGTTTTCTTGTCATTGAACATCACAGGAACAGTTTTTGCTAAATAATCAATAACCTCTGGTGGTGTGCCCTTAGGCGCCATAAGTCCCCGGAAGTTAACGCTCGAATTGTCCACATCAATACCGGACTCTTTTAAAGTGGGTACATCAGGCAAGAATGAGTGACGTTCAAGATCGGCAACTGCGAGTATCTTAATATCGTCAGTAGCACGTGCAGCATCAGACAGGTTATTAAAGCCCGCCATTACTTGTCCGCCTTTAACCAGTTTCAAAGCGTCTACACCACCTTTGCCAGGAATATAAGTTAATTTAGCACCAGTCGCTTTTACCAGTTGCAGGTGTGCAATATGGTGTCCGACAAACTTGCCAGCACCACTTACGGTGACTTTTCCGGGATTTGCTTTAGCAAAATCGACGAGGTCTTTAACCGTGTTAAATTTGCTGTCTTTGCCAACGATTAAAACAGCGGGATCAGCTCCCCAGTTACCGACAGGCTCAAGGTTATCTACGCTGTATTTAGTGTCAAAAACAATAGATTGTGCGATGAAATGCGGAACATTATAGGCTGCTAACATATAGCCATCTGCAGGTGCTTTTTCAACAAACCAGTTCCATCCTTTACGTCCACCAGCACCGGGCTTATTAGTTACGTAAATCGGTTGACCGATAGAGACAGGCTTATCATCCTTGTCCATTAGCGCAGAAGACAAGGTTGCAATTCTGGCCTGAAAGTCAGTTGCGCCACCTGGGCCGTAAGCAACCATCACGCCGATAGGACGCTCGGGATAGGCTTCGGCATTTGCGTTCATAGTGGTTGCGCTAAATGCGAGTATGCTTGCACTCAAAACCAGGCTGAGTTTAGATATTTTTTTACTTGGGTGTTTCATGGGGATCCTCCTTAGGGATGTGATGTCGTTTTTTATGGATAATAGCCGGCGTACTAAATTAAAAAGCCGGTGGGTGTTCGTACATGCAACAGATTCCAGAATAGTAAAAATAAAATTACCATGAATACTGTTGAGACCCCGATTTTAAAAAGGCCTCTTTTTACGTTTAACATGTCGCATTTGCCATACACAACGCAAATGGCAAAATAAGCAACAAATGAAGATACATAAAAACCAATGATTTCCAGCGATAGCAGATAAACCAGACCGATGATCAAGCCAGGAAGCAAGGTCTTCCAGTTTATCAGTTTAGCTTCGCTAAGCGTTTTGATACTGCTTCCCATGAACGTCTTGAGCAGCAAAACTACAGCTAATAGCGCAATAATGACTGCTGAAATTCTCGGGAATAGATAAACGTCCGGATCGGTTTTGTAGAATGATGTAGCCAGCGCAATAACCGCAATCAATGTAGCGACAAATGCGGTGATGTTGTCTTTAGATTTAAACCAGGTCATTTTTTAAGACCTCCATACAATATTTGTTGTTTACGAATCCTGTATTCAGTGTAGGCACTGTAGGCGATCGAAGCGATAACCAGTGCAATCATAATCAGGTTCAATGGACCTGCTGTGAAATAGGAAAATACTCCATCACCAGCCGCGCCAATTAAACGCCCCTGCAAGAAATTATTTTCTGCAATCGGCCCAAGAATGATGCCAAGTACAAGTGGCGCAGGGCTGAAGCCAATTTTGCTGCCGAAATACATCAGCACACCTAAAGTGGCCATAATCAGAACATCAGAATAACTCGACTGAATACTGTAAGTGCCGAATACTGACAGGATAAAAATGGTAGCTGCCATAAAGTGCGAGGGCACTTTCATAATCCAGCCACTGTGCTGACTTAAGAATAGACCAATAACCAGCATGAAGACCTGAGCGACTAATAATGAGTTTATAAATGTCCAGGTAACTTCGGCATGTTCGGTGAATAAACTGGGGCCGGGAAACAGGCCATGAATCAATAGACCACCCAGTAATACCGCTGCCGTCGGGCTGCCTGGGATACTTAAGGTTAGTAAAGGCACAAGTGAAGGCCCAACCATCGCATTGTTGGCAGATTCTGCAGCTATTACGCCATCGGGTTCGCCCTTGCCAAAATTGTCAGAATTATTGCTCAGTTTTTTTGCTTGATCGTAAGCCACCAGACCTGCAATTTGACCTCCAGCGCCGGGTATTACACCAACAATGACGCCTATGATTGATCCAATCGACAATGCTTTAATCCGTGTGAGATTATACAAAACGGTTTTAAATACATTCGATTCGCCAAGTTCATAAACAGCCGCTTCGGTTTTATCTTTTGATTTTTCAAGCAAGGTGATTACTTGTGGTATTGCGAATAAGCCAATCAAGGCAGCTACGATATGGATGCCGCTTTCTAGATGTTCTGTGTAAACAAAGCGATCTTCGCCTAGCATCGGGTTTTCGCCGATGGTGGATAACATGATTCCGATAACTCCTGAAAGCAGCCCGGTAATAACCGATTTACTGCCAATAGTGCCGATAATGGTTATACCCAGAATTGCGATCCAGAATAACTGCGTAGGTCCAAAATGAAGCGCCAGTTTTGCCAGCGGAGGAGTGAAAAATATCAGTACAATGATACCAATGATGCCACCCACAAATGAACTGGTAAAGCAGTAATACAAAGCCTCTGCAGCTCGTCCTTTTGCGGCCAATTGGTGTCCATCGAGCGCGGTAGCAATATTTGCAGGTGCTCCCGGAACATTTAATAATATTGCACTAATTGCACCGCCTGCGACCGTGGATGTGTACATAGCACCTAGTAAGATCAGTCCAGCGGCTGGTTCCATATGAAAGGTGAAGGGAATCATCAAGGCGACAGCCATAGTTGGGCTTAAACCGGGAAGAGCTCCGAGGATTAGCCCAGCGATTGTGCCACCGATTAAAAGTGACATGTGATAGATGGTAAAAACATTGCCGAAATAATTTAGAAATTCCACGTAGTTCCTCTCTAATTAAATTCAATTTCAAACCAAACTTTATGGGCTTTTTCAGTATGCTGGAATTACTGAAGGTTTTAATCTATAGTTTTAGTAGTTTAAAGTACTCATGCAACTCATATATATGAGTTGAGGTGTATTAAAGATAGTAGCTCTATTAAACATTGTCAAATTAATTATTGATAAACTAAAATATGACTGAAAATAACAATATAAATGAAGGTGTTACTAAATCAACTGATTCGAGTTATCGACAGGTTCAGCCACTTTATCAGAAGGTGGAAGAGCATATCCGGCAGCAAATTAACGCCGGGCTACTCATTCCTGGTGATTTGATTCCGTCAGAACCACGTTTATCCAAGGAGCTGGATGTCAGCATAGGCACCGTAAAAAAAGCACTGGATAATCTGGTCTGGCAGGGTTTGTTATTTCGCCATCAAGGCAAGGGCACTTTTGTTTCACGTATCGATTTCAATAACAGCCTGTTTAAATTTTTCGCCTACGCCGATAAAAAGGGTAAAGAAGTTAGAATCAGAAAATCCACAACTGACCGCTGGCGCGGAAAAGGCCCGAAAAAAATATGCAAACAACTCGGCGTCAGTGAGGAAACAGAATTACTCTTTATCGAGCGTATCGGTTATATCAACCATCAACCAACTTTTATTGAAAATTCCTGGTGGATCGCAGAGATGGTTCCCGATCTGGAAAAAGAAGAAACGCATATACCGGATTTGTTCTATGCGCTAATAGTAGATCACTACAATATCCCCATCGTGCGTGCCGAAGAGATATTGACAGCAGAAGCCTGTGATAAGAACACAGCGGCTAAACTATTGATAAAAGAAAGCTCTCCTGTGGTTGTATTGAACCGTTCAACCTATACCGTGGGCGATAAAATTGTGGAAGTCAGAACCACCAAGGGGCGAGCGGATCAGTTTAGTTATAAGCGGGAAATTCGATAGGTCTTGATTAAGATTTACCGTGTAGCACTAATTTTCAAATGACACCTCCCCACTTTTAGGCTGTTTTTGAAAAAGTGGTTAAAAGTAGGGGGGTGTCTTTGATTTGGTTATTACTCATGAGAAGTCACTGGTCCGTTCGGTCAACAAAAGTATCGGTTAGTTTGGATTATTTAATAAAAGCTTTTAACCTAAGTGCGATCAAGAGTTCGCCATAAATAAATTCTTCAGCAAAGGGCTCATGGCTTACAGGATCTGGGTCTTCTTACTCGTTACCTCGTCCGATCGACAAGCGGAGCGCGACGTCCCTGTCGAAGGCCGCGGTGTCGAACCAGACTCCATTCTCTGCGTAGTAGCGCTTGATCGCAGCGGCGAGTTTCATCAACTCCTTATCGTTACCTCTCTTCACGTCATTCTGATCGGGGTGTATCTCTTTCATCTCTCGGCTGCGCCAGGCAATAGCAGGTGTCCGAGGATCCGCTAGGCTGTCGACCATGTACTTGCGAATTTTCTTTGGCTCGTGGGCATCGAAGTCGGGAGGGGGAAGTAAGTCCCGAAATGTCGGTACATTGACATAGATCGTCTTGCCCACGTGCTTGCCACCTCCACCCACCTTCTCGGTCGAGATGGGATCACTGGAAATCAAAACACGGTAACCCGCCGGCCGTTTCGAGTTGAGCAATCGTGACACAATACGCTGATCTGTAACGACCAGCGCATTGATATCTATGGGGTTGAGCAGGCTGGAGAAGAACTCAGAGTCTAGACCTGTTTCGGTCAGCATCTTTGCCCATTCCTCATCACCGGCCCTCGGTGCACCATAGGTAATCAGCTTGATCTGCTTCCATGGCCAGTTTTTGAGTGTTGCCGGCATCTTATTTCCAACACTTCCGGGGCCATATTGATTTCCCAGCAGCACGGCACTGGAAAAGTGCTGCGCCAGTGCGCCACCGAGACTGTGTCCGGTGACATAAATATTGTCGGGGCTGACGCCTCGCTTGATCTCAGCGACCTTGTTCAGGCTATGAAAAACCTGCGGCAAGATGGATTCCATGCTCTTTGCAAAACCCCGGCTGACCGCACTCGTCGTAGTGATGAAATCTGCGCCTTGGCCCGCAGCAATGCGGTTATAACCCATGTCGGTGATCCAATCCGGATTGCCAGACGCATCACGGTCACTGAGCGCCTGGATTATTGCTCGACCCGCCGATCCGCTGCGACTTCCTCTAAAGGCGATATGCACGTCATAGCGACCATCAGGTTTGGTTCGCAGCAGCACAAAACCCATCAGGCTTTGTGAGGCTGGTTGACCTGCCTCACCCTTGCCGCCCGTTCCGCCTTCGAAGGCCAGCAACACATCAGCGGCGTCCTTTGCTCGTTCCTTGTGCTTGGGCACGATCTGTTCGAGTAACACTGGGCCATCCAGACCTCCGCTGTTGCGATAGGCAACATAGACATCCTTGATCCGTCCTGTGATCTTCTTCGGCGTCATGTATTCGATCCATTGGCCATCCGCATTAGTGATGCTTCTACTGCTCCATGGGTGTATTCGAGCATAGTTGTACAGAATGGGATCATGCAGCGGATTGTTCGCTCGCCCAGCGAGGATGCCAGGCCCGCGATATGCATCCAACCCAGTGGAATTGCTCAATTGTTCCGCGCCTTTCGTCTTGCTCCATGCATGCACCTTCGCGATGAACCGGTCACGGTCATCCCCCAACTCTTCGTAGTAGGGATCAAAAGGCCAGACCAACGATTGCCCATACAACTGGTAGGCAAGAATTGACAGATCAAGATGGTAGACGAGTGGGTTATAAGGGAAACTCCCCACGCTTTTACCACCCCACGCTTCGGCGCGTGCATCCTTTCTCGGGGCGTTGGAACAACCGCTGGCTAAAAGAATAAATCCGGCCACAAGCCAAAGGAATAGGGTGCGATTAAGGGGTTTCAATAGTAAGTACCTGCCTAAGGAGATTTAACCAGGCTTTCCCGATCGATAATCTCGAAATAATTATTTTCGCGATCCCCATGTGCCTAGACAGAATAGAAACCAGTAACAAGCTCAATGCTTAAGGTATTTTTATAACTTGTTTAGCTGAGTATAGAATAAAAGACATCCCCCCGACTTTTAACCACTTTTTCAAAAACTGCCTAAAAGTAGGGGGGTGCTAAATAATTCATACGGTACTTCAACCAGACATCGACTAATCTTAGACAACATCATATTTATTAAGAACGAATTGTGATCGACCACCTCTCGAATCATTTCATGATTTAGTCGAGATGATTTATTGCTCCTTCTGGGGAGCTAATAAATCAACTTTTTGGCTCTTGGTGAGCTTGTAAAAGCAAAAAGCCCCAATCGACAAAGTCGATCAGGGCTTTTTGTATTTTGCTAGATACCTAGCAAACTAAACCTAAACGTAATCCTTGTACTTTTCAAGATAACGAACCGGCTTGCTGAGTGCATCTTTACGGAACGGGTCGCCCAGTTCGCGCGTTGTGAAGATTTCGATGATGGTGGTTTTACCTTCATTCATCTGCATGTCGATTGCTTTAGTCAATGCAGGTCCTACATCTTCAAGCTTATCAACCGTAATTGCTTCTGCACCCATGGCGCGTGCGATTGCAGAGAAGTCCTGATGGGTTAACTCGGCGGCGGTGAAACGACGACCATAGAAATCAACCTGGTTCTTCTTTTCTGCACCCCAGTGTTTGTTGTGGAATACAACCGCTGTTACAGGAATGTCATGGCGCACACAGGTCATGGTCTCCATCATGCTCATTGCCCATGCGCCGTCACCCGCGTATGAGATTGCAGGACGATGTGGAGCTGCTTTTTTCGCACCGATGATGGTTGGGAATGCGTAACCACAGTTACCCCAGCTCATTGCTGCGAAGAAAGAACGTGGCTTTTCAAAACGTAGGTAGCTGTTTGCAACTGAGTTGATATTACCGATGTCTGTAGAAACCATTACGTCTTCTGGCATGGCGTTTTCTAGTGCACGTAAAACCTGACGTGGTGATGGGTAACCGAACTCTTTGTTTTCTTCGATCATATCAAGGCTGAATGCATCTTTTTCATGGATCCACTCATCCAGCTCTTTTTCCCACGCTGCTTTTTCTTCGTTTACTGTTGCAAGACGCTCATCTTTGTTTGCATCACATACAAGCTCTCTACCTTCTAGGCGAGAAACGATTGCTTTTGCTGACGCGCCAGCGTCTCCACATACACCGACAGAGATGTCTTTAACCAGGCCAAGCATTTTGTGGTCTGCGTCAATCTGGATGATCTTTGCTTCTGTCGGCCAGTAGTCCATACCGTGTTGTGGCAAGGTGCCGAATGGACCAAGGCGTGTTCCCAATGCAATTACAACGTCAGCTTTTGCCATCAATTTCATTGCTGCTTTAGAACCCTGATAACCTAGAGGGCCTGTCCATAGTGGGTGGCTCGCCGGGAATGAGTCGTTATGCAGATAGCTGTTTACAACCGGTGCGTTAAGACGCTCAGCCAATGCTTTACACTCTTCAACAGCATCGCCCATAACAACGCCGCCACCAGAAATGATAACCGGGAATTTAGCTTGTGCGATTAGGTCTGCTGCTTCATCTAGGCTTTGCTCTCCACCTGGTCCACGATCTAGACGCTTGGGTGTAGGGATAGTTACATCGATCTCGCCGTAGAAGTAGTCACGTGGGATGTTTAACTGTGTAGGACCCATTTCAGACATGGCGCGGTCAAAACAGCGTGCGGTAAATTCAGCCATACGGTTTGGGTTGTTAACATGACCCTGGTATTTTGTATGCTCCTGGAACATTGGTAGCTGGTTTGCTTCCTGGAATCCACCCAGACCCATACCCATGGTGCCAGACTCAGGTGTGATCATGACTAATGGTGTGTGTGCCCAATAGGCTGCTGCAACAGCTGTTACCGCATTACTGATGCCTGGACCATTCTGTCCAATACTAACGCCATGCTTACCGCTGGCACGTGAGTAACCATCCGCCATGTGCGTGCCGCCTTGTTCATGTACTACTGGGATCAAACTGATTCCGGCAGGCTTAAAAATATCCATCGCATCCATAAACGCAGATCCCATTATGCCAAAAATGGTATCTACTTCATTGGCGACCATGGTTTCTACAAATGCTTCACTGGGTGTCATCTTTGGCATTGTATTTCTCCTTTTATTAGGTGTTTGTTCGGTTTTTTCTAGCTAATCCGAGTCATTATTCAGACTTTCTTAGAAAAACGAGATTAATTGTCTCGTTAATCATAGTCAATCATTATTTTTCATTTTTGAGATAAATTATCCCGATTTATGTACAAATTTAATTAAAACGTGTATTTTAGGACTATAAATTCACAATTCAAGGCAAATATGAACAGTCAAGAATGTAACGAATATTCAAAATTCAACTAATAGTGAAAGTACAACGCAATCGACCTTGATTCGTGCTTTTATGATGCTGGAAACCATAATGAATGCAGATAAACCGTTAACAAGTGCTTATCTTGCAGAAGATCTGGATTTACCTAAAGCCACAGTACATAGGATAGCGCAACAACTAGAAGAAGAGGGGCTTTTACAACGTGAACCCAATGGAAAACGTTTTGTCGGTGGACTGCGTTTGCGCAAACTGGCAACGGCGGTGTTATCAAACTCGGTGATGACGGCCAGCAGGCACATGATTTTACAGAGCCTTTCAGAAAAAATTAATGAAACCTGTAATCTTACCGCGCTTGATGGTAACGAAATTATCTACCTTGATCGTGTTGAAAGTAACTGGCCGTATCGAATTCACCTGCCTGTAGGTTCACATCTACCTTTACATTGCACGGCAGCGGGAAAACTGTTCCTGGCTAATATGAATACCTCGTGGCAGCAACGCTATTTACGCGCGGTTAATTTAACCAAGTACACAGATAAAACCATATTGGATGTTGATGACTTACGCTCACAACTTAAACAAATCTCTAAAGAAGAGGTTGGATACGATCGCGGTGAATATCTTGATGGCATGATCGCGTTGGCTGTTCCTGTCAAAAATGAAGCAGGAGACGTCTGTTACTCGATCGCAGTACACGCGCCAAGTGCAAGAATAAGCATTGAAGAACTCGAAGCCTATTTGCCGCAGCTGAACGAAGCGGCACAGAAAATTTCAAAGCTGGAATGTCAGGAGCTTGTGCAGAAATAGTTTAAAATGACACCCCCTCACTTTATAGGGCTTTTTTGAGAAAAATTGCTTAAAAGTGTGGGGGTGTCCTTTTAAATATATAAACAATAGCCAGGTCGTTTAAAAAAGCCCTTCTATTTCACCATCTTCTCTAACATAGATATCTTCGGCCGCTGGACGTTTTGGTAAACCAGGCATTGTCATGACATCGCCACAAATGACGACTATAAAACCAGCTCCATTTGCAAGCCTCACTTCTCTAATAGGCACCATATGCCCGCTTGGTGCTCCTTTTAATAAAGGATCAGTACTAAATGATAAGGGTGTTTTTGCTATACAAATTGGTAAATCGCCGTATGATTCTTGCAGTAAGTTGAATTGATTCCTCACTTTTTTATCTGCAATAATGTCTTCTGCTCCATATAGTTCCTGAGCGATTGTTCGGGTTTTTCCCCACAAAGAAAGTTGAACATTGTACAAAAACTCAAACTCGGAAGGCTGAGTCTCAATCATATCAATCACTGCTTTACTTAAGTCTTCAGCACCTTCACTACCGCGTGCCCAATGATCTGACTCAACAGCTTTTATTCCGCCTTTTTCGCATAAGCTCAGAAATAGTTTTCGCTCGGCTGCAGTGTCTGCACTAAAGCGATTAAGTGCTACCAATACCGGAACGCCAAATTTACGCGTATTCATTACATGACGTTTTAAATTTGAAAATCCATCTTCAAGCGCTTCCAGGTTTTCATCGCTTAGATCTGCCTGTTCAGCGCCGCCATGAAGTTTTAAGGCGCGAATTGTAGCAACAATCACAGCAGCGTCTGGTTTTAGTCCAGACTTGCGCATTTTTATATCAAAGAATTTCTCGGCACCTAGATCAGCGCCAAAGCCCGCTTCCGTTATGACATAGTCGGCATGTTTAAGCGCTGTTTTAGTCGCAATTACGGAATTACAGCCATGCGCGATATTGGCAAAGGGGCCACCATGAATAAAGCAAGGAGTGCCTTCCATGGTTTGCACCAGATTGGGTTGAATAGCATCTTTTAACAGAGCTGTCATAGCGCCTACTGCCTTGATGTCGCTTGCATGGATTACTTTGTCATCACGAGTTGTGCCGACGATAATATTACCTAGTCTGGTTTCTAAATCCTTGAGGTCATTACAAAGGCAGAAAATTGCCATGACTTCCGATGCTACGGTAATATCAAAGTGATCAGTTCTTGGGAAACCATTAAAGACACCTCCCAAGCCATTTGTAATTTGTCGCAAAGCACGGTCATTCATATCCATGACTCGGCCCCAGGTCACTTTGCGCGCATCTATACCGAGTTCATTTCCCCAATAAATATGATTATCTATCATTGCTGAAAGAAGATTATGTGCCGCTCCTATCGCATGGAAATCACCATTAAAATGTAAATTGATTTGCTCCATCGGTACAACCTGGGCGTAACCACCACCGGCGGCGCCACCTTTCATGCCAAAACAAGGCCCTAAAGAAGGTTCACGCAAACAAATAGTGGCTTTCTTGCCGATACGAGTCAAAGCATCACCTAAACCAACAGAGGTAGTGGTTTTGCCTTCGCCTGCCGCGGTTGGCGTAATACCTGCAACAAGTATCAATTTGCCATTGGGTCTGCCGTCTTGAGATTCAATATACTCACGTTTAATTTTTGCGCGGTGTTCGCCATAGGTAATAACATGCTTGCTATCTATCCCCAACTTGTCCGCAATTTCCTGAATAGGTCGCATCTTGGCCTTACGGGCAATTTCGATATCTGATAAAGGTTTTGTTTGTTTGCTCGTTGCCATATTGAACTGATCCTTATAATTCGTTTAAAGCGCGAATCGTGTCCTCGCTAGAGTGATGTAAGAAAATTGTAAATGTTATAAATAAATAAAGTTGACACCAAAGCGACTATTCGGGGCTTATTTAGGTGCCCTTTAATGGTGTTTTTAGTAATTGGTTTAACTTCACGGATAATAGTTATTAGAAACTGGGTGTAATTTTCCTACTGTATATCGTGAAAAACGAAATGGTTCGAGTAGGGTAGAAGATTCTCCTCAAATATCCTGCAAAGTAGCCCTGGCTATCAAGTGCTTTATCAATACTTTCATGTTGTGCATACTCTGGTCCATTATCATCTGTCGGGTTATGTACGCACGGAGTGATTAATGAATTAATCACTCTTTTTTGTCACGAATAAGTGGCTATTTAAATTATAATGCAGCTTATGAAATCATTTATCGCTGGCTTACCTAAAGCCGAACTACATTTGCACATTGAAGGTACATTCGAGCCCGAGTTGATGTTTGAACTGGCTGAACGAAATCAGATCATGCTACCTTATGAATCAGTTGAAGTACTCCGTAAGGCTTATGATTTCAGCCAGTTACAGGATTTTCTGGATATCTACTATCAAGGGATGAATGTCTTGCGAACTGAACAAGATTTTTATGATTTAACCTGGGCGTATCTTCAGAAAGTAAGCAAACAAACTGTGCGCCATGTCGAAATATTTTTTGATCCTCAAGGTCATGTTGATCGTGGCATTTCGTTTGAGACTGCCTTGAACGGTATTCACTCAGCACTTGTAGAAGGGCATAAAAAATTTGGTATAAGCTTTGGTATTATTATGTGTTTTCTGCGACATCTGGATGAATCCGATGCCTTCAAAACGCTTGACTCGGCGTTGGCACACAAAGATAAAATCATTGGAGTGGGACTAGATTCATCTGAGGCCGGTAATCCTCCCTCAAAGTTTGAAAGAGTCTTTGCCAAAGCACGTGCAGAAGGTTTTCATGTCGTTGCGCATGCAGGAGAAGAAGGTCCTCCTGAGTATATAGTCGAAGCTCTTGATTTATTAAAGGTAGATCGTATTGATCATGGCAATACGTCCATGCAAGATCCCGCTTTGGTAGCGCGTCTGGTCAAAGAACAAATACCATTAACAGTGTGCCCGCTGTCTAACACAAAACTTTGTGTTGTCGATGATATGAAAAACCATCCACTACCAGAAATGTTAAAAGCAGGATTAAAGGTAACGCTCAATTCAGATGATCCTGCTTACTTTGGTGGCTATCTTAATGAAAACTATGAAGCTGTCAGTGATATTATCAGTAATGACAAGGAGACTCTTGCGCAATTAGCACGAAATAGTTTTAGTTCTGCTTTTATTTCAAAGGTTGAAAAACAACGATTGATTAATGATGTAGATAACTATTTGAAGTCATATAGTTAACCCGGATATGATAGTGCAATACAAGTCACCGACTTGTCGAAGATTTGTTAAAAAGCCCCCCGTAGTTTTAAGTGGTTTTTTAAGTAAAAAACCCTCGAAAAGTAGGGGGGTGTAGTTTCAACTCGCTTTCCAGAGAAAATACCTCATTAGGTGTTCTCCTATTTTGATACTTTAGCTGTTGTGTCTCGTATGATTAAGTCGGCTTTCAATTCCTTGCGCTCTATAGATATTTTTTCATTCTGGATTTGTTTTATCAGATAGTCAGCGGCTTGATCCCCCATGCGTTTTGAGGGTGAGTTTATGGTGGTTAATGCAGGGCTGAGATATGCGATCAATTCCAGATTATCAAAACCGACAATTGATAATTGATCTGGCACAGAAATCCCGCGTTCACGAGCGCCCGATAACGCGCCCAGTGCGAGGATATCATTACCACAACTAATGGCGGTGATTTCAGGGTGTTTATCCAGTAATTTATGCAAAGCCGCATTTCCTTGTTCAACTGAATAACGGCATTCGATAATTCTGTTTTTTGGGAGTGATAAACCCGCGGCTTCAAGCGCTTGCTGGAAACCTTGTAAACGCAAAATGGCGCGATCATTGTTTTTCTGAAATCCTGAAATCACGCCGAACTCGGTATGACCTAAAGCGAGTAGATGATTCGCGATTTTCTTGCCTGCCTTGATATGATCTAAACCAATACAGCTGTATTTCGAATCAGGGTTGTAAGTCCATAAATTTACATAAGGTATACGGTGGCGTTCGATTGCCTCGAATACTTCTGGGTGATGCAGTTCACCGACAAGAACTATGCCATCAATGCCACGTGATAAAAGCGAGTTAACTTCGCGCAATTCTTCATCGAGAGAATATCCACTATTGGCTAGCAATAGGGTAAATTTTGCTTTAGTGAGGCCTGACTGAAGGTGTTGAATAGCTTCAGAGAAGATTGCATTGTCAATTGTTGGGACGATTGCGCCGATTGTTTGGGTTCGGCGTGAAGCTAGCGCTCGCGCTGCACCATGCGGAACATAGCCCAATGCCTGAACCGCTTTTTTTATTTTGGCGCAGACTTCAGGTTTAACTTTATCAGGCTGATTAAGACAGCGTGATACGGTTGCGGTAGAAACTTGCGCTTGCTTGGCGACATCTTCTAATGTAGGTGCTCTCTCTTGCATCGAATATTTCAGAGTCTCTATAAACTATTATTGGATTTATTTCTTGCTGATGTATCAGCGAAGTATATCGTTTATTAATAATTAACTAACACCTTTTATAAGACATCTCCCCGCTTATAGGATGTTTTTCATCGGTTTAAATAAAAATTATACTTTTTTATGAATGTTTTATTGACAGTAAGCAATTTTCAGGACTAAAATGTAAGCGCTTACATTACTTAACTGGAGTTCCTACAATGGCAACCACCTACCTTAAAAAAGCAATTAAAAATGCTTCAACCGGCGAAGACGATACACGTGATATCGTTTCTAATATGCTTAAAGAAATCGAAGCAGGCGGCGAAGACCGTTGTGTTGAATATGCAAAAACTCTAGATGGCTACGAAGGTAATATCGTAGTTACTGAAGAAGAAATCGAAGCAGCAGGAAACCGTCTTTCACAACAAGTAAAAGATGATATTAAATTCTCATACGATCGTGTTTATGGTTTTGCTGTAAAACAACGTGAAGCCTTAATTGATTTTGAAACAGAATTATCACCCGGTTTATGGGCGGGTCAACGTCAAATTCCTATGCAAGCGGCGGGTTGTTATGTTCCTGGTGGACGTTATGCACACGTAGCTTCGGCTATTATGTCGGTTGGAACAGCTAAGGCTGCAGGCGTAGATCACGTTATCGCATGTTCACCACCTAAGCCAGGCCATGGTGTTAACGATGCAATTTTATACACGGCTAATTACTGTGGCGCTGACACTATCTTAGCGCTTGGTGGCGTACAGGGAATCGCGGCAATGGCGTTTGGTTTATTCACTGGTAAGCCAGCTGATATCCTAGTGGGTCCTGGTAACCGTTTCGTTGCTGAAGCAAAGCGTATGTTATACGGTAGAGTAGGAATCGATCTATTCGCTGGCCCAACTGAAATCGGAATTATTGCTGACCACACGGCTGATCCAGTCATCGTTTGTAGCGACCTTGCAGGTCAGGCGGAGCATGGACCTGATTCTCCAGCATGGTTATTCACCTCAGATAAAGCACTTGGCTGATAAAGTGATTGAGATGATGCCTGGTGTGATCGCAAAATTACCAGAAACAGCTCGTAATGCAGCAAGTGTTGCGTGGGCAGATTACGGTGAAGTGATCCTTTGCGATACAGATGAAGAGATGGCGGTTATCAGTGATCAATACGCATGCTGAGCATTTAGAACTACAAACCGAAAATCTTGACTGGTGGGTAAACCGTTTACGCAACTACGGATCATTATTTGTTGGCGAAGAGACAACCGTTACATACGGCGACAAGTGCTCGGGTACCAACCACATTCTACCTACTAAAGGTGCAGGACGTTACACAGGTGGTTTGTCAGCAAGTAAATTTATCAAAACAGTTACTACTCAGCGCATGACGCGAGAAGCAAATCGCGAAGTAGGTTCAGCTGCAGCAAGAATTTCTCGTTTAGAAGGTATGGAAGGACATGCGCGTTCTGGTGATGATCGTTTGGCTAAATACTTCCCGAATGAAGAGTTTTTATTAGAAATCCCAGGTCATGGTGTTGAACACTAATAGTATCAACATTGATTTAAGTGGCAAAGTAGCACTGATTACAGGTGCTACTTCTGGCATTGGTGCCCAGCAAGCCCGGGCATTATCAAACGCGGGGGCTGCTGTTGTCTTAGTCGGTAGAAGGGAAGACCGCTTAAAGTCCTTAATTGAAGAGATTCAAGCACAAGGAGGTCGTGCAGCTTTTGTTGCAGCAGATTTGTCCGACGAATCAGAGTGGCATAAAGTTGTCGAGGCGAGCCTTGGTTTTCATCAGCGTATTGATATTTTATGCAACACCGCAGGGGTGAATCTTCGCCAGCACGCCGATGATGTGACCTCAGAAAGCTGGGATTTAACACTCAATTTGAATCTGAAAGTTCCTTTTATGCTGGCACAAAAGCTGGTTCCTAATATGCGGGCGCGTGGCTGGGGAAGAATCATTAACGTTGCCTCACTCCAATCAGAACGCGCGTTTTCTAATGGAATCGCTTATGGCGCTTCCAAAGGTGGTATTACTCAACTTACACGTGCAATGGCAGAAGCCTGGTCAGCTGAAGGCATCAATTGTAATGCGATTGCACCAGGTTTTTTCCCCACAGAATTAACCCAGCCTGTTTTTGATAACCCTGAGATGTCAGATAAATTTGCTCAACAAACAGCAATTGGTAGAAATGGCGAACTGAGCGACCTGGATGGAATCTGCGTGTTTTTAGCCAGTAATGCATCTGATTATATTACAGGGCAGATTATTTATATTGATGGTGGCTTCACCGCGAAGTAATCATATATATTCAAATGAAGTTTGATCACTATTTGGAGTGATAAATGAAGGCGCTTGTTTATACAGATACAAAAGAAATGACTTATCGTGATGAGCCGTTACCTAGTCCGCGTGAAGGTGATGTCGTTATGCAAGTTGCAGCTGCAGCGATATGTGGTTCTGATATGCATGCCTATCATGGGCACGATGAACGTCGTGTCCCGCCTTTGATTTTAGGGCATGAAGTTTGTGGAACCGTACTTGACGGAAAATACGCTGGCAAACGCATGGTGATTAATCCACTGATGACATGCGGAGAGTGCCTCGATTGTTTAACGGGTCGCAGCAATCTTTGTTCAAAGCGTGAATTAATTGGTATGTATTTGCAAGGTGCGTTTGCTGAACAAGTAGCGATTGAAGAACGTAATTTGCTTGAAATACCCGAAGATATGAATCCGATAAGTGCATCCGTAACTGAGCCTACAGCTACCGCATTACACGCTATTGCTTTAGTTGAGCGCATTGCCTATCGACCCATATCAGAAATGAGCTGTCTAGTTTTAGGCGGAGGCGCAATTGGTTTATTGGCGGCACTCATCTTAAAAGCCAAGGGCTGTTCTCAGATTGACCTTGCAGAGACCAATGCGCTGCGTCGAAAGAGTCTCGAAGAACAACATTGTGCCGATGTCTATGATCCGATTGCAGAGCAGGCACCACATTTAGGGGAATATGATGTGGTACTGGATTGTGTAGGATCTGGAATTACGCGAAAAAATTCATGTGAAGCGGTTCGGCCTGGTGGAATTATTTCACATGTGGGTTTACAGGACAGTACAGAGGGTTTTGATAGTCGTCGGATTACCTTGCAAGAAGTTACATTCCTGGGGAATTATTGTTATACCACCGCTGATATGAAGGCCTCTATTGATATGCTGTATCAACAACGTTTGGGTAATTTACACTGGATAGATGTTCGACCGATGTCTGCAGGTGGAGATGCTTTTTCTGACTTACATCACGGACGCGTCGCTGCAGCAAAAATCGTTTTACAACCAGATCATTTAATCACTAGTAACTAGTAATAATCTGGAAATATACCAAAGGAAAAGTCATGAATAATAGTGAAAAAATCTGGTCAGCTATAACCCAGAGCTCAATTGATACCGTTGCTTATCTACCTTGTAATAAGTTGAATAATTTGATGGTGAATAAGCCCGATAATATGGATATTTGGGATATTACTAAAGAATCGGCAGGTCTTGGTTTATGTTTTGGTCGAAGCCTTGCGGGTAAACGTTCGGCAATGATGATTCAAAATACTGGTTTGGGAAATTTGATTACCGACCTTTATACCATGCAAAAACTGTATCAGACAGCCTTGCCAATTTTTGTTTCCTGGCGCGGACATTATCAAGAACCTATCGAAGCGCAGATTATCTTTGGTGGAAAAGTTGAAGATTTGCTCAATGCTATTGATGTTGAATATAAGATTCTGGCATCAGCTGATGATTTAGTTGGCCTAGAAGATGATATAGCAGCTTGTTTTGCAGAAAATAAAGTAAAGGTATATTTGTTATCCCCAGAAATTTGGGAAGAAAATTTGCCCGATTATCATGATTTCGGTCATCCACGTATCAATGCAATAGATGTCAGTTCTAAAGCATATAACGGAACACCTGCAGTCACTCGTTTTGGTGCAATTGGTGAGATTATGGAAGCTGTTGGTGATGATGATATTGTGCTCTCACAAATTGGTTTTCCTTCGAAAGAGGTCTATAACACTAAAGATCGGGCGAATAACTTTTATATGTTAGGTGCTTTAGGTTCCGCCACTGAAGTCGGTATTGGTTTGGCTAAATCAATTGAAAATAAGCATGTCTATGTTATTGATGGTGATGGCTCATTCTTCTTTAACCCTAATCAATTGCTTGATCTTGCATCCTATAATCCATCGAATTTGACGATTATTTGTTTAGATAATGGTAGTTGGGGGTCTACGGGTAACCAGCCTACGTTGAGTGCACAGGGTTATAATTTGTCCGCAGTGGTACAATCACTCGGTATACAATCCAATGTCATGACTGACGATTCGGTGGAAATGGCTGAGGCTTTAAAACAGAAAACACGTTTTGTTCATTACATGATTAATCCGGGAAATGATAAAGTTGGTGGTGAAATTCCTTTGAAAGCAGTTGAAATTAAACAGCGTTTTATGAAGGCAATTGGATAAACTTTTAAAATCTTAATTTGATTAGTATGGAATAACTCATATGGTACAAGCGTTAATTCGGCGGTCGGCCTGTATTGCTGATTTGAAAAGCAGGACGAGGCTTCGAATTCCTAAGTTTGCGTTTGACTATATTGAGGGTGGTTGTAATAGCGAGCTAGCACTCAGCAATAATAGAAGGGCTTTAGATAATATTTTTCTAAAGCCAGAGTATTTTCAGGTTTAT
Organism: uncultured Gammaproteobacteria bacterium; assembly: GCA_963847495.1. GTDB lineage: Bacteria > Pseudomonadota > Gammaproteobacteria > Thiotrichales > Thiotrichaceae > Cocleimonas. The sequence goes on along the minus strand of CAWJZX010000013.1, from coordinate 275,762 downwards.
AGTGCACCTGATTTGTCTACTGAATTATTTGGTAAAAGTTATTCAACTCCTTTTGGTATAGCACCTTTGGGGCTGACTGGATTGGTTTGGCCTGATGCTTCCGCAATGCATGCGCGTGCTGCGTTAAAAGCAAACATCCCCTTTGTTCTTAGTACTGTTTCAACAATTTCTATCGAAGATGCTGCAAAGAATGCAGAAGATAATTTCTGGTTTCAATTATATCCCCCGTCAGATGCTGAAATTCGAAATGATTTGCTCAAGCGACTAAGGGAAACAGGGTGTAAAAATCTCGTAGTAACGATTGATGTGCCTTCGGCTAGTCGACGGATTAGTGCTATAAAAAGTGGTTTGGCTGTTCCGCCGAAAATTTCTATGAAAAGCATATTTGAGAGCATGCTATGTCCAGCGTGGTCTTTGGCAACAATTCAAGCTGGTTTGCCACAATTTGCTACGCTACGTCCTTATATAAAAAATGCCTCTAACATTGAGGACATTGCTAATTTCATTCGTTTAACCCTTCGTGATGTCGTTGATGAAACGAGACTAAAAATATTAAGAGATGAATGGAAAGGAAATCTTATCATTAAGGGCATTAACCATGTTGATGATGCAAAAAAAGCGCTAGCTCTAGGTGCTGATGGAATCATTGTTTCGAACCATGGTGGACGTCAGCTGGATGCATCAGTACCGCCAGTAGATGTTTTATCTGAGATAGTAGAATCAGTTGGGACTAAGATAACTGTAATGGCTGATAGCGGAGTTGAAACGGGTGTTGATATTGCTCGTTATCTATCTAGAGGTGCTAAAGCGGTTTTTGCGGGTAGGGCTTTCCTATATGGTGTCGGGGCACATGGTGAACTAGGTGCGGAACATGCGATTGATATATTTAAGGATGAATTGATTCAAGTAATGTCGCAATTGCATTGCACTAAACCAACTGAAATGCAGAAATATTCTGTTAAATGATAGTTCAGAAAATTTATTCCTCAGCAGCACAATAACTTGACGCTAAAGCTGAGGCTGCTTTTCTCAAAGAAGGAATGTATTGCCTTAAATCATCTAATTGCTTACGTGTTGTTGGTGCATGCACGGCAACCGTAAAACATACTCGATTGCTTTTATCAAAAACTGGAACTGCTATTGCAACCATACCTGTTAAAAACTCCTCATTGTCGTATCCGACGCCTTCTTTTTTGATTACTTTCAATTCCTCTTCGATGAGGTCAGGGGAAACAACCGTACGTTCGGTATTACGAGATAATGGAGCTGCTTCTAGCAAACGTCGGCGTTCCCTTTTATTCATATGGGCCAGGAAAAGTTTGCCACTAGCTGTTGCATGTAGGGGTAAACGAGATCCGGGGCGAAGGTTGATCTTGATAGGCCAATTACACTCAACACGATCAAAATATACAGTATGGCTACCATCTAGCATGGTGCAATTGCAGGTTTCGCCAATTTCTTCAGATAATGCTTCGAGAATGGCGTGGCGTGGTGCACCAACAGATGCATTAGAGAGAATAGACAGAGATAATTCTTGTAGCTTCTTACCAATTACAAAACGTTTATCAACGGGGCTACGTTGTAAATAACCTTCTGCTTCCAGTTGCATAGCAATCCGGTGAATTGTGGGTTTGGGAAGACCAGTTACTTCAACGAGTCCAGCGATAGAAATTCCACGTGGAGCATCTGCTACTTGTTGCATGACTTGTATACCACGCAACAGTGCCGAATTTGTGCTATCTGATTTAGTCATTGTTATGATAGATCTTGTTAGGTTTATTTTCCCTCAATATTTTTGCGCATTAAGCGCAAAAATATATAACGGCGAAGTTTACTTGAAATAATTTGAAAGTTTTTCCAACAAATTAATCCTGATTATTAATTTCTAGTATTAACTTTAGCTAGCCCCCAGAAAGGAATTTAGGTAACCATAAGACGATCATCGGGAACGATATGATGAGTATCAATCCAAGTATCTGAATTCCCATAAACTGCATCATTCCGAGGTAAATATCCTTAAGGTCCCATTCTGGTACAACGCCCTTGAGGAAATAAGCTGATAATGCTACAGGCGGGCTTAGCCAGGCCGTTTGTAAGTTTACTGCAACTAAAATTGCAAACCAAATGAGTAAGTCTGTACGGTTTAGACCGAAGTCGAGCGACTCAACCACTGGGAGTAAAATCGGCACAATAATCAATACAATAGGCACCCATTCTAGTGGCCAACCTAATAAGAAAATTAACGCCATGATCACGAACAGCGTCCAGCCTGGAGATAAGTCAAAGGATAACAGTAACTCGGTGAGCATTTGAGGTGTGCCGAGATTAGAGAATACTGCACCGAAGAAGTTAGATGCCGCAACCAGGAACATGATTAAAACGGTTATCTCCAGGGTTTTTATCAGCGCCTCGTAACCTCCTTTAATGGTAAATTTTCCATAGGATATGGATAATACTACCGCACCAAAAGCTCCCATTGCAGCAGCTTCAGCGGGTGTTGCAAAGCCCATTAAGATTGAACCCAATGCTGCGGCTATTAATACTGTTGGTGGCACCAGCCCCATGAAGAATTCGTACCACAGATCCGAGAAATAGAATCCTCCTGGTTTGTTTTTCCTCGACCAGGAGTATGCAAAAAACATAAAGCCGATCCATAATAAGGGGATCAATAAACCTGCAAATGGGAAAATAGCCAATGTACCAGCAACCCCAAGCGTAGATAGCCAGATAAATATCCCTAGGCCTGCCATCACTAAAATAACTTCGATAGCGTAAAACGGTGAAGTTTCAGGCTGTTCATCTTTAGGTAGAATAGGACCAAGCTTAGGATTAATCATACAGCGACCAATCGTGTAGATCATGTAGAGGCCTGCGAGCATGATGCCTGGTAAAATTGCTGCACGGAACAAATCTGTTACGGGTACTTCAAGTACTGGTCCCATAACAATCAACATGATTGATGGAGGAATCAGGATACCCAATGTTCCACCGGCAGTAATTGCACCGGCAGATAAACGCACATCGTATTTTGAACGGTTCATGGTTTTTGCCGCCATGATGCCAAGGATGGTTACAGATGCTCCAACGATACCTGTAGCTGCAGCGAAGATCATCGATACAAATAAAACCGCGACGAATAGGGCGCCACGGGTGCGCGACATCATCATTTGTACGGCATTGAACAGCCGTTCCATCAAGCCTGCCGATTCCATCATGATACCCATCAAAATAAACAGCGGTACTGCAACTAGCTGGTCATCAAGCATGGTTGAGTTGGTCTGCAAGGTAAGTAAGAAAAAGGTAAGATCACTACTGCCGCCCCAGGTACCAAAAACAAATCCTAAAAAGAGTAGAGTGAAGGAAATCGGAAAACCGATAAATATTGAGAATAACATTCCACCGAGCATTACCATGCCTATTGCAGGTTTAGATAAGCCACCATCGCCAAATAAACCAGAAAACCAATCACCCAGTGGTAATATATCTGGATAAAATACTGCAACAAATACAATTGCTAGTCCAATTAAATAAAAGGGAAATATGCGTAAAAATTTAGCTTCTCTTTCCTTGCCCATTTGATGGAAGGCACGGAACAATTCGGCAAAACCTTGCAGGAAGAGTAATAAAGCACCGATAGGCATGAAGATACGTGCAGGCCATAAATAAGGAGCCCATGTTGAGTCACTTGCTTCTTCCCAGCGACCCCAGTCTTCGCCAAAGCCGTTGAAACCCATTGAGTCTAGAGTGTAATCTAGAGAACTCCAGAAGAAAAACAGCATCGCGGGAAAATAAAATAATAGATAAAGCGTGGCATCTACTGTTGCTTGTGTTTTATGTGACCAGTTACGGAAGATAAAGTCCGCGCGGATATGTACGCCACGCATCAGTGCATAACCTGCTGCACCCATAAATAATACGCCACCGAGCATACGACTTACATCGTAAACCCATAGAGTTGGTCCGAAGCCAAATGCCCTGGCTGTATCAGCCATGTCATAAGAGGCTAATACCCCAAACATGCTTCGAGAAACAACCTCGATAACCATCACAATCATCAGTGGGATTATGAGCAAACAAATTATGCGTCCTGCCCATAGATTGAGTATATCTACAAAAGCTGTAATTGGACGTTGCCATGGCGTCATATCTTCGGGCGTTTGTCCCGGTTCTTCCGCGCGCCGCTCCGCGATTAGTTCATCGGTAATATCTAATTCACCATTTCTATCTCTTCAGCCATGTTTTTTCCCCTTAACTATGCTCATATCTTACGGCGCACTTTATTTCAGTGAAATTACTTTAATCGAAGCAACTCAGACAATTGATCTAAAACCAAATTTAAAAAATCTTAACCCTGCCACAAAGAAGGGTTTAATGTACTAGTGTTAAAACTAAGTAGTTTTACTTCTTAACTGAGTCAGCAAACGCTTTACCCAAAGCAGCGTTAGATGCTTGAGAACCCGCCCAGTATGGAACGGCAATAGCAGCGAAGTCTTTCTGTGACTGCCATACTTTTGCGAAGAATGGGTTTTCTTTAGCATTCTTTTCTAAAGCAGCTTTAGCAGCATTCATGTAGGCAGGGAAGTAGTCAGCTGGTGTGTCGTGTAAAATAACGCCTTCGTTTTCAACAAGACTTTTAAGTGCTTTACCGTTTTCATAGATACGGTATGACATAGCCTTCATTAAAGATGCGTTTGCAGCAACTTCTAGTGACTTTCTTTTCATGATCAGATAGCTTCTTGTATACATCGCCGTTGATATACATGTCAGCGTTTACAACAACCTGATGAAGGCCTTGTAAGTAGTAATGCTTAAGTACTTTTTGGAAACCAAAAACGCTATCTGGTTTTGGACAACACCACTCAGCCGCATCGATAGTACCTTTTTCAAGTGCTGGTAAAATATCTCCACCACCCATTGCTACTGATGCTACACCGATGTCTTTGTACGTCTGGCCAGGGATTCCTGGAGGAGTACGGAAACGGTATTTACGGAAATCATCCATTGAGTTGATAGGCTCTTTAAACCAACCTAACGCCTCTGGACCAACAGGCTGAAGCATGAAACCTTTAACGTTCATACCCATTTCTTTCCATAGCTCGTCGTATAAGTTCTTTACCACCACCGAACTGGAACCAAGACATGAATGCGATGTTATCAATACCAACACCTGCACCCGCTACTGGTGAACCAAATAGCATTGCTGCAGGGTGTTTACCAGACCAGTAATGAGTCCAGGCAAAACCACCTTCAACAAGACCTTTATCAACCGCATCTAGTGTTTCTTTAACGCCAACAACCGCACCTGCTGGTAAAACTTCGATTTTAAGTGATCCGTCAGTCAGGTCTGAAACGTCCTTGGCAAAGTCTTTTAACATAACAACTTCGTCAGCTTTTGCTGAAATTACTGATTGGACCCTAATGGTTGTAACTTTTTGATGCTTTTCGGCCAGTGCGACCGACGCGGTAGACATTACCGCAAGACCAACGACTGCGCTCAGCACAGCTCTTGGTAATAATGATAAAACAGACATGTCATTCTCCTAATGGTATGTAGCCTTCACTTATATTGATGAACCCTACCAGTGAAGACATGATAGTGGGGTTCGATTTAAAAACTATATATGAAACTATAGTCTAATTTTTATGTTGTATTTCCTGAACTTAATTCCAATTAAATTGGCTACCTCTGGCCAGCCATCGTAAAGCATCACAGCTGTTAGGTAGATCAGGAAGACCAGGCCTAGGTAAGATAGCCAGGGGATTCTGTCATCACATGCATAATCATGGTTGCAAAAAACGCCATAAACGCAATCGCTAGTACCAGACCAATAGATTAATAGCGTAGTGTTATCACGTGGTTGCTAGTAGGTAAGTAGCAATAGCTGCAAAAAATATCCGAAAACCGGCCGCCAGTGCCATGCCCATAAAAATTGCTTTCTTACGTAACTCTGGTGATAGGCTTGCTGCTGCCATTCCGATTACGAGGGCGTTATCACCTGAGAGTATAATGTCTGCAAAAACAATCTGAGCAATCTCAGGTAACTAATCTAACACTATAGACTATCCTTTCTAAATTTAACTAGCCGATTAATACACGCATAGATCGGATGGTTGTAAGCGCTTACATGATATAGATTAGTACATATTTTCATAAAGTGTTAAAAATAATTACTTATCTAATAGTAATGATTATCGTTTCATAAAAGCATAATAAAAAACCAAAAACAAGCAAAATATTAAAAAATGGAATAAATAGTTCCATATATTAAATAAATTTCATATAATTGATTTTTGATGCATAATGAATCACCCTTTAATAAATAGGTTTGCTTGCTGGAGTTAACTTGTATGAAACAATCATTATGAATAACAAACAGTTGGAACAATACGATTACATCGTAATTGGTGCAGGATCATCAGGATGTGTGGTGGCTAACCGACTTTCTGCCGATCCCGACAATCAGTGTATTGTTATTAGAAGCAGGTGGTTCTGATATAAATCCCTGGATTCATGTACCCGTTGGGTATTTCAAGACGATGCATAATCCTGGTACCGATTGGTGCTATATGACTGAACCAGATGAAGGAATCAACAATCGTCGTTTACAATGGCCTCGGGGTAAAGTTTTGGGAGGTTCAAGTTCACTGAATGGCTTGCTATATGTTAGAGGGCAGGCAGAAGATTATGATCGCTGGGAAGTCTATGGGCAATAAAGGCTGGTCATACAAAGATGTATTACCCTATTTCAAAAAATCAGAAGATCAAGAGAGAGGGGCTGACAAGTATCACGGTGTAGGAGGAATGTTAAAAGTTTCTGACTTACGCCTGCGTAGACCCATTGCAGATTTTTTCATAAAGGCAGCTGAACAAATCGGCATTCCATTAAATAATGATTACAATGGAGCTTCGCAAGAGGGTGTTGGTTATTTTCAACAGACAGCTCATAAAGGTTTTCGTTGGAGTACAGCACGTGGATTTTTACGACCCGCAATGAAGCGCAGTAATGTTTCAGTAGAAACACGTGCACATACCACACGAATACTCTTTGAAGATAGTCGTGCGGTTGGTGTTGAGTATCTAAAAAAGGGTAAACTGCATGAGATTAGAGCAAATAAAGAAGTAATTCTTTCTGCTGGTGCTATTGGTTCCCCACAAATTTTACAGTTATCGGGTATTGGTAATAAAGAGCTGTTGGATAAACATCAAATACCGGTAGTTAAAGAGCTTCCCGGTGTTGGGCAAAATCTACAAGACCATTTACAAATTCGTCTGGTGTTCAAGACAAGTCAACGACACCCTTAATGATGAACTCAATAGCTATTTCAAGCAATTCAAAGTAGGGCTGCAATACATCTTTAATCGCACTGGTCCACTTACCCTTGCGGCTAGCCAGGTTGCAATATTTACCAAATCTGATCCATCCGTAGAACGCCCTGATATACAATTTCATATGCAGCCATTGAGCGCTGATAAACCTGGTGACGGTGTTCATCCATTCTCAGCATTTACAGCATCGGTTTGCCAATTACGCCCACATAGTCGTGGACATATTGAAATTAAATCTCGTGATCCATTAGATCATCCCGAGATTCACCCTAATTATTTATCTGATGAACGTGATCATAAGGTTGCAATAGCGAGTGTTAAAGTTGCGAGAAATATCTCTGAAGCTCCCGCTCTGAAACCTTATATTCTTGACGAATATGTACCAGGGCGTAAGTTCCAGACTGATGAGGAATTATTAGACGCCGCTCGTCAATATAGTCAGACTATCTATCACCCCACCAGCACCTGTAAAATGGGTAACGATAAAATGGCTGTAGTTAATGATCGATTGCAGGTTCATGGTATACAAGGCTTAAGAGTAATTGATGCTTCAATTATGCCTGAGATTGTTTCTGGTAATACCAATGCCCCTGCAATTATGATTGCTGAGAAAGGTGCGGATATGATACTTGAGGATGCTGGAAAATCTATTTGATTTTCTGTTACTAATGTAAAAAGTACCCAGCCGAACGCAGTGAGACAACTGCTTTGCTTTTTAAAGCTTAGCTCGTAGGGCGCGATTAAAAACCGCGCAAAAGGTGGGGGGTGTCTATTAGAAACCAATTACCATCTCAAAAGCCATCTTCAAAGTGTTTTAAGTTGCTTATCGATTATTTAGTGAGCTCTTCTACTTTCCTAATTAATATCCTGATACCTTCAGCAATTCGCTCTTCGGGTAATGAGGAAAAACCTAAACGGAAATATGGACACTTTTCCTGTTTGGGATAAAAGTAAACATCGCCCGGTTCTATTAATACACCTTCCTTAATCAGCTCATTCGTCAGCTTGCGAGAATCTAAACCCTCAGGGCCTTTTAACCAGAGAGCAGAACCTCCGTGATGTGACGTTAACGCTTCACCGGGGAAGGATTCGTCAATCAGTGCTCTCATAGCAAGAGAACGTTGATAAAGCGTTAAGCTGAGCTTTCGAATCAGTGAATCGTGATAGCCGCGCTGTAAAAAACGGGCAATGATAAACTGGTTGTTGCTGGGAGGATGTTTCAGCATCAGGCGCCTCAGAACCCTAGCTTCTTCAATAAACTCTTTAGGAGCAACCATAAAGCCCAGGCGAATTCCTGGAGCCAGTGTTTTTGAAATGCTGCCGATATAGATGACGCGTCCTTCTGTATCCTGACTTTTAAGTGCAGCCAATGGTTTTTTGTTATAGGTAAGTTCAGCTTCGTAATCATCTTCGATAACCAAAAAATTTTGTTTGCTGGCTTTGTTTAACAGCGCTGTTCTGCGAGATTGGGGCAGGGTTACCGTGGTCGGATATTGGTGGCTTGGGGTGACATAAATACAGTCACACTTGTTTAATTTATCATTAACGACTAAACCGTCTTCATCAATATCCAGACAAGTGACATTATCAGTTTGGGTAAGGAAGGTATTTCGAGCATCGACATAACCCGGGTTTTCTATGCCAATGGTTTTGTCTTTGTTGAGTAGCAATTGTGCTGCCAGGAAAATTGCATTTTGTGCACCTAAAGTCACTAAAATTTCATCCGGATTTACGAAAATTCCACGTCGAGGAAGTAATTTGTTGTGGATCTGGTCGATCAAATCCGGATTGTCCTGGTCGATATGATCAGATGCCCAATCATAAATTGCCGAGATGCTGGCTGCATCGCGACAACATTCCCGCCAATCGGCTATCGGAAAAACTTCTTTATCATATTGACCATAGAGAAAGGCATATGGGAACTTTTGCCAATCTTTTTGTTTTTTTACAGAAAGATGACGACTGGGCTGAATACTAAATAAATTTTCCCAATCGACACTTGATCGCTGTACTTGAGGTACAGCTTTTATTTCTGAGCTAGCATATCCAGATAGAACATCTTGGCACACATAATAGCCACTACGTTCACGTGTTTCGATAAAACCTTCATCGACCAGATTTTGATAGGCCAGCACAACCGTATTCCGCGAGACTTTCAGTTGTGTTGCCAGTTTGCGACCAGATGGCAAAGCCATCCCGGGTTTTACGTGATGATTCACAATTGCAGAAACCATCATCTCTTGAATACGAGATTGTAAAGTTCCTGTTGAAGTTTCAGAAAGCTGAAATAAATATTCGGTCAACGGTTTAATCTCGTAAATGTTTTAACTCAAGCGCCAGTATAGTTAAATTTTTACTAAAAATGAGATTTATTAGTTTGAGCGTTACAACAGATAAAAACAGAATAAAAATGGGCTAAAACTGGGGGGGCTTTTTAACAAGCTTTTATCCACTGGCACTAAAAGTTGTTTACATCTGGTATTAAGTTAACTTCGATTACTGACTATAGTTATGAGTAAGATCTAAATGAATAAGGAAACACTCTGGTCCAATTTGTAAAGATTAATTGGTTCTACTGCTGGGTATTTTCAAGCTTTAGAGTTTTGTTTTTGAAAACAGTTAAGTGAATAGAAGGAATATGATGGCAGATACAATACGAATTAAAAATCTTATTGATGGAGAATGGGTTCTAGAAGCGAACGAAAAAACTCTGCCGCTTTATAATCCATCCACAGGAGAACAGATCGGGGAAGTCCCTGTTTCAAGCCAGACGAGCGTTGAAGCAGCCGTCAAATCATCCCACGAGGCTTATCTGAAGTGGCGAAAAATACCCATTGGAAAGCGTGTGGGATATATTTATGCACTTCGTGAGGCAATGAAGAACAACCTAGAGGTATTGGCTGAATCGATTGCCATTGATCAGGCTAAACACATCAGCGAAGCGCGTGGTGAGGTTCAGCGAGTAATCGAGATAGTTGAAATGGCTTGCAATGCACCATCGTTGTTGCAGGGAGAGATGCTGGATCAGATTGCAGATGGTATCAATGGACGGGTGACTCGTCAGCCATTAGGGGTTTATTGTGGTATTGCACCTTTTAACTTCCCGGCTCTGGTGTTTGGCTGGTTCATCCCTTTTGCCATTGCAGCTGGCAACACATTTGTGTTTAAACCCTCGATGGAGTCACCGTTGTTCATGCAGAAGATGGGGCAGTTATTGAACGATATCGGTCTGCCGAAAGGTGTGGTTAATATTGTCTATGGTGAAAAGGAAGTTGCTGAAACCTGGTATCAGATGTCTGAGGTTGTTGGTGTATGCCTAGTTGGATCTACCCCAACGGCTAAAAGTATCGCTGAAGCTTGTGGTCGAGTTGGTAAGAAAACCATGCTGCTCGGAGGTGCCAAAAATTATCTGGTAGCGCTGGAAGATGCTCAGATGGATTTATTGATCAATAATATAGTTCAGTCTGGTTATGGTTCTGCCGGGCAGCGATGTCTGGCTAGTTCGATTATTGCGGTGGTGCCAGACTTGTATGACGAAGTGATCGAACGTCTGAACGTGGCATCTAAGAAGATTGTGGTGGGTGATGCCATGAACGAAGAGGTATTCATGGGGCCAATTATTTCGGCTCAGGCCAAGCAAAGAATCGAGAATTACATTCAAAGCGGTATTAATGCCGGTGCCAGGTTGGTCCTTGATGGTCGCAGTCCTGTGATGCCGGAAGCTAATAAAAATGGTTATTTTGTCGGGCCGACGATTTTTGCTGATGTTACACCCTGTATGGAAATTGCACAGGAAGAAATATTCGGACCAGTATTATCGGTGATGAAGATTCATGATATGGATGATGCACTTGATCTAATCAGTAAGCAATCAACAGGCAATGGTGCCTGCCTGTTTACCCAGAATATGTATTTAGCCGAAAAATTCATGAATGAAGCCGATGTCGGAATGGTCGGCATCAATGTCGGTGTTTGTGCACCTCACCCCTATATGCCCTTTGGTGGTATCAAGGATTCTCTGGTAGGGAATAACAAGGTGCAAGGAAAAGACGGTTTTGATTTCTTTACCCAGAACAAGGTGTCAACAATCAGGGTGGCGCCACCACAGGGTCTGAATTCGGAACAGTCCGCTAGTGGAGAGCAAAATGGTGATGAGTTTGCTAGCAAAGGAAATGTACGCAGTTGCATCGCCTCATAAGATACCTTGATATTGTTGTGAAAAGCGGAGAAATAGGTACTACACTTAATTTTAGTGTGAGTGTGTTACTCGGCATCAGAATGCTTGAATTTATTGAGTCGGAGTAGTCTCCATATATTATAAAACAGGATGAATTGTTTATGAGTTTAGAAATTATTACCTTACTTTACTTTTTATGTTTATTTTTTGCGCTATTTCTTGGGCTACCAGTAGCTCTAGGTCTTGGAGGCACGGCAGTTATTTTTGCCGCGATCTTTGTACCGAGAGCATTATTAACTATCCCCAGTCAATTTTACTCCACACCATGGAATAACGTGTTGGTGACGGTTCCATTGTTTCTTTTTATGGGAAGCCTGATTCGTTTTTCGGGAATTGCTGAAGCAGCTTACGATGCCGTTTATAAATTAATTGGTCATATTGCAGGCGGCTTGGCCATGGGAACCGTGCAGGTATGTACAATATTTGCAGCCATTACCGGGATTACTCCACCAGCAACAATTACGATGGGGCAAATTGCCTACCCATCCATGATAAAATATAAATACAGTAAAGATATCGCCATCGGTTCGATTGGCGCGGGTGGCGCATTGGGCGCTCTCATTCCACCTAGTGTCCCTTTTATTTTCTACGGACTACTGGCTAAGGTTTCTATTGGCGCGTTGTTTCTGGGCGGAATATTACCCGGTTTAATGCTCGCTTTGTTTTATATGACATACATTGGTATTCGTTGTCGGCTTCAGCCACAAATGGGACCACCAACACCCGAGGAAATACAATTTACTAGAGCAGAAAAACTCGGCTCATTGGTTAGTATATGGCCTTTTATGCTATTAATAGTCATTGTTCTGGGAGCTATTTGGGGTGGAATCGCTACTCCCTCAGAAGCTGCAGCGTTTGGCGCGACTGGTGCATTCGTTATTAACTTGATTTACGGAAAATTAACCTGGGAGGTATTGAGAGAATCTTTAGAAGCAACCGTTAAACTAAGCGGCATGGGTTTATGGATTTTGATTGCTTCCAATATCTATCTGAATGTTTTCAATTCACTAGGCAGTCAACAACTTGTGACGGATCTAGTTTTGAGTATGCCTGGAGGGGAAAACGGCGTCCTGCTTATGATGATGTTCATTATCCTGTTGCTTGGAATGGTGATGGACGATTGGGCGATAATCATGTTGTGTACTCCTCTTTTTATCCCGATTATTGACTCCTTGGGTATTGATAAACTCTGGTTTGGTGTCCTGTTTATAGTCAATATTCAGATTGCATACCTCACCCCACCATTTGGCTTTGTTCTCTTTTGGTTAAAGAGTGTTTTGCCCCCTGATGTCAGTATGGGAGATGTATACAGGTCGGTGTGGCCTTTCATTGCACTACAGGTTGTTGGATTGATGTTGATTTTCTTTTTCCCCGCTATCGCTACGTGGCTACCGGAACTTTTAAAGTAAGCAGGAGCTAGTGAAAATGACTTTGTACAAAAACAGATATTTTAGAATATGCTTTTATCAGATACAGACAGTAGTTTATAAATTACCAGCAAGAGGTCTAGTATGAAATTGTGGAACACGTTCGAAAAGACGGTCGACTTCATCGCAGAAATGATGGGTCGATTTGGTTGGTTACTGATACTTTATATGATGATATTTGGTGTTACTGACGTATTTCTACGATATGTTTTAAACTCACCTTCTCTCTGGATTTCAAGTACATTACAAGTTGCGATGGTGCTTTTGGCATGTGTGGGGGGAATTTATTCATTAAATGATAATGCGTTTGTTAAGTTGGATCTTTTCTATGCCGCTTTTTCACCTAAGAAAAAAGCGATATGCGATATCATCACGGTTGTTTTCACATTCTTGTTTCTCGGAGTTCTGGTGTGGAAAGGTTACGATGCAGCAAAGTTATCCCTAATGCTTAATCAACACACACCAACGAGCATTCCGCTCCCCATTTACCCACTGAAAATATTTTTTCCAATTACTGGATTGATCATGCTATTGGTTGTTATAAAAAAACTGGTGAAAGATATACGAACGCTGAGATCATAAGAAACTAAAATTTATTTCTAATGTAATTAATTATGTGTATTCACTATTAATCAGCAACAGTAAAAGTTACTACCCCAGTTTCAATGATTTTGTACTACTTAAATCATAACGGCTAAATAGCCGGTACAAACGCTAGTAACTGCTTAAAAAATTCGTTGTATAACTTTTGAGGTATATGACTGAATGTGGCCTCTGCATACTCAGAGGTTTAATTGAGTTCAATGAGTTAAAAAATATATTGAACAAATATAATTGTTTCCTTAATACTAAAAGGTGGAGATTTATGAATAAAGTAAAAACGATGATATCCGCGACCTTATACGCTACGACATTAATAGTAGCATCAGGTGCGGCAATGGCAGCAAGTGGAAAACCAGATAAAGTTACCAATTGGACTTTTCAGCCCTGTTTTGATTCATCCGATGCCGGATGGGGAAGCGGTGTTGTACCTTGGATTGCAGCGGTAGAAAAAGCAACCGAAGGGTCCGTTAAAATCAAGCTGGAGCCATCTGGAGCTATTACGAGCGGATCCGAGTCGTTCGGTGGAACAGCTGCTGGGTTGCTCGACGGAACAGCATGTTGGGGTTCCGTATACAGTGGAGATATGCCAGAAGGTATGCTTGCGTTTGGCCTAGCAATGGGTGCTAGTAGTACTGAGCAGGCCTGGGAAGTGACGTTTGGTGATCCCAAGTACAGAATTGGCGATTTGATACAAGAAGCTGCAAAAGAGCGTAATCTAAGATGGGTTGGTTGGACTAATCAAGGACCCAATGCCATGTTTACAAAATCTCCCGTTAGAAAAATGGAAGATTTGAAAGGTATGAAGATGCGAGCAGGTGGCCCTCAAGCGATATTTCACACGGCTATGGGCGGCGCGCCTGTAGCCATGGGTGGTGGTGAAATATATACCGCGATAAAATTGGGTACCATCGATGGCACTTATTGGGATACCGGTGGTATTGACGATATGTCATTCCAAGAGGTTATAAAGTATGCGGCTCAACCAGGTTGGGCTCCTGCTCAACATCAGGAAATATTCTTGAACCTGGGTAAATACAACGAGTTAAATGATTGGCAAAGAGAAAAAATCGACGGTATCTTCAAAAGCACCTACTTTGAAACGAGTAAATTACATGAAGATGGAGTGAGTGAGGCATTGCAAATCCTTAAAGATGCTGGTGGTGAAGTAATTAACTTCTCTCCTGAAGAAGTTAAGAGGATGCGTGACAAGTCAATTGCTGAAGTATGGCCTAAAGTTGCAGAAAGATCGAAGCGTAATGCAAAGGCTGTAGAAATCATGAAACAATATCTAAAGGATAAAGGAGAACTATAATTACACTAACAAACTAGTAAATAAAGTTGGCAGGCCTGGGTTAAACCGGGCCTGTTTTTTCGCACATTTATAAGCCATAATTTGAGTAATGTTGGAGGAAAGATGTACAACAAAATATTAATTGCGAGTGCTTTGAATCAAGGCTTTAGTGATAGGGCGTTACAAGCAGCTAGATCACTTATTTCTGAAAACGGTAAAATTTTCGTTGCACATGTCATAGAGCCCTTAAATAACGTAGTTCAGTCGTTTGTTACCGAAGACGTCAAATCCAAAACACATGATAAAATTAAGAATATGATGGCTGAACGCTGTAAAGATGAAGCGATTGAGTCAGAGATACTGTACGGTCAGGCAGGACGCGAAATCTCAAAATATGCAGAGAAAATTGGTGCGGATTGTATCATTATCGGCTCTCATAAGCCTGGACTGGAAGATTTCTTTCTGGGTTCGACATCGTCCCGGGTTGTTCGCCACGCCAAGTGTTCTGTACATGTACTACGTTAAAGAGTTTCCAGTTAGCTTCTTTTAATTACAGAACCAGTGCTGACCTATCGGTAACTGAAAACTATTGTATAGGTGATGAAATACAGACGACAGATACTGAAGCCTTTCGTCAATGCCTATTTAAGCTAAGTATTTTATGACTAATTGGGAAACACTTCGTGAGATGGCCTTCAGGAATTCGATCGGGGGTTGTGTTTAATTTTAAAGCAGGTGGTGAGCATTAGTAGTACCTGCAAAAAATATGTAAAAAGTAGGGGGGTGTCTTTCTACTCTATTAATTTCATTATATTAAGACGCTCGCTCAAGTGCATTATCAATAGTCGTCATGATTTCATCAATATCATCTTTTGTCGCTATTAATGCAGGTGCAAGACAGAGGGTATTATTAAATTTGGCAAGGCTGCGATTTATTCTGCCATTAATTACCCCATTTTTCATACAATCAGCAGCTATTCCTGCGGCGACGCTTTCGTCTGCAGGTTCTTTTGTTGAGCGATCTTTCAACAATTCGATGCCTAGAAATAAACCTTTTCCGCGGACATCGCCAACCATTGTGTATTTTTCTTTGAGTTCATGCATTTTAAACATTGCATATTCACCCATCTTTTGAATATTTTCGAGCAGCTTTTCTTCGTTAATGATGTTCATATTTTCTATGGCTGCTGCTAGACCAGCGATACATCCGACAAAAATAGATATCTCGCGAAAATATCCCATAGGATCAGCAGGGTTCTTTTTGAATTGATCAAATACTGCTTCCTCAGGTGGACTTGGCTCGGAGAGAAAAACCTTGGAGTTGACTTTGATAATCCATTATCTTTTATTTTTACTAACACCTCTAAGAACTCGGCGATCATTGTTTGTTCATACAGAGGATTAGTCATACCTTTTTTTGGATCATGAAAGATTTGATTTGGTGCCAGTAATATCTGGCACCAATAGTTTGTGAAGACTGGAGGTATTAAGACTGAGTGCCCTACTATAATATATCGTCTTGATTGCGACTCGCAAAGAGTGGGTCAAATAATATATAAAATGAATTAAATACTTGGAGTTAGCATAATGACAACCCTTACAGCCGATGACTTAGCAAAGACTTTTGATGCTTTTAACGATCACGATATAGATAATGTAATGACACACTTTGCAGATGATTGTGTTTTTTATGCTGTTGCAGGTCCAGAAGTTTATGGTGCCAAAATCGAAGGTGCTGAGGCAATCGCAAATGCATTTGTTGGTGTTTGGACTGCGATGGAAGATGCGCACTGGGATCATCACAGCCACTTCGTGCATGAAAACCGCGCAGTTTCAGAGTGGACCTTTTCAGGTACAAACGCTGATGGCTCGCGTGTTGAAGCTCAAGGAGCTGATCTATTCACTCTACGTGACGGAAAAATTATTGTTAAGCAAGCCTTACGCAAAACGCGCCCTTTATTACAAAGCTAATTTAATCACTCTTTTTTGGAACTGAAATTATGCCACATCGACCCACGCACTGGCCAAAGGCCAGTTATGATCCTCATTATGATCCTATTGTTGATTCTGGGCCAGGTCATAATCGCAATTATGCACCCACTTATTGGATAGGTACTGCCGGACAACCACCCGAAGACGATGGGCCGGTATCTGAAGACTTTGATGCAGAAGTTGTGGTGATTGGTTCTGGCTACACAGGCCTCTCATGTGCAGTGCATTTGGCTAAAGAGCACGGTATTGAAAGCGTTGTATTAGATGCTAATGAAATTGCATGGGGCTGCTCGACTCGCAATGGTGGCCAGGCACAACTATCTTCCGGCCGTCTAAAACGCTCTGAGTGGATAAAACGCTGGGGTGTGGAAACAGCGAAAGGTATGCACGCAGAAATTACCGAAGCATTCGAGCTATTCACAGACTTAATTCAATCTGAAGACTTTGATTGTGACCCACAAGAAGGCGGTCATTTTTACATCGCGCATAAACCCGATGTTATGCAAAAGCTGGAGAAAGAATCGAAAGTACTGAATGATGTATTTGGTTATGGTTCACGTGTGATATCACGCGAAGAATTACATGAAAAATACGTCAAAGACCAGGAAGCAGCTGGCGCAATGCATGAGCCAGATGGTACATCTATACACGCTGCAAAACTGGCTTTCGGTTATATGAAGCTGGCGCGTAAACTGGGTGTAAAAATTCATCCAGGCAGCCCGGTATTGGGTTGGAAAACCATCAATGGTATTCATCATTTAACAACGCCAGGCGGGACGGTTAGAGCTCGCTCAGTTGCGATTGCAACGGCTGGTTATACGCCGCCGGGCTTAAGTCATCAGACAAAAAATCGTTTGATGCCGATCTTATCTAACTCGATTGTCACACGACCTTTGACGGATGAGGAAAAACAGGCATGCGGTTTCCAGACTGGTTCTCCTTTGACGGATACACGCACCTTACGCCATTATTATCGTTTCTTACCAGATGGTTGTGTGCAGATAGGAAGCCGTAGCGCAGTTACGGGTAAAGACGCAGAAAATCCTAAACATTTGGAATTACTGCAGAAAGGTTTATATCGCAAATTTCCAGCACTGGAAGGTATTGATCTGGATTACTCCTGGTGGGGATGGGTAGATGTGAGCCACGATATGATGCCTCGAATTTTTCAACCCGATAGCAAGGAAACAATCTTTTATGCGATGGGGTATGGCGGTAATGGTGTAATGTATTCTGCACAAGCGGGACGTCGTATGGCGCAGATGATTGCAGGAAAGGGTGAAAGTTTGATTTTGCCGATATTTAAATCAGCATTACCTAGCCATGGTGTTCTCACTCCATTCCGTAGAATTGGACAGCGTATAATGTATATATGGTATGCCTTTCAAGATGAGAAAAAATAGGATTAATTATGTCAGAAGTATCTGTCATTGATTTTTCAAAGAAGCCGCTAACTACGACACAACGTCGTTTAGCGGATTTGCCCGAGTGTGTAGTCGAAGGTGATCCGCAACATGAAACCCAATTGTATTTTGAAAGCTCTGATGGGCAACTCATTTCAGGGACATGGACAAGCACGCCAGGCAAATGGCATGCCTTTATAGACCGTGATGAGTTTTGTATGATTCTATCAGGGCACGTCCAACTAATTAGTGATAGTGGACATATACAGGACTTCAAAACAGGCGATACCTTTCAGATTCCTAATGGGTTTCGAGGCTATTGGAACGTTATAGAAACCACGACCAAACACTTTGTGATTCGCCACGTTGACGCTTAAAATGACACATTGACCAATCAAAAAAATTAGTAGAGTCATTTACCTTTAACCACATTTATCAGCTTTTAATTACTCTAACCGAACTTTCATCCTCGCCAGTCTGCAATCGGAAAAATTTCTTTATCATATTGACCATAGAGAAAGGCATATGGGAACGTCTGCCAATCTTGATGTTTTTTTACAGCGAGGTGTTTACTTGGTTGAATGCTAAACAAGCTTTTCCAGTCAACACTGGAGTGTTGATTCTTTTTAGCAGTTTTAATATTTGTACTGGCGTGACCTGAGAGAACGTCTTCGCAGACATAATAGCCACTACGTTCACGTGTTTCGATAAAACCTTCATCGACCAGATTTGATAGGCCAGCACAAACGTATTCCGCGAGACTTTCAGTTGTGTTGCCAGTTTGCGACCAGATGGCAAAGCCATGCCGGGTTTTACATGCTGATTCACAATCGCAGAAACCATCATTTCTTGAATGCGTGCTTGTAAGGTTCCCTTAGAGCTTGCAGATAGTTGAAATAAATAGCTGATCCCACTCACAAAAATACCCTGTCAGTATAGTAGAGTTAACTATGCTTGACTAAGAGTTGAGTGGATTATTCAATAAAGGCAGTACGAATGCCCCCCCTAGCTTTGCATAAGTTCTTTTGGTCATTTTAAACAACAAAAATGAAAAATCACTTAAAAGTAGGGGGGTGTCTATTATACTTATAAAATGATATGAAACTGTGCTTAGCTTGCCGTCCTCAGCAGCGCGTTATCTATTGCGTTCATGATTTCATCAATATCATCTTTAGTTGCAATTAGCGCTGGTGCTAAACAAAGTGTGTTATTGAATGTAGCAAAGCTGGCATTGGTTCTGCCAATAATGACGCCGTTTTGCATGCAATCAGCTCCAATTGCTGCGGCTACACTTTGATGAACCGGCTCTTTGGTTTGACGGTCTTTAACCAGCTCAATACCTAAAAACAATCCTTTGCCGCGAACATCACCCACCATAGGGTGTTTCTCTTTGAGCTCGAGCATTCTATCCATCGCATAATCGCCCATCTTATTCACATTATCGAGTAAATTTTCTTCGATAATAATGTTCATGTTCTCGATTGCTGCAGCTGGACCGCCTGTGCATCCACCAAAAGTAGAGATGTCGCGGAAATAGGACAATGGATCATCAGGATTCTTTTTGAATTGGTTAAATACGGCTTCCGTAGTCACAGTACAAGAAATTGCTGCATATCCACTGGCTACGCCTTTTGCCATAGTGACTATATCGGGTGTAATGCCATAATGTTGATAACCAAACCAGGTGCCTGTTCTTCCCAGGCCACAAACAACTTCGTCAATGTGCAATAACACATCGTATTTCTTACAGATATCAGCAACCATTGGTAGATATTCTTTTGGTGGAGGTATAACTCCACCACCTGCGGTGATTGGTTCTAGTATGATTGAACCTACCGTATCAGGGCCTTCCTTAAGAATGGTATCTTCAACAGCTTTAGCACATTCAATATCACATTCACCATAAGTTTTACCAAAGGGACAGCGATAACAACAACAATGAGGTACTTCTACAAAGCCTGGTGTATAGGGGCCATATTGGTCTTTACGCTGTTCTTGTCCAGTTGAGCTTAAGGCGGTGATCGTTGTGCCATGGTAGTCGCGGTCGCGGTATAAAATCTTATGTTTTTTACCATTATTATTCAAATGGGCTAATTGACGCACTATTTTGTAGCCTTTTTCATTCGCCTCTGAACCAGAGTTTGAATAATAAAGGCGGCTCAAGCCAGGCATTTTGTCGGTTAGCATTTCAGCAAACTTTGCTCCGGGAATACTACCCATTGATCCCGCGAAAAAATTCATAGTTTTTATCTGCTCATAGACAGCTTTGGCAATTCGTTCTCTGCCGTATCCTACATTCACTGTCCAGACTGCTCCAGCGACAGCATCAAGGTATTCATTTCCTTTGTCATCTGTAACTCTTAGGCCATTTCCAGAAACCATCACTTTAGGCGTAGTGTCTTCAAATAGCTTATGCTGAGTGAGGTGATGCCAAACGTGTTTTTGATCTTGAATAGCCGGATTTACGGCTTCGTTAACTGGTGTAGTGTTTTCGTCGTTAATTCCCATGATTTTACTCGCAGTGATATTGGTGTTTTACATATTAACTGTAGTACATTCTGGATATTTGCATAGAGCCAGTTTTGACAAATCTATATGCCCAGAGACCTTTGCACGAGACTATGGTGAGAGAAAAATACACTGACGAGCTTGCTTAGAAAATCTTAAAGGTTCTTCAAATAATGATGCTAACCATCGTCCTGTTTTTGCGCAAAGACGCTAAGCAGTGCCAATATGCCGGAACCCACCATTAACAAGACAGAAACGGCGTTTAGTTCCGGTGTAGATCCCTCACGCAAGCGGTCATACATGGTAATGGTAAGCGGTGAATCAGAACTTGTCAGCATTAAAGTGGTATTGAAGTTTTCAAAACTCATCAAGAAAGCGACTATCCCGGCACCGATTAATGAGGGCTTCAGGTAAGGGAACGTAATTGTCCATAATACTGCAGCTTTTGACGCGCCTAGATTATAAGCGGCCTCTTCCAGTGTGCGATCCATTTTGCGTAGTCGCGCACCAATAACCATCGTAGCTATTGTCGTGATAAATGAAAACTGGCCAAGGATAACCAGGGTCAAGCCCGGTCTCAATGCTTCGATTTCCAGGTTATAGGATTCTTCAAGAAGATTGGCAAATGAGTTCGAGGCTATCAATATTGAGATACCAAGAATCACACCGGGAATGACCAATGGCAATAACATCAACATATAGAGGAATTCCTTGAAACGAAAATCATAGCGCTCGAACAGGAAGGCGGTTGTGGTTGCTACAAATAAGGATAAGGTCGTGACCCAAAAAGCATTGAATGCAGAAATCCCGAGACTTTCCAGCATCGCGGAATCACTAAACACACCCAATCTATCTTGAGTTTTGCTGGTAAACCAGTCCAGTGTAAACCCATTCCAGGGCAATGAAGGAAACAGGGAATCATTGAAAGCAAATACAGCCACCACTACTAGTGGTGACATTAGAAAAATATAAAACAGCAGGATATAGACTCTGTAGGTCCAGCGATAAATACCTGGTTGTTTAATTGAAGGGATCATGTCGCTAGAGTACTCGTCAGGGTCTGGCGGCTCAGTTTAAGACCTAACCAGATAATCAAAGAAGACAAAAGCAATAGCAAAATACCAAAGGCTGAGCCTAGCTCCCAGTTAAAGCGGGTAATAAACTGGGTATAAATCTGTTCAGTAAACCAGAGGCTGTCTTTGCCTCCGATCAGGTTCGGTGTGAGATAGTTTCCAAGCGTCAGCATAAAGACAATAATACAGCCTGAGACAATGCCTGGCATGGCGTGTGGAATGACAATCTCTTTCATTGTAGTCCACATATTACCGCCTAGATCATAGCTCGCTTCGATAACATCATCACCCAGGCTATCCAGCACCGTAACCAGCGGCACCACCATGAATAACATGGAAGTATAAATTAGTCCGACCATGATGGCCGCATCGTTATACAGCATCTCAACAGGACCTGAGACCAGTCCCAGCCGTTGCAAGACATTGCTGATTACACCGGTTTCTCTGAGTAGAATCATCCAGCCATAGGTACGCACTAATTCGCTTACCCAGAATGGAATCAGACAAAGTAAAAATAAAAAAGACTTGGGACGCCCACGCAACATTTTGGCAATATAATATGACACTGGAAACGCAATCAGCAAAGTCATCGTCGTCGCTATGATTGACATTACGGCGGTACGCATAAAGGTACGCCAGTAAAGTGGTTCGGTAAAAAATTCGCTAAAGTTACTGAAACTGAAAGTATATTCTCTTGGAGCTACCTGCTCGCGTAATGCAATGCCTAGCATGTCAATATGCGGAATGAATACAAGCAAAATTAGCCACAAAGCAAAGGGGGCAAGAAGTAACCAGAAAAATAGTCCGGCACCAGGCTTCATGTCTGTTCCTTGTGTGCCTTAAAACAATGGGTTTGCTCCTGACCCCACGAGATGTTTAAGGGTTCACCCTTTTGCAATAAGTGATACTCACCCGTTTGTGGTAAGGCGACGTGTAACTCTTTGCCTGTCGTAACATCTTCCATCAAGGCTAGGCTATTCGCTCCATTAAATAGTAAATCGACTACCTTACAGGAAAGTGTATTTTCAGCATTATCTGAAACGGCATCTTTGGAGATTTTAATTGCTTCAGGTCTTACAAATACATCAACCTGATCACCCGAACGGAGGGACTCATCACCACTAATTTTGCCGGTCAACTCAGGCCCATCTGTCACCTTGGATGTACACAAACCGTTTTCTGCGCGTATCACTTTTGCTTTCCAGCGATTGGAATCACCTACAAAGCCAGCTACAAAAGCATTTGCCGGATTGTAATAAAGATCAGTAGGTGAACCGACCTGTTCAAATCGACCAAAGTTCATAACGGCGACTTTATTAGACATCGCCAGAGCTTCAGATTGATCATGTGTAATATAAATAAAGGTAGTACCTATACGGTTTTGCATCTGTTTAAGCTCAACCTTCATGTGTTCGCGCAGCTTTAGGTCAAGCGCACCCAATGGTTCATCGAGCAATAACAATTTAGGTTCCATGACCAGACTACGGGCGATCGCAACACGCTGTTGTTGACCACCGGAAAGCTGTGATATTTTTTTCTTTCCAGAATCTCCCATGTTAACGCCATCCAGCGCATTTTGTACGCGTTTGATAATTTCTGAATTCGCAACTTTTCGGCGCTTTAAGCCATAGGCGACATTCTCTGCTACTGTCATCATGGGAAATAGTGCCAGATGCTGAAATACCATGTTGAC
The DNA here is from genome assembly GCA_963847495.1 of uncultured Gammaproteobacteria bacterium. GTDB lineage: Bacteria > Pseudomonadota > Gammaproteobacteria > Thiotrichales > Thiotrichaceae > Cocleimonas. The sequence continues at coordinate 252,208 of CAWJZX010000013.1, read as the reverse complement.
AGGCCGTTGGTTAGGCGGAACACCTAATATTGACTCGCCTTGAATCAGGATGTCACCCGTATCAGGCTCATCAAAACCGGCAACCATACGAAGCAAGGTTGTTTTTCCGCAGCCGGAAGGACCAAGAATGGAATAGAAAGAGCCTTGTTCAATTTGAAGGCTCACATCATCTACGGCCGTGAAATTGCCAAAATGTTTGCTTACATTACGCGTTTCAAGGTCTATAGGAAGTGATTTAGTATCTGTCATAGGCAATAAAAAGCCAGTAACAGGTACTGGCTTTTCTTTATTATCTCCTTATTTAGCAGCTTTTACACGATCAAGAACTTTGCCTTCAATTTCTTCCAGACCTGCGGGTACAGGAGGGTACCATTTGACATTATCCAGTGCTTCTTGAGGGAAACTTTCCTGGAACTGTTTTTTCAGTGTTTCATCCGCAAATGCATCTGCGCCTTTTGAAGCGGTAAAGTTACCTGCAGAAGCGGTAATTTTTGCAGCAATTTCAGGTTGCATTACGAAGTTTATCCATTTGTATGCGGCTTCATCATTTTTAGCTTTGCGTGGCAGAGTGAAAGTATCAATCCAGCCTAATGCGCCTGACTTAGGAGCGACAAAGGTAATATCTTTGTTTTCTTTATTAAGTTTCCAGCCACCTGTATCCCACGCCATGGCAGCAGTGACTTCACCTGACCGTACCAGGTTAAGAAGTGCATCACCACCGGTCCAGTATGTTTTGACTATCGGCTTACAGTCAACCAGTTTGGCTTCTACTTTTGACATCAGTTCTGTGTACTTAGCTACATCACTATATGCCGCAAATGGGTCTTCACCCATGGCAAAGGCAAAACCGATCAAGGTTGGTCGCTTTAAACGGTAGGATACTTTTCCTGCCAAGTCCTTGTTACATAGATCGGTATAATCCTTAACAGTTGATGCATTTTTAGTATCAAGTACCAAACCACTGGTTCCCCAGATATGTGGAACACTGTAGACTTGATCTTTAAATGTTGTATTCTTTTTGGTGGCATTCAGCATAGAAGCGATAAACTGCTCAGCTTTAATCTTGGATAAGTCCATTGGTTTGTAAATATCGTAGTTTTCCTGTGCACCCGTCACACGGTCTTGACTCGGCTGAGCCAGGTCAAAACCAGAGCCACCCGTAGCACGAAGTTTGGAAATCATATCTTCGTTATTCGATTTTGTTACCTTTACATCAATACCTGTTTTTTCTTTAAACAGTTTGATGACATCATCAGGAGCATAGCCACCCCATGTCAATATGCGTAATTCTTCTGCGTTTAAACCAGTAGTTAATGTTGCACTCGCAAATACTAAAGGCAATGTGGCTAGAAGGTTTTTCAGTTTACTATTTGATTTCATGGTCATGGTCATCCTTTTAGTCTATAAATAAATGATTCTAAACAAAAATAAAACTAGCTAATGAGAACTAGTATAGTCCAAATTAATTACGATATTGTGAAAGCAATGTTTCTATAATAGATACTCTCGAAAGGTTTAAATTTTTATGAATATTTTAATGACTCGTATTGTAGTCTATCCAAAATCTGAATATCTAGCCTAGTTGATTGTGGTCTGAGTTTTTGGGTTGGGATATAACCTTTCAAAAGATAAAGATCTTTGTGAAGCAACTCATTCAGTTTAGTTCTAAACTATAGTAGTAACTCTGATGAAAATTGGTATGCCAGAAAAACAAGGTTGGTACTATTAAAGATTTGTTCATGGCAATACTCTTCAAGAATAATAGGTAACATTTACGTAAATACTTAATTGAAAATATAAAGGTCTAGCAATGTCTGAAAAACAAAGAATAAAACATTATATCAACGGTCAATATGTAGACGGCACAAGCGAGCGATTTAGCGATGTTTATGACCCAGCACAAGGTGTTGTAAAAAAATCGACTCCACTAGCTACAAAAGCTGAAGTTGAAGCTGCTATTGCCTCATCACAGGATGCATTCCCGGCATGGGCAGCTACACCTGCTGGTCGACGTGCTCAGGTTATGTTCCGTTATCGTGAACTGTTAATTGAAAATATGGAAGAGTTGGTAGTATTACTCTCTGAAGAACACGGAAAAACAAGTGATGACGCCCGTGGTGAAATTACACGTGGAATGGAAGTGGTTGAATTCGCTTGCGGGATTTCGGAGTTATTAAAAGGCGACTATACAGAGAACGTTGCAAGAGGCGTGGATACTTACAATACACGCCAACCTTTGGGCGTTTGTGCGGGAATTACTCCGTTTAATTTTCCTGCAATGGTGCCGATGTGGATGTACCCTGTGGCGATTGTTTGTGGCAATACATTTGTTCTAAAACCTTCCGAGAAAGATCCTTCAGTAACGGTCAGGTTAGCCGAATTAATGACGGAAGCAGGATTACCCGATGGTGTTTTAAATGTCATTAATGGTGATAAGGAAGCAGTTGATACCTTATTAACAGATCCACGCATTAAGGCTGTGAGTTTTGTCGGCTCGACCCAAATTGGCGAATATATTTATAAAACAGGCACTGCCAACGGTAAGCGTGTGCAATCAATGTGTGGCGCTAAAAATCACATGTTAGTGATGCCTGATGCCGATATTGATAAGGCAGTAGATGCGATTGTCGGCGCAGCCTATGGTTCTGCCGGCGAACGCTGTATGGCAATTTCGGTTGTACTAACAATAGATGATACTACTGCTGACGAGATTATCGAGAAGCTGACTCCTCGTGTCAGAGATTTGAAAATGGGGCCATATACTGATCCTGCATCAGAATTAGGACCACTGGTGACTCCAGAAGCTCAAGCACGGGTAAAAGCTTATATCGACGCAGGAGTTAGAGAAGGTGCTGAGCTGGTCTATGATGGTCGGGATGCGACGGTTGTCGGTTATGAAACAGGTTGTTTTGTCGGTGGCACCATCTTCGACAAAGTCACGAAAGATATGAGTATTTACAAAGAAGAAATTTTTGGACCGGTGCTGAGTATCGTAAGAGCTAAAACTTATGAAGAAGCAGTCGGTTTAATCAATGATCATGAATACGGCAATGGCACCGCGATATTCACCCGCGACGGCGATGCTGCGCGTGACTTCAGCCATAAAATCCAAGTTGGAATGGTTGGTATTAATGTTCCGATTCCTGTGCCGATGGCGTTCCATAGTTTTGGTGGCTGGAAGCGTTCATTCTTTGGTGATCATGCGATGCATGGCAAAGAGGGTGTTAGATTTTTTACCGCTATTAAAACAGTTACGACACGCTGGCCTTCCGGTATTCGCTCGGGTGCTGTGTTTAATTTCAAAGCTGGTGGTGAGCATTAAATAGAAAAAGTGCATAAAAGTGGGAGGTGTGTCTTTTTATATCTATTAGATTGGCAATAGTGATGTTTTTCCTCTGAGTAGTCTAAATGCGCGTCATCACTACCTTGACTTGAATATTATGGTTTAAAGAAGATTGCTTCTGGAGGAGGATAGCAGCCGCATTTATTATATTTGCCTGTGTCGTTTATCTTAAAGTGCATTAACCAAAAAACATTAAAATTCACATCATTAAATTATCTAGATATATCTAATAGGATTAAGGAATTCCATACATGAAAGTGCTAGTTGCAGTTAAACGCGTTGTAGATTACAACGTTCGAATTCGGGTTAAATCAGACGGTAGTGGCGTCGATACTGACAACGTCGTAATGTCGATGAACCCCTTTGATGAAAATGGCTTAGAAGAAGCACTACGCATGAAGCAGGCAGGTGTAGCTTCAGAAATTATTGCAGTAACAGTCGGAGCTGACCAATCGCAAGACACACTGCGTAGCGCGCTAGCAATGGGTGCTGATCGAGCGATCCTGATAAAAGCTGAAGAGTTTCCTGAGCCTTTGGGGATTGCCAAACTACTCGCCAAAGTTGTTGAGCAGGAATCTCCACAGGTTGTGATTCTTGGTAAACAGGCTATAGATGATGATTCAAACCAAACCGGTCAAATGCTAGCCGCAATCCTGAACTGGCCGCAGGGTACATTTGCCTCAAAAGCAGAATTTGAAGCTAGTAGTGTTAATCTAACGCGTGAAACGGACTCAGGACTTGAAGTTATTAAGATAAAGTTACCCGTAATAATCACCACTGATCTGCGTTTAAATGATCCACGTTCACCGAAGCTACCCGATATTATGAAAGCCAAGAAAAAAACCATCGATGTGTTGGAAGCTGATGCAATGGGAGTTGATCTTACTCATCGCTTAAACGTGTTAAATGTCACTTCGCCACCAGCACGTGAGCCTGGAATAATAGTCGCGAATGCTGCTGAATTAATCGAAAAACTTAATAATGAAGCAGGGGTACTGTAATGACTATTTTAGTAATCGCTGAGCACGATAATAAGCATCTGAATCCTAATACATTGAATACCTTGTCGGCAGCAACAAAAATTGGTGCAGATATCACATTGCTTGTTGCGGGTTATAATGCTGATAGCGTCGTAGCAGAAGCACAGTCAATAGCTGCTGTCACAAAAGTGCTGTTTGCCAGCCACCCAGCGCTTGCAGATGGTCTGGCAGAAAATATTGCATGGTTAGTCAAAGGTCTCGCAAATAGCTACAGTCATATACTCACACCTGCTTCCAACTTTGGTAAAAACTTTTTGCCCCGTGTAGCTGCGATGCTGGATGTGATGCAAATCTCGGATATTATCGAAGTTGTATCTGAAGATACCTTTGTACGTCCAATTTATGCGGGTAATGCACTTATTACGGTACAAAGCAGAGATGCAATAAAATTGATTACGGTTAGAACTACCGTGTTTGATGCAGTTGATGTAACTGGAGGTTCTGCAACTCTTGAGGAAATATCATTCGACCAAGCCTTTGAGCGCGTTGAGTTTGTCAGCCGTGACGTAACCGTATCTGAACGGCCTGAGCTAACCACCGCACGTATTGTAGTCTCTGGTGGACGTGGTGTTGGCAGTAAAGAGAATTTCACACTGATTGAGTCACTTGCAGAGAAACTTAATGCTGCGGTGGGCGCATCTCGCGCAGCGGTGGATTCTGGTTATGCACCGAATGATTTTCAGGTGGGTCAGACAGGCAAGGTAGTTGCACCTGATATTTATATAGCCATTGGTATTTCGGGAGCGATACAACACCAGGCTGGAATGCGAGAAAGCAAAGTGATCGTTGCGATTAACAAGGATGCAGAAGCACCCATTTTTCAGATTGCTGATTATGGTATCGTCGGCGACCTGTTTGAGGTTGTGCCTGATTTAGTGAGTCAGTTGTAAATATACCCCCAAATACCCAGAGGTTTGTACTCATTCGGGCCGGAATTACCATACAATATGCTAATATTTATTATTGATTCTAAATTAAATAGTTAACACTAACTATACTCAGGAGGCACCATGCCAGCTTTACTCCCCAATGTTGATCCGGATGGATTACTCGAATATTCCGTAGTCTATACTGACCGTGCACTAAACCATATGTCGAAGTATTTTCAGTTAGTTATGAGAGATATCTCGGCTAATCTTAAGGAAGTGTATAACGCTAAAGCAGCTATCGTGGTTCCGGGTAGTGGTACATACGGGATGGAATCTGTAGCCCGTCAGTTTGCAACTAACGAGAAATGTTTGGTGATCCGCAATGGCTGGTTTAGTTACCGCTGGACACAAATCTTCGATATGGGAAATATTCCATCAGAACATATCGTTTTGAAGGCGAGTCAGATAGAAGATGAAACACAATCACCTTTCAGACCTGCCGCGATTGAAGATGTGGTTGCAACAATCAAAGCAGAAAAACCGGCGATGGTTTTTGCACCACATGTAGAAACATCGTCAGGGATTATTCTTCCCGATGAATATATCAGTGCGGTTGGCGATGCGGTACATTCCGTTGGCGGTCTATTCGTGCTGGATTGTATCGCTTCGGGAACAGTCTGGGTCGATATGGAGGCTAATAATGTAGACGTGCTGGTGAGTGCTCCACAAAAAGGCTGGAGTGGACCACCATGCGCAGGTTTGGTGATGCTCAACGATGCCGCAATAGCCAAAATGGAAAAGACTGAAAGTACAAGCTTTGCCATGAACCTTAAACAATGGCATAACATTATGCAGGCTTACGAAGGCGGAGCGCATGCATATCATGCGACTATGCCTACAGATGCATTGCGCCAATTTCGTGACATTATGCTTGAAACTCGTGAATACGGTTATGCCAAAGCAAAACAAAATCAGTTAGAACTCGGAGAAAAAGTTCGTTCGCTATTAGCATCAAAAGGCATCAAAAGCGTAGCTGCTGAAGGTTTTGGGGCGCCCGGTGTGGTAGTTAGCTACACGCAGGATGTCGGCATCCAGACGGGTAAAAAGTTTGGTGAAGTAGGGATGCAGATCGCTGCCGGCGTTCCATTGCAATGTGATGAACGCGAAGATTATCAAACGTTCCGTTTGGGTTTATTCGGTCTGGATAAATTACAGAATATTGATCGTACTGTTGCAAGTCTTGATGATGCATTGCGTGATGTTATGTAAATAACAAAATAGACTATTCATAGTACTATTTAAAGACACCCCCCATCTTTTGAGCGGTTTTTCAAGAAAAAGTGCCGAAAAGGTGGGGGGTGTGCTTTTTAATCACATATTACTGTACATGGGGCCACCGCTTTCGGGGGTAGTCCAGACAATATTCTGCGTCGGGTCTTTAATATCGCATGTTTTGCAATGCACACAGTTTTGTGAATTAATCAGTAATGCTTTAGAGCCATCTTCTTCCTCAACAATCTCGTATACTGCCGCTGGGCAATAGCGTGATTCAGGTGAATCATAGAGTGCCAAGTTAGTTTCAATGGCAACTTTTGGATCTTTTAAATGCAGGTGTATAGGTTGATTTTCTTCATGAAAAGTATTGGATAAATAGACCGATGAAAGTCGATCAAAACTCACCACACCATCTGGGGCAGGGTATTCAATTTTTGTTACCTGAGATTTATTTTTGAGTTGCAGATGATCAGCATGGTGAGTTAATGTCCATGGCTCTTTGCCACGAGTGATATAAGCACTCAAGCCTGCATTTACCAGTCCAAGCAGCAATCCTTTACTAAATCCGGGACGTATATTGCGCACCGCATTTAACTCATCATAGATCCAGGAATCTCTAAAGGCTGCATTATAGGAAACAGTAGTGTTTGAGTTTTCACAAATACTCTCAAAAGCCGCCTCAGCTGCTAGCATGCCGCTTTTCATGGCAGTATGGATACCTTTGATTTTTGCCACATTGAGAAAACCAGCAGCATCGCCGATTAGTAAACCCCCGGGAAAGTCGAGTTTAGGTAGTGATTGTAAGCCTCCTTCTGTAAGCGCACGCGCTCCATAGCTGATGCGTTTGCCACCTTCTAAAAGCGGTCGAATAGCAGGGTGGTTTTTAAAGCGCTGAAATTCTTCAAATGGGCTTAAATAGGGGTTGGAGTAATCAAGTCCCACAGCAAAGCCGATGGCGACATGGTTTTTTTCCATGTGATAAATAAATGAGCCGCCGTAGGTATCATTTTTTAGTGGCCAGCCAATAGTATGAAGTGTTTTACCAGCCTGGTGTTTATCTACTTCAACTTCCCAGATTTCTTTTATGCCTAGTGCAAAAGTAGAGGGGGATGAGTCTTTGTCCAATTGGAATTGTTCGATTAAAATACGGCTCAATGAGCCTCTGCAGCCTTCTGCCACTATTGTCAGTTTCGCATGTAATTCCATGCCTGGATCATAATCAGGGCTTTTTGAGCCATCCTTAAGTACGCCTGTTTTACCCGTTGCAACACCAATAACTTTTCCAGAATCATCAGTTAATACTTCAGCAGCAGCAAAGCCGGAATAAATTTCGACCCCCATTGTTTCGGCTTGTTCACCGAGCCAGTGCGTTAATCTGCCAAGGCTGATAATGTAATTATTGTTGCCTTTGATGTGGTTGTTCATCGAAGGAGGTGTAGGAAAACGGATTGAACGTTTCTCGGTCAGATAGACAAAATGATCTTCAGTAACTATTGTTTCTATTGGTGCATCTTTTTTACGCCAATCTGGGATTAATTCATCTAGCGCGCGTGTTTCTAAAACAGCTCCAGCGAGTGAGTGTGCGCCGGCTTCTGCACCTTTTTCAAGTACAGTAATTGATAGTGATTGTTGATTTTTTTTGGCTAATTGCGCCAAGCGTATAGCTGCGGACAGCCCTGCAGGACCCGCACCTACAATGACGACATCAACATCTATGGATTCGCGTTCAATCATGATTATATCCAGCCAAAAATAGAGAAATTTACGGTTTGAGTATAGTATTAAACGACGGAAAATTTCTAAAGAGTTGGTTCTTGGCGACACTAAAAGATACTCCCCACCTTTTTTTGTGAGCTTACCGTTAGTGATAACTCGGTTTACTTTTTAAACGATATTATCACTTAACAAAAACTAAGCTATTTTCAAAAATTAAGATGCGAAGGGTAATATAAATTTAACTATTATAACTTAATGCCATACCAATGCTGGCTGCCAGATTCATCAGCATATGCATCGCAATTGGTACATAAAGTGATTTTGTTTTGAGTTTGGCGATGGCTAATAAAACGCCGATAAAGAAGATCGTAATAATTTCAAACCAGCCATATTGCATGTGAATAATGGCCCATGATGCAGAGGTGATAATTATCGCACCTACAATGCCTATACGGGAGTGGCGTAATCCTTCGAGTATGAAGCCTCGAAATAAAAATTCTTCGAAAAATGGTGCGGCAACACCTACTGCGATCCACAACATTGGTAGGTTTTTAGTACTTGCGTATACCTTGGTCATGAATTCCGGCGTTGACCTATCTAACCAGCTATTGACGGTTTCCATCAGAATCATGGCAATAACCATCAAACCTAAAAACAGTAACAAGTATTTTATTTTTGGTTTATATAATTCAAGATAATTTTTTACAGTGAGTGGATAACGCATGGATGCAAACAACATCACCAGAGCTATACCCAATAATGCAGCAGGAATTTCTGCAATACTTATCGCGTCACCATTAAAAGCATAAGATTTTTGTAGGCTTTCAAGTCCGGCTGTGGAATCAGAACTTAAAACATCGATGAGTGCACTTCCTTCGTTTACATACATGTAGCCAAGTAAAGTTAGTGTTTGCAGGAAAGTAAATATGATAAAAATTAGCAATCCAAAAGCAATCGTTGCCCAGAAGCCCCAATGTCTTGTCTCTGTACTGTTATTCATTTTTTTATTATCAAGCCTTGATGAGTATTGATTTGCTCAAATTATCCTGAATTGCGCTATGTTTTTTATTAAAAAATGACCAGAGTAATCCAAGACCGAAAAATGCCGTTATATAGCGTAATAATGCTTGCATCCATGAGATCAGCGTCCCATCATGATTGACGACTTTAACTTTCCAGACTTTCATCCCAGGTGTTTGGCCACTCTTTGTCCAATAGTGGGCAAAATATAGAAAACTAAGAATTACCCAAAAGCTCTTTAATATAAAGTTTGTAATGCTACCCATAGGTATTACAGCAACAGTTTCTTTGGCATTAATTGGAACTTGCTCAAGCTCAATTAGCCCAGATTGAATAACTATCTGTTGCGCAATCAGGCTTAATACGATGGTGATTAAAAACACAATCAGCACATCATAAAGAATAGCGAGCAGGCGTTTTCCCATTGTTGCATTTTCCTTTTGTTGTAAATCATCACTCATAGGTGAAATTACATCTTAAGGAAATTGCCAAGCATATCGTGACCATATTCTGTCAAGATCGACTCTGGGTGAAACTGAACACCTTCAATGGCATATTCTTTATGGCGTATGCCCATGATTTCATCAATTTCACCGCAATCAGTTTCAGTCCATGCCGTGATTTCAAGACAATCGGGCAGGGTGTCTTGATCGATAACGAGAGAATGATAGCGAGTTGCTTCAAAGGGCTCTGGTATTCCTTCGAAAATCCCAATGCCGCGGTGATAAATTGTGGAAGTTTTACCATGCATAATTTCTTCGGCTCGAACAATGTCACCACCAAAAGCCTGGCCTATGGACTGATGACCCAAACACACGCCAAAAATCGGTAGTCTGTCCTTGAAATGATTGATAACATCTATGGAAATTCCAGCTTCCGAGGGTGTACAGGGACCAGGTGAAATCATAATGCGTTCTGGTGCCAGCTCTTCGATTTCTTTTAATGTAATCTGATCGTTACGTTCAACCAGAACCTCTGCACCTAATTCACCCAGATACTGCACCAGGTTGTAAGTAAAGGAATCGTAGTTATCTATCATTAAAATCATGGTAAGCCTCCTTCACTTGTGAGTGCCGTCGAGACCGGCAGCCGCTTGATTAACAGCTTTGAATATCGCGCGAGCTTTATTCATCGTTTCCATCCATTCTAGTTCTGGCTTGGAGTCATAAACAACGCCTGCTCCTGCCTGAATGTGTAGCGTATCATCTTTGATAACACCAGTTCGAATTGCAATGGCTGTATCCATATTGCCGTTCCAGGCGAGATAACCAATTGCGCCTGAGTATATGCCCCTTTTTACTGGTTCAAGCTCGTCGATGATTTCCATGGCACGAATTTTTGGTGCTCCACTGACTGTTCCTGCAGGAAAAGTCGCGCGTAAAACATCAATGGCGCTCATATTTGGCAGGATTTTACCTACTACATTTGAGACGATATGCATCACATGTGAATAACGCTCTATGGTCATGTTTTTGGTCAACTTTACCGTGCCAATCTGACTAACCCGACCAGCATCGTTACGGCCCAAATCAATCAGCATCAGGTGTTCTGCTAACTCTTTAGGATCATTGAGTAGATCTTCTTCCATCGCTTTATCGTGCTCAGGATCACGGCCGCGTTTGCGGGTTCCAGCGATGGGTCGAACTGTGATTTCACCATCTTCTAAGCGCACTAGAATCTCTGGCGATGAACCGACGATATGAAAATCATCAAGATTCATAAAGTGCATATAAGGCGATGGGTTTAATGCTCTTAAGGCGCGGTATAAATCGAGTGGTGCGGCTTTAAAAGGCACACTGAGGCGTTGTGATAGCACCACCTGCATAATATCGCCTGCTTTAATATATTCGCGTGCAGTTTCTACCGCTTCTTTGAAGCCGCCTTCGGTAAAGCCTGAAATGAAATCATCTTCGGTAATGGTTTGTGGTGACTTTTCAGTCTGATAAAGCTTCAGTGGTTCTCTTAATTGCGTTGATAGTGAATCAAGCCGTGCTTGCGCTAAGTCATATTCGCCCTGTTTAGCGTGTACGATAAGGTAAAGTTTGCCACTAAAGTTATCAAATACGATCACTTCTTCCGAGAGCATCAGCAGAATATCAGGCGTTTGCAGTGGGTCTGGTTTATTTTCAGCCTCAACACCTGCTAGTCGAGGCTCAATATAACGGATGGTTTCATAACCAAAGTAACCGACTAAGCCGCCCGTGAATCGAGGTAAGCCTTCGATTTCAGGTACTTTAATCTGCTCTTTATAGAATTCTATCCAGGCTAATGGATCATCGACTGTTTCCGTTGAAACAGCTACACCATCAGTAGAAACAACAATCTCATGTCCTGTAATAGTGATGATAGTTCGTGCTGGAATGCCGATTATAGAATACTGACCCCATTTTTCACCACCATGCACCGACTCAAATAAATACGAGTAAGGGCCATTGGCAAGCTTGAGGTAGGTGCTAAGTGGGGTATCCAGGTCGGCCAGTATTTCGCGAATAAGTGGGACGCGGTTAAAGCCTTTTGAGAAGTAAGATTCGAATTGTGATTTGTTCATGTTGAAACCTGTTTAAAAATATCGTTGAGACAGATGAATATGTTCGTCTTTTTTTCAAAAGACGCTATATCCAAAGCCAGTTCCAATTTTTAAACAGATTATCCATGGGGTGATTCTAACTCTTTTTAATCATTTGTTTCAACTCTGCCATTGAGTCGATGACTGCGTCAGGTTCAGACTCACGGATATCAACCCCGTGGTTGTAACCGTATGACATACAAATAATCTCGAAACCAGCCGCACGGGCTGCTTTAACGTCAGACATTGAATCGCCTAACATCAGTGATTTTTTAGGGTCTGCACCGAGTTCTTTTGCGCCATGTAATAAGGGTAATGGGTCAGGTTTTTTCTTTTCCAGGGTATCGCCACTAATGACGATTTCGAAATCATCCCAAAGACCCAAATCTTTTAAAATAGGGTGAGTGAATTGCTCGTCTTTATTTGTGATACAGCCTAATTTGATTCCTGTAGTTTTTAGGTAATCGATTCCTTCGCGTACACCGGGGTAAAGCACACTGCGTTTTGAAGTATTATCAGCGTAGAGGTGTTTAAAAATAGGCATCGCTTTATCAAATAGAGCTTCATCATGTGGCGCATCTAAATCATTAGCGATGCCGCGCTCTACAAGTCGAATAACGCCATTACCCACCCAATTACGAGCAGCAGCTTCACCGCGTGGCGAAAGCCCGACTTGTTTCAGTGTTTCATCCAGACACCATGAAAGGTCTGGTACGGAATCGACAAGGGTGCCATCGACATCAATCATAATGAGTTCTGGGGTGAATATTTTATCTGTCATTTTTTATATTTGGTCAGGGAAGAGATTGTTGAAAAGTACCCAAAAGGTAGGGGGTGTCTTTTTATAGACACCCCCTACTTTTTGAAGGTTTTTGAATTTAGAGACTAATAACTAAACGTTAGCTTTTGATAACTCCGAACGGAACTCATTAATGATCGTTTCGTAGTGATTAGGATCATCCTGATTTGCAGCCCCAAAGATTGCAGAACCTGCAACAAACATATCGGCGCCAGCTTCTTTGATTTCTCTGATGTTATTTGCTTTTACTCCACCATCTACTTCAAGGCGGATATCATAGCCAGAATCATCGATCATTTTACGAACTTGCTTCAGTTTCTTGAGGGTTGATGGGATAAAGCTTTGGCCACCAAAGCCTGGGTTTACAGACATCAGCATGATTAGGTCAACTTTATCCATAACATACTCAAGAGAATCTAAGGGTGTTGCAGGGTTAAATACCAGACCTGATTTACAACCAAGATCACGTGTTAATTGAAGTGAACGGTCAATATGACGAGAAGCCTCTGGATGGAAAGTAACATAGCTCGCACCAGCTTTGGCAAAATCACTGATTAGCTGGTCAACTGGTTGTACCATTAGGTGAACATCAATCTCAGCGGTAACACCATGTTTACGCAATGCATCACAAACCAATGGGCCGATTGTAAGGTTAGGAACATAGTGATTATCCATTACATCAAAGTGCACAACATCAGCACCTGATTTAAGTACGTTATCCACTTCTTCGCCTAAACGGGCGAAATCAGCAGAAAGAATAGAAGGGGAGATAAAGTCAGGTAGACGTGCCATGGTGGGTTCCTTTTTAGATCAGTTAAAAACAATGTGGGAAACTTTACCGTAAATAATTACCACTTGGTAGTTACCTTTAGGGATACAAAAGGTGGTCTGATCTCTGGCGAGATATTAATACTTAGGGTAATAAAAAAGGCAGCATAAATGCTACCTTTTTCAAATCAAAGCTAAGAATTATTTTGAGCTTGAGTTTGCAACCATATAATCGACAGCAGCTTTGACATTATCATCAGAAATATCTGCACGACCGCCTTTTGCTGGCATTGCACCTTTACCGTTTAAAGAAGTTGCATAGAGTGCATCTTTACCTGTTGCTATGCGGGGTGCCCACGCGGTTGCATCTCCAAGTTTTGGTGCTCCAGCAACTCCCGCATTATGGCAAACGCCACAAGCGCCATCGTAAGTTTTCTTGCCGTCGTCATCAGCTGCCGTGGCTGAGACTGAAAATGATAAAAGTGCTGAAAAAAGTGCCGTTTTAACTACTGTTTTTTTTGACATGTAATTGTCTCCTGGACTCTATAGTGATCGTTGTGAATGTTAAAAAATGATTTATTAGACGATTGATACCTTATTTTTACTGTTAGTGCAAATAAGCTCTGATTCGTTCAGTATTAGAAATATTCGGTGTTAAAAAAGTAATGAACTGACTTATAGACATAATTACGATAAATAAGTTTAGACTTGCATTGTCCGTTCATCTGGAAAAACAACTGAAGTATATGTACAAAAAAATCAAGCTACAACAAATAACACTTGAAGCCGTAACAAAAGCTGGGGTCAAGCTATATATAGCGAGGGCAGACAGCGTAAATCCGCTAGCCAGTGGTAACAAAATCTATAAATTACGACCAATTTTTGACTATGCGAAAAAGAATAACATACCACGCGTATTGAGCTTTGGTGGGGCTTTTTCAAACCATATTCATGCTCTGGCATTAATGTCTAAAGCGTATGGTTTGAAAAGTATAGGAATAATTAGGGGAGAGGCTGAGTATGCAAATAACCCGACACTTCTAGACGCGCAGGACGCAGGAATGCAATTGCAATTTGTAAATAGGAAAGACTATCAGAAGCGCAACAAAAAGCCTTATCTTCAAGAACTACAAAAACATTATCCCAATACTTTAATAATTCCGGAAGGTGGTAGCAGTCAACTAGCGATTAGTGGCTGTGCACAATTAGCGCAAGATGTGAATGCCAGTTATCAAAGCGATATCATTACTGTCCCGTGCGGTACAGGGGCTACTTTGGCAGGATTGGTTTGCGGCTTGGCAGAGCAACAAAAGGCAATCGGTTATGCTGTTTTAAAAGATCAGAGTCTTAATCAGCGTGTTATTGCTTTCATTTCTAATGAAAATATTAAAAATCATCAATACACGATTGAAAATGCCGATTTTGGTGGTTATGCCAAATTTGACAAAAAGCTATTAGATTTCGTCTTGGATTGGCTGGATAAAACAGGAATTTTATTAGACCCAATTTATACCTGCAAAATGTGTATGAGATTGATGCAACAAATAAAAGCCGGTGAATTTCCTTTAGGCACCTCAATCACAATAATTCATAGTGGTGGCTTACAAGGTTGGCGGGGAATGCAAGATGCTGTTATTAAACTATCTGGTAAAGCACAATGGGATATAATTCTTGAGGCGATCTTATGACCTTTGATCAAATGATTAGGACATTTGAAGTAATCAAAGCTGGTTGCTAAGCATATAAGTTGTGTATTGTGTAGTTAAGACCTTAAGACAAGGAAATCTCTCTGTAACTGTTTTTGCGTTTTGGCAATATGGGATTTTAATATGCTCTATTTAAAAAATATCACTACGATTAATTTTATTAAACTTATTGCGTTAACAGTATTGCCAATTAGTTTACAACTAGCTTTTGCCGCACCAACAATTAAATATGCCCCGGTATACACAGATTCAACTCAGATTGGTAAAGTATTTCATGATCGTAACAGTAATGGTATTTTAGATAGTGAAGAAGAAGGAATTCCTGGAGTTAGACTAGCTACGGTTGAAGGTCTTTTGATAGAAACTGATGGTTATGGTCGTTATCATATTCCTGCGGTAGATACGGAATTTCAAAGTCTTGGTAATCGATGGGGTAAGAACTTTATCATAAAACTGGATCAAGCCAGCTTGCCTCAAGGTTCTAGAGTGACCACTGAAAATCCACGAGTTTTACGAATCACCAATACAACATTAAATAGAATTAATTTCGGGATTCAATTTTAATATTCATTACTGGTTTCTTTATACATGTATAAAGTCTGAAAACCTCTCAAAAGGCGGGGGGTGTCTTTTTAAGTCGTTTTAACTAACAGTTAGCGTGTTCTCAATTTATACTGCGCCGTTATGACTGATTTACTTAAATTAGATTTCCAAAAAGTTAATACCACTAGCACCTTATCGGGCAGTATCCGCACAATACCGGAAGATTTTCAAGTCGATGAAATTCAGCAATTCACACCGTCAGGTGTAGGTGAGCATGTTTGGTTACACATCAAAAAAATCGGTGAGAATACTGATTGGGTAGCAGCTGAACTGGCTAAAATTTCGGGCGTACCGCGTCGTGATGTAAGTTTTGCTGGAATGAAGGATCGTAATGCAGTCACAACACAGTGGTTTAGCGTGCAAATGCCTGGAAAAGAGGCTCCCGTATGGCAATCCGATCTGCCTGCTTCAATTCAAATTCTCGAGGAAAAGCGTCACGATAAAAAACTCAGGCGTGGTGCCTTGCAGGGCAATCAATTTAAATTAATTATTCGTGATTTTGAAGGGAATCAATCCGAACTTAAGGAAACGGTTTCGCGGATTTTGGTGCAAGGTGTGCCTAATTATTTTGGAGCTCAACGTTTTGGAAACTATTGCTTTAATGTGCTTAGAGCAGAGAAATGGTTTAAGGGCGAATTTAAGCTAAAAGATCGCGCCAAACGCAGCATTTATCTATCAGCCGCACGTTCGTGGATTTTCAACCATATTTTATCAGCACGCGTCAAAGACGGTTCCTGGAATCAAGCGGTCGAAGGTGATGTGTTTATGTTGGAAGATTCAAAATCTTTCTTTTTAGAAGTGATTGATGATGCAATTATTGCTCGCATCAACAATCATGAGATAAATCCCAGTGGCGCACTATGGGGGCGAGGAAAGCTGCCATCTAAAGGTACTGTCGCTACTCTGGAACAAAACATCGCCAGCCAATTTGCGAACCTCTGTGAAGGTCTCGAAAAGAATGGGCTAAAACAGGAGCGTCGCTCCCTGAGGTTGAGTGTCCAGGACTTAGCGTTTGAGAATCTTGAAGATGGCGTTGTGAGCCTGAATTTTTCATTACCCGCAGGTGCTTATGCTACAACAGTACTGGAGGAGATAGGTACTTTTAATGCTTGATCTCTACTAAAAACTGCTAAAAAGGTGGGGGTGTGTTATCTATATAATAGATGTTTGAATCTATAGCATATCCTCAAAAAACCATGCAGACAATTCATGTCGACCAGCCAATCCTGATTTTTCATAGATCGCAGAGGCTTGTTTTCTCACCGTTTTTTCTTGAGTTGCACGAACATTTGCTACTTCTTTTATGCTTAAGCCTTTGAGTAAAAGCAATGCAACTTCGGCTTCACTGGGGCTTAATTGCCACTCATTAAACTGCCATTGAATAACTTTAAAGAACTCCTTTTTTCCATCGTGAAGTTTTATATTGGCGCTTTCAAGGCTTTTCCTTACATTTATTAATCTTTTTTCCAGTTTTATCTGTGATTTTTGTTGTCTCATGATGATGAAGGTAAAATAAAACAGGGCAAGTAATGACATTCCGACTAGTAAAATTTCTAAGGATACTTTCCAGATTGACTCCTCATTGAGGGTTAAATCTTTAAGCTCATCAATTATTTCATAAAGACTATATCCAGTAACAAAAACCAAAAAGAAACCAAGTAATGTTTTTTGCAATAAGGTCACGAATCTCTTTCCAATGTTTAAATTTACTGTATGGGTCATAACACCCATTATCTAGTTTATTAGGCTATTGCCTATTGTTATATAAATAATAGACGGCTAGTATCGATTATTTTTAATTAAATTGAAGTCTAAATGAATCTTAAACTTAACCTGTCTACTTGGAAAATCACCCTACTAATATCTATTTTTATCACAATATTTGGTAATTTTTCGTTTTGGCGCGGCATGTCCGAGGCAACCTCTTTTAAGCAGGAACCAATGCTGTTTATCAGTTTCTTCCTGGTTATTTTTGCCCTGACCAATCTATTGCTTACACTCGTCAGTTTTAAACCAATCTTTAAAGTGATTTCTGTATTGATCCTGCTTATATCTGCATCAGCTGCATACTTCATGGACAATTATGCGGTTATGATTGATAAAGGTATGCTACGTAATGTGTTTGCCACCAATGTAAATGAGGCAAACGAGCTCTTTAGTTTGCGCATGCTAATCACAATATTCTTGCTGGGTATTCTGCCTGCATTCTTGATAATAAAAACCAAAGTTATTTATAAACCTTTTGTAAAGGGCTTGTTTGCAAAAACGGCAGTTGCAGCAATCTGCCTGGTTGTAATTGCAGGCACAATCTTTAGTAATTATCAGAGCTTGACATTTTTTGGACGTGAACACCGTGAATTAAGGCATTTAATTAATCCTACTAATTATATTTTCGGCTTGAAATCTATTATTTCATCGTCCATCAAATCGGGCGTAGTGGTCGCCAAACCACTTGAAAATGATGCGTATAAAGTTGCAAGTATTGCTTCGGGTAGTTCGCTTTATGAAAAACCGAATCTTGTGATTCTGGTTTTAGGCGAAACCGCAAGGTCGATGAACTTCTCACTAAATGGCTATGAGCGCGATACCAACCCGCTACTGGCAAAGCAGAATATTGTTAATTTCACCGATGTTAGTTCTTGTGGTACTGCAACTGCGGTATCAGTACCTTGTCTTTTCTCGAAGTTTTCACGCAAAGAATACAGTTATGATAAAGGTAAAGCCTTTTATAATGTGCTTGATGTGATTAAAAATGCAAACTACGAGTTGCTATGGCGGGATAATAACACCGGCTGCCAAGGCACCTGTGAGCGTATTCAATTTGAGAATTTGGCACATAAAACAGACCCACGTTTTTGTGAAGATGGTAACTGTATTGATGATATTTTATTAGATGGTTTGCAAACGATAGTTGATGGAAAAGTCGAGTCTGGAAAAAAAGATCGCTTCATCATATTGCATCAAAAAGGTAATCATGGCCCTACTTATAGCCGCCGTTATCCTAAGGAATTTGAAGTATTCAAACCTGTGTGTAAAACCAATCAGTTACAATCGTGTTCTCAGGAAGAGGTTGTAAATGCCTACGATAATGCAATTCTGTATACAGACAGCTTCCTGGATAAAACCATCAATTTCCTCAAGCAGAACGATGAGGAATATAATACTGCAATGGTTTATCTCTCTGATCATGGTGAATCTCTGGGTGAAAATAATCTCTATTTACACGGCTTGCCCTATATGATTGCACCAGAGCAACAAAAGAAAGTGCCATTTATTTTGTGGTTATCGGATGACTACCAACAAAACTATGGTATCAGTAAATCATGTCTGGCGGGCAAAACTCAGGACATGCTTTCACACGATAACTTTTTCAGTTCGATGCTGGGCCTTTTGTCAGTACAAACCTCGGTACATAACAGCCAATTAGATATATTCGATTCCTGTAAGCAGACACAATTAGCCAAAATATTAAAATAATAATCATTGTCTTAAAGTGTTAAAAATCCATGACAATCTGCCAAAGCCCTAGTATCACCTTGCAGGAGAGACAGGTCTAAGTGCACCGTAGTGGAAAGGATATTCATAAAACAGATGAGTCGAACGAAGTGAGACTACAATATTGTTGCTTAATGTTAATCCGCAGGGTAGGCATAACGTATAAAAATCCCTAATAAGGTGGGGGGTGGGCTTTCTTAGGCTCACCAAGAGCCAATAAAGTCTATCGTTGTTTCCATGAGGAAACGTCGAATGCTGGTCGAAACAAGGGAAGATGATATTTATAAAAAGTGCTCAGCCGTGCGTTAACGAGACAACAGCTTTAGCTGGCTCATTTGGGCGAAGTTTTATAAAAACCGTAAAAAAGTAGGGGGGTGTGCTTTTTAATCTATCCATTACCGAAATCATTCAATCGAACTACTTTACCCGTTTTTGTTCTATAGTTATTAGCTAATATACTTTGTGTTGTTTGATCATGATTTCGCCTACTAAAACAGTTTTAGTTAAAGTTGTATTACTAATGAGCTTGCTCACGCTGCAACCACTGTTGTATGCGGCATCACCAGCGAGGTCGGTGCAACTGGATAAAAACATGCAATTGGCGGTGCTGAGTCTAATTGGGGACAATTCATCAGTTATTGCGGACTTGCAAAAGAGCTATGCTAATGAGCCTCTAAAGAAAAAGCCGACGGAGTTTCCTACAGACTGTTTGAGATGGAATTCCAGTCAAATCAATGAGAAAGCGCGTAAATTCAATCACAGTATTATTAAATATTCGCGTAAAAACCGCATCGATAGCAACCTCATCAAGTCGGTGATTACCGCGGAATCCTGCTTTAAAACCAGAGCCTTGTCCGCTGCCGGTGCACAGGGCCTAATGCAGCTTATCCCTGCGACCGCAAAACGTTTTGGGGTAAAGAATAGCTATGACCCGAAGCATAATATCCGCGGTGGAGTGCGTTATCTGCGGTTTTTACTGGATCGCTTTGATGGCGACCTGCGAAAAGCGCTTGCGGGCTACAATGCCGGAGAAGGAAAAGTCGATCAGTACAAGGGCGTTCCACCTTTTAAGGAGACCAGGCAATACGTAAAAAATGTATTGCGGATTTATGAGATGTTGAGTCCTTATATCACCTTTAGTAAAAGACGTGTTAAAGCTGTCTACTATCCACCCAGTCTGGGGCAGAAGCCGGGCAGGCATGGCTGGAAATTTAATCGCAGTCTGGCGCCGCATTTATACAGGCAAACTACTAACAAATAGTATCCACAAATAGTCATTTGCCGGGCTTTCTATCTATCTCTAGCTAGTAGATAATAGCCAACCACTTTTTTTTCATGACAATAGATCCATGTTCACAGGCATTATTCAATCCATCGGTACAGTTGCAGACCTCCAGCCTAAGGGCGGGGATATCGCTTTGGTCGTAAATACCGGTAAGCTGGACATGTCTGATGTTGAACTGGGCGATAGCATAGCGGTTAATGGGGTATGTTTGACGGCAGTTGCGTTAACGGCGTCTAGTTTTACTGCGGATGTTTCACGCGAGACATTATCGCTAACCTCTTTAGGTAATTCATCAAAAGGCTCAGCGGTTAATCTCGAAAAATCATTAACACTTCAAACCCGTTTAGGAGGTCATTTAGTCAGTGGTCATGTGGATGGTTTAGGTGAAGTAGAATCTCGCCGTAATGATGGACGCTCTGAATGGTTCAGGATCAAAGCTCCGGATGATTTGGCTAAGTATATTGCTGCCAAAGGTTCGATAACGATTGATGGTGTAAGTCTGACTGTGAATCGCGTCGATGGCCTTTATTTTGAAATTAATATTGTGCCGCATACTCTGCAAGAAACCATTATTGGTGATTATCATTCCGGCACCAGGATTAATCTTGAAGTAGATATAATTGCGCGCTATCTAGAACGCTTGATTCAAGGTGGTGCTATGAACGAACTCACTAACTCATCAAATATTACAGAATCGTATCTAGCAGAAAACGGTTTTGGCTCAAGAAGTAAATAATATGAAGTTTAATACGATAGAAGAAATTATAGAAGACCTTGCCGAAGGTAAAATGGTCATCATTGTGGATGATGAAGACCGTGAAAATGAAGGCGACTTCTTGATGGCAGCGTCCAAAGTTCGCCCCGAAGATATCAATTTTATGGCGACCCATGGTCGTGGCTTGGTATGTATGCCGATCACTGTGGAGCGCTGTAAGCAATTGGCATTACCGCTAATGGTGGCGCAAAATAACGAAGAATTCAGTACCAATTTCACGGTTTCGATTGAAGCTTCAGAAGGCGTTACCACAGGTATATCCGCTTATGATCGCGCTCTGACTATTCGCGCAGCAGTTGCGCCAGATGCAAACAGTAAGAGTATTGTACAACCGGGACATATTTTCCCCTTAATGGCGCAACCCGGTGGTGTTTTAACTCGCGCAGGACATACTGAGGCAGGTTGTGATCTGGCGCGCCTGGCCGGTTTTGAGCCCGCTGCGGCGATTGTTGAAATACTCAATGATGACGGTTCAATGGCGCGCCGTGATGATTTATTCAAAATCGCCGAACAACATGATCTGAAAATCGGTACGATCGAAGATTTGATTCGATACCGTGTTCAGAATGAAAAAACCATAGTACGCAAACACGAAGCTGAGCTAAACACTGAATTTGGTAAATTCAAGGTTATAGGTTACAAGGATGAAGCCAGCCAGCGTACCCATTTAGCTTTAGTCAAAGGTGAAGTTAAAGAAGACGAGCCCGTATTGGTGCGTGTCCATGTTGAAGATACCTTATGTGATATGTTGTCGCTTCAAGAAGAGGGCTGCTCATGGCCACTTCGTGATGTTATGCATATTATGGATGAGAAGAATTCTGGTGTTATCGTGGTGCTCCGCGGAGCTAGCTCCGGTAGTTTTCTAGACCGTCTAAGAGAACTGGATGTGAATCACGAAAAGCAGGCAGAGTATGATGAGTCATCACCTACCGCGCTTAAAACCTTTGGTATTGGTGCGCAGATTTTGAGCGATGTTGGTGTGAAAAAAATGCGAGTAATGAGCGCACCAAAGCAGTTTCATGGTTTGGCAGGTTTCGGCCTGGAAATTGTTGAGTATGTTGGCGAATAAATAAATGATTGGATTATAAAAAGACACCCCCATCTTTTAGGGCGTTTTTCAAAAGAATACACAGATTTAAATAGAAATTAAGGAATGCAAATATGAGTTCAATTAAAGAATTAGCTGGTGATTTCAATCCAAACAAAGCTCGATTTGGTATTGCGGTGGCACGTTTTAACTCATTCATCGTTGAGAGTTTGGTTGAAGGCGCAATTGACACACTGCAGCGTCATGGGGTTGCTGATAAAGATATCGAAATCGTTCGTGTGCCAGGCGCATTTGAGCTGCCAGTGATGGTTCAGGCGATGGCAAATAGCGGTAATTATGAATCAGTGATCGCCTTAGGAGCTGTTATCCGTGGTAGTACCCCACATTTTGATATTGTTGCAGATGCCTCGGCAAAGGGGTTGGCAACGATTGCATTGGATACGGGTTTGCCAATTATCAATGGCATCTTGACCACGGACTCTATCGAACAAGCAATAGAACGTGCCGGCACAAAAGCGGGTAATAAAGGTGCTGAAGCGGCTGTTACAGCGATTGAAATGGCTTCGCTTATGGCCAAATTCAAATAGACTAAGTTCAAATAGTCTAAAATCATTTAAAAACTATTTTCACAATCATTACTGAAGCTGTAAAAAATGCCTGTTGATAAGAAAAACCGATATATTTCAGAACGTCGTGTCGCGCGCAAGCTCGCGGTGATTGCAATCTATCAGTGGCAGATGACAGAGAATAGTTATGAAGATATCTATCTTGGCTTGCAAGAAGACAAGGATTTGTCGAAAGATATGGGCAAGGCTGACATGGCTTATTTTCAGACCTTGTGTAAATGTGCGATTGAAAACACTGTCGCCATTGATGCTGAATTAAATCCGTTTCTGGACCGTGAAGCTAAACACCTCGATCAGATAGAGCGAGCTATCTTACGCATGGCGACATGTGAATTGCTCAATCATCCTGAGTCACCATATAAAGTGGTGGTGAATGAATCTGTCAACTTGACCAAGAAGTTTGGTGCAGAGCAGGCGCATAAATTCGTCAATGGAGTGTTGGATAAATTAGGTGCAAAGCTCCGCCCTGAGGAGATTTAACACTTGGATGAATTCGATCTCATAGAAAAATATTTCACATGGGAACATTCAACTTCTCTTATAGACTCCCAATCCACTATTGCGATGGGTGTCGGAGACGACGCTGCTGTATTAAACATACCTCCAAATACACAATTGGTGACATCAATCGATACGCTTGTTTCTGGCGTACATTTTCCTGAGAATACTCCTGCCGATGCGGTCGGGCATAAAGCATTAGCTGTTAATCTAAGTGATCTAGCTGCGATGGGTGCAAAACCTGTCTGGTTTACTTTAGCGTTAACACTGCCGGAAATTAATCATGGCTGGCTTGAAGATTTCAGTGCCGGATTAAAAAAACTGGCGCAACAAACCGGGATTCAGTTGGTCGGTGGCGATACAACGAGGGGGCCGTTGTCGATTAGCATACAAGTGATGGGATTGGTTGAGAGCAATCAGTCTTTATTGCGAAGTGGTGCAAAATCCGGCGACAAAATATATGTTACCGGCAC
Source organism: uncultured Gammaproteobacteria bacterium (assembly GCA_963847495.1). Classification (GTDB taxonomy): domain Bacteria; phylum Pseudomonadota; class Gammaproteobacteria; order Thiotrichales; family Thiotrichaceae; genus Cocleimonas. The sequence continues at coordinate 228,303 of CAWJZX010000013.1, read as the reverse complement.
CTTGGGTGATGCAGCAGCAGGATTACAAACGCTTAAAGATAATCTTACACTAAGTGATAAAGCTTTTTGTGTACAGCGTTTGAATTACCCACAACCTCGACTAGCGGAAAGTGAATTTATACATGCGCTTGCAAACTCTTGCATTGATATATCAGATGGTCTGCTACAAGACCTTGCTCATATTCTAAAAGCCTCAAATAAGGGAGCAGAGCTTGATCTGTCGTTAATTCCTTTCTCTAAGGCTTTAAATAATCTCAATAAAAAGCAAGCATTATCCTTTGCCCTGGCAGGTGGTGATGATTATGAATTATTGTTTACTATACCATCCGAGGCAGAGTTAATATTCCTAGAAAAATGTCAGCAACCTGGATATCAATTCACGTGTATTGGGGTGATTAATGATCTGTCTGGGTCTATTGTTGATGCCGAGGGTAACTCCTTAATGAGCAAAGGATATAATCATTTCTATGAGCAATAAGAATCCTAAAATCGTAGATTTAAATCGTAAGGTAATGACAAATCCGATTCATTTTTTAGCCTTCGGTTTTGGAAGTGGCTTAGTCCCGTTTGCACCTGGCACATTTGGCACCTTGATGGCTATACCTCTCTATTTATTGATATTGAAACTCTCATTGCCAATGTATCTATTGTTAGTAACTATTGTTTGTATTATCGGTGTCTGGATTTGTGATAAATCATCTAAAATGCTTGGTGTGCATGATCATTCAGGTATCGTTTGGGATGAGTTTGCGGGTTTCTTTGTCACTATGATTGCCGCCCCTGCTGGATGGCTATGGATTTTTATAGGTTTTACATTATTTCGCTTATTCGATATTTGGAAACCATGGCCGATTTCATGGCTGGATAAAAAAGTTGAGGGAGGACTGGGTATAATGGTTGATGATATGGTTGCGGGATTTTATGCGCTGATTTGTATTCAATTGAGTCAATATGCTTTGCTTCAAATAAACTGAAGAGAATTAAAAATAAAGTAAATAATAGAGGTTCCCTGAAAGCTGAGCTTTCATAAATCAAGGAAAGGAGAAGGATGTGCTGGAGAAGCTTTTTAAATTACAGGAAGCAGGTACTACATTCCGAACAGAGATAATTGCTGGGATTTCAACATTCCTGGCAATGTCATATATCATTATTGTAAACCCTGATTTGCTGAGTATTACAGGTATGGATAAGGGCGCTGTGTTTACGGCTACATGTTTGGCAGCTGCAATCGGCTCATTAATTATGGGCTTATATGCTAATTACCCTGTCGCGCTTGCACCTGGAATGGGCCTTAATGCTTTCTTCACGTTTGGTGTGGTAAAGGGAATGGGGCATTCATGGGAAGTTGCCTTGGGTGCTGTTTTTATCTCGGGTATTTTGTTTTTGTTCATTAGTATCTTTAAACTACGCCAGTGGATTATTGAAAGCATTCCGATGTCTATGCGCTATAGTATCGCAGCAGGTATAGGTTTTTTCCTGGCGTTAATTGCACTAAAAAATGTCGGCCTAGTCGTTGATAATCCAGCTACTTTGGTTTCATTAGGTGATATGACCTCAGCAGAATCATTGTTTACCCTCGGTGGCTTTTTATTAATTGCAGCATTGGCCACACGAGGGATTATAGGTTCTGTGATGATCGTAATTATTACTATTACAGTCGCCGCGTTCTTCATGGGAAAAGTTGGTTATAACGGCTTCATGTCAGCACCGCCTTCTATTGCTCCAACTTTGTTAAAAATGGATATCGTAGCTGCATTAGATGTGGGCATGATTACTGTAATCTTCGCTTTCTTATTTGTTGATTTATTTGATACATCAGGCACCTTGATCGCCATTTCACAGCAGGGAAATCTGTTAGATGAAGATGGCAAATTACCTCGTATCGGTAAAGCATTAATTGCTGATAGTATGGCTACCGTTGCAGGTGCGGCTTTAGGTACATCAAATACCACAAGTTACATTGAAAGTGGCGTTGGTATAAGCGCAGGTGGGCGCACAGGTTTAACCGCAGTGGTTACGGGAATATTGTTTTTACTTGCGCTTTTTTTTGCGCCGATAGCCTCGATGGTACCTAGTTATGCAACTGCTCCAGCTCTCTTGTTTGTTGCGGTTCTGATGAGTGCTAATCTAGCGTTGGTTGACTGGAAGGATTTAACCGAAGCTGTACCAGCCTTGGTAACGGCATTGATGATGCCGTTTTCTTTTTCGATTGCGGAAGGTATTGCGGTTGGTTTCATTTGTTATGCCATTATGAAAATTTTGACCGGAAAATTTGAAGATATGACAATTGGTGTTTATGTGATCAGTGCTGTGTTTATTGTCAAATTCTTATTCTTATAAAATCGAAGCTGAGTTAATCTAAATGCTGCTAATTTTAGCCACATTTTTTATTTGATATGGAAAATTCTAATGGATAAAACATATATTAGCGCCAATGAACTATTGTTGGATTCCTATAAATTAGGCATAAAAATATTCGACAGTGATTTCAAGCCAGATTTTATTGTGGGTGTCTGGCGTGGCGGCACACCTGTTGGAATAGCAGTGCAGGAGATATTATCTTATCTTGGCGCACCATCAGATCATATCGCAATTCGTACTTCCTCATACATTGGCATAGCTGAGCAAGATAAGAAGGTAGTGGTCCATGGTCTCGACTACATCATTGATAATATCAATTATGATGACCAGTTGTTGTTAGTGGATGATGTTTTCGATTCTGGTAGAAGCATACAGGCAATTTTTGAGAGGCTGAATAAAAAGTCCCGACGCAACACCCCCAAGGATATTCGTATCGCAACGCCCTGGTATAAACCAAATAATAATAAAACCCGGCTCGTGCCTGATTATTACCTGCATGAATCCGATGATTGGCTAGTTTTTCCACATGAACTGGAAGGTCTTACTGAAGATGAAATTTTTAACAATAAGCCAGGTGTTAAGGAATTATTGAGCGGAAGAAAATCCAATTATAACATCACTACAGCTTAAGTTTATCTGTAACTTACTTATTTTTTAGAAAAAACTGCTTAAAAGTTGGGGGGTGCCTTTTTAATATAATAAACCCTGAAATCGAAGCGAAGATCGGGGGATATAAGTCGTTATTAGAGTCAGATCTAATTAATAGAGGTACCCATAAATTAGAAGCTTGTGCCAAAACCTTTGTTTACTTGATGTCCTAGGTTCTGCAAGTCAGCTAATTTGTGGATTGAACTCAAAGGCCCTGCAGGTAACAGATTATAGAGGTGTTTTTTACCACTTTTGACAGCAAATTCCTGATCCATAATTTTCATCAATTGCCGTGCATTTCTACAATCTTCGCAATGCTCATAAAAATCCAGAACAATATTTAAGCTTCCATCCTTGCTGCATTTAATTCAACTCCCACTTGACTCGCACGCTGATCAAGTTCATCCAGATAATTAGCACGATTCATTCTGCATTAATCATGGTTTCTAGGTTGTTTACGTGGAAAAGCTTCTGCTTTTCGAAGGTTTAGCATTTTAATTAACCTTTAATTGATTATTTTTATCTATACATCAGTTGTTGTGTTTTAAGTGTAGAATTAGCAAAATAAAATTCAAGCGCGTTTAATGGTTATTTGTTGAGTAAAAGTAGTAGGTATATATAATTTTATTATGCGTTAGCTTTCTGGTAATGACGTATAAACAAACGTATCATCAACAAAAATTTATAGTGCTATAAACAACGGGCTTTTAAGTGTCAGATTCAATTATAAAAATTCGAGATTTGCATTTTTCATGGGAAGCAAGCCGTGAAATTTTTTCTGGTGTTGATATCGACATCCCTGCTGGAAAGATTACTGCCATTATGGGACCCAGTGGTACTGGCAAAACGACTTTATTGCGTTTAATTGGTGGGCAATTAAAGCCAAACAGTGGAAGTGTAAAAGTTGCTGGAGAAGAAATTCCAAGCCTGAATAGAAAAGAACTATATTTAGCACGTAGACGCATGGGGATGTTATTCCAATCTGGTGCATTATTGACAGATTTGAATGTCTTCGAAAATATTGCTTTTCCAATTCGTGAACATTACTCATTTTCTGAGTCCATGATCCGCGACCTGGTTTTGATGAAACTTGAATTGGTGGGCTTGCGCGGGGCGCGAGACTTATTGCCTTCGGAGTTATCCGGAGGTATGGCACGCCGTGTGGCTTTAGCGAGAGCAATCGTGCTGGATCCTGTGTTAATGATGTATGACGAACCTTTCACCGGTCTTGATCCTGTCACTTTGGGTACTATCGTTACTTTAATAAAAGAGCTTAATGAGTCACTAGGACTTACAAGCATAGTGGTCTCACATGACATCCACGATACATTTACCATTGCAGACTATGTGTGTATTTTGTCGGAAGGAAAAGTGATTGCTAAAGGTTCACCAGAGGAGTTGAAGAATTCTGATTCGGAGTTTGTGCAGCAATTTGTCAATGGTAAACCAGATGGCCCGATGCCATTTCATTATCCGGCTGAGGAATACAGTAAAGATTTATTGGGTAGTGATTCTTATGGTAATTCCTGATGCTTGATTATTTACAAAAGATAGGCGCTTTTGTGATTGATACATTGGCAAGTCTGGGCGATGCTAGTTTATTCCTGACGAATGTCCTTTTAGGTATTAAAGATGTATTACTAAGGCCACATTTGTTAATTCGTGAATTATATTCTGTCGGCGTTTTATCCTTATTGATAATGATTTTTTCCGGTATTTTTGTTGGCATGGTATTGAGCCTGCTGGGTTATGACATTCTTGTTGATTTTGGTGCAGAAGAATCTCTCGGCGTTTTGGTTTCATTGTCTCTGGTGCGTGAACTAGGGCCGGTATTGGGCGCCTTATTGTTTGCTGGTAGAGCGGGTTCAGCATTGACTGCGGAAATTGGCTTAATGAAAGCTACGGAACAACTTACCAGTATGGAAATGATGGCGGTAGATCCGGTTCGGCGTATTGTAGCCCCACGTTTTTTTGCGGGTTTGATCTCTGTGCCGATTTTAACCATTATATTTATGGCAGTTGGCATATATTCCAGTTACCTTGTTGGAAGTGTCTGGCTGGGCGTTGATGAAGGCTCATTCTGGTCACAAATGCAGAGTAAAGTTGAATTTCAACATGATATTGGTAACGGGATTATCAAAAGTATTGTTTTTGGGTTTGTGGTTACCTGGATAGCTGTCTATCAAGGGTATGCTGCAAAACCAACATCTGAAGGTGTAAGTAAAGCTACAACCAATTCAGTAGTGTATTCAGCATTAGCGGTGCTTGCACTGGATTTTGTTTTAACAGCATTAATGTTTTCAAATTTATAGGGTTAATCATGGGTTCTTCAAAAAAAATTGAAATTTTAGTGGGTGCACTTTTTGTGCTTGGCCTCATTGCTTTTTTTGCTTTAGCAATGAATGTGAGCAATTTAACCAGCTTGACAACTGATAGGGGTTATACAGTAATTGCAAAGTTTAATAATATCGGTGGCTTGCGAAGCAGGGCAAAGGTAACACTTTCGGGGGTGAATATTGGTCGAGTAAGCAAAATTGCTTATGATAAAAAATCCTTCCGTGCCACGGTAACAATGAAGCTAAATTCTGAATATAACTATTTGCCCGATGATACTCAGGCAAGCATTTATACTGCAGGCCTTCTAGGTGAACAATATATTTCTCTAGAACCAGGAGCTAGTGATGCAGTATTGGCAGAAGGAAGTGTAATAGATCTAACACAATCCGCAGTTGTATTAGAAGAAATTATTGGTAAAGTTCTAGTGAGTTTAACTACAAAATAATTTGTATCCACTTTAGTTGTCAAAGAGTTAGTTAAAATAAGCATATTAGAATCAATGAACTAAACAGCATCTAAAAGAACTAACATTAGTAGATAACGCAGGAAAAAAGTCATAATGAATAGATTAAAAATTAATTTAGCACTGCTATTAATGATGTTATTTTTAACACTACCAGCATTGGCAAAAAATGCGGAAGTTATATCTGCCGAAAAACGAGTGGTGGATGTTACCAGTAATATAGTAAAGTTATTAGAGGCGAATCAGTCACAATACAGTCAAGATGAATCCGCATTGTTTTCTATGGTTAGAAAAGAAGTACTGCCATTTATAGATTTTAATGCGATGTCTATGTTGACCCTTGGTAAATACTGGAGATCAACTAACCCTCAACAACGCATTCGGTTTATCAATGCATTTCGTGAGATGTTAATCAGAAGTTATGCGAAATCAATGTTGGACTATACAGGTGCAAAGATACGGGGTGGTAATTCTGCAGAAAATACCAAGCCTGGTTATGTCATTGTGCGAACTGTGGTTACCCCAAAGGGAGGATCACCAATAGCTGCAAATTATAGTGTGCGTATTAATTCAGGTGACTGGAAAGCCTATAATGTGGAAATTGACGGTATAAATCTCATCACGAATTTCCGTACAAATTTTACACGCGAAATAAGCGAGAAAGGTATAGAGGCACTCATTACTCGACTTGAAAAAACCGGAAAATGAATAATCTGTTTAAAGTAAAGTCAACCCAACAAGGCCTTCAACTAGATGGTCCACTTGATTATGCAAATGCTTCAGCTTTACTAAAAGAAGTAAATTCAATTCTTGAAAACCGCCAGACTGACATAATAATAATTAATTGCGAAGAAATCTCACGTATTGATAGTGCAGGCATAGCTTTATTAATTGAATGGAAACGTTGGTGCAATAATAATAACAAGCAATGTCATTTTGAGGGATTACCAATACAAGCAAATTCTTTAATTGAAACCTATCGTTTACAAGAAGTGCTTTAATTAATAAATTTCGTTATCATTCACCCTTTTGCTTATTAGGGCTGGTTTAGTTCATGCAAGTTTTCCAAATTGAGGGTGGCACTCCGCTAGAGGGTGAGATTGTTATTTCAGGCGCTAAAAATGCAGTATTGCCATTGCAGGCAGCAGCATTATTAGCAGATGGAAAAATGACGATTCGTAATGTACCCCGTCTAAAAGATGTAGCAACCCTGGCGTCATTACTTGAAGGCATGGGTGTAACTGTAAAAATCGATAAAGATAATAATATCACCACCGATACATCAACGATTAAAAATCAGATTGCACCCTATGAACTCGTGCGAACCATGCGCGCTTCAATATTAGTCTTAGGACCATTAGTGGCTCGCTATGGTTATGCAGAAGTTTCTTTGCCAGGTGGTTGTGCGATTGGTAGTCGACCCGTGAATATCCATCTTTCTGGACTTGAAGCGATGGGTGTTGAGATTATCGTTGATGAAGGTTTTATTCGCGCCAAAGCAGATCGCTTGAAAGGTGCGACCATTGTGATGGAAGCAGTTACCGTTACGGGAACCGAAAACCTGCTTATGGCAGCGGTTCTTGCCGAAGGAATAACCGAGCTTGAAAATGCTGCTCGTGAACCTGAAGTTGTGGACCTTGCCAATTGTTTGAATAAAATGGGCGCGAAAATCACTGGTGCTGGTACCAATACAATAACTATTGAAGGCGTGAAAAAACTCAAGGGTGTCGATTATTCAGTACTCCCCGACAGAATTGAAACCGGAACCTATATGGCTGCTGCTGCAATAACCGGCGGAAAAGTAAAATGCCTTAACGCCGCACCTAGAACGCTTGATGCCGTCATTCAGAAATTCAAAGAATGCGGAGCCAGGATAGAAAAAGGCGATGACTGGATTGAGCTCGATATGCGCGGGCGAAAACTGAAATCAGTTGATATTCGTACAGAACCGCATCCTGCATTTCCGACAGATATGCAAGCGCAGTTCATGGCGATGAATTGTGTCTCCGAGGGCATCAGTGTAATCGTCGAAACTATTTTTGAAAATCGTATGATGCACGTTGCAGAACTGATGCGTATGGGTGCTAATATTCGCCTTGAAGGTAATACTGCAATTGTAGCAGGCATGCCATCTTTACGAGGTGCTCCAGTTATGGCAACAGATCTTAGAGCATCAGCTTGTTTGGTTCTTGCTGGTTTGGCCGCAAAAGGCATAACCATTGTCGATCGCATATATCATACCGATCGTGGATATGAAAATATTGAAGGTAAACTAACATTGCTGGGTGCAAAAATTCAACGACGTTAGAGAAAAAACTGAATAAATAATGCATTAGTCTACAATCCTAAACACTCAACACTAAATAAAGTATTAATGATAGAAACATTGACCATAGCGCTCTCTAAAGGGCGTATTTTTAAAGAAACCATGCCGCTACTAGAGGCCGCTGGAATTAAAGCATTGGATGATCCTGAAACCAGCCGAAAACTGATTCTGGATACCAATCATGATGATGTGAAACTGGTGATTATTCGCGCCACTGACGTACCTGTGTATGTACAATATGGCGCTGCTGATTTAGGTGTAACAGGTAAAGATGTTTTGATGGAGCATGGTGGCGAAGGGCTGTATGAAATGCTCGATTTAAAAATTGCGTGTTGCAAATTGATGACGGCTGGCTTCGCAGATAAAACCTTGCCAGAAGGCCAGTTAAAAGTAGCGACAAAATTTGTTAATTGCACACGTAATTATTTTGCTGAGCAGGGTAGGCAAATTGAAATTATAAAGCTTTATGGTTCTATGGAGTTAGCACCTATTGTCGGTCTAGCAGATATCATTGTCGATGTAGTAGATACAGGTAATACCTTGAAAGCCAACGGTTTAGTACCATTAGAACATATGGCAGATATCAGTTCGCGCATTGTAGTAAATACAGCTTCGATGAAAATCAAGCATGAAAGATTAAAAATATTGTTAGATCAGCTTAAAAAAGCTGTAGACGCGAAATAATTGTAAAATACAGATAGAAAATGAAATAGCCATTATGAGCAATACAAATTTAAAACACCAAACAGATGATTTGCGTATTTTGGACGTGCAAGAAGTACATTCTCCAGCTACCCTGTTCAAGGATTATCCACTCACTGAAACAGCTGCTGAAACGGTATATCAAGCTCGTCAGGCTACGCACAAAATTTTACACGGTGAAGATGATCGATTAATCGTCGTCGTCGGCCCCTGTTCAATTCATGATCGTAAAGCTGCGTTGGAATATGCCGGGCGCCTGAAGGCAATGCGTGATGAGCTTGGCGACCAGCTGCATATTATAATGCGTGTCTATTTTGAAAAGCCGCGTACCAGTATTGGCTGGAAAGGTTTAATCAATGACCCTGATCTAACAGATAAATTTAATATCAATGAAGGATTGCGTGTTGCGCGTCATTTATTACTGGATATGGCAGAGCAGGGTATCCCTACTGCGACTGAATTTCTGGATTTGATTTCACCTCAATACATCGCGGATTTGATTTCCTGGGGTGCTATCGGTGCGAGAACCACTGAGTCACAAGCACACCGTGAATTAGCTTCTGGTATGTCCTGTCCTATAGGTTTTAAAAATGGTACGTATGGGAATTTAGATATAGCTATTAATGCGATTAAATCCGCATCAGAATCACATCATTTTTTATCAGTAACAAAAGAAGGCCATTCGGCGATTTTCACCACTAAAGGAAATGAAGATTGCCATATTATTTTACGTGGTGGGCGCAGGCCAAATTATGATGAAGTGAGTGTTGCCGAAGCGCTTGAACAATTAGGCAATGCTGGTTTAGCCAAAACACTGATGGTTGATTTTAGCCATGCTAACAGCAATAAAGATTATCGTAATCAACCAAAAGTCGCGACAAATATTGCCGGCCAGATTGCCAGAGGTGAGCATGGTATCTCGGGTGTAATGATCGAAAGCCATTTGGTCGAAGGCAATCAGGACGCTTCAGGAAAAAGTCTGGATGAGATTACCTATGGTCAAAGCATTACCGATGCCTGTATTAATTGGGATACTACAGAAAAAGTTTTACGGGAGCTGGCTGATGCCGTTGAAAAACGCCGTTCTGCCTAGATACGGAATAATATGAACATACAAAGATTAGACACAAACGACACTGAATTCTGGTCCAGACTGGACAAACGCCTTGCGTGGGATAGTGTTTCAGATAAAAGTGTATTTGATACGGTAAACGCTATTCTGACCGATGTAAAAAGCCGTGGCGACCAAGCCGTAGTTGAATACACCAATAAATTTGATCGTATGCAAGCAGGCACGATGTTGGAGTTAGAAATCTCAACTGCACGTCTGCAACAAGCGCTTGAGTCCATCACCCCTGAGCAGCGCACAGCCCTTGAGCAAGCAGCTGCCCGCATAAAAAGTTATGCCCAGCATCAGACCATGGAATCGTGGAGCTATACCGAGTCTGACGGCACTGTGCTAGGTCAACAAGTCACAGCGCTCGACAGAGTTGGTTTGTATGTGCCTGGTGGCAAGGCGGCTTATCCTTCTTCAGTTCTAATGAATGCAATACCAGCAAAAGTTGCAGGTGTGCCAGAGCTGATTATGGTTGTACCAACGCCGGATGGCGAAATCAATGAATTGGTATTGGCGGCTGCTGCTATTTCAGACGTTGACCGGGTATTTTCAATCGGGGGTGCACAAGCCGTTGCAGCATTAGCCTATGGGACTGAAACCATCCCGCAGGTAGATAAAATCGTCGGACCGGGAAATATCTATGTGGCTACAGCTAAGCGCATGGTATTTGGCACTGTCGGCATCGACATGATTGCCGGGCCTTCAGAAATTCTGGTGGTTTGCGATGGCAAGACTGATCCCGACTGGATAGCGATGGATTTGTTTTCGCAAGCAGAACACGATGAAGACGCACAGTCGATCCTGGTTTCACCCGATGCAGACTTTATTGATAAAGTATCGCAAAGCATTGATAAACTGATAAAAGAAATGCCGCGATCAGAGATTATTAGACAGTCACTTGAAGGTCGAGGCGCGTTGATTCAAGCTAAAGATATGGATGATGCAATCAAAATTGCTAACTATATCGCCCCCGAGCATCTGGAACTTTCGGTAGAAAACGCCGAAGAAGTTGCCGAACAAATTCGTCATGCTGGTGCGATCTTTATGGGTCGATATACTGCGGAAGCATTGGGTGATTATTGTGCGGGTCCTAACCACGTACTACCAACATCTCGTACCGCACGATTCTCATCACCACTGGGTGTTTATGATTTCCAGAAACGCTCATCTTTGATTGGCTGTTCAGCCGATGGCGCTTCAGAACTTGGCAAAATTGCCTCGACCCTGGCACATGGTGAAGGTCTGGTTGCGCACGCGCGATCTGCTGAATATCGCATAAAGTAAAAGCTTTATCGGACACCCCCTTACTTTTAGGTTGTTATTGCGTTAAAAACAGGCTGAAAGTAGAGGGGTGTCTTTTTTATGTCTATAAATTAAGAATTTATACATAATTAAGTGTATCTCGAATGCTCAACTTTCGTTTTAAACGTTTTAATAGCGTGTATATCCAATTATATTTGAATGAGCCATCCACAGCATCAATGGTATTAAAAAATTAATAATATAATCTGATTACCCATTTATCTCAGCCTTAGTTACAAAACAACCTATAGTTAAAGTATTAGTAACTTCACTGGAGAAATGATATGGCAAAGAACAAGATTCAATTTCAGAAAGGTTATGGAATCAGTGACTTATTCCGCGAATACGGTACCGAAGCACAATGTGAAGAAGCACTCTTCAAACTGCGTTGTTCGAACGGGTTTGTTTGTCCTCAATGTGGTTCCGAGAGCCACTGCACGTTAAAGACACGAAAACTCTATCAATGTCATAGCTGTCCCCATCAGACCTCGCTGACAGCAGGGACGATATTCGAAAAGACCAAATTAGCACTGACCACCTGGTTTTTGGGAATCCATCTGATTACACAGTCCAAGACGGGTATCTCGGCACTGGAATTAAAACGCCAGCTGGGCGTTTCTTATAACACCGCCTGGCTATTCAAGCAGAAAGTGATGCAAGTGATGAAAGAACGGGATGATGGGCAAAGTCTGTCAGGCATTATTCAGTTGGATGATGTCTATTGGGGTGGTGAACACCATGGCGGAAAACGTGGCAGAGGCGCCAGCGGGAAAAAGCCCTTTGTTGCAGCTGTGGAGGTCAATGAAGAAGGGCATCCCGTTCGCATGTATATGTCGGTAATCCAAGGGTTTCGCAAGGCTGAAATCTCTCAGTGGGCAAATAAACATCTGGCTCCTGATAGCATCGTTGTTTCAGATGGATTGCATTGTTTCAATGCGGTGACCCAGGCGGGATGTCTGCACGAAAGGATTGTGACGGGAAGTGGCTACGTCATTATGACACTGACAGAATTCACCTGGGTGAATACCATGATAGGCAATGTTAAAAATGACATCAATGGAACTTACCATTCTTTTGACCTCAGGCACCTGCCCAGGTATCTCGCTGAATTTTGTTATCGGTTTAATCGCAGGTTTCAACTTCAAGACATGCTGCCGCGATTTTTGTACGTCGCATTGAGGACGCCGGCTATGCCAAACAAGTTGATAAGTTTGGCTGAGTCTTATGGGTAATCAGGAAAAATGATATTAAAAATAATAACAAACAGGTCACGACGACTTGCATTAGGTTTATATTTTCTCGCGATGTTAGTATTTCTTTCATTGATTCAAACAGTGAATACACCTTTTGCATTTTTGCAAGAAGGAAATTATTTGTTGCAACCTTATGATACCAAAGGCCTATTAAAAGGCGGCATCTACTTTGGGGTATATGTTGCTGCGCTTATTTCTATTGTTTTTGCCATTTTCACTCGAAACAAAATTGTTTCAACCATTCTGATCTTTTTCATCGCTGTTACCTACGGCATAGATTTATTAATTCAATTTATTGGAAACAATGAAAACGGACTCTCACTTGAAATATTTGCACTAGGAATGCTTGAGAGCAAAAGGGTAATGGATATGTGGTTATTCAAAACACAGATTATTCAGTCACTTGTAGTGGTTATTGCTATCACTTCTTTTTCAGTGGTAACCCGGCAGTTTATTTTCAAGAAATTTCGGGTAAATACACTTTTGAGTGTTGGTGGAATTATATTAATGTCTGTTCTCACTCTTGGTGTTGTATTGAAAATCTTTTCGGTAGTTGGTCAGTCATTTCCTGCGCCTATAAAAACTCTGGCTATAGCTGGCGAGTATTACATTGATAATTTAGACCAGAGTATACGAATACTGGACGAATCCGTTAAAGCTGAAAAAAAGCCAGAATACAAAACTATTGTTTGGGTAATTGATGAGTCGATTGGCGGCCAGTACTTGTCTGTCAATGGTTATGAAAAAAATACTACGCCTTTCTTAAAAAAGGTTGTGGGTAACAGCAATTATCTTAATTATGGTGTTGTCCCATCCATTTCAAATTGCTCTGCTGCTTCAAATTTTTTATTACGGATTGGATTAACCACACATCTGTCAAAAGAGTTTAAAAAGAATTATAAGAATCTCCCTACTATTTTTCAATATGCAAAAAGAGCTGGCTTTGAGACACATTTAATAGATGCACAAGCGGCTCATGGACAATTACAAAATAGGTTATCAGTTAGTGATAAGACCTTTATAGATAACTTTGTGACCTTGAGCAGGGAGTTTGTTCCGAATACAAGAGATCAACAGGTTTTAACAAGGCTGGAAAAAATACTTGGTTCATCTGACGACAAGTTTCGTTTTGTGGTGGTTGTCAAATGGGGTGCCCATTGGCCTTATTCCCTGACATATCCAGAAGATCAAGAATATTTTAAACCAGCAACACGTGAAAGTTATACTGAAATGAACGAGGCCAATAAGGAGCTTATTTTAAACGCTTACTATAATTCTATTCGTTATACCGTTGATGATTTTCTTCGTAAACTAACAGACAAACAAAAACTGGATAATCAGATTATTTTTTATACTTCTGACCATGGACAAAGCCTTGATATGAATAAGGATCCTCTAACTCATTGTCATTCCGGTTCGGGGGATAATAACTCACTGCCTATGGATGAATTTAAAGTACCTTTAATGGTTTTTTCTAAAGATGCTAAAACAAGATATTCAACAACACCAGAAAATAGAATCGCGCAGGAACAAATCTTTCCGACTACTATAAAGCTAATGGGTTATATGGATAGTATCCATCAAGCCTATGGGCCTACTTTATTCGAAGGTATAAGGCCTGATTTAAGAAAGTCCTACATCCTGGATACAGGTAAACTAATAGATTTCGATAGCGGTGCTAAAGATGACACAGCTATTCAAGCGAGTAATGAATGAGTAGCATAGTAAAATTTAGGGTTTGATTCCTTAAGTTACTAGGCTCATGTTTCCTATGATCTCGTAATAATTTGGCTTTAAAAACAATTACATATACTTATTAGAGGAGTGTTTACATTAAAAAAGTAATATTCGGTGCATTTCTTTTATCAGTGTTTTTTTCTCTCTTTGCGGAAAAAGTAGATGATTTATATGAGAAGTTTATAAAACAAGAATTGCTGGTAAGCCAGAAAGAAGATAGTACACCTAAAAAATATTTTGGTGGTGCTTTAATAGTCGATGGGTTTGATTGGACGCTGCCTGCCAATACAAATAAAGAGCCATATTCGGGTTTGATTGACGAAGATTATGGGGCCAATGTTGGGCGGCATAAATTTTCAATAGTTCGTTGGGATGAAACAAATCCTGAGTATGGAAGATATGATTTTTCCAAACTTGAAAAGCAACTAAAAAGAATATCCCCACAAAAAGTACTCATACGTCTAGAAGTTCATTCAGCCTGTGAAGCTCCGAAATGGGCGCTAAAAAAGATACGAAGTTCAAAGCATAAATCGTTAATTTTTTGGGAAAAAGAATATATTCAATCGCTAAAACCTTATATCCAGTCTTTTGCTAAACGGTATGCAAGTCATCCACAAGTAATAGGTGTTCAATTGGGTATTGGCGATGGAGAATATAAAGGTTCGTGCAAGGACTTCTCTAATAAAGATGGTTGGGGTGAGTTCTGGATGACACCTCAAGAACTTGGGGAAGCAGAAGATAATTTTGGTTTTACACCTGAAATATTATTTAAGCGCACTATTGAAATCATTGATCTATACGCTGATGCATTTGCAGGAAATGAAGGAAAACTTGTTTTTACTGGAGCAGGTGTAAGTTATTCATGGACGGAAAGGTCTAATGAGTATAATAAGTTTTTGCCCAAAATATCAGATTACGTTTTTCAAAAAGGAATTGGTGATCGTGATGGAGAGATTGAAGTTTGGATGCGATATATTTATAAATCCTATGGTATTTCTTTTCTTAAACACGACGACGGAACTTGTAGTCTTGAAATGGATGAAGTGTTTGCTAAAAAAATAAAAGGACGATATTGGGGAACCGAAAACGAATTTTATGGGAAGGAACCTTATATCCTGTCATATGGAGGACCTTATACTAATCAGCCGCATAGGTTTTTGGTAAGTTCTCTTCGTGCATTGCAGATGCGCCGTAATTTTATGGGTATCCATGGGAAGGGCATGAAAGACCTGGATGATCCTGTATATAAAACCCAGGATTTTATAAGGTATTTGAGTAAAACAATGGGCAAACAGATTGAGAATACGCCAGATGCATTTGTACTGTTAGGAGAACGATACATTAGTGAAGGTTCTGTAAAAGGTTTTACAGAATCGGGTGAAACATGCGTTAACAACGGAAAGATATCATTAAGATCTTTTGGTCGCTGGCTTACTGAAAAGAGCAACAGCATGCCTTCGCTTAAGGTAAAGATGCCTGAAAATGAAAAATATTGGGCACAAGGAGCGTATTTGCCAAATGAAATAGATTATGAGTATGCAGCGCGATCTAGTCAGCGTTTTGAGTTTGACTTGAATGATGAGTTGGCAAAAAAAAGATGCAAAAATGGATGTAATTCTCAGGTTAAGATTACATACAAAGATGATGTGAAAACGAATCTAGCGGTGAGTGTTGCAGAAGGTCTCACTGAAGCTATTCATACATTGGGGGATAGTAAAATTAAAACAGCCAGTTTTCCTGTTAACTCTCGATTTAATAATGAGTTGCAAGGCTATGATTTTGTTGTCCTTGCTAAGGATAAGCCAATATCTGTGTTGCTGGTAAGAATCACGTTTGAGTAACTAAGCGAGGTTAAGCATCTATCTTTAACTAGATAAAAAGCGGAAAAAATTCACAAGAATCAACAAAAAGCCTCAAACAAATCAAACTACGCGCGCATGATTTTGGCGATATTCTCTATTTGTAAAAAAACTACAAAACCAGTTAGGTCAGCTCGATTGAAAATGAAAATCCGCCCAAAAGTAGGGGGGTGTCTTATTTTAAATAACAATATTAGTGAATAACCTCTGCCTTACCTTTTTGCACTATTATTTTCACTTTATCACCCTGTTTGAATGTGGTTTTAGCTGCCTGTCTAATCGCAACAATTTCACCACTGCTTTTTTTCACGATAACTTCCTGTGCAAATTTTGGACCGGTGGCATTGCTGAAAATGCGGCCTATAGTACCAGCATCTATCGAGCCAAATACACCCCGATAACCGCCAGAACCGATACCAACGCCGATATTTCCTTGTGGGTAAATTTTTATGGGTTCGATTGGAGCTGTACGGACTGATAATACTGTTCCGGTCTCTACGTTTGCTAGATTCCCTGGCTGGCTGTTTACCGAATGGTTTGAACAAGATGTTAGTGTCAATAATAGAATGATAGCGGTGAAAAATTTCATGATTTCCTTGTTTTGGTTTTCAGTTCGATCTTGCCTAAACAATCAAGATAAGTGATGTCATCAGGCGCGGTTTGATTCTGCTGCGCCTGCCAGATAGATTCAGCGAGACACTCTATCATTTCATGTTCAGCATCGTGCGTACCTTTTTGGGTAACTAATCTCTGATAAAGTTCAGCGATACCTACTGGGCGATTGGTACTGACCTGTTCACGAATTCCCAGGTGCATTCCCATATGCAAAAACGGATTGCTGTCACCCATTTCTGGCAGGTAGTTTGCGCTTACACTGATTTCTTTGTTTTCTAGCATTGCATGGTATTCGGGATGTTCTTTTACCACAGTGACTATCTGCTGTTCCAGAGGGGAAAGTTTTTGCTGTTGCTTAAGGTGTTTCTCCCAGGTATCACAGTAGAACTGTCGAAGCTTATCTCTTTCATCGGTAATCATTGGCTATTTCTCGGATGTAATCAATCAAGCGGTTTGACTAGCATGCCATGTTTCTAAATTAGCCGCTACTTTATCCACAACCCGCTGGCGCGCTTCAATCGCTGCCCATGCAATATGCGGTGTGACAATTAAATTAGGGATGTCGGGTGCCAGCAATGGATGATCAGCCGGAGGTGGTTCTTGTTCTAACACATCGATACCAGCGCCTGCGATGACGCCGTCACGCAAAGCTTGAGCCAGAGCTGCATTATCTACCACCGCACCACGGGCCGTATTAATCAGCAGTGCGCTGGGTCTCATTTTCTCCAAAGCAGCACGACTGATGAGTTTATTTGTCGCGGATGTTAGCGGGCAATGGATACTAAGAACATCGACTTGCGGCAATAAATCATTCAACAACAACCTGCCAGTAGAAGCTGTTTCTGATCCCGCGCGCTCAGCGATTAGAATCTTCATGCCAAATGCAATTGCCAGCTTTTCGACACCTTTGGCGAGTGAGCCGTAACCCACTAAACCCAATGTTTTTCCATCTAGCTCCTGAATAGGGTATTGCAGGCTGGAGAAATGTTCGCTCTTCGACCATTCACCATTTCGCGTCATGTTCTGGTAAGCATTCAGAGAGGTAGACAGTGCCAGAATCAGGGTAAAAACATGCTGCGCGACCGAAGGCGTGCAATAGTCCGTAACATTATAGGTAGCGATACCTTTGGCTTTGCAATATTTAAGATCAATATTATCCATACCTGTAGCAGTTAATAAAATCACTTTTAAATCAGGCAATTGATCCAATAGTGCTTTATCAAAAACTACTTTATTAGCGACAGCAATATGAATATTTTGCAGGCGTTCTAAACGCTGTTCTGCCGTTGTCGAATCATAACGTTGCCAATGTTTATTCAAGCGAATTAAAGGCGTCAAATCCAGATCACCCGGATTGAAGCTGGTTTCGTCTAAAATGACTGCATTAAGGTCTTGTATTAAAGCGCTCATAAATTCTTCTCTTTAAAATCACATAAATCACTGATTAAGCAAGCGGAGCAACGTGGTTTGCGCGCCACGCAGATATAGCGCCCATGTAAAATTAACCAGTGATGCGCATCCACCAAAAACTCTTTTGGGATGAATTTCAATAAATTCTTTTCCACTTCCAAGACATTTTTTCCCTTGGCAATACCGGTACGATTAGCCACCCGAAAAATATGCGTATCCACCGCCATGGTCGGGTGTCCAAAGGCGGTATTCAAAACTACATTAGCCGTTTTCCTACCCACTCCGGGCAAGGCTTCGAGTGCTTCCCTGTTTTCAGGTACAACAGAATTGTGCAGCTCAATCAGCATTTTACATGCTGCAATCACATTCTTCGCCTTGCTGTTATACAGTCCAATGGTTTTGATGTATTCCTTCAAACCCCCCTCACCGAGTGCATAAATAGCCTCAGGTGTATTCGCGACGGGGAAGAGTTTGTCAGTGGCTTTATTCACACTGACATCGGTTGCTTGCGCGGATAAGGTTACCGCTACCAAAAGCTCAAAAGGGGTTGTAAATTTTAATTCAGTGGTCGGATGTGGATTAGCCTCGCGCCAGCGCGAGAAGATTTCATGACGTTTTTGATTATTCATGCGGGGAGTTTATCACTAGGGTTTGGCGAATGAAAAACAAGAGTGTTTTAAAAAGCGCCGCGCTTTGCATAAGTTCTTTTAGTCATTATGAAAAAACCGCCTAAAAGGTGGGGGGTGTCTTTTTTTCCTTATTTGATCAGGCTTTCTTTGTTATCGGTGCTTTTGATGATAACAGACTTAAAAAAGGAGTATCGGCTTTGTTGTGGGGACTTTTTGCGGCAGCCCATATTAGCTTAAAAGCCTCACCAGCTCCAATCTGATGAGGGTTTAATTGACATATTGAAATTTCAATCAAAGTGACTAGAGGCCTATTAGTTGAAAAGGTGACATTCCATTCACAGTCAAAACTACATTTATTAATACAAGTCCAACAGTCAGGACTAGTGCGGCAAATAGATTATTCAAATCTTTGTCTTTATGCATAAATTACTCCTTATAAGTATGGATCTTGTTAAAAATCAAATGCTTTAATGCATTTGCCAAATGTTTCAATTTTATTACTAAGTAAACTCGGATAATAAAATTATCTAGAGTTTTGTTTTTCATTTCGATTTTTGTAAATAGGGGAATAGTAAACATCAACTCTATCCTTGAATTTGCATTTTAGTGTTTTTATTAAAACCTTTCAAAAACCAAGTGATTTACTCGGGTATTTAATAAACAATAAGGATAGACTCGATTGAAACTATGAAAAAAGTACTAGTCGAATGCTTTCGACAAATTCATCTGGAAAGAACTTAAACTTTTAGTACAACGAAACTGCCTCGAAGAGTTGAAGTATAGGGATGTACCTCATAGACAAGAGCTATGTGATGTAAACCCGAAAAGTGAGTTATTTAAAAAAATCGCCCAGAAGGTGGGGTGTGTCTTATAAACACATCTATCGATTTAATTCCTAAAAAGAAGTCGTTACAAGACTACCCATTTAGATTTAATAGGCTATTATATTGTCCTTAATTAAACTCAAGCTGGAGCATTCATTAATGTTTTCTAAAGACATGACTATCGCAAGTTACGACTCTGAACTTGCCAGCGCAATTGCCGCTGAAATTCAACGACAGGAAGATCACATCGAGTTGATTGCTTCTGAAAATTATACCAGTCCACGGGTGATGGAAGCTCAGGGTTCAGTGTTAACAAATAAGTACGCTGAAGGCTATCCCGGCAAGCGTT
Organism: uncultured Gammaproteobacteria bacterium; assembly: GCA_963847495.1. GTDB lineage: Bacteria > Pseudomonadota > Gammaproteobacteria > Thiotrichales > Thiotrichaceae > Cocleimonas. The sequence continues at coordinate 208,371 of CAWJZX010000013.1, read as the reverse complement.
ATTACGGTGGTTGTGAGAATGTTGATGTTGCCGAGCAACTGGCGATTGACCGCTTAAAGCAGTTGTTTGGTGCAGATTACGCGAATGTCCAGCCGCATTCTGGCTCGTCTGCAAACCTTGCGGTTTATATGGCCTTAGTAGAGCCGGGCGATACCATTCTGGGCATGTCGCTGGCAGATGGTGGGCACCTCACACATGGTTCGCATGTGAGCTTTTCGGGCAAGATTTATAATGCTGTGCAGTACGGTATCGATGAGAATGGCGTAATTGATTACGATCAGGTTGCTACACTGGCACGTGAGCACAAACCGAAAATGATTATTGCGGGTTTCTCGGCCTATTCACAAGTGGTTGACTGGCAGCGTTTTCGCGAGATTGCGGATGAAGTTGGCGCCTACCTTTTTGTTGATATGGCGCATGTTGCAGGCTTGGTTGCGGCAGGTGTTTACCCTAATCCAGTCGGTATTGCCGATGTGACTACATCGACCACACACAAGACTTTGCGCGGCCCACGTGGTGGTATCATCCTCGCAAAAGCCAACCCAGAGATTGAAAAGAAACTCAATTCACTGGTTTTCCCCGGTACTCAGGGCGGTCCTTTGATGCATGTCATCGCGGCGAAAGCAGTGGCGTTCAAAGAAGCGCTGGAGCCTGAATTCAAAACATACCAGCAGCAAGTTGTGAAGAATGCACAGGCAATGGCGAATACCTTTATCGAGCGCGGTTTTAATATCGTATCTGGCGGAACCGAGAACCATCTATTCCTGCTGGATCTGATCGACAAAGGCCTTACCGGTAAAGTCGCAGATGCTGCATTGGGTAATGCGCACATCACTGTTAATAAAAATTCGGTACCGAATGATCCGCAATCGCCATTTGTAACCAGTGGCTTGCGTATCGGTTCTCCTGCGATTACCACACGTGGCTTTAATGAGGCGGATAGCACGCAACTGGCACACTGGATTTGTGATGTGCTGGAATCCATCGCCAAAGATGAAAATGATGTTTCAGTGATCAATGAAGTTAAAGCCAAAGTTACTGAAATCTGCAAGCGTTTGCCTGTTTATAAATAACCTGGTAAGAGATTAGTATGCATTGCCCTTTTTGCGGACATGAAGATACGCGCGTAGTGGATTCGCGGTTGGCGAATGAGGGTGATCAGGTGCGCCGCCGCAGGGAATGTATGGCCTGCAACGAGCGCTTTAGCACTTACGAATATGCGGTTTTCAATATGCCGCCTGTGATTAAATCCGACGGTGAAAAACAGGCATTTAATGAACATAAACTGCGTGCAGGTTTGATACGCGCCACACAAAAGCGTCCGGTTGATTCCAAATCAATCGATCGAGCCGTGATTGAAATTCAAAAGCGTATTCTCAAGCGCGAAAATCCAACGGATGATGTGACCTCAAGTTTAGTCGGCGAATTTGTGATGGAAGAATTGCGCAAGCTGGATGATGTAGCGTATATCCGCTTTGCTTCAGTGTATCGCGATTTCAATGATATTGGTGAATTTATCGAGGCGATTGAAGGCCTGGAGAATTCACCCAGCCCTGAGCTGAAAAAACGTCAGATTAAATTGCCCGGTTCATAGCTAAAACAGGTGGTTATTGTAGATTTTGCTATAATCAAAACATGAACCAGCTTTCCACAGATCTAATCTTTATGGCCCGCGCTATTCAACTGGCGAAGAAAGGCCAATATACCACCCACCCCAATCCGCGCGTGGGTTGTGTTATCGTTAAAAATAATAAAACTATCGGTGAAGGTTTTCACCAGAGAGCGGGTTATCCACACGCTGAAATCAATGCGATTAATGCGGCGAGGGAATCTCTGCAAAACGCTACTGCTTATGTCACTTTAGAACCCTGCTCTCACACAGGTAAAACCCCGCCTTGCGTCGATGCTTTGATTGAATCTGGAATTAGCCGCGTGGTAATCGCGATGCAAGACCCAAATCCACAGGTGGCTGGTAAAGGAATTAAGAAACTCAGGGAAGCGGGTATTGATGTAGAGATCGGTGTTTTAGAAACAGAATCTCGCGCCTTGAATCCCGGATTTATCAAACGTATGGAGCAAGATTTGCCCTGGGTCAGAATCAAACTCGCCATGAGTCTCGACGGCAGAACTGCGATGGCATCGGGTGAAAGCCAGTGGATTACCGGAGAAGCTGCTCGTGCTGATGTGCAGCGTTTGCGTGCCTCTGCTGATGCGGTTCTGACAGGTTCAAGGACTGCCATTGCTGATGACCCATCATTGAATGTACGCCTCACGGAAGACGAATTGGGGATAGAAGGCCATGTACATCAGCCCTTGCGTGTGGTGCTGGATTCGCGCTTGCGCTTGCCGCTTGAGGCAAAGATGTTAACTCTGGATGGTGAAACACTGATTTATAGCTGCGCCGATAAGCTACAAAGGACCAAGCAACTCGAATCTGCGGGTGCCAGAATAGAGATTTTAGAGTCCAATTCAAAACAGTTATCACTCGAAGCAGTGTTAAGAGACCTGGCGAAAAAACACATCAATGAAGTGCATGTTGAGGCCGGAGCGACTCTCTGTGGTGCGCTACTTCAACAGCAATATGTTGATGAATTGGTAATCTATATGGCGCCCAGCATTATGGGGTCAGATGCGCGTGGTTTACTGGAACTACCGGGTCTGGATCAAATGAAAGATAAGATAAATCTGAATATTCAGGATATCAGGGCCGTGGGTAGTGATTGGCGTATTAGCGCGTATCCTCTTTATAAATAGCAGTGTGAAATACGAAAAAGTGCCAAAAAGTAGTGGGGTGGTCACTTTTTATCTATTTTTATAGATGATAAAACAATGTCCTTATAAAACTATTGGAATTTTGCTTTTATACCGGCATAAGCGATTATCACACTCGTCTGTTTAACTACTACATACAATTAAAAGAAACCACAGAAGGATAATTCATGGATAACAGCAAACTCTATGCAGACCTACTCACCAATCTGGGCGAAGATGTAAGCCGTGATGGTTTGATCAAAACACCAGGTCGCGCGGCCAAAGCGATGGAGTTCCTGACCAAGGGATATAATGAAAATCTTGAGGATATCGTCAATGAGGCTGTTTTCGATTCTGATAATGATGAGATGGTGATTGTTAAAGACATCGAAATGTACTCGCTTTGCGAGCACCATCTTTTACCGTTTGTGGGGAAGGTGCATGTGGGATATTTGCCGCAGGGAAAGGTCATTGGTTTATCCAAGATTGCGCGTATCACCGATATGTATGCGCGCCGCCTGCAAATTCAGGAAAACCTGACGAAGCAGATCGCAGAAGCGGTAGAGACGGCTACCGGAGCAGCAGGTGTTGGAGTGGTGATTGAAGCACAACATTTCTGCATGATGATGCGCGGCGTAGAGAAGCAGAACTCATCTACCATTTCATCCATGATGCTGGGCACATTCCGCGAGAATCCACGTACTCGTGAAGAGTTTTTGAATCTTATTGCGCGTAAATAAATCCTGAAAAAGTGGCCAGCCGAGGCGCAGCCGAGACAATGTTGGAGATTCTATGGTAATTGTCAAACACTTACGCAGTTCTAAATTCAGATTGATCTCTTAGCAAAGCAAAAGCTAATCTAGCTATTTTTCGAGAGAGCGAAACCGCAGTAGCGGTTGTTGAATGTCCACGTGCTCTCATAGACATATAGTAGTTATTCCATGTTTCTGTTCTTGCGGCAGCTCTTGCTGCATTAAACAGCAATCTTCGTATTTCTGGGTTTCCTTGTTTGGTTAGTTTTCTCCTACCTTTGTAGTATCCTGATTCACGTACTCTCACATCGAGTCCAATGAAGGCGATGAACGAGTCTGATTTTCGAAAGTGTCCGCGATGAAACATCGCAACTAAGGCCGCCGCATTAGCAGGACCGATCCCTGGAATGCTCAAACAACGCATGTAATCTTCTTTATATCCAGCGTCTTTGATGCAGGCTTGAATACGTTTATCAATCAACGTTATCGCTTGTTCAATCCGTTTCATTAGGGCTTTACATGTTTGTGCTAACTCTGCGACACCTTTTAGAGAAAGGCCAATGGATGCTTTTGATTTAGCCAGTTTAGCGCGTGCTTTAAGTAAGCGATTAAGGCGTTTAACGGCTTTTGGAATAGGTTCAAAAACAGTCAGGTGTTGCTTTTCTGATCTCATATATCGCAATAATAAATGGGCATCATTGGTGTCTGTTTTAGCCCTGATGCCAACGGCATCACGGTAGCGTGAGAGCCTATAGGCATCGACGATATAGATTGTATGCTTGGCAAGAAAGGCTAGTTCAACAAATAATTCGTGGTACGTATTTGTTGATTCAATTGAAATACACGCCGTTGTACCTAGTTGTTTAAGATAGCTCTTTATTGCTTGTTGATTATTCTTGATACGTACAACGTCCTTACCATTAGAAATATCAAGCCAGTCTTTGGCTACGTCTATTCCGAGTTCAGTGTTAACTGTCATCATTGCCATAAGATTTACTCCAGAGTATTGTAGAGAAGTCGGGGAACATCGATAGCGCAAGCTTGTTGAAATCGGCCGTGCGGGCAAGATTCTTTATAGGCGCTTATTGATGAGTGGGGCGGAGGGGTGATATCTCCAACAGTCTGTACACATTCTAGTGGCAGATACGTAGCGAAAAACCTCCCCCTCCCCGATGCCTTAACTATGATCGTAGATAAGGGCAGGAATTACCATACAAGCTTGGCGACGACTACTCGAAGAGTGTGGTTTTGCAGCTGATCGATAGCGAAACAATGTCATTCAGAGAATGACAGCCCGTAGGCTAAGGTGCAGCCGCATAAAAACCTCATAAAAGTAGGGGGGTGTCATTTTAAAACAGCTTAAATCTATATAATGCGATTTATCAATGCATCACTAACAATTTTTTTATATGCTTAGGCGCTTTTAAATTAGAATTGTACTGAGTGACAAAATCGTAATGGAAACTACACAAAATAACCGGCTTGAAAATTTTCCGATTTCATTTTTTTCCGTGATAATGGGATTATCAGGACTAACCATAGCCTGGGAAAAAGCTCAAAGTGTCTATGCTGTTCACCTCGGGATTACGCCCTTTCTAGTGGGTATAACTACAATCGTGTTTGTCATTCTGTTGGTGTTATATGGCATCAAATTCGCTAAGCACACCTCTAGCGTTAAGAAGGAACTAGCACACCCTGTAAAACTTAGTTTTTTCCCAAGCATATCAATTAGTTTTTTATTATTAGCAATTGCCTACCAGGGCATGAGTATGTCGATTTCACTACCTTTATGGATAATAGGAGCCTTTTTGCACCTGATATTCACACTCTATGTGATTAATACCTGGATGCATCACGAACATTTTAAGATTTCCCACATCAATCCGGCATGGTTTATTCCTGCAGTTGGAAATGTGTTGGTGCCGATTGCTGGTGTTACGCATGGTTACCTGGATGTTTCATGGTTCTTCTTTAGTATTGGTATTTTATTCTGGATTGTTTTGATGACGATTTTCTTTAATAGAATTTTGTTCCACAATCCAATGGATACACATTTATTGCCGACTTTATTTATCCTGATAGCACCACCGGCTGTGGGTTTTATATCCTATATGAAACTGAATGGTGCAATTGATAATTTTGCCCAGTTTTTATATTTCGCTGCCTTGTTCTTAACACTTTTACTATTCTCACAGGCTAATCGTTTTATTCGCCTACCGTTTTTTCTTTCATGGTGGGCTTATACTTTTCCTCTTGCTGCGATAACCATCTCAAGTTTTGTATTTTATGAGAAAAAGCAAAACGATTTTTACCTATGGGTTGCAAGTGGTTTGTTGATTGTTCTGACATTGATAGTTGCGATCACTGTCTACAAAACGATTCAAGTGATTCGCACACAGGGAATATGTATACCCGAAGTGGCACATACTCCTAACAAATAATAATTTTGGATTAAAAATCCGACTAACATACAGGGATTAAATCCCATGTCTATGCTCCAAACTATTCTTATTTCGTTAGTTGCCGGTGCAGCTATAGCAGCAGCTATTGGCATTAAAATGCTACCTGGCTTTATGATTATGGGATTTCAAAGCCCATATCCATTTGAAGAGTCAATTGAGAAAGTGACGGAGAATGCCAAAGAGATGGGGTGGAAAGTTCCAAAGTCATGGAAAATCAATTTTCAAAAGAATCTACAAAAAGTCGTGAATATTGATGCATGATGAATTAAAACAAATATCGGTAATGATGCCTTGTAGCATTGCTTTTTATGAATAAAGTGATGATAAAATCTATATATCGATCATGAATATGGGATTACTTGGCACACTATTCGGAGATGTAGTTAAAGGTATTACAACAGAACTGGCTCCACAAATGGAAAAAATGGTCACCCTGGAAGCACCAAAATCGTAATTGATATCCAATTAACCGCTAACTTTCTTAAGTTAGCGGTCACGTGATTAAAAACACAGTTATAAATATAGCTGCTCTAAAATAAAGACTATAAATATAGTAGTAGCCCTTAATCGTGTTTATATACCTCAATGGATAAATATACTTATTTTTCAATTTTAACTATAATTAACATATGTTAAGTTCAAGAAATAGAGTCAATCAATGAAGTCATGCACTGTAAACTTACCTAAATGCGAAACTTGTTCAATTCGAAATTCTGCATTGTATGGTGAACTTGGCGTTGATCAACTTGATAAAGTTCGCGGGCTTCGAAACTCACAACAAATTTATACAGCTGGTGAGTACCTTTATCATGAAGGTGATGAAGCTGATAAAGCATATACAATTTATAGTGGTTGGGTCAGTTTGTTTAAAAACCTGGAAAGTGGTCAACGACAGATATTGCGTTTTGCACTACCCGGTGATTTTTTATGCTACAAGATTGGTAAAAATAGAAAACTAGATCATAGTGCCATAGCACTTTCAGAAACTAAATTATGTACTTTTCCTCTTGAGCGTTTCCGCGGCGTTATTACAGAGGTGCCCGAATTGGCATTTGCAATAAGCACCATGACAGAGGCAGTAGCAGAACGCTGTCATGCGGCTTTAACCTCAATAGCAAGTCATCCTGCAGAAGCAAAGGTCGCTTTTTTATTGCTTAGTCTCTACCTTCGAGAACAGGCATTAAATGGTGGGAATTTAGAGTTTGTTAATTTCCCAATTACACAGGAAGACATTGGTGATGCAATGGGTCTTACATCAATTCATGTGAATAGAGTATTTCAGATCTTGAGAAATAAAGGTCTAATTGAGTGTAAGAATAAGTGCCTGTGGATACCAGATGAGTCGCGATTAGCAGAAGTGGCAAAAATAGAAATTGATGATTTAAAGAAGATGATGATTAGCATTTGAAGTTTAAATTTGCGGTACCTTTAGTGCGTATAAACTAATCTGGATTAATTAAATTGAGTATTACATCAGTTAAAATCTAGCACGATAATGATTTATTTCATTATCAATATTACTCCTTGATGCCCTCCTACTAAGTTCGAGGGCATTTTTAAATCTAATAACGGATTACAAGTATAATCAGTCGATCACATGTATAGGTCTTACTCTAACTCGGTATTGAAAATCGCACAGGAAATCAGCCAATGGATTTAAATAATAAGGTTCATAAATCCCTGCATATTATTGAGCAGATAGGTTTATTAATAATTCTCATCGCTACCATAATTGCTGTAGGGCAAGAAGTACTGGTGATGATAGGACAAATGAAAGTGGAGCTAAAGGATTTATTGTTACTCTTCATTTACCTTGAAATTATTGCCATGATTCAAATCTATTACGAAGAACATCGTCTACCGATTCGTTTCCCAATCTACATTGCTATTGTCGCTCTGGCTAGATTCATCATCCTCGATTCAAAATCATTCGAACAATGGCATTTACTGGAAATCGGCATTACCATTACACTCCTTACGGTTGCTGTATTAGTTGTCCGTTATGGGCATTGCAATTTACCCTACGATAAAAGTGATAAGGGCTGATGAATAGTATTAACGGTTACTGTCTTGAGCGGCCAGACAATCAGAGCCAGTTAAGCGTGATAAACCATGCCGGGCAATAATCCTGATGAAAAGCAGCCAACACCAACGGATATTGTAATCACACCCAAAAAATCCAGCAAAAAGAAAAAAAAGGCGGGTTCAGCTAAGGGTATTGAAACGATGTACCGCAATACCTATCGGGCACAACTAGATATGCTTTCGTTGGCAGCAACCAAAGCTAATATCATGATATCGCTTAATGGTGTGATTGTTTCTATATTGATGGTTACCGGGGGGTTTATTTATGCCAACACACCGATATTTTTACTGCCCGCCATTGTTTTTTTGATCACCTCTGCTATATCCATCTATTTCGCTTTGTCTGCTGCATCACCTGCACCCGCTGCAGCGCACACTCGTGCGCTATGTTGCTTTCGCGATGTGTTAAAAGGCAAAGCGAAGCTTAGAGATTTTAAAAATTATATGCAATTACCCGAGCAACGCTTTAATGCCGATACCTCGAATATTCTAATCTTCGAAGATTTTGCCACACTGTCTCGCAAAACTTATTTAAAGCTTATGTCCGAACTACTTCAAGATCCGGATAAAATTTATGAAAAAATGAGTGATCATATTTATCGCATGGGGCTTGTTGCAAATGATAAATATTCAATGTTGCGCTATTCCTATTCGGTTTTTCGTTGGGGATTGATACTTTCTATTCTTGTTTTTTTGATGCTCAAATCAATGCAGTATTATTTTCCGCAGGATGTGGGTATCAAAACGCCCGAAGCTACTCAAAGCAGCATCCTGAAATTCAATGGAATTTATGAACCATCAGGCGTGCAGCAACTAAAAGATGGACGCTTTATAGTGATTGAAGATGAGGCTGATAATCCACTACATCTTCTGCGCCTAAAAAAAAATGGTGAGTTCTCTGAAAACAAGTCACTGAATCTGTTATTACGTGTAGCATTTCGCACTCCACTGAATGACCTGGAGGCCATCACCACCGGACCGGATGGTTATTTATATGCAACAACCTCTCATAAACGAAATAAAAAAGGCTTGCGCATTCCAAACAGGGAGCAACTCATCCGTTTTAAAATCGAAGGCAATAAAATAGTTGATGTTGGCGTTGTCAATACATTATTGGATGCAATCGAAAAATCCGGCATTCTTGGCAAAGTAGACAAGAAAGGAGAGGGCGGTCTGTATAACATTAATATTGAAGCACTGAGTTTTGATAAAAACAATCAACTGATGATTGGTCTGCGCAATCCGCAAATTGAGGGTAAATCCATTATCCTTGTGCTGGAAAATCCATTCACAATCTTTAGCAAAAAAGAAGAACCACGCATTGCCAAAAAACCCATTATCATTGATACACAGGGTGGTGGCCTCCGGGCGATCAGCTATGACCCTAGGCTCAAAGGTTACCTGATAACCAACGAAATATTTGGTCATGGCAGCACGCTTCCCAAACATTCACAAATTTTTTTCTGGGACGGTAACCCAACGCAAAACCCAAAACTTATAAAACTACCCGACGTAATTAATATGCATAGTGTAGAAGGCATTGCTCCCATTACGCATGGCAAGCAACCTCGTATAATTCTGATCAGTGACAATGGTGAAATCAAGCAGAACAAGCCGGCGAATTATCTATTTCTGGATTATCATCAACTCGGTGATTACTAAAAAACGAAACACACTGCAAGATCAGAATTCACACCCCCACCTTTTATGCGTTTTTTTAATTACTTCAAGCGTAAGGAATTTAAAACCACCAGTAGTGAACTTACGGACATGCCAATAGCAGCCATCCAGGGTGTCACCCATCCTATCGCTGCTGCAGGAACTGCCACTAGATTGTAGGCAATCGCCCAACCCAGGTTTTGCAGAATAATTTTACGCGTCTTGCGCATTAGAATAAAAGCCTTGCCCAGTGTGGTGAAATCTTTACCTAAAAGAATCAAGTCGCAGTTGCTTCGAGCAAGATCGGTGGCATCTGTAAATGTTAAAGATATATCAGCAGCTGCCATTGTAGGCGCATCATTGATGCCATCACCCAGCATCATAACTTTTTGTTGCTGTTGCTGGTTAAAGCGCACCCATTCGAGCTTTTCCTGCGGTGACAAGCCTCCGTAGGCTTCATCAACACCCAGTTGTTTGGCAACGGCTGATACACTTTGTTGATGATCGCCACTGAGTATGACTTTGCGCATTATACCCAACTCATCGGCTTGTTTGATGAAAGACTCAATACCTTGTCGTAAAGGATCTACAATGCAAAAAATAGCTTGAATAGCAGAATCCTTACTCAAAAATAGAGCACTGTGGCCATTTTCCCGCCATTCATTTATTTCTGCAATAACTTCATCCGGCAAAGCAGATTTCTCTATAGCGGTAAATGATTCGTTGCCAAATCGCCACCTGGATTCTTCAATTATTCCCTCCCCAGTGCTTGCTATTACAGCCTCAACGCCTTTGCCGGAATACTGCTTAAGCGATTCCGGCTTTAATGGCAGTACCGATATGGCCTGTTCCTCTGCTAATTGCAGGATAGCCTTGGCAAATGGATGCTGAGAACCCTGCTCAAGGCTAGCTGCTATGGCTAAATAATCATTCTCTATTCTGTTTGTTGCAGCAGAATTACCTGTGATTCTTATCGTTTTAACAATCGGGTTTCCGGTTGTTAATGTGCCTGTTTTATCAAATACAAGGGTGTCAACATGGCTCAGTTTTTCAATGGATGACATTCTGAGCGCAAGCACGTGAAAGCGATTCAGACCTGCCGCACCCAGTGATAAAGCCACTGGTGCTGCCAAAGCAAGTGCGCAGGGGCATGTTACAATTAATACAGAAACCGTATGGCTGATCGCATCAGAAACACCTGCAATATCGGTAAAAAACAACCAGAATAAGAAGGTGGAGCTCGCTATCAGCAAAATAACAGCTACAAACTTTGCGGCTACTTTTTCTGCCAAGTCAATGTAATAAGGTCGATAGTTAACACTTCGCTGGGTCAATTGATTAAGCTCATTGAGTGTTGAATCCGCTTTAGCAGATAACACTTCCACCTCAATCACTTGTTCAACATTGATCGAACCACCAAGTATTCGATCATCTTTGCTGCGACTTACAGGCATTGATTCGCCGGTTAATAAGGATTCATCAAAACTGCTGGCAGAGGATAATAAGCGCCCATCAACAGGCAAAACTTCCCCCGGTGAAACACGAATCCGGTCACCTTCCTTTAATTCGATTACAGGGACTTCTCGAACCCCATTACCATCAATCAAATGCGTTGACTGTGGAATTATTTTTGCGGATCGATCCAGTAATGCAGTAGCTCTAATACGTGTTCGTAATTCAATATGGCGTGCGATCAACAAGAACAGTACAAACATCGCGATGGATTCAAAATAAACATCACCCTCATTCCTGATGGTACTGTAAAGACTACCTAGCCAGGCTACGGATAAACCAATCACAACGGGCACATCCATGCCCAGAGTTTTATTTTTCAAGTCACGCCATGCATTACGGAAAAACAATTGTCCCGGATAAGCCAAGAGTAAAAAGGTTGAAAACAAATTGACCCATCGGGATATTTTAAACCACAGAGGATATTCACCTTGAACATCTTGCTGTCCAAAAAAATAACCGCCTATGGCTGATTGCATGACTGCCATACCAAGAATCAAGGCGAAAATAATGCGATGCAGGCTGCGCTGTTTCTGTTCTTTATTTAAGGATTCACGCTGGCTTGGATCAAAAGGATGTGCGTAGTAACCAATATTGGTAATCGCTCTAAGAATATCGCTGAGTTGAATTTTATCCGGATCCCATCGCACCCGAACCTGTTGTCCGGTGTAATCCATTTGCACATCAAGCACACCCTCGAGTTGTCTCAAGGTTCGTTCATTTAACCATAGACAGGCAGCACAGCGTATTTCTTCCAGAATCAACCAGGCTTCTTTCCAGTTTGTACTGCTACTGCTTTTCCCAGCATCAGTTCCGCTTCGTACAAACTCACGCTGGATTTCTTCGTTATCGTAAATTTTAAGCTGATCCAGCAGTTGAGGCAGCTTAGCAGAATTAACGGTTGTAGCTTTACCTTCGCGATGTTTATAGTAATCCTCATTTCCGGAATTGACGATAGCTTCACAGACTGCTTTGCAACCATGGCAACAGAACGACTGTTTTTCTCCAAAAACAAGCAAAAAGGGTGGGGGTGTGTTTACAATCGGCAAACCACAATGGAAGCAGTTATTTTTAGACATTTATATCAGTGATTATTATGTAAGTTGTGCACAGTCGTCGGTTGCTGCAATAAAAAGCCCCTCTGATAGTAAACCAGAAGGGCTTGAAAAAGAAATTTTCGAATCATCTAAATTTCTGTTAAATCGAATACTCTATTCAGGATGAAATCTTAAGAAGGAGGTGCGGCTGGGGCCTCAGGTGCAGCTGGCTCCATAGGCGCTGCTGGCTCTTCCTCAGCATCCTCATCTGATTCAAAAACGAGCAGTTTTGTTCCTGTGCCTACCGAGGCATAGTAATTTGCCACAGCCTCAATTTCTTCTTCAGTAAGCATTCTAGCGATGAAACGCATACGCCGATAGATATCGTTTTCACGTTCATCCTCGCGAAAGGCGAGCATGGTTGTTACAAAGTATGAAGCACTCTGACCCGCAAGGGCTGGTACATCAACTATTGCACCTTCACCGTTTAGACCATGGCAGCCAGCACACGGAGGCAAGAAACGTGTGCCATCGCCTCTAGTCACCATCCTTATCGCTTCAGGGGTGACTGTTGATGGATCAACACTAGGCATTGGTAATGCTTGCGTAGCATAATATGCAGATACATCAGCGACATCCTGTTTGGATAGATTTTTTACTTTTTTACGCATGTTCTTATCATCACGCGTCCCATCCTGATAATCGATAATCTGCTTGTATGTTGCATGCGCAACCTGCCCTGCAGTAAAAGGAGTATCCTCTTCCTCTAGTGCCGTCGGATCAGTTCCATCTTCACCATGACATTTGCTGCATTTTTTTGCTATTTTTTCTCCGTTAGCCAAATCTGCATTCTTCAGCAAATTTCGTGTTTCAGATGTCCATGCGACATTAGAGGAGGGCGCAGCATAAGTGTTTGCAACACTTCCTAATCCAAGTGCCAGCAATCCCATAGCCAGAGCTGTTGTTTTAATCTTGTTTTGTATTTGCATGTTTATATACTCCATGGGAATGCACCTTTGGTCTCAAACAGAAAGAACTGTAAGATGGGATAACCGTAGCTGGCTATCATGTATACAAAAATCACGGCAGTCCAGAAACCAAAACCGTTTAATAATTTAGGGATATTCAACACCGGATGCAATGATTCTGCATACTCCATAACAGGCATGGTAGGTGCCTTTCTTTTTAAGTGTGTTAGCAATAAATTCAACACTAATAATGCCGCTGATGCAAACAATAATACGCCTCCAAGAAACATTGCTAGTTCATAACCATCCCAGTATTTCATTGCATCTGCCGCATAAGGCGGTACGCCAATACGACGTGGCTGACCTGCAAGACCAAGCAAATGCCATGGTAGTGTTAAAACAAGCATACCGATGAACCATAGCCATAACTGCAGCAGTGCCATTTTTGTGGAGAAGAGTGGACGTCCCGTAAGCGAAGGCCACATATAATAAGCGGTAGACATATACATTATGACTGTGGTCCCAGCAAAAATCAGATGAAAATGACCGGTAATCCACTGGGTGTTATGAACTGCAACATCCATGGCATAACTTGCATTCACCATACCTCCCCAACCACCCACAGTCAGCATCAATAATGCCAAGCCACCTGACAGCACCATCGGATTACTCCAGTTTAGTGCTTTGATCCAGCCAAACAGGCCTTTACCACCACGCAAACGCCCCGCAACCTCCATCGAAGCAATCACAGTGAAACCCGTAATCAATGTTGGGATCGCAACCATAAAGGTGCCTATCATGTGTACAAATTTCCAACCAGCATCCTGGAAAGGATCCACATACAGATGGTGCATCCCGATGGGCACACTGAATACCAATAGCATCAAAATGGCGACACGTGAAAATTCATCACTGAATAATTTACCTCCCGCTGCTTTTGGAAGTAGAGTATAGAAAGCAATATACGCCGGGATCAGCCAGAAATAGACGATCGCGTGCAAAGTCCAGGAAAACAAAGTTCTAGCAAGCCCCACATCAATTCGGTCGATCCACCCGAGTGACCATGGAATAAGCATGAACAACACTTCCGAGGCAACACCGAGGCTGGTGATAAACCAGAGAATTGCATTCGCAGTCATCGCATACATGGCCAATGGAACCGCAGCACCTGGATTCTGTTTTTTCCAGGTATTCATGGTCATAACCATTTGCAGACACCACACCCACGAACCAACTACGAGAAAAGTCGCACCAAAATAGAATATAGGATTCGCTTTTAACGGAGGGTAGAAGGTGTACATGATTGAAGCTTCACCAAATAACAGCATAATAGCTGCCATGGCAGTTCCACCAAGGGCAATAGCGAAACCCAGCCAGCCCAGGCGTTTACCACCCCACAAGGGAATCTTAAGGTTAGTATGAGCTATCCAGTAACCGAAACCCATAATAAAGAAGGTCGTGAGTACAAAACCCATTATCACGCCATGACTGGATACAGAACGATAATAGAGCTCTATATTTTCAATTTTAGGGAACAGGCCACTTCGTTCAGCCACTTGATAAAGTCCCATCAAAGCGGCTAAAAGGAAAGTGATAAAGGCAACCCAGATATTTGCCAGACTTAATCTACTTGCATGAAGTTGCATCATTTGTCTCCTTCTTTAAGCGAAGCTTCAAACTCTTCTTTTGACACCACATGTAAGCGAGACCACATATAATCATGACCCAGACCACAGAATTCATTACAAAACATGGGATACGTACCTGTTCTTGGAAATGTCGTATTCAACTCGGATACATAGCCAGGAACCACCATCGTATTCATATTGGTATAAGCAGTGTGTACACCATGTAGAACATCGGCGCTAGCCAGACGGAATGTGATGGGTGTATCAACCGGTACTTTCAGGTTATGCGGGAAAAATCCATAGCGTGCTGCTACCATTGTGACGTGTAAAGACCCGTCTTCTTCACGCCTGATGCCAAGATTATCTTCATTAAATTCTTCGGATAAATGTAGCGTTGTTGAATCAATCGTCTCAACGTTACTAGGGGGATGTATATTTTTATTTATTGCGTAAGCGGCCAGTATTCCCATCATTGCAAAAGCTATTACAAATGAGAGGATGACCCACTTTTTTTCAGTGGCATCTACGTGCATGTTACTGCTCCTTGTTAAATTTGGGGTTTAGTTCACTGGGCCGTGATGTAAAAAATAGCCATAAAACATATATAGCCAACCAAGGGTCATTATCACTGCATAAACGAATAATATTGCCCAAGTACCTTTCGGTGCTTCAGCAATCGCTTGTTCTTGTTCTTCTGGAGTGAGTTCAACCATAATATTCTCCTTTATCTGGTTGTTGCTAAGGGGTAAGTGCCTGTCTTAAATCAAAGACAGAAGCATGAATAATCACATTTAATTAAATATTGTTAATTAACATAGGTTAGTTATTGATAAAAAGGATCGAGAGTAACGCCAGTACAATAAAGCGCTTCAAGCTCTCCAAGTATTGTGAAAGATGTGCGCTTAAAAACCTATCTAAAGGTAGGGGTGTCAGTAAAGCCCTTAGATAATTACAAAAAAAGGGTTCTGCGAACAGAACCCTTTTAATTACAACTAGAGAGTTAAAACGCTCTAGTTATAGATTAGCCACCAGCAAAAATATCACTGGTGATATTGTTAAGCCAGCTATAAGCATTTTCTACAGCGCGCCTATGAGCTTCATCAGAAGCATCCATTGGTGTTAAACCACCAGACATATTGATGATTTTAGAACGATCTTCTGCCAAACGATATACAGCAGCTACCGAAATACCCCAGTCTTCAGCAATAATTGAGTAACAGGTATTAACATACGCTGGTGTTCCAGGCTCTTTACCATTAAGCAGCGCAGCAACAGCGGAAGCACAAACTTTAGCTTGAGAGTTAGCGGCATAGCCAGATTTTGGCATGCCTGTAGCAACACTTGCGTCACCAATAACATGGATGTTTTTATGTATGGTTGATTCAAATGTACCCAGATCTATCGGACACCAGCCTTTATCATTAGTTAGTCCGGCATCAAAAGCAATTTTTCCAGCCTTTTGTGCAGGAATGATATTGATTACATCACCTTTGATCGTTTCTCCGGTTACTGTTGAAACAGTCATGGCAGCTGCATCCAGTTCTTCAACACCGTCGCTCTTGATATAGTCAATCATCGAGTTATCAGTCTCAAAACCGTAAAACTTTTTCCAACCTTGTACAAATAAACCATATTTGGAGAATTTGCCTTTTGGATCGACGTAAACCACTTTAGATTTAGGCTTTTCCTTCTTCAGGTATTGGGCAATTTGGCATACACGTTCTGGTGGTCCTGGAGGACAACGGAAAGGATTTGGTGGAGCAGCGATAACAACGGTGCCACCATCTTTCATGTCCATGAGTTGCTTACGCAATAGTGTAGTTTGTGGGCCTGCCTTCCAGGCGTGAGGAATTTTCTCAGCTGTTGCTGCATCATAACCTTCAATAGCATCCCACTTAAAATCGATACCCGGCGCAACTATACAACGATCATAATCAAAGCTTGTTCCACCTTTAGTGGTTATCTTCTTGGCTTTGGCATCGATGCCTGTGACCATGTCATGAACGACTTTGATACCTTCTTTCTCAAGTCCAGAATACCCGTGCTTGAGTGAATCGAGGGTCCGACTGCCACTAAGCACTTCATTACTTAAGTAGCATGTATAGTAATCCTTATTTGCTTCTATTAAGGTTACATCAATACTCGGGTCGGCCATTTTTAAATATCTGGCCGCGGTTGCACCAGAGGTACCGCCACCTACGATTACGACTTTGTTAGATGCACCCAGTGCTATTGAAGGTATACCTATTATCCCTGTTGCAGTAAACGCTCCAAGGCCTTGAACAAATCTTCTACGACTGTTATTTGTACTCATTTTATTTTCTCCTTAGACGTTTGGTTACTTACCACTGCTGTAGTATTCTACTAATGCTTCAATGCCTTCTGCGCCATGTTTCTTGTGCATACTTTTAAACTTCTTTGCCATTTTTTTAGAGGCTTTTCGATCTTTGTTTTGATAATCCATCAATTGAGCTGCCAAATAAGATTTCCATTGGCCTTGCAGGAACCCTGAATCATCATCGGTCACAGTACCATTTTCACTGTGACATTTCTCACAGTATTTATCATGTATTTTTGCACCTTTTTCGGCCTTTGCCGCATCAAATTTTTGACCTGTTGCAGCAACAAATTTTTGCTTGGAAAAGTAATCTCCCATAAGCTTTATTTCTTCATCAGAATAGCCTTTTGCCAAACGTCCCATAATGGTAGAAGGAATATCACCACTCTTATAACCCTCCATCGTCTCTACCAGATAAGCTTTTGACATACCTGCAAGAGTGGGGATAGACGGCCCATTACTAACGCCATAGGTTCCGTGACAACCTGCACAGGTATTTGAAAGCATGACTGCGCTGGCTCCTGTCATAGTTTTTGGTCCTTCTTTTTTTTCTTCAGCTGCAAACGCGGCTTGTGAAAGAACCAATGCCAAACTAGTGGCAAGTAGGGTTCTAAAGGGGAATCGTTTCATTTTACTCTCCTATTGGTTAAACATAGATATAGTACATTTCAAGCATCTTCAGATATAAACTGACGCTGTTATTAATATTGGTATTTGTGGTTTAAACGCCCGAAAGGGATCAGGGGTATAACTACTAAAAGTAGATAAACCACATAACAAACTCTCCCAAGCTTTAATGCAATATAATTTGTTTATTTATTAAAAAAACTAACCTAGGTTAGGTTTTAAATAAATGATATCTAACTGCTGTTTAATTAATCAAGACTGATCAAGAAAATGTAAAAGATTGATTAAAAGCAGGGGTAAGCTTACAAAAAAAACAGTCCTTATTTCATACGCTCTAACTAAATATAGTATATTTTTGAAAGAACTGAGATGTGTTTTAATGGTTATGTTATTTTGTAAAGCTGATGCGTATCGCTAGATCTGTGTATATCTGCAAATTGAATCAATCAAGGCTGATGGCCATTTCTGGTATAAATTCTGCAATATCACACAATTTTTGTTCATTAAGAATTGTTAAATGTTTTTTATTACAGATAATGAGTTTCTCTTTCGTTAACTCTTTAATCACCCGATTTACATGCACATTGGTCAATCCAATAGCATCTCCTATATCTTCCTGAGTAACTGGAAGATCTATGGTATTGCTATGTTTGTTGTAGTTGTCAGGCATCTGATATTGAACTCGATAAAAAAGCTCCATTAGAATATATACCACACTTTCTCTCGCTGTTTTTCTGCCTGTCGCCAATAAGTGATTCTGAGACAATGATAGATCTCTTGATAACATATCAATCATACGAAGAGCCAGCTTGGGGTGTTCTTTCAGCATGGTTTTGACTTTGACGCGAGGATAAGCACATAAAACACATTCGGTCACGGTACCTGCAGAATATGACATGAGACCACGGTCATTAATTTGATCGCCCAGCAAATCACCTGGTAATAAAAACCTTAGTATCTGCCGTTTACCGCTATTTTTCGACGTCTTGTAAATAACAGCCCATCCACTGTAAACAGTATAAATGTTTTCATGAAGTCCACCGTCCTGAAATATTCTTGTTCTGGCGGGAATTTTAAATTGCGCTTTACGAATGTCTGCCGTTTTATCCAATTGACAGTCAGATACTTTTTTAAACAACGACGAATGTCTGACCGAACACTCGCAGCACTTGGTCATTGCCGTATTGAATTTTTTAATGGTATTAAAGTTCATGATGTGGTCATAAATGATTTGAAACTATTTACATTGTAGCGATTTTTAAAAATCTTAAACTAACCTAGATCAATACTAGTCAAAATAATTTTTATATTTTTAACCCAGGTTAATAAAAAATTAGCAGGGGCTGGGATACAATTTCGCGAAGTCTCGAATAACAAAATCAAACGATATAATTTCTATGAGGCTATAACTGCTCCTGCCGCCAGGGAGTCTTGAATTCAAAAAAATGAGGAGAAGTAATACCATGAAATTATGTAAATCATGGAAGATTATCATTGCAGCTATGGTTCTGATGATTTCCAATATGTGTTTTGGCGCTGTAAAAGAGGCCCCCCCCGAAATGTCTGCAGAAACCAAAGAATGTGTTTCCTGTCACAAGAAAAATAATCCGGGAATAACACAGCAATGGGGAGCGAGTAAGCATTATCGCGCCAATGTCGGTTGTTATGAATGCCACCAGGCTGATGAGGGCGATGTCGATGCCTATATTCATGATGATAAAAAAGTTAAGAAGCTGATATCAATTATCGTTTCACCCAAAGACTGTGCAAACTGTCACGAAAAGGAAGTGAAGCAGAATAGTGAATCACATCATGTTAAGGCTGGACGAATTCTGGGTTCACTGGATAATTTGCTGGCCGAGGTGGTAGAAGGTAATAGTGATTTAATCACCGAAGGATTCCCACAGGGTAACTCGGCAGCTGCAGTCAGTGGTTGCTGGCAGTGTCACGGCTCTCAGGTCAAGGTAAACGAAGATGGTCAACTAGATCCAGCTACCTGGCCAAATTCGGGCATCGGTCGTATCAATCCTGATGGTTCAGAAGGTGCCTGTTCTGCCTGTCACGCACGTCATATGTTTTCAGTAGCACAGGCACGCGAGCCTGATACCTGTGGTAAGTGTCACTTAGGTCCGGACCATCCACAAAAAGAGATTTATGAAGAGTCCAAACATGGCATTCAATTTAAGGCAGCCAATCATGCGGGCAAGATGAACCTTGATAATCCTAAATGGATTCCTGGCGAAGACTATTACACTGGTCCTACCTGTGCGACTTGTCATATGAGTGCTACACGTAAGCAGGATGTTAACCATAATGTCGGTTTACGTATTTCCTGGAACAACCGTCCTCCTGTTTCAGTACGTCCAGAAATTACGGACAAGAAAATGGGCTCACCTTCTGCAGCAATCGGCTGGGAAGAGCGTCGTGACAATATGAAAGATGTCTGTTCTGCCTGCCACACCGAAAACTACATCGATAATTTCTATGTTCAGTACGATGGCATTGTTGAGTTGTATGGTAAGAAGTTTGCCAAGCCAGGAGCGGCATTAATGAAAGTTGCAAAGCCTTTATTAAAGCCTGCTAAATTCAGTAATAAACTGGACTGGATCTGGTTCGAGTTATGGCACCATGAAGGCCGACGTGCACGTATGGGTGCATCCATGATGGCGCCAGATTATACACACTGGCATGGTACTTACCATCTCGCCCAGCACTTCTACATCAAGTTTATACCTGAATTGGAAAAACTGATCCACCAAGGTGAAACTTCTAAAGACGCCAAGATGAAGGAAGCCGCCAAGGCCCTACAGGCCAAGCTTGATGAGGTACTGAATAGCTCAGATCATATGTGGTATCTCAATAAAATGACGGATAAGCAGAAAGCCATCCGTAAAGCAGCCACAGAAGAGTTCAAGAAGAAGTACAGCAAGTAATACTATGAGTTGTACATTGAACTGAGTATAAATTCAAAGCTCTCTACCCAGAAATGGGGGAGGGCTTTGTTTTTTCTAAAAAAAGTAACAAGAGAAATTATGTAATGTTTAAATTAATAGTAGTTACAGCGATACTTTCTTTGACACAGGCAGCTATTGCTGACGTGGACAAAGGCATGAGTAAACAGCCTATTATGGATATGATGGCAGCAAATCAGGCTCATGTTTCTATTCAGGCAGGTGAAAAAAAGAATCAACCTTTGTGGTCAAAAGATCAGGTCAGACAGGCAGAACTTGAAAAAAAATATAAGAATGAGATTGCCGCAAATCCTGACAACAAAAAGACATATGCTTATCTGGCAGGACTATACCTTACCAATAACAAGACATTAAAAGCGATAGATGCTTATCAGGATGCCATCACACATGATGCTGAGAATCCGAAATTATTTGCAGCTATCAGTATTGCCTACCTGCATCAGTCTAAATTTTCTATGGCTAAGGCGATGGCCGATGAAGCTTTACGACTGGATCCTGAGCTGAAACAGGTTGAAAAAATAAGTGAATATATAGTTGCTAAACAGGAAGCGATAAAGGCCGCCTCAAAAGTACTTGTTAATGATGCCTCAGCAAACGTTACATCCGGCAAAATGGAAGTAGGTCATGGTGCAGTGATACCAAAGGTTTTAGGTGCCAGGCCTAAAGATGCGATTCACAACCCATTAAAATAAGCGATTGATGAAACGTTTAGCCGTATTTCTGATCACATTGATGCTGGTGTCTTGCGGAGAACACCGCGGTCAAAACATCAGTGAATTCACGGGTGATTACCGTTTTTATGCGGGCATTGCCGAATTCTATGATTGTAAGGAAAAGGTTAAATATTATGTAGCAGATTCTGGTAGCCATGCAGAATTGCAATCCTTATATTTGCAACTGAATTTAAAAGAAAAAGAAGATATGTATGTCAAGGTTACTGGCTATTTAAAAGAAGAAAAACAACTGGAAGGCATTGATCCTATTAATGTTTTTGTTGCAGTTGAATTGCTGGAGCATGATGTTGAGCGAGGCTGTAATATCGGTAACCGCAAAGGTAACTAGATAAGTTTAGAAAAACGCCAACCGAATGCAGTCGACAAATTCATCTGGAATAAATTTGAACAGTTGAGTACAACGAAACTGCCTCTAAGAGTTGATGTACTGCATACACAATAGCGTTGTTGTTAAAACCGGTCCGTAAGGCAAGGTGTTTTAAAAACGAATGAGCTCTGCATTTGTTTTTTAGTCATTTTTAGTAAATTTAAAAAAATCACTTAAAAGTAGGGGGGTGTCTTTACAATCTTATAGAGTTGCCCTAAAACCTAAAATATTTGTAATTGCACCTAATTTGCACATTTCTTTATTACGTTTTGCATTTTCTTTTGCTTAAATATTCATACTTAGTCCAAGTATGAGGCTCATTAATATGAGAAAAACACTCACAATTTCACTTTTTATTTTTAGTTTCGGCTTTGTTGATGCCGCTGAAAAAATTGGTGCTGTGGGTTCTTCAGGAAATGCGCTGAATAAAGCCGCACACCTACATTATTCAATCCGCAGCCTTTACCCACAATTCTGGAATTATAAAGCCGGCAATAACGCCGCCCTAAATCCACAACGCTTTCTGCGCCTCTAATGGTATATTGCAGCTATGACAAATAAAAAAATACTGGTTGTTGATGATGATCCGCATATTCGCGAAGTGATCAGTTTTGCGCTAGAAAAAGCCAATATGTCAGTATCTATGGCGACCGATGGCAAACAGGCTTTAGCGAGTTATGAGAAAAGTCCCAGTGATTTAGTCGTGCTGGATATCAATATGCCGGAAATGGATGGCCTCGAATGCTGCCGTGAAATTCGTAAGACATCGGATGTCCCGATTCTGTTTTTATCCTCGCGTGATGACGAGATCGACCGTATTTTAGGCCTGGAAATCGGCGGTGATGATTACGTCACTAAACCGTTTAGCCCACGTGAATTAGTGGCACGAATTAACGTGATTTTAAAACGCACTCAAGCAGTATCTGTAAATCCCGAGGAGCCTGATGAAATCAAACTTGCAAAAGGCAAGTTACGCCTGGATACCGAACAACATGCAATCTGGTGGGATGATAAAGCGGTGGCTCTGACCGCTACTGAATTCGCGATGCTGGCACAATTGCTCAGGCAGCCAAAACGGGTATTCAGCCGCGAAGCGATCATGCAAGGCTCCTATCAATATAATGTCTATGTCAGTGACCGTACCATTGATAGTCATATTCGTCACATCAGGCATAAATTTTCCGAAGTAGGCTGTGATAAAATTATCGAAACACAGCACGGTGTGGGCTATAAGCTCAGTAATTGTGAATAGTAGTATCCATTAACTCAATGCCGATAGACGCCCCTCAACGTGTCAGAAAACTATTTCGATTGCGCACCATCTTGCTGATGGTGATGCTATCGGTATTGCTATTACCCTTAGGCAGTTTGTATTTTTTTCGTTTTTATGAAAATGTCTTGGTACAAAAAACCGAGCTTGAATTAATCACCCAGGCAGCCGTTTTTTCTTCGGTTTACCGTGAATTAATCGGTAAAAATCAAGTCCAAGAGGATGGTGTTTATACCCCTGTAATTCCACAACTGGATTTATCCAGAGAGCCTGTTTTAAAGCGTCGTCCTCCAGCTGTACTGCTCATTTCAAACCTGCAAGAATCCAAATTAAGCGCCGCTCAGATTGCTGGCGAAAAGATGCAGAATATATTAAGTAATACACAAAAAGTAACTTTGGCAGGTATGCGTATTCTGGACGAAAACGGCATGGTAGTGGCTGGTCGAGATGAAGTAAACCTGTCCTTGGCGCATATACCAGAAGTTCAGCGGGCTTTAAAAGGGCAATATACAGCAACCTTGCGCGAGCGTATTTCGGATGAGCCTCCACCATCAATAGCATCATTAAGTCGTGGCACGGGGATTCGCATTTTTTGCGCATTCCCGATAATTGATAAGGGCAAGGTTTACGGCGTGGTGTATTTATCACGCACTCCGCAAAATATTCTCAAACATCTTTACAGTATCAAAGAAAAAGTCATCCTGTTAGCACTGGTTTTGTTGGGTTTGGGAGGAATAATAGTGTTGTTTATCTCGTCGCGCTTATCTCGTCCGATTCGCGAACTAATAGAGCAAACACAAAAGGTAACCAGCGGTGAAAGTAAGACCGTTGAGGTGTTAAAGCAACCCGGTACTTACGAACTTGCAGAGCTTTCAAACAGTTTCGCAAAAATGTCACACACGTTGCATGAACGCTCTGAATACATTCAACAATTCGCCTCTCATGTATCGCATGAATTCAAAACGCCATTGACCTCGATGCAAGGCTCGCTAGAGTTATTGCAGGAACATGCTAACGACATGCCAGAAGATCAGCGCATGCGATTCATCAATAATTTACAGGATGACACAGAACGATTAAAAAAATTGGTCAGTAGATTGCTTGAACAAGCACGAGCGGATTCATTACAAGGGTCTTCTGAGTCTACAAATTTACTGGCTAGCTTGAAAGAAATCGAATCACGTTATAAAGACGCTCCACTTGTGTTTAATTACGATGCGAAAATATTGGATATAGATGTGGCAATCGCAAAATCATCCTTGCGGAGTGTTTTAAGTAATCTCTGTGACAATAGTTTGCAACATGGCGCAACACATATTTCGCTATCGAATGTTCAAGAAAATGAACAAGTGCAGCTTTATTTTCAGGATAATGGTAGCGGTATATCCAAAGCCAACCAGAAACGTATTTTCACTCCATTTTTCACAACCAGAAGAGAATCTGGCGGCACTGGCCTGGGCTTGGGTATTATAGAATCCATCTTAAAAGCATCTAATGGCAAAATAGAAAACAAAGCCGTAATTGAAGGTGCTTTATTTGTAATAACTTTCGAAAGACCTTAATAACAATCCACTGTGATAACCATAAAAATGCCTTAAAAGTAGGGGGGTGTGTTTTAATATCAACTCCACTTAAGCAATACACATAAATATGGCAATTAGCTCTACTATCAATAAAATCTCGCTCAATATCGCTGATATGGACCGGCATTATTATCATAGTCATGAACTCACTGTGGCACAGCACCCTTCAGAAACTAATTTTCGGTTTATGATGCGAATTATCGCATTTGCTATAAATGCACATGGACAACTCAGTTTTACCAAAGGGCTGTGTGTAGATGATGAGCCAGAGGTCTGGCAGAAATCATTAACAGATGAAATAGAATTATGGATAGATTTTGGACAACTTGACGAAAAACGCATTCGCAAAGCCTGTGGCCGAGCCGCTCAAGTCATTATCTACACTTACAATGAACGTAAAGCTCAGGTTTGGTGGGATCAGATTCATAACAAATTAGAACGCTATAACAACTTACACGTTACACATATTCGTGCAGAAGGTGTGGAAGTATTGTTAAAACGAAATATGCAATTGCAGTGCAATATTCAAGACGGAGAAATTACGCTGAGCGATGAAGCCGAAGTGATTGATATTCGCCTCGATCGCAAAAAGTGACTAGGCTCTAGTAAAAAGCTCTCACGAAAATACTTCTAAGAAAAAGAATAACCATAACTAAAGCCGTCAGGATTATGTATACGTGCATGAAATGATACGATCACGCGATCTTCTTTGCCAGCATAAGGGAAGGGCATATGTTTGATATGTGGAGGAAAAACAACCAGTTTGCCGTCTTCTGGGTAAGAGTCAAAATGTGTATCTTGCAAATACATATTACCAAATTCGCCATGCCCTCCTGCGCTGGCTTCCATATACGGTCCATAAAAACGGGTTACACCATTGGGTAAGTTACCTTTTTCCACATCGTCTTTGGATTTATCCGCATCACCTGCCTGTACATAATAAACCCCTGACCAGGCACAGTTTCCGTGGACATGAGTTTCATGGAAATTATGCCCATTAGACATTTGAAACCAGAGACCGGTGATTTCAATTTCGATGCCTTTAGGCTGTCCCCAATAGGGTGCGTTGACTTCGCTAGCAATTTCAAAAACGCCATCCATAATAAACTTTACCAGCTTCTGCAGTGCTGGATTATCTTTATAAAGCGCATAGATATCGTCCTTACTGGCGAACATATCGGATTTGGTAGTTTGATGAGATTTACGATGTTTGGTGAATAACTCCAGCAGTTCTTTATTTACTTTTTGGTGCTGACCATATTTTTTAATCAGAATGGGTGTAGGCCAGAGTAAATGAAGATTGGGATTTTTTTTGGGTGCAGCACGTTTCTTCATCGATTTCAGAGTCCAGTTTTAGTGTTTGATGTGGTTAACGAGAATAATCGTAATTATGATACAACTCAACGAAATAGCTCAAAAAAAACCCCTAAAAAGTGGGGGGAGTGTCTTTCTAACCTCAATATAAAAATAATAAAATTAAAAAGATCGAGATTAAGTGAACGCTAATACTGTTTCATACCAACTCGGTATGTTACGATTCGCACCTGATATTTACTAACTAATAGTCATTACTCAGAAGCGGAAAAAACCTTTATGACGCGATATATATTCATCACCGGTGGTGTTGTCTCTTCTCTTGGCAAAGGTATTGCCGCCGCTTCACTCGGTACCATCCTTGAAGCACGTGGACTTAGCGTCACAATGATGAAGCTTGATCCTTATATTAATGTTGATCCCGGAACTATGAGTCCGTTTCAACATGGCGAAGTATTTGTTACCGAAGATGGTGCAGAAACTGATCTGGATCTAGGTCATTACGAACGCTTTGTAAATTTCACTGCTACCCAGTTGAACAACTTTACCACGGGTCGTATCTACAGCACCGTTATCCGCAAAGAACGTCAGGGTGAATATCTTGGAGCAACCGTGCAGGTTATTCCCCATATTACTGATGAGATTAAACGCTGCGTGCGTGCGGGTTCAGCAGGTTATGATATTGCGATGGTCGAAGTCGGAGGGACCGTGGGTGATATTGAGTCGCTTCCTTTTATGGAGGCGCTGCGTCAAATGGGTGTAGAAGAGGGCAGCAATGCTTTATTCATGCACCTCACATTGGTGCCTTATCTGGCTGCTGCAGGTGAGTTAAAAACCAAACCGACACAGCACTCGGTGAAAGAACTACGTTCAATTGGTATCCAGCCCGATATTTTAATGTGCCGCAGTGAAAAGCCGATTCCTGATGGGGAACGTCGCAAGATTGCTTTGTTTACCAATGTTGAAGAGAGGGCGGTTATTCCTGCGATAGATATGGACAATATCTACAAGATTCCGCTGTGGTTGCATTCACAGCATCTTGATCAGATTGTAGCTGAAAAATTAAAACTTGAAAATCTGCCTGAAGCTGACCTTTCCGATTGGGAAATGGTAGTCAATCGCATGGCATATCCAAAGACCGAAGTGACGATTGCCATGGTGGGTAAATATGTTGATCTTACGGAATCGTATAAATCGTTAAATGAAGCTTTAAGCCATGCCGGCATTCAGACAGAATCCAGGGTTAAGATTAAATACATTGATTCTGAGAAAATCGAGAAAGATGGTTTGGATGAACTTGCTAATGTTGATGGAATTCTGGTTCCTGGTGGTTTTGGTTCGCGTGGAGTTGAAGGTAAAATACAGGCGATTCAATATGCTCGCGAAAATAAAGTTCCCTATATGGGAATCTGCTTAGGTATGCAGTTAGCAGTGATTGAATTTGCGCGTCATTGTGCCGGCATTGTTAATGCCAATAGTACTGAATTCGATGAAAAAACGCCTGACCCTGTAATCGGCTTGATCACAGAATGGATGACTGAAGAGGGTCAGATAGAATATCGCGATGAAGATTCCGATATGGGCGGCACGATGCGCCTGGGTGGTCAAACTTGCTACCTTACTGAAGGTACACTGGCACATAAAACTTATGAGTCTGATGAGATTGTTGAAAGGCACCGTCATCGCTATGAGTTTAATAATAACTACAGCAAAGTGCTTGCCGATAATGGATTGATATTATCGGGCTTTTCGCATGATAGAATGCTGGTGGAAATGATTGAATTGCCCGAACAAGTCCATCCCTGGTTTATGGCTTGTCAATCACATCCTGAATTTACATCTCATCCACGTTCAGGCCACCCGTTTTTCACAGGTTTTATTCGTGCCGCACTGAGTTATCGTGATAGTAAGGCTGTAAAAAAATCGTGATGGCAAGATAAGTCTTAAGTTTAATCTAAAAAGATAAATAGTAAGGGCAAATAAATGAAGTTATGTAATTTTGAAGTTGGACAAGATCAGCCTTTTTTTCTGCTATCCGGCCCTTGTGTGGTTGAGTCTGAAAAACTAACCATGGAAATAGCTATCAGCTTAAAAGAGATGACCGATGAGCTGGGTGTTCCTTATATTTTTAAAGCTTCATTTGATAAGGCGAATCGTTCCTCACACGATAGTTATCGTGGTCCTGGGATGGAAGAAGGTTTGAGAATTCTGGAAAAAATCAGAAAAGACCTGGGTGTACCTGTGATTACCGATGTACACGAAGATACGCCACTGGATGAGGTTGCGTCGGTGGTGGATGTTTTGCAAACACCTGCACTTTTATGCCGTCAAACAAATTTCATCCAGAATGTTGCCAGACAGGGGTTGCCAGTGAATATCAAGAAGGGGCAGTTTACAGCACCGTGGGATATGAAAAATGTGGTGGATAAAGCAAAAGCCACAGGCAATGAACAGATTATGGTGTGTGAGCGAGGTTATGTCTTTGGTTATAATACTCTGGTATCTGATATGCGTGGACTTGCGACTATGCGCGAAACAGATTGTCCGGTGGTATTTGATGCGACACATTCGGTACAGCAACCTGGCGGAAAAGGAAACTGTTCGGGTGGCGAACGCCAGCATGTGCCTGTATTGGCGCGCGCAGCAATGGCAGCAGGTATTTCAGGGATTTTCATGGAATCACATCCCAATCCAGACGAAGCCTTAAGTGATGGGCCAAATTCGTGGCCAACAGGACGCATGCGTGAATTGCTTGAAATGTTGCTGAAGATAGATCAAGCAGTAAAGTCTCAACCTTTTCTAGAAGAAACACTTTAAAAGACACCCCCCACCTTTTAGGCGATTTTTAAATAGTGGTTTTAATTAATATATAAATCAGAACTTAAGTAAAACTTGAATTTTACTTAACGAAAGTAAATAAACATTAAAAACTAGCGGAGATATAATGTCTGAAATTACAAATATTCAAGCGCGTGAAGTAATCGATTCACGTGGAAATCCAACAGTAGAAGCTGTGGTGACACTGGCAGATGGTACTCAGGGTAGTGCAATTGTACCCTCTGGAGCATCAACTGGTGCGCGTGAAGCCATTGAATTACGAGATGGTGATAAGTCCCGTTTTATGGGAAAAGGCGTATTAAAAGCAGTAGCCAATGTAAATGGTGAAATCGCTGATTGTATCAAAGGCATGGATGCAAATAACCAGTCAGGAATTGATAAAGCGATCATTGAGCTTGACGGAACCCAGAATAAAGCCCGATTGGGTGCGAATGCATTATTGGCAGCATCGCTAGCGAGTGCACATGCAGCAGCGAATCAAAACGGGTTGCCGTTGTATCAGTATTTAGGCACGATGTTTGGCACTAGTGGTCAGTTTAAACTACCAGTACCGATGATGAATATCATCAATGGCGGTGAACACGCTGATAATAGCGTTGATATGCAAGAGTTTATGATTATACCTGTAGGTGCGCCGAGTCTTGCAGAAGCTGTTCGTTATGGCACTGAAGTTTTTCATAACCTGAAGTCTGTTTTGTCCAAGAAAGGAATGAGCACCGCAGTGGGTGATGAAGGTGGTTTTGCGCCGGACTTATCCTCCAATGAAGAGGCTATTGAAGTGATCCTGACAGCAATAGAAAACGCTGGATTCAGTGCTGGTATAGATATTTGCTTAGGGCTGGATTGTGCTGCATCTGAATACCATAAAGATGGCAAATATGTATTAGCGGCTGAAGGTAAAAGCTTTGATGCGGTGGGTATGGTTGATTACCTGGAGAACTGGGTTAATCAATACCCGATAATTACCATTGAAGATGGTCTGGATGAGGCTGATTGGGCTGGATGGTCTGTATTAACTGAACGCCTCGGTAATAAAATTCAATTGGTAGGTGATGATTTATTCGTAACCAATCCGAAGATATTTGCAGAAGGCATTGAGAAAAATATCGCCAACTCAATTCTAATTAAATTTAATCAGATCGGCACCTTAAGTGAAACGCTGGAAGCGATTAAAATGGCTCAAGACTCTAACTATACCTCAGTAGTATCGCATCGATCAGGTGAAACAGAAGATACAACTATTGCTGATTTGGCTGTTGCTACTAACGCAGGACAAATCAAAACAGGGTCACTGTCTCGTTCTGACCGGATTGCAAAATACAATCAGTTAATTCGTATTGAAGAAATGCTCGGTAGCAATGGCACATATGCCGGGGTATCAGCTTTTAAATATCTTTAATATTTAGATTTGTTTGTAAAGTCACCTCGTGTTGTTGGATGATTCGAGGTGGCTTATACTCTGGATACTTCGTCAATAGTCTACAAATATGAAAGCACTGCTAATCATTTTCTCTTTACTACTGGTTTTGCTTATTATTGGCTTATGGGTGGGTGCGGGCAGTTATCCTGATCGTTGGAGGATAGAAGAAAGAAAGCTGTTGCAGGAACAGGCTAATAGTGCAAAAAAAGAAGAAATTCGTAAAATTAAAGCAGAACTTGATGATGTTACATCGAGCAAGGATGCACTAGAAGAGCGTGCTCGAAGTGTGCTGGGCATGACAAAAAAAGGTGAAACGTTTTTTGAAGTAGTAATGCAGCCTGAAGCTAAAAAAGACACAAGTAATGTCATTAAAAAACCTGAAAATGTAATGGACGATGCACAGCAGAAGTCTTCGCAACAAGAAAAAAATAGTGGTAATGACTGAAATAGAAGCATCGCATGTGTGGGTAGTTATCCCTGCTGCTGGTGTTGGCAAGCGAATGCAGCTAGATCAGCCCAAGCAATATCTTAAAATTCACAATAAAACCATAATTGAACATACCCTGGCATGTTTCACGCATCATCCTGATGTTGCAGGTATTGTTGTCGCGCTTGACTCCGATGATCCTTACTGGAAGCTATTAAATATTGAATCAAAATCGAAGCCTATTTATACCGTTGAAGGTGGTAGCGAACGATCTGATTCGGTAATGCAAGCGCTGGATTACTTAAGTATGGTGGAAAAAATACCGAATGATTCCTGGGTGCTGATTCACGATGCAGCAAGGCCATGTCTGTCACAGCTTGATCTTGATGCACTCCTTAAAATCAGAACAAGTGGGAAGATAGGTGGTATTTTGGCATCGCGGGTTAGGGATACCATGAAACGATCCTTTTCCGATAATAATGAAATTTTGGCTACCGAGCATCGAAATGACCTGTGGCATGCATTAACTCCACAAATGTTTAAATTGGCTCAATTAAAAGATGCAATGCAAAGTTGCCATGAAAAGAACATTGAAATCACAGATGAAGCATCGGCGATGGAGGCTGTTAGTGAACATCCGTTATTAGTTGAAGGTAGCCATAACAATATAAAGGTTACACTTGCTTCAGATATTGAACTGGCAACTTGCTTACTATGTCATAACGATGACACGAGTGATAATTTATGATTCGTATTGGGAATGGCTATGATGTACATGCCTTTACCGACGGTGATTTCATCACTTTGGGAGGAGTCAAAATTCCTCATGCCAGAGCGCTTTTGGCGCACTCTGATGGGGATGTTGTTATTCATGCATTGTGTGATGCTTTATTGGGTGCTCTTGCATTAGGTGATATTGGCCAGCATTTTCCGGATACTGACTCGAACTTCAAAAACATCGATAGCAGGGTAATCCTGAGACATGTACAAAATCTAATAACATCTAATTCATATCATCTGATTAACTGTGATTGCACCATCGTGGCGCAAAGCCCGAAGATGACTCCTCATATTCTAAGCATGAGAGAGAACCTTGCAAATGACCTAAATGTCTCAGTCAGTGCAGTTAGTATTAAAGCAACCACAACTGAAAAACTGGGATTCACAGGAAGAGAAGAAGGTATATCTGTCTATGCAGTGGCTCTTCTAGAACAGGCCTAGATTGACAGAATAGATAGCAGCTAATTATTTCGTAATCGATAGTTTGGTAGATTGTTTTGATCTATTAGCTGATTTTTCTTTAGCCAATCTAAGGTGTCTTCTGAGTCCAGCTCGAACCAGTCCTTAGCTGAACCGAGCCGAAACGTGTATCCCCAGATGTCCATGTCATTCATCATCCTTTCACTCCCCATCTTTGGAAGCTCGTTAGCCAATAGTATCTGCAGATAACATACTGCATTCTCCTCGTCATAATCTCCTTCGGCATCAGTATTAAGCTGCATGCGACGTTGATCATCCATACAGATGTAGTGGCAGGCCTCATGCAATAAAGAATGTATCGGGGTGTCACCATGAACATAGAGAATATCATTAATGATGCCTGCTTCTGAATCGCCCCAATAGCTTCCCGGAATCTTGTTGCAGTTATTGAGGTAATGAAGTGAGAGCTGGTATTTTTTTAAAAGTGATTGAATATCACTTAGGGCGAAGTCGTCAACCTTTTTAACGTTCATCGTAAACTACTACTGGTCGATTGATTCGTTTTCTAATTCCAGTTGGGTAATTTTTATCTGTTTACCAGTTTGTAATGCCGTGACTGTAGCTATCCCCTCACGACTTAACCACTTTTCCTCACCAACCAAATGATAGCGTGAAATGAATTTGCCTTTGCCTTTTAATTGACCATCGACATCCTTCCACTCGAAATTAAATAGTAACATTTTTCTTTCACTGGTAATTTCGAAAAGAGTTTCTAGTTTATGGCTGAGTTCCTGGTCAGTTTGCCCTTTGATTTCAGGAGTATTAGCTAGAATAGGTTTTATCAGGGCGACTGTACCTTTCTCATATGCAGTTTCGAGGTTCTTTAATAAAAACTGCAATTGTGTGTCGGTAATGCCAGAATTGTTTACTGAATTGAGTGCAGCCATTCTAAACCCATTTTGGGCAGGCTTATCAACAGCACCAGGGTTTTCAATGTTGGTGCTAATGGCGATTAATTCTGGATTGGCGGGATCGTAAAGCTGACCCATCAACGCTACGAGCGTAATAATGAAAATTGCGCTTACGACTGCAATAGCACTTCGTGTATTGGAAATTTGTGACTCAGCTTTCTGTGTCGCATGGTAGTAACTTATAGGAGGCATTCGATGCTCAGATACATTAATTGATGATCTGTGTAACATATCCTTATCATGCTGCTTCAATCGCTGGTAAGCTTTTGTAATCATTGTTGAATAGTTGGCTGCTTGCGGACTTGAATTGATATCTGGGTGATAAATTTTCATTAACAATTGATAGTGTAGTTTGCGCTTTTCTTCAGAGCTGAACTTGTTCGTTCCGAGTATTTTCTCGTCTGAGTTTCCTTCAGCCAAAATAGCTTTCTCTATGAAGTTCAATAGGATTTTACTGAGTGTTTCGCTATTAATGTTGTTTTCATCTGCGTAATCTTCCAAGCTCTTTGTTGCAGTGCATAAGCGTAGCAAGTCAGTAATTCCGTCCGGGAATTCAGAATCAGGAAAGCACAACCAAGCCATCTCATCAGGATACTTGCTCAGGCGTATAGCTTGATGTATTGCGGGGGTATTCATTGGCGGACCATTTTATCAAGAAATTATAATAAATGCCTAACTGTAAATTGTAGATTAAAGAATATCGATTAATGTAAACTGTCATTTAGTAGGATTTAGTATGTCTTATGTTCATATTATAGTATAGAAAACCAATCAATTAAAAAGGAGCCTATGGCTCCTTTTTAATTACAACTTTAATGTTAATACTTAAATAATATTAAAAATTCTTAGTGTACGCAATTCCAAAAGAATCCTGACTCATATTAAGATCTGCTGCCGTTATGTCAGTAAATGGGCTTGGTCCAACTTGAATAATGGATCCGGGTGAAGCAGGACCTGTTGCTGTCAGAGTTCCATCCCCTTTAATTGTATTTTCAAAGGCATGCATATACTGGAATGCAATATTGGAATTCTTGGAGAGCTGATATTCCATTCCTAATGTTAAATGATCTTCCACTGTAGCAGGCGCTAACACATTAAAGGCGGTTTCCGTTGTAGGAATAGGTGCTTTGCCATGGTTGTAACCAGCCAGAAGTGTAACTTTATTATTAAGCTGATGCTTTATACCTATCTTCACTACATTCTGGTCTTCCCAGCCAAATCCTGCACCTTCATCATCACCTAGTTTTGGTCCCACTAAATCCTGAGGAAGTGTACCTGTCAGTAGCTGACCCTGTAACGCCGCTGTATTATTCAGATTTGAAATTGATGCAACATCGGTATAGTTAATGCGAGCATAATCTAGTGCGATAGTTGTTTTAGGCGTAGCTTTGAAAGAGACTCCAGCAGTAATCATGCTGGGAATATCGAAATCTCCCTGTTCGGCTAACAGGCCACTATATTTATCAAACTCGCTCATCCAGGTTTTGCTTCTATAAGCAAGACCAAGCGTTACTTTGTCATTAACTTTACCTTGCCAGCCCAATGCAACACCTGCACCTGTAGAGCCATCATAACCATTGTTGGATAGGCTGTTTGGATCACTACTGAATGGTGCAAACGATCCTGTTCCGTTAATTTTAATTCTTTGATAAACAAGATTCAAAGACGCACCAATACTGTTGTTTTCATTTAACTTCATTGAAACACTAGGCGATACAAATAACTGGGCAAAGTCGATACCAGTTTGTCGGGTTGGATCAGTGTCAAATATGGGACGATCATAGGTAGCGTTCAATCCACCATTTCCATAGGCGGCGATTCCCACTGCAAATTTATCATTCAAATGGCGCTGATACGCAAACTCTGGAATTACAAAGTTGCTGTCGTCGTTACCATCCAGGGTTGCTCCCGGGATCGCAGGATTAAATTGTGGTGATGCATAACTAGCCCCTCTGTCTGGTATAAATATATCAACACCTGCCGTCCAGTTATTTTTACCAAATGACATTGCAGCAGGGTTGGTTGCTATATTCATGGCATTATCATTGCCAGCAACGCCTGTTCCTCCCATTGCTTTTTGAACTGTGCCGAAGCCATGTCCTGCGTAACCGTTGGTAGCGCTTGCTTGCTGTGATACAAATGCCAGCATAATCGATGCGGCGACCAGGCTTGGTTTTAATGCTCTATGCATTTTTCTTCTCCTAGGTTTTTCTTTAATTTATTGTGGTTAATATGTTACTGGGGACGTAGAACTTATCCATTGTTAACACGTTAGTATTACAGACGGCATAATGCTGTTTAATCATCTTGTTGTCAATAAGAGACATATAATTATCATTAAAAACAACATGTTAGAGTATAATAATATTATTAAATAATCACATAATAAAAATCAATGAGTGGATAAGAAAAACATATAGTAGATTTATTTTAGTCATACAAGAAGTTTAGTATTGACTAAAGCAGATAAAAAAATACATAACACTATCGTATTAATATGTACCCTGGCGAATAGATTAGAATTAGCTGTATCGTTCCTTTTTGGGACCGCCCCTTAAATTATTATTTTTTTGTGTTGTAGGGCTGTTATCTGAATTGCTGGATTCTGCACGAATTGCGTATGCTCTGCCTATTGGGCCTTTATTATCTTGTCCGATGGCATTTTCTAATTCATCAATGCGTAAATTCAGCTCGTCGATATGTGATGGCACCGCGTTGGCGTCTTGCGCTTTAGCTTTTAGTCTAGGGTCACCCGCTGCGACCAAATCTGTAACCATGGGAATATTGATGTTCTTGGGCATGAATAAACGTTTTATTTTTCATAATTGATGGTAGCCAAGAGTATATCCGCGATCGCGATAGAATGAGTATCGTTTGCGACCAGCGGTTAGGATTTCATCATTAGTGTCTAAAATTTCAGCAACTTTTGAAAATCGGGAGAAAAAAGCAGGGCGTTGATTGGATAAATTGATGAGATAATCACAGTTTGATATGGGTTCGAAATCATGTGAAATATAGATCTCATTGTTTAGGCTTTGGTCATTTATGATGACAGTATGGGGAATGAAGCTGCAGTTTTCCTTGGTCCATAGATAATCATCAAGTTTTTTGCTGGTCTCTTCATTATCTGTGTGTATGTGTATGCTGAGTTTCCGCTGTATTGCCAGGTTTACTAATCTATAGGCAATAGCCAGACGGTGTTGTAGGCCTTCATCTTTGCTGACATAGAAATTTATTTCAGTCACTGGAGGATTACTTTTTGGCTTGATCAATCAAGTATTGAGATAGTAATGGCACGGGTCTACCTGTTGCATCTTTATCAGACCAGGCTGTTCCCGCAATATCGATATGCGCCCATTTATAATCTTTTGTAAATTCACCTAAGAAACAAGCGGCAGTAATTGTTCCGGCAGCTCTGCCACCGATATTGCCTAAATCTGCAAATGAACTTTTTAACTGTTTTTTGTAATCATCGCCCATTGGTAATTGCCAGGCGCGATCATTAATGCTGTTTCCTGCAGAAATTATGTCATTTGCAAGCTCATCATCATTTGAAAGTACTGCGCAAATATGATGGCCCAGGGCGATTATGCATGCGCCAGTTAAAGTTGCTGTATCGATTACCACTTCTGGCTTGTATTTGCCGACATAGGTTAGGGCGTCACATAACACTAGACGTCCTTCAGCGTCGGTATTTAGAACTTCGATGGTCTTGCCAGCCATAGACGTTACAATATCCCCCGGTTTTGTTGCACGACCACTTGGCATATTCTCCGCTGCAGCTAAAACCACAACGAGGTTAATAGGGAGCTGCATTTCGGCACAGGCCTTAAGTGTACCTAACATTCCAGCAGCTCCACCCATGTCGAACTTCATCTCGTCCATGTTTGCGCCGGGTTTGAGTGAGATCCCGCCCGTATCGAAAGTGATACCCTTGCCAATCAGGGCGATTGGAGCCTGTTTGTTATCTTTAGCTCCCTGATATTCCAGAATAATCATTTTGCCAGGCTGATCACTGCCTTTGCTGACGGATAGAAATGCCCCCATGCCTAATTTCTCCATATCGATTTCCTCAAGTATTTTTATCTTGATGTTGGAGTATTCTTTGGTAACTGACTTGGCCTGATCTGCGAGATAGCTTGGGGTACAAATATTGCCAGGATGATTTGCTAAATCTCTTGTGAATTTCATTCCAGTAGCAATTGCTGCACCATTTTTAATACCTGTTTTAATTGCAAGTTTTTCAGCTTTGATATCATTTGAGAATGCTAGTGCAACTTTCTTTAGTGTAGATTCGTCTTTTTCTTCGCTCTTATAGTCCAGTAATTGATAGCAACTATCAGCATGCGCAATAATAATCTGGGTCACAGCTCTTTCTACATCAATGCTGATAAATGGTTCTGCAAGATATAGACTTGCACTTCTGATTTTGCTGGATTGAAGTACTTTACTGGCAGCTTTAGTTGCTTTATTTAGTGCAACAATATCAAAATCCTTTTGTTCGCCACAACCCACAAGTAGTACTCGCGAAGATGCAATACCACTGATTTTGTAAAGCATTTGTGTTTTTTCAAGAGTGGCTTTGAAATCCCCAGTATTTAGAAATTCTGTAATGGTCCCTTTAGAAGCGTCATCCAGCTGTTTTGTAGCTCCTTGCAAGCCAGGTTTCTTGTATTTAGAAATAAAAATAGGCACCACAATACAGTTATTCTTGTTTGTAGAAACTGAGCTGGAAGGGTCTAATATATATTGCATGTGGTATCCATTTTAAGTTTGATGTGAAAGGAATTCTAAAGCAGTAAGGGTCAATAATAAATAATAAAAATGATTGTTCTTTTCGCTATCCTATGTAAACCCTTTGCTTTATAATGTCGCGTTTTTTCGGCCAACCTGTGTATGTGAAATATTCAGGCTAACGATTGCTAAATAGTGTTTTTTATTTAGGCCATGTGTTTACTAACAACAACTTTAGTAATTTTAATTTAGAGTAATAATACAGAGTATAGTCATGTCAGCAGACCTATCCAAATATCGAAATATCGGCATTTTCGCGCACGTTGATGCGGGTAAAACAACTACAACAGAGCGTATCCTGAGTCTTACCGGTAAGATCCACAAAATCGGTGAAGTGCACGATGGTGAATCAACTACGGATTTCATGGAGCAAGAAGCAGAGCGCGGAATCACAATCCAGTCAGCAGCAGTAAGTGCGTTCTGGAAAGATCACCGCATGAACATTATCGATACTCCGGGTCACGTTGACTTTACAGTTGAAGTATATCGTTCGCTTAAAGTACTGGATGGCGGTGTTGGTGTTTTCTGTGCGTCTGGCGGTGTTGAGCCTCAGTCAGAAACAAACTGGCGCTATGCTAATGAATCAGAAGTTGCACGGATTATATTTGTTAACAAACTCGATAGAATTGGTGCCGATTTTTTCCGCGTAGTTAAACAGGTTGAAGATGTTCTGGGCGCAAAACCCCTGGTTATGGTTCTACCAATTGGCGTTGAAGATAGCTTTACAGGCGTTGTTGATCTACTTACTCGAAAAGCCTGGGTGTGGGATGGATCTGATGATCCAATGAAATACACCATTCAAGATGTACCAGCTGATATGGTTGATCTTGTAGAAGAGTGGCGCGAAAAGCTTATCGAAACTGCAGTAGAGCAAGACGATGATGCGATGGAAAAATATCTTGAAGGTGAAGAGCCTGATTTGGCCATTATCAAGAAATGCATTCGTAAAGGCACTCGCGACCTTACATTCTTCCCAACATACACAGGCTCTGCCTTTAAAAATAAAGGTATTCAATTAGTTCTTGATGCTGTTGTTGATTATCTTCCTGATCCAACAGAAGTTGATCCACAACCGTTAACGGATGAAGAAGGCGTAGAGACAGGCGAATTCGCTATCGTTAGTGCGGACGAGCCACTACGCGCTTTAGCATTCAAAATCATGGATGACCGTTACGGCGCATTAACTTTCTTGCGTATTTACTCAGGCAAACTTGAAAAAGGCACGACTGTACTTAATACCTTTACAGGCAAAACTGAAAGAATCGGACGTATCGTTGAAATGTCAGCGGACGAGCGTATTGAACTAGAATCTGCTCAAGCAGGTGACATCGTAGCTGTTTTGGGCATGAAGAATGTACAAACTGGTCACACGCTTTGTGATCCTAAGCATCCTTCGACGCTTGAGGCGATGGTTTTCCCTGACCCGGTAATCTCGATTGCAGTATCACCAAAAGATAAGGGTGGTTCTGAAAAAATGGGTATCGCGATCGGCAAAATGGTTGCGGAAGATCCATCTTTCCGTGTTGAAACCGATGAAGATTCTGGTGAGACGATCCTTAAGGGAATGGGTGAATTACACCTGGATATCAAAATCGATATCCTCAAGAGAACTCACGGAGTAGATGTTGAAGTTGGTAAGCCACAGGTTGCTTATCGTGAAACAATTACTCAGCGTGTCGAAGACAGCTATACACACAAGAAGCAATCTGGTGGTTCGGGCCAGTTTGGTAAAATTGATTACATTATTGAACCTGCGGAAGTGGGTGAAGGATATGCATTTGAATCTAAAGTAACAGGCGGTAATGTTCCTCGTGAATACTGGCCGGCTATTGAAAAAGCATTTAAAGGCATGATGGATACGGGTGTTTTGGCTGGATACCCATGTCTTGATGTAAAAGTAACTTTGATGGATGGTGCTTACCATGCGGTTGACTCGTCAGCAATGGCGTTTGAGTTGGCGGGTAAAGGCGCTTTCCGTCAGACTATGCCTAAAGCTGGTGCTCAGTTAATCGAGCCGATCATGAAGATCGACGTATTTACACCAGAAGATCACGTTGGTGATGTTATTGGTGATATGAATCGTCGTCGTGGCATGATCAAATCACAAGAAGCTGGGCCAACGGGTGTACGTGTCAAAGTTGATGCGCCTTTATCAGAAATGTTTGGTTATATCGGTGATTTGCGTACCATGACATCGGGTCGTGGCCAGTTCTCTATGGAGTTCTCTCATTACATGCCGTGTCCGAAAAATGTTGCAGAAGTAGTTATTAAAGAAGCGCAAGAACGCGCGGAAGCTAAAAAGAAGTAATTATTATTCTTGTTTAGCATTAATGTCTGCAAAAGCCCTGATCTTTCGGGGCTTTTTTGTACCTGTTGTAATTGAAAGTACCAATAATAGAAAAACTGGCCAAAAGTAGGGGGGTGTCCTTTTTAACATATAAATCTTCTTTTCAGCGATAAATTTGATCATAGGCTACACTCCAAGCAAATACACTCAAGAAATAGAGGCTAGGTAATCAAATGAAAAAATGTGCAATTGTAACTGGTGGGGCAAGTGGTATTGGTAAGGCTTGTGTCCAGGCCATGGTTGATGCTGGGCACGATGTTGTTCTTGCTGATTTAAATGCTGATGCTGGAAAACAAGTCGTCGACGAGATGGGAGTTACCTTTATTGCTACGGATTTATCCAGCAGGAAGGCTTGCAAGAATCTGGTTGATGAAACCGTCAAACGTTTTGGCAAGGTCGATATTCTAATCAATAATGGCGGTTATCAACACATTTCTCCAATAGAGGGTTTTCCTGAAGATACCTGGGATGAAATGTTGCATATTCTACTGACAGCGCCTTTTTTGTTAACAAAATACGTCTGGCCTTCGATGCAAAAGCAAAAATGGGGTCGTGTTATCAATATCGCATCGGTACATAGCGAAATTGCCTCGCCCAATAAAGTCGCTTATATATCTGCCAAACATGGCTTGATTGGATTAACCCGTACAGCCGCACTGGAAGGTGGCGGGTGTGGTATTACCGTGAATGCTTTGAGCCCCTCCTATGTGCGTACCCCGTTGGTTGAAAACCAGATTGCCGATCAGGCCAGAACGCTCAATATTTCTGCAGAAGATGTGATTGAAAAAGTCATGTTAGAACCAGCAGCGATCAAGCGCCTGATTGAGCCTGATGAAATTGCGAGCCTGGTTTTATACTTATGCTCAGAACAGGCAGCGGCCGTGACCGGTGCAAACTGGAAGATTGATTGTGGCTGGACGGCTAAGTAAATGACTTGAGAACAAAAACCCTTCAAAAGTAGGGGGGTGTCACTTTAGGGTATATCTAATTAATAGAGGTGCCCTTTACATCTGATTTTTTCAGTATCTTTACAAAAGCATTGCCAGCATTGGATAAACTACGATTTGCATGTTTTACAATACCCAGCGAGCGTTCAATTTTGAGTCCTTTTACTTTAATCTCACACAGATCATTTCCTAACATCGCTCGAGGTAGGGCGCTCCAGCCTAGTCCAATCGCTACCATCATGCGGATTGTTTCAAGGTAGTTGGTTTCAAGGATTACATCCAGAGCGCCGTGTTTTTGCACGACTGGTTTTTCGATCACACTGCGCGTATAAGTTCCTACTGCTGGTAGAATCGCACTGTACTTTGCCAATACACTTAGGCTGATGGCTTTATTGTTGGAAATTTTAACGAGGGGGTGATCGGGTGAAACAGCGATGGTCAATGGGTCGTTCCACAGAGTTGTCAACTCAAGTCGTTTTGACGGTTTAAGTGGCAAAGTCACAACACCTAATTCAAAATGACCTTTTTCAATGGCTTCGCAGGCATTTTCAGAATCCATAAAAGCCAGATCTAATCGCACATCGGGATAGCTTTCCACATACTGTTTAAGGCTATCGGGCAAGCGCCGTAAGCCAATATGGTGTGAAGTCACGAGTGATAAGTCACCACTGATATGTCCGCTTAAATTATCAATAACACGCTGTGATTCTTTAAAATCCTGGGAAATACGTTCCGCAATGGGCAATATTGCTCGACCTGCTTCATTGAGCATCACGCGTTTGCCAATTCGGTCGAATAATTTGCTCCCTAGTTGTTCTTCAAGTATTGCGATACGCTTACTAACAGCAGGTTGCGTGATAAAAAGTGACTCGGCAGCTTTAGAAAAAGTACCATGTTCGGCAACAGCCAGAAAGGCTCGGTAGGCGGATAAATCCATGTGAATGTCCTTAATTATTCCTTTTAAATCATATATAACTAAAAAGAATGAAAAATATGAATAAATACAATTATAGTTATAATAAACTTAAGAGTAAACTCATCTACATAATTGTGCAATGTCACAAAAAATCAGAGGATTAGGAATGTCAGCAAAAACACTCTACGATAAAATCTGGGATGCGCATGTAGTGCGCGAAGAAGATGGAACGGCGTTGCTCTATATCGACCGTCACCTAGTGCATGAAGTTACCTCACCGCAAGCGTTTGAAGGTTTGCGTTTGGCTAATCGCGGCCTATGGCGCACCAATTCGATTGTCGCAGTACCTGATCATAACGTACCCACAACAAAAGCACAGCGTGGGCATGGTACGTCTGGTATGGACGATATGGTAGCAAAAACCCAGATCGATACACTCAATAATAATATCGCTGAATTCAAGTTGCAGGCCTTTGATATCGATGATATCCGCCAGGGGATCGTTCATGTCATTGGCCCTGAGCAAGGTGCGACCTTGCCGGGTATGACGGTGGTATGTGGTGATTCGCACACTTCTACACATGGAGCATTTGGTGCATTGGCGCATGGTATAGGCACCTCTGAAGTTGAACACGTAATGGCGACGCAGTGCCTGATCCAGAAAAAGATGAAGAACATGTTAGTGACTGTCGACGGCAAAGTTGGAAAAGGTGTGACTGCTAAGGATATCGTTTTAGCCATTATTGGTGAAATAGGAACTGCGGGTGGTACTGGTTGCGCGATTGAGTTTGCCGGTGAAGCGATTCGTGATTTATCTATGGAAGGGCGCATGACGGTGTGCAATATGGCCATCGAAGCGGGCGCTCGTGCAGGTATGATTGCGGTTGACGATAAGA
Organism: uncultured Gammaproteobacteria bacterium; assembly: GCA_963847495.1. Classification (GTDB taxonomy): domain Bacteria; phylum Pseudomonadota; class Gammaproteobacteria; order Thiotrichales; family Thiotrichaceae; genus Cocleimonas. The sequence continues at coordinate 165,556 of CAWJZX010000013.1, read as the reverse complement.
CAATCAATTATGTCAAAGGTCGTCCATTTTCTCCCAAAGGAGAACTTTGGGAGAAAGCTGTTACTGCATGGCAAAACCTTAAGTCAGACGAAGGAGCGGTATTTGATAAAACTATTCATCTTGATGCGGCCAGTATTCAACCGCAAGTAACCTGGGGCACCTCACCCGAGATGGTGCTGCCAATAAATGCAAAAGTTCCGAATCCCGCGGATGAGAGCGATGTCGTAAAAGCTGAAGGCATCAGCAGGGCTTTGGAATATATGGGCTTGGAAGCAGGCCAGGCTATTAATGAAATACCCGTGGATAAGATATTTATCGGTTCCTGTACCAATTCCAGGATTGAAGATATTAGAGCTGCTGCCGCAATCACAAAAGGTAAAAAAATAGCCTCCAATATTAAACTAGCAATGGTGGTTGCGGGTTCAGGGTTAGTGAAGAAACAAGCGGAAGATGAGGGTCTGGATAAAATATTTATCGACGCAGGCTTTGAATGGCGGGAACCTGGTTGTTCGATGTGTCTGGCGATGAATGCCGATAGGCTTGAACCAGGTGAGCGCTGTGCTTCGACTTCAAATAGAAATTTTGAGGGTCGACAAGGTCAGGGCGGCCGCACACATCTGGTTAGCCCTGCAATGGCAGCTGCTGCGGCAATTACTGGCCACTTCACTGATATCAGGGAGTTATAAGATATGGATAAATTTACCGTTCATACAGGTTTGGTTATTCCGCTTGATCGTTCCAATGTTGACACCGATGCGATTATCCCCAAACAATACTTGAAGTCCATAAGCCGAACTGGTTTTGGTCCGACTTTGTTTGATGACTGGCGTTATAAAAAAGCCGGCGAGCCTGGTATGGATCATTCAAAACGCGCGATTAAAAAAGACTTTGTGCTGAATCAGGCGCGTTATCAGGGTGGTTCGATATTATTGGCGCGTGAGAATTTTGGCTGTGGCTCATCACGTGAACACGCAGTTTGGGCACTCACAGATTTTGGTATTCGTGCGGTTATTGCTCCAAGCTTTGCGGATATTTTCTTCAACAATAGCTTTAAGAATGGCCTGTTGCCACTTGTTTTAGGTCCAAATGATGTTGATGATCTATTTAAAGCCGTTGATGAAAACCAAGGTTATGAATTAACGGTCGACTTGGAAAAGCAGCAGGTGCTCACACCCGAAGGTAGAAGCTACAGTTTTGAAGTGGATGAATTTCGTAAATACTGTTTGTTAAATGGTCTGGATGATATAGGGCTGACTTTAGAACACGCAGATGATATCCATGCGTATGAAGAAAAGCGTAATCAGAGCGCGCCCTGGTTATTTACATAGGCATTAAAAAATATTGTAAAAACAGGCTAAAAGTGTAGGGGTGTCTTTTTAAACACTCTAGTCCACGAAAAACATATAGTTAACAGGAAAACAACATGACACAAAAGGTTTTAGTTCTTGCTGGAGATGGTATCGGTAAAGAGATCGTAGCAGAAGCAATTAAAGTTATAGAGGCTTTACAAAAGAGTTCAGGGCTCGATGTCGAATTAAGCTATGCAGATATCGGTGGCGCAGCTTATGACGCGGCTGGCCATCCTTACCCTCCAGCAACGCAAGCATTGGCAAAAGAGGCTGATGCAATTTTACTCGGCGCGGTAGGTGGCTATGAGTACGAGCAATTACCGCGTGATTTACGTCCCGAACGTGGCCTGTTAGGTATTCGTGCCGATCTTGGACTTTTCTCAAATCTTCGACCAGCAATTTTAAATGCAGAGCTTGCAGACGCCTCTTCTTTAAAGGCAGACGTGGTCGCCGGGCTGGATATAATGATTGTGCGTGAATTAACAGGTGGCATCTACTTTGGTGAGCCTCGCGGTATTCGTACTTTAGATAATGGTGAAAAACAGGGCTATAACACACTCATTTATAAAGAGTCTGAAATAGAGCGTATTGCTCATTCAGCATTCCAGATAGCTATGAAACGCAACAAACGTTTGTGTTCTGTAGACAAGGCTAACGTACTGGAAGTAATGGAGCTTTGGCGTGAAGTGATTGATCGTGTTGCCAAGGAATACCCGGAAGTCGAAGTCAGCCATATGTATGTTGACAATGCTTCGATGCAATTGGTCAAAGATCCCAAACAATTCGATGTGATGGTCACTGGCAATATGTTTGGTGACATACTTTCCGATACCGCCGCGATGTTAACGGGCTCAATCGGCATGTTGCCTTCAGCTTCACTGGATGCCAACGGTAAAGGCATGTACGAGCCGATTCATGGCTCTGCACCAGATATTGCCGGTAAAAACATCGCGAATCCGCTAGCCACGATTATGTCGGTGAGCATGATGCTGCGCTATTCATTGGGACAGCCTGAGATTGCAGATAGAATTGATATGGCGGTAGAGTCGGTATTAAAGCAAGGTTTACGTACCGCCGATATCTACGCAGAAGATGGAAAAACCACTAAAGTTAGTACGAGTCAAATGGGAGATGCTGTGGTTGCGGTTTTGTAAAATAGTTTTGTGTATTTAGTAAGATTAACAAAAGGTTAAGAGTAACATGTCAAAAACATATGATGTAGCCGTAGTTGGTGCGACTGGTGCAGTCGGTGAAGTAATGCTGGAAATTTTGGCACAACGGAATTTTCCTGTGGGCAAGGTCTATGCTTTAGCGAGCGAGCGTTCAGCAGGTAAACGCGTGATGTTTGGTGAAAAAAGTCTAGTGGTAGAAGATCTAGCAACATTTGACTTTTCAAAAGTACAAATTGGTTTGTTTTCCCCTGGTGGGGAAATTTCCAAAATTTATGCTCCTATCGCTGCTTTAGCGGGTTGTGTGGTCATTGATAACACTTCTGAATTTCGTTACGACGATGATATTCCATTAGTCGTTCCAGAAGTTAATCCACACGCGGTGGCGGATTATACGAATCGTGGAATAATCGCAAATCCAAATTGTTCAACCATTCAAATGTTAGTAGCACTTAAGCCTATTCATGATGCGGCCAAGATTACGCGTATTAATGTGTGCACCTATCAGGCAGTATCAGGTTCGGGTAAACCTGCGATTGAAGAGTTGGCGGCCCAGACAGCACAGTTATTAAATGGCAAAGAAGCTAAAGTTAAGGTTTACCCAAAGCAAATTGCGTTTAATGTGATTCCGCAGATTGATGTTTTCCAAGAGAATGGTTACACCAAAGAAGAAATGAAAATGGTGTGGGAAACCCAAAAAATCATGGAAGACGATGATATATTGGTAAATCCAACAGCAGTTCGTGTGCCAGTATTCTTTGGCCATTCAGAGGCAGTGCATATCGAAACACGTGATAAAATCTCTGCTGAGCACGCAACTGAACTACTTTCTAATGCACCAGGTGTCGTTGTTATCGACTCGCATGAGGATGGAGGTTATCCAACAGCTGTGTCAGAAGGTGCCAATACTGATCCTGTCTATGTAGGCCGTATCCGAGAAGATATATCGCATTCAAATGGTTTAAACCTTTGGGTAGTAGCGGATAATGTCAGAAAAGGAGCCGCTTTAAATAGCATTCAGATTGCCGAGGTTTTGATTCGAGACTATTTGTAAAGTCTCAGTTACTTGGATGTTTTAAGTTAATTGGATAATAATGACAGAAATAATTAATTGTTCAGTTTTGATTCATCCACTTTTTGATATAAATAGCACAGTATCCAGTTTTTAGGGGTCTGGAAATATTAGAGTAGTTATATCTGCGCTAATGTTGTAATAATAAAAATGAAAAAAGTCATTGGCTCACATTTAACAAGAATTAAAGAGTAATGAGTCTCAGGAATGTTTCTGCTGTTATATGAAGTATAAATGGATTCACAATGTTGATAAAAATAATAAAGGGGAATAATAAGTGAATAAGAAAGCCTTAAGTCTAGCCATCTGTTTGGCTATGGCTATACCAACAGCTTCTAATGCACTCAGCCTAGGCGAGATTCAATCTAAATCTAGTTTAAACCAGCCTTTCCAGGGTAGGATTAATTTGCTTGCTACGACTGCTGCAGAAGCTAAAAATCTTCGTGTAAGAGTTGCTTCACCAGATGTATTTAATCGAGTAGGCATTGATAGACCTGCATTTTTAAACAACATTCGTTTTCAAACTACAGTGCAAAATGGCAAACCTGTCATTCTGGTAAGTTCAAAACAACCGATTAATGAGCCATTCCTTAACTTTCTGTTAGAAGTAAGCTGGCCTAATGGACAACTCCTTAAAGAATACACCGTACTACTTGATCCACCTGTGCTAATGCGTCCAAACACGGCAATTGCCGCTAATAAAGCAGGTATTCGAGCGGAACCAGTTGCACGCGGGAAAATTAATCGTCCAACGCCACAGAAATTTCAACAGCAGGCCCGTCAGGCTCTAGCTCAAAGTCAAGCTCAACAAGCCCGTCGAGTGGCAAGCGCATCAGCACCAGCACCAGTTAGAAACTATCGAGTGAGACGCGGTGATACCTTATCAAAGATTGCTAATAACTTAGGTTACCAAAGTATTAGCAAAGAACAAATGTTGGTTGCACTGTTTGAAAAGAATCGTAGCGCATTTAGTCAAAGCAATATGAATAACCTGAAGGCTGGTGCATTAATTGCCCGTCCTTCTTTACAAGAAGCGAGAGCGTTAAAGTCCAGCATTGCAAAATCCCTGATTATTGCTCAAGCAAGAGCCTGGAAACAAAAGAGTACTGAGTCGATAGCTAACAAATCAGCTAATAAAGCTAGAACAGAAAAAGTTGCATCTACACAAGCAGCACGCATGGAAGTCATGGGCAATACCGGCAGCAGTGATGCATCTGGTTCAAGTTCTGCAAGTGGGTCTGTTGATGCACTTAATAAGCAGTTGGCCATGATAACCGAATCGTTGATGACAAAAAGTAAAGAAAACGAAGAGTTAAAATCCCGAGTGTCTGAGCTTGAGTCTTTATTGCGTAAAAAGAACCGTTTGATTACTCTTAAAAGTGAGCAGTTGGCATCTTTACAAGCTGGTTTAAGTGGGGCAACTACCGAAGCACCTGAAGCTACTGAGATAACTGAGATAAACGAAACTCCAGAGACACAAAACTCAGCTGAAACAAACAATCAAACTGAAGTAGTTCTACCAGAGCCAACAGTATCAAATGAAGGTACAGATATCCAAGAACAGGTTGCTGGTAGTCTTGCAAATGAGAATGGTGAAATAATCCGTACTCCTGATGAAAGTATCGCTAACCAAGCTCCAGTAATAGATGAAGTTACTCAGACAGAGGCAAAAGAGCCGGCAAACACATTCAAGAATGATGTAGTTGAGGAATCATTCGATGTTATGAGTTTGTTAGGGTCTCCTGCTGCAATGGGTATTGGCGGCGGTTCATTATTAGCACTCTTGGGTGGTTTATGGTTCATGAGACGTCGCAAGTCAAACGATGAAGAAGTAGAAGATTTTTCCGACTTGATTAGCGATGGATTAACAGAACAACCATTGTATAGCGAAGGAAGCCCTGAAGATCTAAATAACGATAAAATAGGCGAGTCTGAGTTAGTGGTGCACGATGAAGAAAAGTCTCATGATGGTGATAGTTCAATTACAGAAGAAGCTGAAAATGAATTAGACGATCTTATTCAAGAAGCCGATGTTTACATCGTATACGGCCTTCATGATCAAGCAGAATCTGAAATCAAACGTGCCATAAGTAGTTACCCAAACAATGCAGCGCTACATGCTAAATTGCTTGAAAACTATAAAGCTGCGGGTGATCAGGAAGCCTTCGAACAGGCGACTAAAGATTTCCTTGATCTGGATGCAGATGATAAACAAAACTACTGGGATGAAATCTGTGAGTGGGGCAACGCATTACTTCCAGAAAGTAAACTCTACAATAACGATTTACTTAAGGATAAAGCCGATGCGGCTACTGATACAAGTACTGTCACAGGTGTAGCCATGGTCGCAGGTACTGCTGTAGCAGCTTCTGTAGAAACCAGTGAAGATGCAATTGAAGAAACCTCTGATGTATTAGCAGATGATAATCTGATTGAAGATACGGTCGACGAATACGAAAAAATCGACCTTGATGAAGACCTGGAAGATTTTAATCTCGATGATATATTAGGTGCAGCAGACGAGTCTGAATCAATGGAAGGCTTGAGCGAAAGCGAAATGGCAGAAACGGATCTGGATGAAGACCTGGAAGATTTTGATCTGGATGGTATATTAGGTGCAGCAGACGAGTCTGAACCAATGGAAGGCTTGAGCGAAAGCGAAATAGCAGAAATGGATCTGGATGAAGACCTGGAAGATTTTGATCTGGATGATATATTAGCTGCAGCAGACGAGCCTGATTCTATTGTTGGCTCGATCGAAAGCGAAATAGCAGAAATGGATCTGGATGATGATTTTGAAGATCAAATATCATCAGAGCTAGAAATCGATGAGTCTGAGTTCGCTTTAGATGATGCTGCATTAGATGCTCTATTAGAGTCAAAAGATTTTGGAAAAGAGTCTGATGTAGATCATGAAATTGCCAACCTTACTCTGGATCTGGATGCAGATGACTTCGATAAGATCATGCCAGAAGATCATGCTTACAAAGCCACTGATGCTGAAGTCTTAGGTGAAGTAGCTGCTGAAGATAACCTACTTGCTGATTATGATGATAACCTGTCTTTCCTGGACCTGGATGATGACTCTGAAGTTATCGAAGAGACGCAAATCGAAACCAAGATCGACCTAGCTAAAGCCTATATTGATATGGGTGATATCGAAGGCGCTCGAAGCACACTTGAAGAAGTGATGGAAGTGGGTAACGAAGATCAAAAGCGGCAAGCCGAAGAGTTACTGCAATATCATGGTTGAGTTTTAACAACCATTTAGAAAAAAGTCGGACATAGTCCGACTTTTTTTGCCTAAAATATATAATGTGATAATGAAATACGCAGCATGCATAGAATACGATGGAACTTCCTATTTTGGCTGGCAACGCCTGGCACATGGACCATCAATTCAGTCAGAAGTAGAAGATGCATTATCTAAAGTCGCCAATCACGTCATCGAACTCACCTGTGCAGGTAGAACCGATAGTGGCGTGCATGGCATTGGTCAGGTAGTACATTTTGAGTCCAGTGCAGAGCGAGATCTAAAAGGCTGGCAAATGGGCTGTAATACCAATCTCCCCGATAATATTTCAATGCGCTGGATCCAGCCCGTAGACGATAAGTTTAACGCTCGATTCTCGGCACTCTCAAGACGCTATCGATATATCATTTTAAATCAGCAGTTTCGTCCTGCTTTATTAAACAATAAAGTATGCTGGTATCGGGATTCACTTGATGCGGATCATATGCAACTAGCCGCCAATTATTTACTCGGTGAGAATGATTTTAGTAGTTTTCGCGCCTCGGGATGTCAGGCCAACCATGCAATGCGGGAATTGCAGGAAATCAGCATCACACGTGACGGACATTTTGTTTACGTAGACATCGTCGCCAATGCTTTTTTACATCATATGGTAAGGAATATTGTGGGGAGTTTGTTTGAAGTGGGTACAGGGGTGAGGGCGCCTGAATGGTTTGCAGAGTTGCTTGATGTTCGTGATCGAACGCAAGCGGGAATTACTGCGCCGGCTTGTGGCTTGTATTTTGTGAGTGTTCAATACCCGGTGGCGTTCGGGCTGCCGGAGGTGGCGTTGCCTCCTTTCTTTGGAATATGAGTATTTGATTCGAAAAAGAACCCAAAAGTAGGGGGGCTTTCTTTGGCTCACCAAGAGTCAAAAAGTTTATCGTGGTTTCCGTAAGGAAATGACGATTGCTGGTTGAAGCATCGCACAGATTTATTTTTTAGATTTGTGTAGTGTTTTCGAAGCTTGTGAACATGGATATTTTCCTCTGATTTCGGTTATCTATCGGCTTCGAGTTCATTTATTTTCTCAGCCTAAATAAACAACCAGCCGAGCGTTAGTGATACAATATCTCTCGCAGAAAGATAACCCTACAGGGTGAGACGTAGTCGAATCAACAATAGGCTGCCAAGCAAAGGCTCCCGTCGGGTTCACTGCGTTTCTCAGAAATAATGGGAATTAAGGGAACTCGCTCTTACCTCGCAAACAATCTTCATTCTAATCCTTTATTTTCTGCGATAGTCATTGCTTTTGAAAGGGGTTTAGAAACATAGTTAGAGCCGAACATCACGAGATAACAGCATTTCTTTAATGCTGGACGAAGAAGGGAAGGCGTAGTCGTATAAAAATGGCTTAAAAGGTGGGGGGTGTCTTTCTATAATACTCAAAACCCCCCATAATTGTCAGAATGCAAAACACCACTCTAAATGCTTGCAATCAAGCAAAAACTATTCTTCAGAACACTTTCGGTTATAGCGATTATAGACACAATCAAAAAAACATAATCAAGCAATTGCTGGATGGCGGCGACGCGTTTGTTTTGATGCCTACTGGCGGTGGTAAATCGCTTTGTTATCAAATTCCTGCGATGTTGCGTGAGGGCGTCGGTGTGATTGTGTCGCCTTTGATTGCATTGATGCAGGATCAGGTGGATGCGCTGAAGCAGTTGGGGATTAAGGCGGCTTTTTTGAATTCGACAATGACGGCTTTGGAACAGCGCGATGTAGAAAAGGCTCTGCTTAAAGACGAGTTGCAGATGTTGTATGTTGCGCCTGAACGCTTGTTGAGTGAGCAGACTCTTAATTTACTAAAGCAGTGCAAAATCGCTTTGTTTGCGATTGATGAGGCTCATTGTGTGTCTCAGTGGGGTCATGATTTTCGTCCTGAATACCAACGGCTTTCGGCCTTGCCGGAGCGTTTTCCTGATGTGCCTCGGATTGCGCTGACGGCTACTGCGGATAATCGCACCCGTGCTGAGATCATTCATCAATTGCGCCTTGATGATGCGGGTGTTTATGTTAATAGTTTTGACCGACCCAATATTAATTACACGATTTCTGAGGGGTTAAATGCGCGCGATAAATTGTGGACCTTTATTCAGGATAAACATAAAGGCAGGGCAGGTATTGTGTATTGTTTGTCGCGCAAGAAAGTCGAAGCGACAGCTGAATGGTTGACTAAAAAAGGTCTGACGGCATTACCGTATCACGCGGGTTTGAGTACCGAAATCAGGGCTCGTAATCAACAGCGTTTTTTGCGTGAAGAAGGTGTGATTATTGTCGCTACCATCGCCTTTGGCATGGGAATTGATAAGCCCAATGTGCGTTTTGTGGCGCATTTAAGTTTACCTAAAAACATCGAAGCGTATTATCAGGAAACGGGTCGCGCCGGGCGTGATGGCGAGAAGGCCGATGCCTGGATGAGTTATGGCTTGCAGGATGTGATTTTTCTGCGGCAGATGATGCAGGATGGCAATGGCAGCGAAGAATACAAGCGCCTGACGAATCAAAAGCTGGATTCGATGCTGGGCTTGTGCGAGATGGCGAGTTGTCGTCGCCAGGCAATTCTGGCGTATTTTGATGAAGTCATGGATGAGCCTTGTGGTAATTGTGACAACTGTTTGAATCCACCCGAGACATGGGATGCAACCGAGGACGCGCAGAAAGCGTTGTCGACGGTTTATCGTACCGGTCAACGCTTTGGTGTTTCGTATCTTGCAAAAGTTTTACAGGGAAAAGCTGATGAGAGGATTACACAAAATGGACATAATCAAATCAGTACATGGGGGATTGGTGAAAACCTCCAAGGGCACGAATGGAGTGGTTTATTTCGGCAGCTTATTTCGCAAGGTTTTCTGAATACCAACTCAGAGTATGGTGGTGTCGAGTTAACTGAAAACTCACGTTCTTTGTTACGTGGCGAAATAACTTTATTAGCAAGAAAACAACGCAAGCCTGAGAAAGAGAATCGAAAAAAAGATGGACGCGTAAAATCCGAATTACGCAGTATGGATGAAGAATTATTTGAAGCACTCCGTGCTTTACGCACTGATCTAGCCAGTGAGCAAGGTGTACCGCCATATGTGATTTTCAGTGATGCATCTTTAATTGAAATGGCAAAACAACGCCCACAAAGTTCTGACACATTCCGTTTTATTAATGGTGTTGGCGAGATGAAACTCGAGCGCTATGGTGAAAAATTCATGCAGGTGGTGCGCGAATATCCGCTGCCGGATTTATTAAAAAACAACTTTTCAGATACAGTTAATGAAACCTTGACACTACATCAAGCTGGTTTTGATATCGAAGCCATCTCCGCTAAACGCGGACTTTCGGCATCCACTATTTACAGTCATTTAGCCGATGTGATTGAAGCAGGAATGCTTTCAGCTGCGGATGCGCTGGATCTGGATCATGAAGATATTAGCACCATTGAACAAACAGCAGAATTTTTAAATAGCAAAGAGAAAGGGTCTTTAAAGCCGCTATTTGATGAGTTTGATGGCGAATGGGACTATGGTATTTTACGTTGTGTTGTTAACGGAATGGCGGGTTAAATGAAATGACTTTAGAAAGAGCAAGAGAGTTAATTGCAATTCAGGTGGATTTAGGAACTGGTTATAACCGTGGTGCCATTAGCCTGATATTGGGTGAAGTAGGGCGTCAATTTGACCAGCAAACAGTAGATGCCTTGATTGAGGAATTTTCTTTGGAAAAGGGTTTTGGATTAAAAAAAGGCAAAGTTTATCATTAGGCAAATCTTGATATTACTGTCGCCGGTTTTAACAATGTTTCGGTTAACGTTTAAGAATAATAATACGTTTCTTGGGAAGACAATTGTTACATCAAGGCAATCTTAGTGAGTTTAAATATTAATTCGTGGTGAAAACTGTGCTGGATTGCTAATTAGAAACACAATGCATTAATTAAAGCGTTTCTGACGTTGCACCGTATTCATAAGCCTGCGGGCGTATACAGAGGAAAGTGAGAATAAGAAAATTATTTATAGTTTTTATCAAAAAGATTTAACGAGTCTGCGAGTGACCAGCCCCAAAAATGACTGAAAAGTAGGGGGGTGTCTCAGTATTATAGTAGTGCTTATTTTTTATTAAAAAAAATATGAGTGGAAGCAATAGCCGTTGTTTAAGTATTTTAAGACACTACTTTTTTAGTAGACCATAAATCAGTAAAGCGAAACCAGTTATTCCGCATCCCAAAGCAATCGGGGAGAGGCTGGATGACACTAGTAATAAGGGCGAACTGGATAACACTGCCGTGAGTAATAAGACACCTCCGCTTATGGTCAGGGTTGTTCTTCGGTTCGCTTTTTTAATTTCTTCCTGAAGCGCCTCAAGCTGTTTTGACTCCCAATTAATACCGGCCTGTTTATCATGTATCTGGCGAATCACTTCATTGATCATTACAGGCATATGCGGTAGTTGTTCTATAAATTTGGGCAAATTGGTTTTGGCACCTTTGAAGAGTGATCGAACACCTGTTTGTTCGTCCATCCAGCGCTGTAAAAAAGGTTTTGCAGTTACCCACAAATCAAGGTCAGGGTATAATTCACGACCCATGCCCTCGATGTTCAGCAAGGTTTTCTGTAATAAAACCAGTTGAGGCTGTACTTCCATATTGAAACGTCTTGCGGTTTGAAAAAGTCGCAGCAATAATTTCCCGTATGAAATATCTTTGATGGAGAGCTGGAATATCGGTTCGCAAACAGTTCTGATTGCCGCTTCAAATTCACTGGCTTTTGTTTCAGCAGGAACCCACCCCGATTCGATATGTGCTTCGGCAACGCGTTTATAATCGCGATTAAAAAAGGCATGTAGGTTTTCTGCAAGATAGCGTTGATCCTGTATTTCCAGTGTTCCCATAATACCAAAATCTACTGCGATGTATTTTGGGTTGTCTGGATTACTTTCATCGATAAAAATGTTACCGGGGTGCATATCCGCATGAAAAAAGTTATGTTTGAAAACCTGTGTAAAAAATATTTCAACGCCGCGCTCACCCAGTACTTTCATATTGATATTATGATCTTTTAGGCGCTGTGTGTTGCCTACAGGAATGCCGTAGATGCGTTCCATTACCATAACTTTCTGTGTGCAATAATCCCAGTAAATTTCAGGCACATAAAGATCAGGTGAATTTTCATGGTTGCGCCGTAATTGACTGGCATTGGCAGCTTCACGGCCTAAATCGAGTTCATCAAAAATAACCTTTTCGTAATCCTGCACGACTTCAACCGGACGTAACCGTTTACCAATATGACTAAAACGGTGCACCATTTTAGCGATAAGTAACATCAAATCAATATCATGGCGAATAGTGTTTTCAATACCAGGTCGAACGACTTTTACTATCGCTTCCCTGCCATCATGCAACACGGCAGTATGTACTTGTGCGATAGAAGCCGATGCTAATGGTGTTTCGTCAAATTCTTTAAAGAGAGATTCTACGGATTGATCCAAAGATTTTTCAATAATATCGCGTGCAACTTTACCCGAGAAGGGCGGCACATCATCCTGCAGTTTCGCAAGTTCATCTGCAAGATCATCTGGTAGCATGTCGCGGCGCGTCGATAGCACCTGACCGAACTTAACAAAAACGGGGCCAAGGTCTTCTAAAGCTTTACGTATGCGCTCTCCACGTGAGGCACGGTCTTTGTTATTCCAGTTCCAGGGAGAAAGATGATAAATAAATCGCAATGGGCGAAACGCGGGTATCGCATAGATAAATTCATCTAGATTATGACGTATCAACACGCGGTTAATCACAAATAATCGATACAGCTGGGAAAAGAGATTCATTTTATTGTTTTACTTTAATTATTATTCTTAGGTGTATTTGTAGAATCATTATTAGTATCTTCATTAGACAAGCGCTGTTGCAGTAAATCGATACGGGCTTGCATACGATCAACATCCATTCTTACATAATCAACCTGATCCATGTAGTAATGTATTTCGGCATCAGCAGGCGTAAGCTTAGCTTCTTCGCTAAGATATTCTCCCGTATTCATACGCATAGCCTCTATGCTTTCTCTTACCCAGGCTGAAGTGTTTCTACTTGTTTGACCTGCCTGATGAGCAATAATGTCACCGACCCATTTTGATAAGTATTCTTCCCAGTCGATATCAACTTCGCGCAGGATTGTGCTAAATTTTTCAGCAACACGCATATCGCCATCAATTTCAACATCAGTCTTAAGCAAGGTTTCACCTGAGTTTTTAGCTGTGCTTAAGCGGATTAATGCTATTGGCGATCCGTGGATAGTTGCATCTACAATGCCGCCTTCTTCATTGCCGGGATAATTGCCTAATACCTGAATGCCTGATGTCGTAGGCAGGAAGTACAGGTTCAAATCAAGCCCAGTAATATGCAAGTGAATGATTTTATTTGCTAACGATGCAAAACGGGGAAGTGTTTCACTATCAAGCTTCAACCAGGTGTTGATGGCTAATTCAATGGCGGACAAAAAGAGTGTTGGAATCTGCATTAAACGAGAATTTAGTTAAATTAAAACTTATAGCCAACATGCAAGGCTACCACACCGCCTGTCATATTGTGATAACTACATTTTTCAAAACCCGCTGCTTCCATCATGCCTTTTAAAGTGTCTTGATCAGGATGCATACGAATGGATTCTGCCAAATAGCGATAACTAGCTTCATCATTCGCCACTAGTTTTCCTATTAGAGGTAATAATTTGAAGGAGTATATATCGTAAATTGTGCCTAAGCCGGGAACTATGGGTTTAGAGAACTCCAAAACCATCAGTTTTCCACCGGGTTTTAAACAACGATAAATAGAACACAAAGCTGCGTCTTTATCGGTTACATTACGCAGGCCGAAAGCCATCGTCACAATATTGTATTTATTATCACCAAACGGCAGGCATTCAGCATTTGCTTGAACGTATTCGATATTGCCAGCGATACCCATATTGGTTAGGCGTTCACGGCCATTTTCCAGCATTGAACCATTTATATCGGAAAGCGTCACTAATCCACTAGGACCAACAATACGTGCAAACTTAACAGCCAGATCGCCAGTGCCACCCGCTAAATCAAGAATAGTATCACCTTTTTTTGCACCCGAGGTTTCAATAGTGTAACGCTTCCACAATCGATGCACGCCTGCTGACATCAAGTCGTTCATCAGGTCGTATTTGTCCGCCACAGAGTCGAATACGTCTGCAACTTTACTTGCTTTATCGGAGACAGCTACTTGCTCATAACCGAAATACGTGGTTTGTTTAGGGTCTTGTTTTAGCATGTTTTGTTCCTGATTTAGCTATTAGCAAATAGACCTAAGACTGTTTAAATATTAATCAAAACAGTGTTTTAGTAAAAATACTAATATTTTAATAAGCTATATTAACAATAATAGTAGAAGCATACCTTGATATTTTTATTGATGGAAAGTTTCTTCATCAGAATTTGTTGATTTAGTTTAGTAAATAGAATGATTAATAGTATGGAGACTATTTAAAATGAATTTTTTTTCAGTAAAAAGACTGGTAGTAACACTAATCTTAAGCGTGGGATGTTTTATCACAATACCCGCTTACGCCTGGCCAGATGTAGACCATATGAATATGTGTGGTTCACCAGTCAAAACTGTAAGGGCTTATAGTGGAAACCATCAAGGTTGGAATTCACGTGATAATTTCATTTCTACTCGCGGGATGGCTTACTATTTTCGTACCATGTGTCCGGAGACTAAAGCGGTAAAAATGAAAAAAGCTGCTTATAAGAAGCCTGTAATTAAGAAAGTCTCAAATGAAAAGAAAGAAACCGTAAAAGTCTCTAAGAAAGAAGCCGGAAAAGAAGTAGTGGTTAAAAAGACTATCGAGAAAAATCCGATCCGCGCTATCAAAAAGCGAAGCACCTATAACCATAAGCTGGATTGTGAACGTGTTGATAAATTGAATGGTACTGGTGCTATTGTTAGGGTCGTACGCAGACATTAATTTTTGAGCATTAACAAGACACTAGGGTACCTCTAGTTTAATCACCGAATAAGCAGGCACCTCATAGGGGTGGCTACTTATTAATGCCTTAATGACTCGCTTTATAATCTCATTGTGGCAGAGCATTTCAACTTTGTATTCTGTTACTTTCTGTAGTTTATCAATTTCGCCAATAAATGGTTGACTGCCGCTTAACGGTTTAAATTGTCCTTCACCTAATGTTTGCCATGCACATTCTTGATAATCTCCAATAAATCCTGCACCGGCTTCGAACATGGAATTTTTGACAAGTTCACAGTGTGATACTGGCACATAGAAACTGATTTGGTAAAGTTTAGTCATGTCGCCTATAATTCTCTTTCTATCAAATGGACTTCTAAGCAATGAGTGTAAACAAAGTACAAGACGCTGTAAAACAAGGGGTAAAGCTGCGCGGTGCAGATAAGGTTGCTAGAATTCCTATAAAAGTTGTACCTAGCACGGAAGTGAAGCGCAAACCTGCATGGATTCGAGCTAAAGCACCTACAACACCTGAGGTTATCCGTCTTAAAAAAATTCTACGTGAACAAAAACTCAATACCGTTTGTGAAGAAGCAGCATGTCCAAATTTAGGAGAGTGTTTCACTAAAGGCACGGCCACATTCATGATTATGGGAGACATCTGTACCCGTCGTTGCCCGTTTTGTGATGTTGGTCATGGTCGCCCTGATCCTTTAAATGTTGATGAGCCACAAAGCCTGGCTGAAACCATAAAAGCAATGGCACTTAGATATGTAGTAATCACTTCGGTTGACCGTGATGATCTTCGTGATGGCGGTGCGCAACATTTTGTAGATTGTATTAATGCGGTTCGTGAGAGCAACCCTGAAATCAGAATTGAGATCCTAACGCCAGATTTCCGTGGTCGCATGGATATCGCCCTTGATATAATGACCAAATCACCACCGGACGTTTTTAATCATAATCTTGAAACGGTGCCGCGTTTGTATAAACAATCACGCCCTGGTTCTGATTATCAATGGTCACTCGATTTACTCAACAAATTCAAGGAAATACATCCAACTCTTCCGACAAAATCTGGGCTGATGTTAGGACTCGGTGAAGAAATTGAGGAAGTAAAAGCCGTGATGCAGGATTTACGCGATCATGGTTGTGAGATGTTGACTTTAGGTCAATATCTACAACCAAGTCTTGATCATTTAGCCGTGGAGCGTTTTGTCAGCCCAGATGAATTTAAACAATTGGAAGTTATTGGTTATGAAATGGGATTTTCTCACGTGGCTAGTGGACCAATGGTGAGATCGTCTTATTTTGCCGATGAACAAGCTTCTGGTGTTATTTCATAATTAGCAATAAGAAAAATGGTCTAAAAGTAGGGGGGTGTGTTTTTTAGTCTATATTCATGTTTGTCTCAATCGAAAACAGGCACTGCATGAAACACTTCACCAAATCATTTACCCAGCAAGAAGCGATCCCTGAAGAGGGGATTGAAGCCGCGATAGCGGTTATGCGCAGCGGACGTTTGCACCGCTATAACGCAATTGCGGATGAGAAAACCCAAACCGAATTGTTGGAACTGGAGTTCGCTGAATCTCTGGGAGTACCGTATTGCCTGGCTTGCACATCAGGTGGCTATGCCTTGCACATTGCGATGCGTGCGGCGGGAGTCAAGCCGGGAGATAAAGTATTGTGTAATGCTTTTACCCTGGCGCCAGTTCCGGGGGCGATTCATAACAGCGGTGCGATTCCGGTGTTGGTCGATGTTGCCAAAGATTACTGCATCGATCTGGAACATCTGGAAGCACAGGCGCAAGCCAGCGGTGCGAAATTCTTTATGTTGTCACATATGCGTGGGCATATCGCGGATATGGAACACATTCTGCAGATTTGCAAGCGTTACGGGATTTTCCTGATTGAAGATATGCACATACCATGGGCGCTAGCTGGAATGGCGTAAAAAGTGGTACTTTTGGTGATATCGCCTGTTTTAGCACGCAAACCTACAAGCATATTAATTCTGGCGAGGGCGGTTTTTTAACTACCCGAGATGCCGAGATAATGGCGAAAGCGATTATTTATTCTGGTTCCTATATGCTTTTCGAGCGCCATTTGGCAGCACCACCGAAAGAAGCGTTTGCAAAGATTCGTTTTGAAACACCGAACTATAGCGGCCGTATGGACAATCTGCGCGCGGCGATTTTGCGCCCACAATTACACGACTTAAAACGCCAGTGTGAGCGCTGGAATGCACGTTATGCAGTTCTGGAAAAAGCTTTCCAGGAAAGCGCGGCGATCACTATTCCACAGCGCCATACGAAGGAGCAGTTTGTTGCCAGCTCGATTCAATTTTCAGTTCCGACTTTTTATCGACAACAAATCCAGTCGCTTGTAGAAAATTGCGCGGCACGCGGAGTAATGCTGAAATGGTTTGGCGGCGCTGAACCCACGGGCTATACCAGTCGCTACGATAGCTGGAAATATCTCGAAAATATGCCGCAACTACCAAGGACCGAACAGATTTTGGAAACCTTGATGAATATGCGGATTCCACTAACATTCGAGCTGGAAGACTGTGAATTGATTGCAGATATTATTGTGGAAGTGGCGGAACAGATTCTGAACAGATAAAAATAGCTCAAAAGTGGGGTAGTGTCTATTTATCTTCTTTTAAAGAAACTAAATACTTAAATAATAACCTGGAAGACTTTGGTGGTTTATTCTGCTGTGATTCTTTGTTCGCGTTACGAACTAATTGACGAATATACTGGCGGTCGGCATTTTCAAATTGTGCGACGATTGTTTCAATTAAATTATAGTCACCAGCGATTAGCTTATCACGCCATTCTTCAATCTGATGGAACTCATCGTTAGCTTGCTTGATGGGTTGTGCCAGTTGTCTTAGTTGTAATTGAATTAAATCGACATCCTCTTCTGGCATGATTCCTGAGATAAAGCGTAATTGTCTCTGCAACGCCGATTTTTTCAATTTTTTGGCGGCAAAAATAGCATCATACATTCTTTCAGAGAGTGTTATTTCACTAAACTTCGATGGCGCAAGTTCTGTTAATTCCACCCCCAAATCATGTAATACTTTCATCTCACGTTTAAGCTGAGTTTTGTTAGGACGTACTTTATAAGGCTCTCCAGTATGAGGGTTTAAATCTTCGAGTTGATGTGAATTGTCTGTCATAGTTGAATCGGTGTTCTTTAATAAGTGTTTTATTCTAACGTAGGTAAGGGTAAAACATCTATGGCTTTTGCTGATGAATGCTTCCAGAGCTTTTGCAGAGCAGAGGTAATGTTTTTATTCACACTGCTATTATAAAAAGTTATCGAATTTTCTGGGCTAAAATATTGATTTGATATGACCGTTTTTTTCAGTGAAAACTCTTTTAAAACGCGTTGTAATTGAATTGCTACGGGTCTTCCTGTCTCTAATACTTCAATTTGATCACCGACGATTGAGCGAATTGCTGGCAGTAAAAAAGGATAGTGCGTACAACCAAGGATCAAAGCAAGCATCGACGCCTTGCTCTAATAGTGGCTGGATATATTTATTTAAAATAGCCAGGGTGGTTTCACTATCTAAATCACAGGCCTCTACCTGTTCCACTAAACCTGGGCATGCCTGGGCCAAAACTTTTTTGTCTTTTGCGTGACGTTCGGTAAGTCCTAAAAGACGTTCGCTATTGATGGTTCTTTGTATAGCAAGTACACCGATGATGCCACTTTTACTTAATTGTGCTGCAGGCCTTATTGCTGGCTCTAAACCAATTACCGGAACATCGACTGTTTCCCTAAGCAATGTTGCGGCCTCTGCTGTAGCTGTATTACACGCTATTACAATGACTTTTACGCCCTGGTCGAGCAGAAAATGAGAAATTTTTTGCGAACGGTCACGCACAAACGCAGCACTTCGATCACCATAGGGCGCGTTTGCAGAATCGCCAACATAAATCAGGTTTTCATGGGGTAATAACCGGTGAATTTCTGTTAATACCGAAAGTCCACCGAGCCCGGAATCGAAGATACCAACCGGGCAAATGTCCCCAAACTCCAGAGACATTACCGTCCGCGAATATATTTAATCATGGCATTATATTTTGGTGATGTGGTGCCTGCTTTTTCCAGCATGGCAAAATAATTACGGTCGTTAATCTCAGAAATCCCGTTAAAGTGCATAAGCATGCCGCCGCCAGCTCGATGCCAGGCATTCAGGTATTTCGTATAGGCATTTGCCATTTGCGGGTTTCTATTGGCATTTGCAAACAAGCTATAGACCTTCGGGTCTTTTATGACATGCGGGCGATCTACGCGGAGTAAATGCTGACCACCTTCATAAGCCAATAATTGAACACCATATTTTTTGGTGATGGCGACATTCTTTTTGATGCGTTCTTCGATGGTGTTTTCAATGGCGCCACCTTTATAAGCATCTTTTGCCAGACCACCATTCATAATTTCTCTAAAGAGTTGATTGATACCATTATTTCCTTTCACAGCCCACTGTTTAACCAATGGACGATTTTCGATACGCGCTATATAGTCACCGAAATAGGGCGCAACGGCATAGGCATCAAATGTTTTGTAACAATTTCCCCCTGCTAAAGGACAGGTCATGAGTTCTTCTGCCATTTTAGGTGCTGAGCCGTAAGCGGATACGACGCAAACAGCTCTATTGCCTAGATTCCGCTTGAAGATATTACAGATTTCTTTACTGCGTTTGGCGTTGTAATTAAGTGCTAAAAAGAGACGACGGGTTCCCGGGTTTTTAATGTCCAGTTTGCCACGTGGCCAGAGTTTTAAACCTTGCTGAGAAGCATAATGGGTTGCCGGATACATGGAGTTCCAGACTTCATTTGAATATTCAATATACACTTTTTGCCTCGTATTCAAATGCTGCTTAACAGTTTGAGCAAATTTTTGCACAAAGTCATTAGTTGCTTTGTGCGGTATCGAAAACCACGGTGCAGCCTGACTGGCGTTGGCAAGATCAACCATAGTCTCAACTGGCATACCGGCATCATGATTATAAAAAGCGGTTTTCGGCGTAGCACGTTCATGCCAATGGGTTAAATTGGTGTCTTTGGTGTTCTGCCAAGGCATAAAGCGAATCGAATTAAAATTACGCGAGGTTTTCAAATATTCTGGGTTAAATGTCTGTTTAGTATAAATATTCGCATATTTTTGGGGGATAACCTTGATATTACGAATGTGGTTACGCGGATTGATGCGGGTAATATGCAAACGTAAATTACGCTTCGGGGAACGTAAATTGAAATCGATTCTTCCAGGAATTTGTCGAATAATTTCGACATCTCCGAGTACTTTTATATCAGCATCACCCTGATAGGTGACAAAGTGTTGCCCTGTAGGAAAGTTATCCGGCATATCCCATATGGCATTGATAGAGGTAAAGATAGGTGCTTCACCCCGTGCGGGCAAACGTGTTGGCCAGCCGTTAGCATCGACGGAGACGAGATTTGATTCTTTGGTATTAAATGATTTCTTTTTTTCACAGCCCGGATCAATCGGTCGGTTTGCCTGCCAGTTAAACTCACAGGAAGTAATCCAGCCGCGCGAGATCTTGAAAATATCTATAAAAGGGTTTGACGAAGCCAGATGATGCAGTCCGCTGGTATTATAACCAAGTTTATTTCCTGGTGCCGCCTGACTAGAGGTATTAATCGCTATAAGAAGCGCAGCAAATATTGTGCTTTTGATAATCTTTATAGATAACTTCATGTTATATGATCAGTCCTTTGATTTTAAATGATTTTTTATCAGGTTAGCTATTGCCTGATTATACTCTTGTTGAGGTTTTGAGGATGATCTTACTAAACCTTCGACAACACCACGTAAATCCTCTTTAGATTTATTTTGGCCGATTTTAACCTTTCCTTTGAGTTCTTGCACACAAATTTCAAATCCAACAATTGCGTTCAACATCTTATCCGGATAATTGTTTTCTGCCTTCCAGGGTTTCTTTTGATCTGCCTCATATTTGTCTGACAATGTCTCGATGAGTTCCCGAAGTTGTTCACTATCCTGAAAGAGTTTGGCAGGCCCATAGGCATGTACAGTTACATAATCCCAGGTCGGCACCCCCGGATTTGTATACCATGAGGGAGAAATATAGCAATGTGGCCCTTGAAATAAGACTAATACCTGAGCATTCTTTTCCAGGTGTTTCCATTGTGGATTCGCTTTGGCAAAGTGTGCTTGAAGGATAATTTCATCGTTGTTTTGCTTAACAAGAAACGGTAATGTCGTTGCTACAGGTAAATTATTTTCATCGGTTGTGATGATAGTTGCGAAAGCATTTTCACGCATTATCTGTAGAAGTTCATTTGTATTCTCAAATTTAAAGCTAGACGGGATATGCATGATGATTTATTACTGGTGATAAAATATTCAAGATTAGATTGAAAAATTGCCTAAAAGGTGAGGGGGGCCATTTTTTTACTGTATCAATTAAATAATTGTACTGTATTTTTTAAGACGAATGAGCCAATTTAAGTAATAATGATTTACTGGGAAATAATTACATTTTAAAGACATAACACACAATTAATGAAAAAATCTGGTCCTAAATTTCGTCGCTTGCTAGCCGTTGGCGTAATCACCCTTACGCTTCTACTTTTGTTGTTTGTATTTTCTGCAACACGCAGTGCTTTGGACGTTTGGGAGCGCCTCAAGGAATTACCCGAACCACTATTCTATAGCTATTCCGCGTTAATAATCGCATTGATACTATTTAGTTTCTGGCTGGTTTATAAATTGCTACGACCATCAAAATCAAGCCCTGAGTTAGATCTGAAAGAAGTATCTGAGGAAAATATCTTAAAAGAATTAGATCACGCTGAAACGGTGGGAATGGAAACTTCCGAGATGCGCCGTGAGATCGAACATTTAAAAGAACGTAAGCAGACTGGCAGGATTTATGTAGCCTTATTTGGCGATGTGAGCACGGGTAAGTCATCGATCATAAAAGCTTTACTGCCAGAAGCAGAATCGACAATAGCTACACTTGAAACCAATGTGCAGGGAGGGTCGACACAGGATATTCACCAATACATATGGAAGAGCACTTCTGGTGATGAATTAGTCCTGACAGATTTACCAGGGCGTAATGAAGCGAGTGGCTATCTGGATAAAATGGCGAGTGATGAGGCAGTACGTGCACAAATAGTAGTGTATGTGACTGATTCTGATTTATCACGAAACCAATTTGAAGATATACAGCAGTTAAAGAGTTATGGAAAACCGATGATTGTTGCTTTGAATAAAAGTGATCGCTTTACTGACGAACAAAAACAAATGGTTTCAACGCGTTTTACAGAACAGTTTGAAGCTGAAGAGATTCCTTTGCGTCAGGTATTTGTGCGATCAGGCGGGGAAGAAGAAGTCGTAAAAATATTTCCCGATGGTCATGAGGAAAAATTGATTAGACAAAGAAAAGCCGATGTTTCAGCATTGGCGGAGGCATTACAAAACGAAATAGACAAGCAAAGCGATGTGCTTGAATCTCTCCGTGATGCCAGCGTTTTCGTATTGGTTAAACAAAAATTGGATTTAGCCAAGGATGAATACCGACAGAGTGAAGCTGAAACGATTATCAAAAATTCTACGCGTAAAGCGGTATTAGGTGCTTTGGCTTCTATTAGCCCTGGGTCTGATCTGGTCATTCAGGGAGTGTTGGGCACACAGATGGTTAAGGCTTTATGTGCATTATACGGTATCCCGATTAGGCAACTGGATATTGATAAACTATTCGATTTTAGTACGGGACAGATGAGAAAAAGCGTACCATTATTATTGGCAGTTGCAGGTAATGGTATGAAGGCTTTTCCAGGTATCGGAACCGTAACAGGCGGGGTAACCCATGCCGTGGCATATGGTTTGATTTTTGATGCACTGGGAAGGGCAATAAATAAAACCCTGCAACAACGTGGCAAATTACAGCCAGCCCCTGTAGCCATTACTTTTAAGGAGATGTTGAGTGAAGATCTTGAAGCGCGCGCAAAGTTATTTGCCAAGCTGGTTTTCGACAAGCAAAAAAAATCATGAGCTAAGCGATGATGCGAATATAATTTCGGATCATAGCGAAGACACAGATTCTGGAATTGCCAATGTAGATTTGGCCAAAGAAAGCTTGAACCAGTTACTGGACGATACGCGTGTGCCTGATTCTGTGCGCAATCTGTTGCGCGATGAATACCAGCAATTACGTTCGATGCTGAATAAATTGGAGCAAGGCCATCTTCACATTGCTGTATTTGGACGTGTCAGTGTGGGTAAATCATCTGTATTGAATGCTTTGCTTGGTAAAGAAGCATTTAGTGTTAGTGTTTTGCACGGTGAAACTAAAACTGAAGGCATTGCAGAATGGCAAGAAGTTGATGCAGGTGGCGTTTACCTTATTGACACCCCTGGAATCAATGAGATTGATGGTGAAGCCAGAGAAAAACTCGCACACGAGGTAGCTAACCGCTCGGACTTATTGTTATTTGTGGTTGATAGTGATTTAACCGATGTCGAACTAATCGCCTTAAAAATCGTTGCCAAAACCCAGCGGCCTATTGTTTTGGTGGTCAATAAGGCTGACCAATACAATGAAGAAGAGATTCTGATACTGCGAACTATAATTCGCAAACGAACAAAGGGGATTATCGCATCCAAGAATATCGTTTTCACCGCGGCATCACCGAGTAAGCAAACCGTTATCTATGTTGATGATAAAGGTAATGAGCAAGAAACAGTCAGGCAACGGCCGATTGATATTATCAATCTAAAATCGCGTTTATGGGAAATCATTGAGGCTGAAGGTAAGACCTTATCCGCACTCAATGCTTCCTTATTTGCTGGTAATCTCAGCGAGCAGTTAGGTGAAAAGTTATTAGCTACGCGCAAAGAACTGGGCGAAGAAACGATCCATATGTATTGCGTAGGTAAGGGTGTTGCTGTTGCGCTTAATCCGATTCCTGTTGCGGATTTACTGGCAGCCGCTGCGATAGATGTAAGCATGGTGATACATCTTTCGCGAATCTATGGATTACCCATGAGTAAGACGGAAGCGGGCGAGTTAATTAAAACCATTGCTGCACAGATGCTGGTATTATACGCCACTTTCTGGGCGATTCATTTTGCTTCTTCTGCTTTAAAGATTGGAACAGCAGGCTTTTCAACGGTAGTTACCGGTGTCGCTCAAGGCGCTATCGCCTGGTATAGCACTCTGGTAGTTGGCAGAGTTGCTGAAGATTATCTTGCTAAGGGAAAATCATGGGGCGAATCCGGCCCTAAGCTAACAGTACAACATATTCTGGATAGCCTCGATAGGGACTCGGTAATGAGTGATGCGAAGGAAGAAATCATTCAGTATTTGAAATCATCGAAGAAAGGTACTACTTAGCTCACAAAAAACTCTCAAAAGTGGGGGGGGAGGGGGGTGTCCTTTTTTCAGTCAACTTTATCAACATACTGTTCAAGATTTGATTTTAACGAGTTTTTTTTGAGCATTTGATCTAACTGAATAAGTGTAATACTCCTGATTATAATCAGGGTTTACCCTTTTACTATTTCGTGTCAAAACAGTACCAATCATATTTGCTTTTGCACGTTCTAAACGCTTTAGGCTGTCCAGTAAACTAGCCTTGCGAGTTTTACCAGCTTCAACGGCGATAACAGTGGCCTCTGCAAGATTCGCTAGAACTAATGAATCAGCCAGTCCGAGTACCGGAGGACCATCAATAATCACATGGTCGTAAATTTCTAGTGTGGATTCCAGCAACGCAGCCATTTTATGACCTGATAGTAACTCCACAGGGTCGGGTGGAATAGGTCCAGATGTGATGACGTTTAAACGCTTAATCATGCAGCTATTACTAATGTCGTTTTGAGTTGAAGAATCAGGGTTAGTCAGGTAATTTGTTAACCCTTCGGAGTTTTTCATTTCTAGCAGGGAATGGATACTCGGATTTCTAAGGTCAGCATCAATTAGTAATACTTTATTTCCGGATTGTGCATATGCTGTGGCTAGATTCACAGCAAGGGTGCTTTTGCCTTCACCAGCCCGTGAACTGGTTATAAAAGTGCTTTTAGGTGCGCCATTTCGTGTTGAGAAACGCAGACTGGTGCGTAAAGACCTGATTGATTCGGCAAATATGGAGCGAGGTTCAAGCGCAGTCTGTAATGCCAATTTCTTTTGATCGATCTTTTTCATTTCAGGCAACTGCGACAAAACAGGCAAGCCTGTAATTTGTTCTAAAAGTTTGATATTTTTAATGCTGTCATCGATATACTCTCTAATAAATGCAATACCCATTCCAAGTAATAAACCAAGTAATAAACCAAAGCCCAGGTTTGTTTTCAGACTGGGTTTGAATTTTTTATTAGGAAAGCTGGCTTTATCAATGATGGATATATTGTTCGTGCCAACATTGCTTGCAAGGTTTACTGCCATGAGTTGTTCTAATTGATTATTATAAGCGATCTGGTTAATTTCAACTTCGCGTAATAATCTGTTATAAACAGTACTTTTAGATTGAGTACTCAATGCGCCTTCTTTCAGTTTTTCCATTTGAGTGCGAAGCATTTTCTCCTTCTGTTTAGACTCAAGTAGACGCGTTTGAATTGCTGATTTTAGAGATTCAGTTTCAGTTTTAACTTGTTTGAGAATCGAATCGATCTGAAACCTTTGTCTTATTGCGCTTCTGCTCCCCTTGTTTTTTCTTGCCTGGTATTGGGACTCCAGTCTTGCTGCTGATTTTTTAAGCGAAAGAATATACGGGTCATCAATCAGTGATGCAGGTGCTGAATCCGGGTTATCTTTTAACGTGGTATAAGCTGATTCGGCCTCAATCCTTTCTTTTTCCGCTAAAACAAGTTCTTCCGCCTGTTTTTTAAGGGTGTGGCTAGTGATTGACTGACCATCTACATCCTGAACGATATTATTCTCACGCGCATACTCGTTAAGGCGTTTTTCGGCACCTTCCAGGCTGTTACGGGTTACTTCAATATTTTCTCCGACATAGGATTTATATGAGGATGCAGTATCAAAGCGGCGCTCCAGGTTTTGTCTAACGAAGGTTGTTGCAACTGCATTGCTGATATCAGCAGCAAGCTGCGGATCAGAGGAATCGTAGCTGATACTTAAAAGCTGTGAGTTATTAATCGGATTCACAGTAAGATTTTTGAGAAAAATATCTTCCATAGCACTGCTGTTTTCTGACTCAGTTGAATCATTCTTTGAAAATAGCTTTTTAATATTATTGATGAGGCTAGTAGAGTCTACTTTCTTGTCTAGACCTAGTTGTGATATCACTGTATTTGCCAGTGTTTTTGTTTGAAGTAACTGAATTTGTGTCTCGAAAAAATCTCTATCGCTACGAGAAGCTTCGGCAGTAAGAATTTGCTCATTCGCATTTGCCGCATAACGCTCAACCTTTATAGTGGAGTTTGCACGGTATACGGGCTGCATCATATAAGTAATAAGCAATGCGAGTAGTGTGGTTAATATCGTGGTTGTGATTATTAGCTTTTTATTATTTTTTAAAATATTGATGAATTCTTTAAGATCAAGACCAGTAGTCTCACTCAGTAATTCTTCGGGATAAAAATCACGCGGATATTGAATTAGGTTCCCTTCAGTGTTTATGTTTTTTTGAGTAGTTGTATTCATAGGTAATTGTTTTCTTAAGTCAGAATTCATATCGCTTAGATTGGTGTAGGGTTCCTAAACAACATTAGTATCTATAAGCTAATGTTTTGGTTCAAAGAAGAGCAGATAAAGTTAGACTATATTTCGATGAAGTAGTAATTAAAAAGATTTTGCTATTCTATCAAGTAGGGTTTTTATGAACAATGTTAAATCTTTCATAGTTAGAGAAAGTTTAATTAAGCTAGTTTATGAGAATATTCTACGTATAAATATCCTCATTGGTGTTTCAAGGTATTTATAAGAGAGTATCGAAAGAAAAATAAGAAGTATCAAAAAAATGTAGAAATGTGTGTTCTCCGATAGAGGTATCCGCGGGACTAAAAGCTTGTCATATATTCCATGCACGGGTTTTTGTAAAATATACAAAGAGTAACTGGCCTCACCGAGTAAAACTAAAAAAGGAAAACAAAATAGGTTTGTTATGAATCCCCTATGCCTAGCCAGGAGAACGATAAAAGCTAAGAATGCAGGAGCGAGTAATCCGTTGGTAAAGGCTAATTTAATTCCAGATACTGCTTCTAAATATGGCCTCGCCCAGATGAGTAAAAAGATTGCAATAAATGAAAGTAATAAATATAAGCCGTTGTTTGCTGATGGTTTTTCGCTGGAATTGTTTTTTAAATAAATTCCACATAACATCCCCAGTACAAAAGAACTAAGATGCATAACTGGATTGTAGTAAATAAAGTCATGCAGGAGTAATTTGGGTGCGTATGCATCACTATTAAGTAGAGCCAGGAGAAAAATCTGTGTTACCAGCCATAAAGTAATGGCAAAGATAGTGAGTGGTTTTATCCCGCGCTTATATACCCAGAATAATAAAAAGGGGAAACATAGGTAGAAAAATGCTTCCACAGATAAAGACCACCCTGGTGTATTTAAGGTAATTGGATAACCCGGAATCCATGATTGTAACAAGAGTAAGTGAAGCGGGAGTGTTGCTACGTCTTCCCCGAAAGTTTTGTACTTGGCAGCAACAATGATGAGTAGTGCGAGTAAGTAGACAGGATAAATCCTGGCGAAACGTGCTACCCAGTATTTAACTTTATTAAATTCCCCACGCTTGGCCTGATCTACTCGAAAATAAGCAATTGACATGATAAAACCAGACAATACATAAAAGTAGCCTACTGCGATTGGCCCGGCAGTCATGTTTTCATATAAAAATGGAATATCAGCTGGAAATACACTTTGACCATAATGGAAAAAAACAACGGTCAAAGCTGCTATAAAACGCGTAAATGTGATTTGACCTAATTGCAACGGAGGTAATAATTATTGTTAATTCAGATGATTCTAGTATGCGTTTTTATCACTAAAGGCACGAAATACGGTTAAAAATATAATTTTTATATCTAACCACAAACTCCATTCACGCATGTATTCTAAATCAAATTCTACGCGCTTACGCATTTTGTATACAGTATTGGTTTCTCCACGCCATCCATTAACTTGTGCCCAGCCTGTAATGCCAGGTTTAATCATGTGGCGCAGCATATAGCCTGGTATGATGGTGCGATATTGTTCGTTATGAGCAACCGCGTGAGGGCGGGGACCTACAATCGACATGGTGCCCTGGATTACATTAAAAAATTGTGGCAATTCATCTAAAGAAGTACTACGCAGAAACTCTCCAATTTTTGTATAACGACTATCGCCACGAGTCGCTTGAGTTATATCATCCCCATCTTCACACACAGTCATGGTTCTAAATTTCCAGACTCGAATTTTCTCACCTTTTTGTCCATATCGAGATTGTTTAAATAAAACGGGGCCTTCTGAAGTAAGTTTTACTGCAGCGGCTATGCCCAGCATAATAGGCGAAATAAATGCAAGTATGATGGAGCCAAGTAATAAATCTTCTACTCGTTTTATAAAAGCATGATCAGCAGAGAAGGGTGAATCATAAATACAAAGTACCGGGTTATCTGCAATCTCAATAAATTTGCTATGTAACAGATTTGTAGTGAAATAATCAGGTAATAAACGAATCGGCGTCGCACTGTCGGAAAGATCATTGAGTAGGCGCAGCATGCGTTTTCGTGCTTCAACAGGAAGTGCTATATATATTTGATCCCATTCGCCATTGCGCGCAGATATGATTAAATCTTCAAAGTTACCTAGATGTGAATAGTGATTTAGGACTTCTTTATGAATTCGTTCGGTTCGATCATCATAAAAGCCAACTACGTGATATCCAAATTCAGGTCTATTTTCTAGGTCACGGGCGAAATGCAAGCCGTTTTGGGTCATGCCAACAATTACGACATTACGGTTATTGATGCCTAAACGACGTAGATGAGAAAAAATCTGGCGTAATAGGAAACGTGCTAAAACTAGAAGCACAGGTGTAGCAACTAACCATGCGACTAATACAACGCGTGAAAATTGCTCACTGGTTTTAGTCACAAACGCAATAAATACCAATGATAAAAAGGTTATCAGCCATGCCATAGTAATGCGTATGGCTTCATCTCGAAGTGGGCGGCCACTCCATGAGGTATAAATATCAGTGAAGCGTCCGACTAAGCCAAAAATAACAACAGCGCTTAAACCTGCTACTAGATAACCTTCAATATTATAGAAATTAGTATAGGGAGAACCCAAGAACAGTGTAAAAAGAATTATGAGAATATCTACTGTACGATAGATAAGCTCAGAACTAATGTGTTTATCATCCACAGAACAGGTTTCCTTAAAATATGAAATATATTACACAAGTGCTTGTGTTGAAAGTAATTATATATTCTTTTAAATTAAGTTTCTGCATTTTGCCGCAGAAACAATGCACATCTTTATTATAGTATAGTACGGGCTGTATTAGGTTCATCTTGATGAGGTGTCTTTTTCCCATTGATAATCTGAGATTTGTTTAAACTGAATATTTGCCCGAGTTCTTATTATCGACGCAATTAGAATATAAATAGAAGTCGATAAAAAATCTTTACTCATTAATCGCTTTTGCATGATGTTGCCATAGTGTTTCTTTTCTAGAATTGGGCATTTATTTCTCGCGATTAATTCCATATTTCCGAGTCTCGCCCGTGTTTTAATTTTAATTAGGGAAAAGATGTCTTTTGGTGCACGGATATAGATTTCAGCCCCTTTAATATTTGCAATTTCCTTATTTTTAAAATGACAACGTATAAAGCCGTCATCACCAATCACATCTGCGAATTTATCAAAGCGTTTACGACCTTCTTCGCTGACAATAAAGCTACAAGTAGCAATAACACCTTCTTTAATATAAGGAAGACTCAGCCAAACCTTGTAATAGGTTTTCACCAACCAGGATGAATGACTGGTGTCAATGATTGGAGTAGGAGCAGCAAGAAGTGTTTCTCTCTTCTGCATTTCCTGTGTAATGTGTTGAATGGCGTTATCACTTAATTGGGTATCAGCATCAATATAAAAAACTGGATAAGTAACTCCTAGTTCTTTGGCCTTCTCTTCTGCGACATTCAATGCATTTGTTTTAGAGGGAATTTTAATATCAAGGCAGACAACATTTGGAAATTTAGATTTAACTATTTCAACTGTGTTATCAGTGCAGCCATTACAGGGGACGATAATATGATCAATACCCGCTTGATTGATTATACTTTTCAGACAATCTTCGATAACGCTAGCTTCATTGTGTGCAGGAACAATAATTGTAGCCATTTACCTATATCCCTTAAGCCATTCGCTACGTTGTTTATATACTGTACGCCATTCATTTAATACAACCTGCTTATCTTTTTTGAATAATGATACTAATTGGAGAGATGCGAGTTTATTTAATACATGGAGTTGTAATAATCCCTTATGCAGTGGTTTTTCCCATGATTTGGCATGTTTATTTATTAGCTCGGCTTTGCCTTTCAATAACTTGAACATTTTTCCCGATAAATTTACTTCACTAACTCCACCATGATGAATAATTCTGGCGTCAGGCGTAACTCTTGGTTGATACCCTTTTTTAATAGCGCGAATGCAATAGTCTGCTTCTTCGGCATACATAAAGAATGTTTCATCTAATCCTTCTAACTGTTCCCAGAGTTTTCGCGGGGTGAGGAAGAAACAACCTGTAACCACATCGACCTCACGTTCACTTTTTCTATCCCAGCAGCCATAATTGTCGTGATTGAATAAACAGCTTTTATTGAAAACTTTACTTAAACCCAGGGCGCTAAATAACAAAGTCTTAGAAGAAAGTTTGGCGCGGGCATTATTTGGGTTAAGAGTTAAATCATTGTTAAGAGTAACTCCTCCCCAGATGCCAGCTTGTGGTGTTTTTTTGGCATAGGCTATGAGCTTATCAATTGCTTTATCAAGGATTACGGTATCAGGATTCAATAATAGGATATATTCGCTATCACTTGCTTTGGTGCCAATATTTACACCTCCTGCAAAACCCAGATTGGAGCCAGTTTGGATTATCTCTACTTTTGGGAACTCATTTGCAATTAGCGCAACTGAATTATCTTTTGAATCGTTATCGACCATGATAATTTTAAATTCTGTGATTGTAGTCTCAGCGTAGACAGACTCTATCGCTCGCCTGGTGTATTCTGCGGTGTTGTAAGAAACGATAATTATGTCAAGCTGGCTCATTTTTAGTTTAGTCACTATTTTGAGTGTTTAAATATTCTTCAGTGAGCATGCCGTATGCAATTGTATCGATGCCTGTTTTAATAACTTTGGCTGGGTTGCCCGCTACGATACAATTATCGGGTACGTCTTTTGTAACAACACTTCCTGCTGCGACAATCACATGATTACCTATTGTTATATTTGGCATAATGATTGAACCGCAGCCAATAAAACAATGTGTGCCAATGACAGTTTTGGCAGCGTGGCGACGTGATGCATAATCATGTGAGAGCACTATTGCATCAAAAGTAACCATGGTTTTTTCGCCTATAGTAAGGCCTTTTGGATTGGTTTTATCGATTCTGGACTTGAAAGATAGGCGAACATCCTTGGCGATATTCATCCCATAAACAGTCCGGAAGTACCATGTTCTTGCATACAATAAGGAATTGCGAATTCTGACCAGCGCCATAAACATGTTCTGATTTATAAAGCGTGCCCTCATGCGTTTTTCCTTTTTTGCTGATTTCTATAACGAGCAGTTAAACTCATTCTAGCAAGAATATGATTTAATTTTGGATAACTTCTTGCCCAGCCGATAGAGCCTAAAACAAAGAAAAACAGAGGTTGAATCTTGCCAAAATAATCAACTGTAAAGCCAATCAAAATTAGTGACATAAAAGCCAAAATCCATGACTCAACCATCCAGCGGCTTGCTGGATGATATTTATGTAAGTTGTTAAGTGTATGAAAAACTGCATAGAGAGATACAACTAACAATAAGAAACTGGTAATTATTCCGTGCTGTAAAGTCATCAGTAGCCAAAAACTATCAATGCTTGAGTTCATCCATTCTGGACGAGTCCAGTCATTTAAGCCAATGCCAAATAGAGGATTGTCTGCAATATCATCCATGGAGTGTTCCCATTGCAATAAACGATAGTATCCAGTCACTGGATTAAAGGTTAAATGAGATACCAGAATTGCGAAAAAGCCACGGTTTGAAATTGAGCTGACTAATATCATCCCGGATAGTGCAATAAAACTAAAGCCAAACCAAAAACGTTTACCACCATCCCAGAAACGTGTGAGTACAGCAGTCATGCCCTGGAAAGCAACCGACAATAAGGGTGCAGAAGAGAGTGTTGTCATCATTCCAATAAATATCGCTAGCGCTTTTAAGGCATTTTTCAATTTAAATTTATAAGCAGTGAGAAGTACAATAAATGGAAAGAAGATAGCGCCAATCGTTCCGTATAATATAGGGTGGGCGAATAGGTTGGTGGTTCGCATGATTCCAAGGCGGATGTAATAGTGGGTATAGAGTCGATAATCCAGAGCATCATGGCCTGTGATGTTTTTTGCCCATTCGTGTAAAATTCGATGCTTTGCAAATGCCTCGTAGAGAGAGAATATCAACAAGAAAGCGAGAATAGTTGCAAACCATAGATAAATTTCGTAATAATTTTTAGGCGTTTTTATAAACAAACGTGCCAGATAAAATGCACCCAGTATTTCTATAATCAGGATTCCTGACGATTCGATACCTTTTTGTAAGCCATGATTATAGATTAGACTAGCTGTGGCAAGAGTCACAAAGAAAAACAGCAAAATATCAATTAAATCTGCATGTTCAAGAATTTTCTTTATATTGATTAGGCCATAAACAAGTACCAGCCCCAGTACTACTCTATAAGCTTCAATACGCAGGGTACCTGCTAGGTAATGAAACTCGACTGGTATAAAAATTGATACTACAAACAGAATGGCAAGACTACGGATTATCATGATTGCGCTCCTGTAGGAATCTTCAACATCTTGTGTGCATAAAATATTAATAACACTAAGCCAAACAATGTGATATTTGCAATCAGGGTTGCTAATGCGGCACCTTCAATAGCATATCGTTGAATAAAAATAATATTACATACGACATTAACTACAAAAGCTGTAAGCAGAATAATGTTAAGGTATTGTACTTTTTCGCGAATGATAAACATAAATGAAAATGTGATACTTGCTGCACGAAAGAACTGAGCAATCAGTAATAGACCCAGCGCCTGTTTTGCTACACCGTATTCTTTTCCGAATGCCATTAAAATCCAATCGGACAATAAATACATGAATAAAGTAACGCCGAACACCACGCTAATGACCAAAAAGCTAGACTGCCAGAAGAAAGAGCGCGTTTGTGACTGTTTATGCTTATAAATATTTAACAATCGAGGATATATGATTGCCTCCATCGCCTGAAGAAAAAATAAAACAATATAAGATATTTTCGATGCTACGCTATATTCGGCCACTTGTTCATTAGATAAAAACCAGCCTACCATAATAGTATCAGTGAATATCATCAGGTAAGAAATAATCGAAATGGGAGCTAGTGGAATTGATTTTTTTATTACATCTGTAATCCCTGGGATTGTTAAGCTTTGTAGATAATTTAGATCATTTGAAATTTCACTCTGCTTTGAAACAATATATCTCGTAAAAAAAGCCGCTAATATGCCCGCTAAGATTAGCGATGCGGTATAGAGATAAAACACATATTGGTTATTCGAAAAATAACCCCAAAATGCCAGAATAATGATTAAAAATGTAATAGCAGTGAGAGCGTTTTGTCCCAATACACCAATCACGGTTTTCTTAATGGCTTTCAAATAGGTGCTATTTAAAATAACCAGATTAAAAAACAGCACGCCTAAACTCGCTATTGCTAGTTCAGTAATACTGATTGTTGCTTGAGTGCCGTCAAAAAAGAAAGAAGACTGTAAAAAAGGGCTGGCAGCTATCCAGATCAGTATAAAACCCAACGATAAAACTAATACAGCTTTATAACTAACTTTTAAAAAACCTTTACGATAATCGAGATTATCATGATGAGAGCTAGCAACTTCTTTCATCAATAGTTGATCAATGCCCAGGCGGCTGATAAGCGCTACACCTGTTACAAAAGTCATCAATAATAAAATATCACCAGCAGATGATTTTGTGAGCTGGTTGGTAATAATGAGGACTACAGCAAAATTTAATGCCACTCCTGCAAAACGCGCTAACAATGACCAAAGGCTTTGCATCAATAACGAATTTTTAGCGATTTTACTTAATAATTTTGCAATCGCGTTCATTATTTCGAAAAGTCTTTATTGATAAAGTCTGCGATATAATTAGTTAGCGTTTGATTACCCACAGTTTTGGGTGAATTTTTAAGCGCTAACTGGTCAATGTTCGCTAAATGCTGATTTAATTCTTTCTGGGTACTTGCGATATAAACACCGTCCAACTTCTCCATCCACTTCAATCCATCAGCCTGATGGTCATTACGATGCTCACCAAGTTTAAATTGTCGGTTCATTACGATGATAGGTGTCTGTTGTTCGCGCGCACTGATAATATTTCCCATGCCCGCATGAGAGACGAACACCGATGCTTCATGAATATTCTTATTATATTGCTCACCCTCCAGAAAGCGTTGCCATTGAATATGTTCTGGAATGAAATCACCATCGCTGATTTGGGCGATAACTTCTTCATCGTGTTGCGCTGCCCATTCATCCATGTACTGGATTAAACGGTTAAATGAAAACTGAGTACCGACGGCTACGAAAATCACAATATAGAACCCTTGTAAATGATATTTTCACCATCGCTCAAATGCTCCCACTGGGTAATGACCATGTCGGCATGTTTTTGTACCATTCTGCCAGAACGGGAAAGCTGACTGATGTTAGCAATACTATCGACCCAGATTGTTTTGATAGGTAAAAATTTAGCCATTAAAAATGCAATTGTCCCAGGTGCAGCGCCTGTAGAAATAATCGCAGTCGGTCGCTCCTTTATGAAAATCCATAATAGTTGAAAAGCCAGAGGTATTAACTTGTGTTTGCTATCTGCGCTAGCGTCGCTGATGGTTAATGTTCTACGAGAGTTTTTAACTGCAGATGTATATTGTGCTACGGGCGTTACGTAAACCATATCAAAACGATCTTCGAGCGGGTTACAGATTTTATTCAGCTGTATCCAATGTCCGCCAGGTGAGGCAATAGCTAAAACTTTATGCTTCTTGCTAGTCATCACAGCTCATGTATTTAGACGATTTTTTTAAGATAAAAAGCTGCCTGATCTCCAGCTTTAGATTTATTCAAGATATTACTGTGTTCTTCAAAGGAACGGATATCCTGTTTTGTAAACGGTGATTTTTCTGGATTAATCGCATAGGAATTTTCGTCATGCAGGGCAATATCTTGCTGGTATTGCTCGCTTCCCCATTGTTGAAAGGCAAACGAATCATAAATAACTTCTTCAAGCTGAAAACCCGTTTTCTCGGCTAGCATGTGTATACTTTTAATTGAATGCAAAAATAAATGTCGCGGTGCATCCAGTTGCACCCAGTCTTCGGCATAATGGCGCCATGCCCAAGATGTAACCGTGGGAATCCGTAACATGCAAATACCGCCAGGTTTTAATAATTCCCAGGTTTTTTCCAACACTTCAACTTGATCGTATACATGTTCATAGGAATGATTGAACATGATTAAATCCCAATTACCCGCGCCTTTGTTGATAGCAGTATCAGTACTGTCATGTTTGCCATTACTCGGCAACTCATGAATAGAGTTTTTAACGATGGTAAGGCCATTATCGTATTGAATATCTTCGGCGTTAAATGGATCAATGCCCAGTAGGTTTTTAAAACCAGCTTCTCGCATCGAATGTAGCAGATGACCCGCACCACAACCCACATCCAGTATTTTTGAGTCTAGGGTGACATTCGTGTGGCGTAAAGAAGGTAGTTTGTCGTGAGGTTGATAATGTTGCATGACATTGCCAATAAAACCTTTTCCTGTAGCCGCAAAACGGTCTCTATTTTTGATTAGTTTACCTTTGATACCGTTGACTGCTTTGACCGCATCATAAGAATAGTAATCCTCATTAGGGTAATAATCCTGGATATTCTCGGGTACTTCAACAATCTGCAAACAACCACAATCAGCGCACTCGAAATAGTTATGCATATCACGCAAACCTAGCATCATTTCGCGTACTTTATAAACCATATTGTGATCTCTATTTCCACAGATTCTACATTTTAATAATTCAGTAGGCATTAGCCATGTAATCCTGCATTCACAATGTCGATAAGGTATTGGCCATAGCCACTCTTCTGTAAAGGTTTAGCGAGGCTGAGTAGCTCTTCAGTAGAGATATAGTTCATAAACCAGGCAACTTCTTCGGGACAGGCAATTTTTAAACCCTGGCGCTCTTCAATGATCCGGATATAGTTTGCTGCGTCCAGTAATGATGCGTGGGTGCCCGTATCCAGCCATGCTGTGCCGCGCTTCAACATTTCTACGGTTAATTGACCACGCCCTAGATAAACCCGGTTTACATCTGTGATTTCGAGTTCGCCACGTGGTGAGGGTTTGATATCTCTTGCAATATCCAGCACTTCATTATCATAAAAATATAAACCCGTTACAGCATAGTGTGATTTAGGTTTTTCCGGCTTCTCTTCAATACTCAGGGCAACGCCATTTTTATCAAAATCGACCACGCCATAGCGCTCCGGGTCACGCACGTAATAACCAAAAACGGTTGCGCCGCTGTCTTTTTTAGACAGAGCAGATAATCTTTCTGGTAATCCTTCACCATAATAAATATTGTCCCCAAGGATCAAAGTGACAGGATCGTTGCCGACAAATTCCCGGCCAATAATAAACGCTTGTGCCAGGCCTTCGGGATTTGGTTGTACAGCGTACTGGATATTAAGCCCCCATTGCGAACCATCCCCCAGTTGTTGCTGGAATTGTTCACTATCATGTGGTGTAGTAATGATGAGAATATCCCTTATCCCTGAGAACATCAGCACTGTCAAAGGATAATAAATCATTGGCTTGTCATATACAGGCATCAACTGTTTACTGACAACCTGAGTCAATGGGTGTAAGCGAGTACCGCTGCCGCCAGCTAGTATGATTCCTTTTCTCATTTAAATATTATCCTTGATTCCATTTTTATTTTGTTACTGATGCATGTTCATTGAACATAAGGAAAATTAGTGGGCGCATCATACCGAAGTATCCGTTGATTTTCTAATATTGAAGATGAAATGGGATTGAAAACAGATAAACATGTTGTCTGGGATGTTAGGTCTATTTGTTAAAAAGTGCCTAAAAGTAGGGGGGTGTCATTTTTTCTTTATTTTAATAAATTCCAGCTTTTCAACCTCAGCTGGATTATCAATAAAATAGTTTCGTGTGCCTTGCAGTGACTCGATAATATCATTGCGTCTCTTTTCTTCCTTACTAGGCTGGTCGGTGCGATTCCAGTAGGCTAGTGTTTGTGCTTGTCTCGCGAATATTTTTAAGTCATATGTCATCGCCATATGAAACATCGCGCGGGCAATTTCACCCTGGCTGGCAGGGGCGGGTTCTACAATCCGGTTTTTGTTATCTATTTCAAAATCATAAGAACCTAAAACACGAAGTTCTCCTTTAATTGATCCAAATCTATGGCTGGCCCGAAGCATATTCAAATCACGCCGGCTTGGATATAAATTATGCAAGTCAGATTCTATATGGTTGAATTTACGTGATTTATTGCGACATTCTTTGCGGTCTTTGCATTTTAATTCATTCACTACCCATGCCATGGGGAAGACATGTTCGATATTAATCCAACCTGGTTTTGTAGGGCCAAATTGTTGCTGGCTATACAAGGTCTTTCCACCTGTGGCATAAAGTTCACGCCAGAAAAGTCGAATAGCATGTTGATAACTTCCCAGCTGTGTTTGCTGTATGTTCATCGAATGATTTTAACATAACAATCAAAACGCCAGTGATATTTAGCATTTTGGTGTGGGCTTGTGAGAAATATAAATTGAAAAAACAGCCTAAAAGTAGGGGGTATCCTTTTATTATATTCTATTAACAAATTAATTAATGTTTACTAGTTCCTAAAAGGTGTGTGAATGGAATTTTCATCCTTGAAAAGCTCGGATTCAGGAAACTGCTCTTGATGAATCCGCTGTATGAAGTTTGCATCGAAATATTAATCGAGAAGGGTACAATACCGGGCTTATAGCCAGATTTCGTCAAGTGGGAGGAGGCGGTTATAAAAGTCCGGAAATAAATTCGCGACATTAAAAACTGTGTGTTCTGATAGATGAAATGAGTTTTATCAGTAATCAGCCAACATCTGCGGATGAAGTTACTACTGGTGAGGCAACAATTGCTTATTAGCCTTATAAGTATACTGAGAGGATTAATAATAAAAACAGTATGTTATGAAAAAAAACATCTCAATTATTGGCCGCAATCTAGTAACAAAATTCAATAATAAAATCATGAGCCATTTAATAATAGTGTTCTGGATGAGCG
Source organism: uncultured Gammaproteobacteria bacterium (assembly GCA_963847495.1). Taxonomy (GTDB): domain Bacteria; phylum Pseudomonadota; class Gammaproteobacteria; order Thiotrichales; family Thiotrichaceae; genus Cocleimonas. The sequence goes on along the minus strand of CAWJZX010000013.1, from coordinate 127,017 downwards.
TGAATGTGATTTCTGCATGGTCCGTAAGCACTCGTGTTCTCTAGTTGGTTTATAAACAGACACTTAACATCGTTAATTTGAGTCATAACGGTCATTGAATCTAAGGGAAAGGGGTTATGCAATTGTGGGTATAACAAGCACTAAAAAAACTGATATACTGATCTGCCGTTTTTACTTAATTGTCGCATTTATATTGGTGTAACTAGCGCAAATTACGATTTGAAAGTATCGTAAAGCGTGCTTTTTGTTAGACAGATTTATTGAGGATTTTTATGCACCACAACGCTTCCCCCAAACAAGCAGCTCATTCAAAAACAGAATCTCAAGCTGATACAAAAAAAATAACAACTAAAACCACTCAGGATGCTAAAGGTTCTTTCAATACCATGCCAGCCAAACATGGTTTGTATGATCCGGCGAATGAGCATGATGCCTGTGGTGTTGGCTTTGTGGCTCATATAAAAGGCAAGAAAAGCCACTCAATTGTTGAACAGGGTTTAACCATATTAAAACGTGTAACGCACCGTGGTGCTGTCGGAGCTGATCCTAATGCGGGTGATGGTGCCGGTTTATTGATACAAATACCTGATGAATTATTCCAGGGTGATGCTACTGATTTTGATTTGCCTGTCGCGGGTGGATACGGCGTTGGTATGATATTTTTGCCTAAGGATGGACGTCAGCGTGCGGAGTTAAAGGTTTTCGTTGAAAGTGTAATCAAAGAAATTGGGCAAAAATTTATAGGTTGGCGTGATGTTCCTGTTGACCCTTCAGGTCTCGGAGAAAGTGTAATACCTACTGAGCCATCTATACGTCAGGTTTTTATTGCTCCTGGTGACAATGTTGTTGATCAAGAAGCTTTTGAACGTAAACTTTTCATTATTCATAAATTATTGGCCGCACGCTCTAATTCAGACGAAATGGATGGCACTCAAGATTTCTATATTTGTTCGATGTCTTCACGCACTATCGTCTATAAGGGTATGCTTCTTGCAGAACAGGTGGGCGAATACTACAAGGACCTAAAAAACTCCGCCGTTACTTCTGCCATTGCTCTGGTACATCAGCGTTTTTCAACCAACACTTTCCCTACATGGGACTTGGCGCATCCATTCCGTATGATCGCGCACAACGGTGAAATTAATACCAATCGCGGCAATGTAAACTGGATGGCAGCCCGTCAGCAGTCGATGAAGTCTGATCTTCTTGGAGATGATCTGGAAAAAATCTGGCCTGTTATTCCTAGAGGTCAATCTGATACAGCCTGCCTTGACAATGCACTTGAGTTAATGGTCGCGGGTGGTTATTCACTCACTGAAGCTATGACGATGTTGATACCTGAAGCTTGGTATGGTAATGATCAGATGGATCCAGAACGAGTTGCCTATTATGAATACAATGCAGCCTTGATGGAGCCATGGGATGGTCCTGCTGCTGTAGCGTTTACCGATGGTCGCCAGATTGGTGCGATGCTAGATCGTAATGGCTTGCGTCCGGCTCGTTATTTGATTACTGACGATGATCTTGTGGTAATGGCATCTGAGATGGGTGTGCTTGATATTCCAGAAAATAAAATTGTTAAAAAATGGCGTTTACAGCCAGGCAAAATGTTCTTGATAGATATGGAACAGGGCAGAATTATTTCCGATGAAGAACTCAAATCAGATTTAGCTAAATCACACCCTTACAGTGACTGGCTTAATGAAACTCAAATTAAAGTGTGTGAAATATTTGGTAATACCGGTATACCTGAACCACTGAATCCTGATGAGTTATTAAAGCAACAACAAGCATTTGGTTATACACAGGAATACATCAAATTTTTACTAGAACCGATGGTAACAAACGGTATGGAAGCTACCGGGTCGATGGGTGTAGATAGTCCCATAGCCGTGTTGTCACATCGTGCACGTCATTTATCGAATTACTTTAAGCAAAATTTTGCTCAAGTCACCAATCCACCGATTGATCCAATTCGAGAAGAAATTGTGATGTCTTTAGTCACCTTGATTGGACCAAGGCCTAATCTGTTGGGACATGATAACAAAGGCAGCAGTATGCGCCTAGAAATCAAGCAGCCAATATTGACGAATGAGCAACTCTCTAATATTCGTCATATCAATGATCATGTAGGAGATGATTTTCGTACCAAGACTCTTGATATGACCTATGACGCTGCTTTGCGCGGAGGCGGTATGAAACAAGCCATCCAACAATTATGTGACGATGCCAAAGCTGCTGTAGAAGGGCATTATAATATACTGATTTTGTCTGATCGCGCAGTTTCCGCAGATAGAATGGCTATCCCTGCATTGCTTGCGACTTCTGCGGTACACCATCATTTGATTAATAATGGTTTACGAAATGACGCTGGTCTGGTTATTGAGACTGGTGCCGCACTCGAGATTCATCATTTTGCAACATTGGCAGGATATGGTGCTGAGGCGATAAATCCGTGGTTAGCACTTGAAACTGTGGATGATAATCTTGTACATTTTGATCCAAATATGGACAAAGATACTGCACTTAAAAATTACATTACATCTGTAGGCAAAGGCTTAAAAAAAGTAATGTCAAAAATGGGAATTTGTACCTATCAGTCTTATTGTGGTGCGCAAATTTTTGATGCGGTTGGTCTATCCTCAGAATTTATAGCTGAATATTTTACTGGGACATCTACAACCATCGAAGGAGTTGGCCTAAAAGAAATCTCCATAGAAGCCCGCCGTTGTCACTCACGTGGTTATGGTAATAAAAAACTCTATGAAAAGCATCTCGATGTAGGTGGAGACTATGCCTATAGAGTACGCGGTGAAAAACACATTTGGACGCCTGTTACTATCTCAAAATTACAGCATGCTGTACGCGGAAATGATGCAAAAAGTTTTGCGGAGTTTTCTCGTGTTATCGATGAGCAAGCAGAAGGCTTGTTAACGTTACGTGGCCTGATGGATTTTGACTTTTTAAAAGAGCCTCTTCCTATCGATGAGATTGAGTCAGCTAAGGACATTGTAAAGCGTTTTGCAACGGGCGCTATGTCATTTGGCAGTATTTCTTATGAGGCTCATTCAACGCTAGCGGTGGCGATGAATCAAATTGGTGGTAAATCCAATACTGGTGAAGGTGGCGAAGAGGCTTCGCGTTTTAACCCACTTGCAGATGGCAGTATGAATCCAGAACGTTCAGCGATTAAGCAAATTGCGTCAGGACGTTTTGGTGTTACCACTGAATACCTGGTGAATGCTGATGACCTGCAAATTAAAATGGCGCAAGGTGCTAAGCCAGGTGAGGGTGGACAATTACCCGGCCATAAAGTTAATGAGCAGATTGCCCGCGTACGCCATTCAACACCTGGAGTGGGATTGATTTCACCTCCACCACATCATGATATCTACTCAATTGAAGATTTAGCTCAATTAATCCATGATCTAAAAAATGTAAATCCAAAATCTCGTATTTCAGTGAAACTAGTATCAGAAGTTGGTGTGGGAACAGTTGCGGCTGGTGTTACTAAAGCACACGCTGATCATCTTACTATTTCTGGTTATGACGGAGGCACAGGCGCATCTCCTCTAACTTCATTACGTCATGCTGGTTCACCTTGGGAAATTGGTTTAGCGGAAACACACCAGACATTGGTGCTAAATAAACTGCGAAGCCGTGTTTGTGTACAAGCTGATGGTGGCTTGCGAACGGGTCGTGATGTCGTAATTGCTGCCTTACTAGGTGCAGATGAGTTTGGATTTGCTACTGCACCGCTGATTGCAGAAGGTTGTATAATGATGCGTAAGTGTCATTTGAATACTTGCCCTGTTGGAGTTGCCACCCAAGATCCTGAATTGCGCAAGAAATTTACCGGTAAGCCAGAGCATGTAATTAACTACTTTTTCTTTGTGGCTGAAGAAATGCGTCAATTGATGGCGAAACTTGGCTTTCGTACCATTGCTGAAATGGTAGGGCAGTCCGATAAATTACATATGAGACCTGCAATTGAACACTGGAAGGCAAAAGGTCTAGATTACAGTAAGTTATTAAATAAACCTGTAGCAAAGTCTCATGATGATGAGCATAATACCATGGGGCAAGAGCATGGTATTGAACACGCGCTGGATAATGAATTGATCAAACAAGCTAAGCCTGCCTTGGATAATGGCGAGAAAGTAACCATCGATATAGACATTCAAAATCATAATCGTACTTTTGGCACTATGTTATCGGGTCGTGTTGCTGAAGAATACGGTCATCAAGGACTTCCAGACGATACCATTAGCATCAATGTGGCTGGGACAGCAGGTCAGTCATTCGGCGCCTGGACTGCAAAAGGCGTAACATTGAAACTATCGGGTGAAGGCAATGATTATGTTGGAAAAGGGTTGTCAGGTGGTAAAATTATTATTCATCCACCTGTTGACTGTAAAATCGAAAAAGCCGAAGACAATATCATTGTAGGAAATACTGTTTTGTATGGTGCGATTTCTGGTGAAGCATATTTCAACGGTGTTGCGGGTGAACGTTTCTGTGTACGAAACTCTGGAGCAACAGCTGTTGTGGAAGGGCTGGGTGATCATGGTTGTGAGTATATGACTGGTGGTATTGTGGTATGTTTAGGGCAAACCGGGCGAAATTTTGCGGCAGGTATGTCGGGTGGCTTTGCCTATGTATTAGATGAAAACAAAGAGTTTGCTAAACTATGTAATACCGAAATGGTCGAATTAGACAACCTTAGATCTGACGGAAATAATGTCGATATCGCTGATTTCTTACAAGCTGATGAAACGCGCTTAAAACAATTGATAATAAATCATCAACGCTACACGGGTTCAAAACATGCTGAGATGATTTTAGCTAATTGGGATGAATATTTACCCAAATTTATCAAAGTCATGCCAGTAGATTATCGCAATGCTCTTGAAAAGCAAACAATGAAAAAAGCAGCAGCTTAACTTAAGCGCTCTCTAAATAGAAACAAATTAGTAGTAAGAATTTTTAAGGGTATAGAGAAAAAGATGGGTAAAGTGACAGGATTTAAAGAATATGCACGCCATGATAGGGCTTATGCCCCTGTAGATGAGCGCATTGTGCATTTTCATGAGTTTGTTATTCCATTGGATGAGCAGCAATTAAAATTACAAGGTGCTCGTTGCATGGATTGCGGTATTCCGTTCTGCCATGACGGACCAAACGGTGGATGTCCAGTGAATAACCTAATCCCTGATTGGAACGATATGGTTTATCACGGTGAATGGAAGGATGCTTTAGAAAGCCTGCATTCAACCAATAACTTTCCTGAAATTACCGGGAAAATTTGTCCGGCACCTTGCCAAGAATCCTGTACTTTGAACATTAATGACAACTCAGTCACAATTAAAACTATTGAAAATGCGATCATTGACAAAGGCTTTGAGGAAGGTTGGGTAAAGCCCGAAATAGCCAAGCACAAAACCGGAAAAAAGATTGCTATTGTAGGCTCAGGCCCTGCAGGTATGGCTGCAGCTCAACAGTTGGCTCGTGTTGGTCATGAAGTCGTCTTATTCGAAAAAGAAGAGCGTATTGGCGGTTTGATGCGCTTTGGCATACCTGATTTTAAGCTAGATAAGAAGTTGCTCGATCGTCGAATGGAGCAAATGTCAGCTGAGGGTGTTGAATTCCGTACCAATACCCATATCGGTGTGGATATTCCTGCAAAACAATTGATTGAAGAATTTGATGCTATTGCATTAACTGGCGGAGCAGAAAAACCTCGTGATTTACCGATTCCGGGACGCAATCTTAACGGCGTTTACTATGCGATGGATTATCTCAAAGCCAATACAAAATGGGTGCAGGGTATTCATGGTGAAGATCAAGTTATCTCACCCAAAGGTAAACATATGGTTGTAATTGGTGGTGGTGATACCGGATCAGATTGTATCGGCACTTCAACCCGCCATGGTGCAGCCTCGGTAACACAATTAGAAATCATGCCGCAACCTCCCGAGAAGGAAAACAAAGGTTTGGTATGGCCTGATTGGCCAAATAAGATGCGTACTTCATCTTCACAAGAAGAAGGGTGTATACGCTTTTTCTCAACAGCTACAAAAGAATTTATCAGTGATGGTAATGGTAATTTAAAAGCAATTAAGTGCATCAAAGTCGAATGGAATCAAGACCAAAATGACGCATGGCAGATGAGTGAAGTAGTCGGCTCTGAATTCGAATTACAAGCTGATATTGCAACACTTGCTATGGGTTTTGTTCACCCGGTACATGCTGGTATGCTGGACGAGTTGGAAGTCGAACTTGATACGCGTGGTAATGTCAAAGGCGAGACTAGTGGTGAGCAGGCTTATACCACTTCGCTTGATAAGGTTTTTGCTGCGGGTGATATGCGTCGTGGTCAATCCCTGGTGGTATGGGCTATTCGTGAAGGTCGTCAATGTGCGCATGCGATTGATACGTACTTGATGGAGTATACTAGCTTGCCCCGATAATTAATAACTGCACATTTCACACGAAAACTCGTGATCCCTGCTTTGGTAAACAATTTTTACGCTTGTAAGCTAATATTTACCGACTTGATTTAGCGGATTTTAGATTCAATCTGGGTAGTTATAAAATCCTTTTCTGTACAAATAATATCTCTAAAAACCGCTTAAAAGTAGGGGGGTGTCTTTTATTTGTTATTATTTGTACTACTGTTCTAAGTTTATCCTGTTTAACTGAAAATAAAATTTATGTCATCTGGTCGTATTCCCCGCGAATTTATTGATGATCTATTGACCCGTGCTGATGTCGTAGATGTGATCAACGCGCGCGTGCCCTTAAAAAAGAAAGGCCGTGAATATACTGCCTGCTGTCCATTTCATAATGAGAAATCTCCCTCTTTTACCGTAAGCCCGAATAAACAGTTTTATCACTGTTTTGGTTGTGGTGTTCACGGCTCCGCACTGTCGTTTCTTATGGAATATGAACATCTGGATTTTGTCGAAGCAGTAGAATCGCTTGCGGAGTCGATGGGTATTTCAGTGCCGAGAGAACAGGGTGGTAATCTCCAAAGTGATGAGCAACGGCAGCGCAGTAAGGATTTGTATACTTTATTAGATGACGCCAATCACTATTATCAATTGCAACTCAAAGGCTCTACAAAAGCAGTTGAGTATTTGAAGAGCAGGGATCTTAGCGGTGAGGTCATCAAACGCTTTAATATTGGCTATTCGCTGGGCGGATGGGATCATATACTGAAACACTTTGTTAAATCCTATTCAGAGCAACAACTCATCGACTCTGGTCTGGTAATTCAAAAAGATGACGGCAAGACCTACGACCGATATCGAGATCGAATTATGTTTCCGATTCGTAATCGTAAAGGCCAGGTAATTGGTTTTGGGGGGCGGGTTCTGGGCGATGATTTACCCAAATACATTAACTCACCTGAAACTTCTATTTTTCATAAAGGCCGCGAACTTTATGGGTTGTATGAAGCGCGCAAAAACACCCAGAAACTGGAGCGAATTATTGTAGTAGAAGGCTATATGGATGTAATTGCGCTAGCGCAATTTGGCATTTCTTACGCTGTTGCAACCTTGGGTACAGCAACTACACAGGAGCATATCAAACAGCTGTTTAGAGCCGTTCCTGAAATTATATTCTGTTTTGATGGAGATCGGGCCGGGCGTGAAGCCGCCTGGAGGGCACTCGAAAATGCTATGCCCGTGATGCAGGATGGCAAAGAAATCCGTTTTCTGTTTTTGCCCGATGGTGAAGATCCAGACACACAGGTTCGAAAAATAGGCAAAGAAGCATTTGAAGAAAATTATCAAATGGCCACATCTTTGAATGCTTATTTTATTGAGACATTGCACGAAAGATTCAATGTAAGCTCAGATGAAGGAAAGGCGCGCTTTATAAAAGAAGCCTCAAAACTTCTACAACTAGTGCCAGATACCTTGATAAAAGACCAGTTGATAACTCATCTGGCGAGACACACAAGTATTGAAGAGCGTATCTTGAGAACAAGAATAATCGATGCGAAAACTAGTACAACAGAAGATAGTAAAATTGAACCGAAGCAAGTTATTTCGCGACTTAGTAATCGCGAAGTAAGGCAGACTCCGATTCGATACGCAATCAGCTTACTGCTATCTGAGCCATTGTTAGTGCAGTTTGTCGAAAATATAGAAGAAATTGCACTATCAAAACTGCCAGGATCAGATTTATTGACTACACTCATTGAAGCTATTCAGGAGAGTCCCCATATTAAAACTGTTGCTTTACTGGAAAGATGGAAAAACACAGAGTTAGAAGTTCCTTTAACACATCTGATGAAATGGCAACCCGAGTCTGATGATATAGAAATGCTGGGTAGTGAATTTCAGGATTGTTTGAAGCAAATACGTAAACGGGCTAATGAATTTAACATTGAACACTTATTGCACAAAGAGCGAACCGACGGTCTTACAGAAGCAGATAAACAGACACTTTTGGTATTGTTAAATAATCACGATTGACTCTTTAATTTTTCATATTCATCACAATATTATGATCTAAAATAGAATATTAGCAGTTACTTATCCCTCAATGTGGATACATTGTGAGCTATAAAACCCTGCTATAATGGTGGTTTAACATTTTTGTATTACGCATTGTCACTAATACGTAAATATGCGTAAAAGGCGCGAAAATATCTATGAGTAAAAAATTAACCAAAAAAGAATTAAAAACCCAAGAAGAGGCTCTTGCTACTGAAGAATCCAATAGTGATATACCCTCAGGTCAAAGCAAGTCAGGCTTAAAAATGCTTATCCTTAAAGGTAAGGAGCAAGGTTACCTGACTTATGCAGAAGTTAATGATCATCTGCCAGATTCAATTGTAGATCCTGAACAAATTGAGGAGATTGTTACCACTATTGGCGACATGGGGATCAAGGTATACGAAAAGGCGCCTGATGAAGATACTCTAGTGCTTGCAGAAGAAGCGACAGAAGCTGATGATGATGCCGCGGAAGAAGCTGCTGCGGCACTGACCAGCGTTGATAATGATTTCGGTCGAACTACAGATCCTGTGCGCATGTATATGCGTGAAATGGGTACGGTTGAGCTATTAACCCGCGAAGGCGAGATAGAAATTGCTATCCGTATTGAAGAAGGTCTTTATGAAGTATTGACTGCCTTATCAGAATTTCCAGCATCAACAGAATACTTATTGGACTTCTATGCAAAAGTTGAGGCTGAAGAAAAACGTTTAACGGATTTAATCTCTGATTTCGTTGACCCAAATGCTGAAAGACATGTCATTCCTGAACCTGCGCCAATAGTCACACCCGAATCAAAAGAAGCTGCAGAAAAAAAAGCAGCAGAAGAAAGTGAAAATACAGATGACGATGATGATGAAGTGGAGCCAGAAGACTTAGGCCCGGATCCTGAAATCGCTCAAGTAAAATTCACTGAACTTAATGAATTCTACGTACGTGCATGTCAGGCTTTTGACAATGACGATATCGAAGAATATCGAAATATGCGTGCAGAGCAGGGTAAAAAGCTATTAGAGTTCAAACTCACGCAGCCTGTAATTGATGAAATTGGTGGTCAGTTACACGCAATTATCGAGCGTATACGTGGTTATGAGCGCCAGATTATGAAGCTCTGTGTGCAAAAAGCCGCAATGCCGAAGAAAGACTTCATTTCCAGCTTCCCAAAAAATGAAACAGATATTGAATGGCTGGCAACCTATATTGCGAAAAAACCCAAACAAGAAGAAAGTCTGAATAAAGTCAAAGAAGATGTGGTTTTTAACCAGAAGCAATTACAAAAAATTGAGAAAGAAACCAGTTTAAGCATTGGCCAAATCAAAGATATCAATCGCATCGTCTCTGTGGGTGAGGCAAAAGCACGTCGTGCGAAAAAAGAAATGGTAGAAGCGAATCTACGTCTGGTTATCTCAATTGCAAAGAAATATACTAACCGTGGTTTACAATTCCTTGATCTAATTCAGGAAGGAAATATCGGTTTGATGAAAGCGGTTGACAAGTTTGAATACCGTCGTGGCTATAAATTTTCGACCTATGCAACCTGGTGGATTCGTCAGGCGATTACGCGTTCAATTGCGGATCAGGCGCGCACTATTCGTATCCCGGTGCATATGATTGAGACCATAAATAAATTGAACCGCATTTCGCGTAAATTACTTCAGGAAAAAGGCCGTGAGGGTACTCCTGAAGAACTCGCCATCGAAATGGAAATGCCTGAAGATAAAGTTCGTAAAGTGATGAAAATCGCCAAGGAACCTATCTCAATGGAAACGCCAATTGGTGATGATGAAGACTCATCATTAGGAGACTTTATTGAAGATGGCAATGTACAATCGCCGATTGAATCTGCGACTGCAACAGGGCTCAGCGAAAGTACCCGTGAAGTTCTCAGTAGTTTAACGTCACGCGAAGCTAAAGTGTTGCGCATGCGTTTCGGTATTGATATGAACACCGACCATACACTTGAAGAAGTGGGTAAACAATTCGATGTAACGCGAGAGCGTATCAGACAAATTGAAGCAAAAGCGTTAAGAAAATTGCGTCATCCGAGCCGATCAGATATGCTACGCAGCTTCTTGGAAATGGATAAAGATATTGGTGCATCATAATCTTTGTTTTTCAGCTTAATGGCTGTTTTTTCGAAGGGCCTGTAGCTCAGTTGGTTAGAGCAGTAGACTCATAATCTATTGGTCGGAGGTTCGAGTCCTCCCGGGCCCACCACATAAAACAAAGGGTTACAGGTTTTCTGCTTGTAGCCCTTTTTTTGTTTTGCTACCTATTTGCTGCACTAGGTTCAATTTAGGGATCCTTTGCTCAGGATGACAGAAATGTTGTTAGCTATAAATCACATACTCTCATGTAGAGAGGAATTTAATCAAGTAGCGCTTTGATATCAAAAGTAGATCATTATTCCTTCCACCTGTCTCACCGCGCCTGGATCCAGTAAAAGTGATAAGGCGGTACAACCAGTGCGTTTTTGAACATTGCCGGTTTTTCGCCGCTGTAGAGATCGTATAACTGGTGATGTTGCATAAAACCAATATCCTTCAGATTATCCAAGATCCATGTGTTGCGGATGTGCATCGAAATTTCCAACAACAAGTACCCTGTCTGAAAAATTATGATGGTTAACGCGGCAGAAAGCGAACAGGTGTGGGTTACCGCTATCGCGTAATTCACGATTATTAAAATCGGCGAAAGCAGAAATCTCCTTACGTACCGCGATCATTTTTTTCAAGGCGCTGAATATACGATTTTCTACCGTATTGGGTTTATTACGCAGTTCTGCTTTTTCCCAGTCAAATGTCGGACGATGCATCCAGCGTGTATCACCTGACTTGCGTTCATCTTTAATATACCGGTAATCATTAGTGGTGCCGATCTCATCGCCGTAATAGAGCAATGGTATACCACCAAATGACATGATCATGCCGTGTAAAAGAATGATCGTTTTTATCGCATCATCGATCTCTTTTGGGATCGCCCTTTTCGATTGCAGATTCGAGACCGACCAGGGAGGCTAGTGAACCGGAGATCCGTGCATCACCTGTTTTAGCGTTATGACCGAAGGGTTTGCCTCTTGCCGCTGACTCCTTAAATTCACCGGTAAAATAATCGATCAAAAAACGTCGATGTGATACTGGATCATAACCAGCCAGGCGTATGTCCACGTCATCAAAACCGAGACCGATATCGTCATGGCAGCGTATGTAATTTAACCAGGTCGCGCGTTCGAGTTTGTCAGGCAGACTCTTGATACCCTGCTCCAGCAGCTTTGTACTCTTGGTTGCAACAGTATCCCATAACAGCGACATATAACGTAGCGTTATAGGCTATCTCACATTCCTTGGCATTGATTGCATCTTCACCAAAATACTTGGCAACTTCCACCGGTGCAACGATGGCTTCTGCGATGAACAGCACACCGGGTGCTGTTACCTGGCAGCAATCTTTCATCAGTTGCAGTATCAGATGCGCTTCGTGTTCATTCTGGCAGGTGCTGCCAATTTTTTTCCACAGGAAGGCTACTGCATCAAGGCGGACGATATCCGCACCATGATTCGCCCAGAACAGGATGACGTCCATCATCTCGATGAACACCGCAGGGTTGCTGTAGTTAAGATCCCACTGGAATTCTTTGAATACGGTCATCACCCATTTATCCATGCCCTCGATCCAGGTGAAATTACCCGGTGCCGTGTCCGGGAAAATTTCGGGCATGGTTTCCTCAAACATATCAGGAATTTCACGGTTTGGAAAAACGTAATAATAGTCCTGATATTTCTCATCGCCCTGCGCGGCTTTCTGCGCCCATTCATGTTCATTGGAAGTATGATTTAGCACTACATCCAGTGTCAGTAATATATCGCGCTTGTTGAATTCACTGGACAGGTTGTCGAGATCTTCCATGGTACCTCTTCGGGTATCGACTTTACGGAAGTCACTCACTGCATAACCACCATCACTGTGGCCGTTCGGGCATTCCATGATAGGCATCACGTGAACCATGTTGATACCCAGGTTCTGGAAATAGGGTGTTTTTGATTTCAGGTTTTTCAGGTCTCCGGCGAAACCGTCAGCGTATAAGGCCATACCTGTCCATTTCTGGCTGAGGAACCAGTTATGGTCTTTCTCACGATCGATGTCTTTTTTCTTGAGTACATCAGCACGTAATATATATTGGCGCGCCATGGTTTCGACCAGACGTCTGCGCCTGCTCCTTGAAATCATCACGGTCACCATAGAGAAGATGAAACAGAGAATAGATAGAATAAAAATTTGCACCCAGCCGTGTATAGAAGTGACGCAGATCTTCGCTCTTTATATCCGGATTCAGTTTTATCAGGATTTCATTGAGTAAGGAATGTGATACCTGTTCGTACATTTAATATAATCTCGATCGTTATGTTTATATTATTTTCAAGCTATATGAGTAAGCACTCTAACTTCGGGCATTCATATATAGACTTAAAAACATTAAAAGCAATTTACCACAGAGGTACAGAGAGCACAGAGGAAAAATATTTATTATCAACTGCGCCTGTGTGTGGCACTTATAACAAAGTAAACTCTGTGTTCTCTGTATCTCAGTGGCGATAAATGTTCTTCATCCCATCATAAACCCCAGTCTTCAATCTTTGCCTGGTAAAAGTTTTGATCATGCACGGTAGCGCCCTGCTGCCCCACTATCAGCGAGGCAAATTCCTGTGCACGCTGCATGGTCTGATCGAGCGGCCATTCATTCATCAGCCCGAGTATCAACACGGATGTAAAAGCATCTCCAGCACCGACCGTATCAACCACTTCGAGTGTCTGTGATGGTATCACTTCAGAAAAGTCACCGTTATCGGTCAACGCGATTGCACCCTTAGCCCCCAGGGTAACAACCAGGCCATTTAATCTATGTGTGTCGATAAATTTACGCGCCTGTGATCTGATATCACCGGCACCACTGCCAAGCTGTACCAGTTCATCTTCATTGAGCTTGACCCAGTCGGCATCATCAGCCAGCTTCAAAACAAATTCTTTCTGCCACCACGGATCACGCAGATTGACATCCATGAATATATTGCCAGTATGTTGCTGTTTCAGCTTTTGCCAGAGCTTCACGGGAATTCTGATTTCGTAGCGCCAGTGAGCCATGGTAGAGCACACTGTTTTCTGCCGATGACGGCAACGAGGCGGCATCGATGTAATCATAGGCACGATGTTCCACGATGGTGTATCGCGGCTCACCGTTATCGAACTCGATATCGACACTGCCTGTTGGGTGTTCCGGATCAAGCTGCAGGCCTGTAGTATTCATCTTCCAGTCCTGCATCGCAGACTTCACCTTTTTTCCCAGCGCATCATCACCGATGCGTGAGATCATCAGTGGTGACTGACCAAAAGCATGCAGGTGCCAGGCCACGTTGAATGGCGCCCCGCCAAGTACTGAATTGCCATCCGGAAAACAGTCGAACAGCACCTCACCAAATATCAGCGGAACAGTCTGGTCATTAATTTTCATCTTGAGCCATCCATAATGTTGATAGTCGCAGGCATAAAATGTGCGATACCCTCAAGTATGCCAGAACTGTAATTGCCATTCATTCCGAGAAAGCCGCCTTCAGCAAAGTACAGTGATTCGCCATGCCCCGTTTTCAACACCCGCTGCGCTGCCTGATGACGTACTTCGTCACTGGCATTGGCGACCAGGACAGATTTGATCGGGCTGCACATTACCGCGAGATCATTACCGCTATCACCGGCAAAGATCGTATTTGAAAGATCATAACCAAGCTGCTGCATAAGAAACTCGATAGCATGTGACTTGCTCGCGCTCGCCGGCAGCACATCGAGCAAGCCGATAGCGGCGATCTCATCGATACTCCATATCAGGCTGGCCCTTATAGACTGGCGGTCTAGAATTTCCTGCATCACTGACATCAGAGCTTCATGATCAGTTTCAAGCGGGACATAATAGCTGAGCTTATAGCGATTTTGTTTTGCTTCCTGCTGCAGGGTTAGTGACGGTATTTCACTGAATAACAAACGCATCTCTTCATGGGTTGTACCCTGCCAGTCGGGTGATATTTCCTGTTGCCATTTTTCCCAGTGCAGCCACTCATTCTGCTGCAACTCGTAGATGGTCGATCCGACATTGGCGATAACATAAGCCGGTCGAGGCAGCTGATATTTACCGATAGCTTCCTCAACTAGATCCTGGTCTCTACCAGTGACATAAACCAGGGTTACTCCAGAATGTGCAACAAGCTGATTGAAACGTTGCCTGCCACCGGGCGATTCAGGCTGCAGCCCGTTTGGCAGCAGTGTTCTGTCAAGATCGGTACATAACAGCAGCCTGACCGGCATCACGTATTCACCTTTCTTCGCGGAAAAAATCATAATGCTCGATAGCCTGCAGGATGCCTGCTGCAAAAGGCCTGTCTGCGAAGTATATGTCTTCACTGTTGGCAAGCTCAGAAAGTTCTTCGTGGTGACGATTGGCAACGACGACTGACAGGGTATTACCCCGCATCATATCCTCATCAGCACCGGAACCGCCGGCGGCGAGGATATGTTCCAGCGGGATGCCCCACATCTCCGCAAACCAGCGTAAGGCAAAACCCTTTGATGCTCTCACCGGCACGATATCAAGATACTGCCCGAAGGCCAGAACGACGTTCACTGATTGTTCCTGCTGGTGCAGAAGATGAATGATCTCGTCAACCTCAGGTGCAATGGAGGCATCATAGTAATAACTGATCTTGTATTTACTCTGCTCAGTTTTTGGCTGTAGTTCAAGGCCGGGCAGTTCCTTGAGCACATTCACTACAGCCCGCCGTCTCCACATGTGATCGATGTGGTTTGACCATGCTACGTCGCGAGTCAACCCCGGGTTGTAATAAATCTCGGTGCCGAGGCTGGTGATCAGAAAATCGGGTAGAGGTATATGGTACTGCTTGAGTACTTTCAATGCAGAATCAAGACGGCGGCCTGTCGCAATACCAAATGTCGTGCGTTTTCTATTATCCTGCAGCACACGCACGAACTCTTTCAGTGACTCTGGATTTCCCAGGAGGTTCTGATCAAGGTCCGTTATCAACGCACGGTCATGATAGAGCATGGGACGGCGTTTGAGAGCAATCCTGGTGATCGATTCGCTCTTGTCGGCAACAGGTTTTATCAACTTAAGATATTTTTCAACATGTGCCTGCCATGAATAGTGGTGACGCACGCCTTCGATGCCATTGTGGGCCAGCCGTTTCCAGTTATCCCTGTCGACCAGCACTTTCAGTAACATTTCGACTATCGCTTGCTTATCGAGCGGATCGACCAGGTAACCGTTATGACAGTTATCGATAATATCTGTTGGGCCGCCATCTTCGGTTGCCACTATCGGTAGTCCAGAAGCCGCCGCTTCGATAAGTGTCAGGCCAAACGGCTCAGTGAGTGCCGGGTTAACAAACACTCCGCCGGAGGAAGCAGCCAGGCGATAGATAATAGGAACATCATCCGAGCGATGGTGTTTGGGATAAGCGACCTTGCCGTAGAGGTCGTGAGAATCTATGGAGAGAAAAATTTCTGTGAGTACATCCTGTATGCCACTATCCATATCGCGGATCTCATCACGGTTACCGGCAATGATGACGAGGTTGGCTAATTTCTTGAGTTCTTCCGACTCACCATAAGCTTCTACCAGTGTATTGATGTTCTTTCTGTGATCAGGGCGGGATAAGGCCAGTATGATTGGTTTGTCCGGATCCTGCAGAAAGCGTGAAATATCATGATAGATAACACTGTCACGTTCATCTCCACCGGGTGGGTGGAATTTTTCGAGGTCGGTTCCCGGGGGAATCACTTTCATTCTTTCCGGCTGATAATAATCGTACATGCCGTACTGTTCTACAATTTCCTGTTTGGTGCTTGTAATTATATACTCGGCGGTACCCAGCACCTCTTCCTCTGCATCGATACGCCTAGAGATATTATATCGCTGCTCGATGATATCGCGCTTCATGCCGCTGGCGAGCAACTGCTTACGTTTGCTACGCCCCAGTGAGTGGCCCGTGTGGAGCAATGGAATATTGAGCTGGTGTGAAAGCCGGGTACAGACATAACCGGCATCGGCATAATGACTGTGTATTATGTCAGGTAACCGATTCTGGCGATTGATATATTCAAGTGCATTATCGGCAAAGCTATCAAGAGAATCCCATAATAACTCTTTTGGCAGGTAACCTTCTTCTCCACAATCGATACGAACGATGCGGGCTTTATCCGACAGGACTTCGACCGGCTGCTGGTAATCATCACTTACGCCAGGATCAACGACACGCCTAGTTAAGAGTACGGCCTGCCCTACCTCGGGCCGTTCACCGAGTTCACGCAACAGTTCGACGACATATTTTGTCTGGCCGCCGGTATCTGCATCTCGGCCAAGCTCTAGATCCCGCCCACGGATGAGACCATGAACACTGATCAGTACTATATAAAGTTTGTTGTTATTGATATTCATGCCATTTTGTTTATCTCATTTTACACGAACACTTGATTAATAAAACAGTATTAAAATTAGTAATATTTTAATAACTGGCGAAGATTTCTACGTTTGACACCGCAGGCGAGTAGTTAATTGACCTGTCTGGCATTTATTCTTTATCAAAACTATCGACGACGATAGTCCCATAGATGCTGGGATTATGATCAGACGCTTCAGCGCAACAGCCGGCTCGGTAATCAAAGTAAATTTATCCAGTGCAATCAAAACAAACGAAACAACTAAAGCTGCCATCAAGTACGCAAGAACAATCAGGACAACAAAAACAGAGATTCTATAATTTATGTCTGCCTGGAATACGCTTTCATATGCAAAAAAATTTAAGAACGCAATAGACAAAATTAAAACCATGAGCAGGATTGTTAATGGAAGAGTTTAACCTATTTTCCAGGCATTTTCTGAGAACGAAATGTGAACAGTCAAAGCAAATGATCCAATAGCTAATTGGATCGCATCTTCCAAGTTGAAGCTCAGATTCATATTGGTGCCTAATGCTTTGCATAAAAAGGCGGCCAGCTTTTGCCGCTCTTTTTTGATGGGATTGTTATGTAATTATTTAATAGAGGAGATAAATGATAACAGAAGTTACCATGATTATAAGTAAAGAAAGGATTGGCTGAAAACAAAGCTGTTTGTAACCAAACCCTCAAATTGATGAAACTAAGACGCTGTTTCCAATGCAAACTGCGAGAGACACTTTTAAATTGGCACCTGATAAAACTAAAACAATGTTACACACTTCCATGCGGTTTGAGTCCAATATGGTACCGCTAAAAACAACAATAATTTGATGTTTTGTGCAAGCGTAATTAAATAAACAAATGCTAGAAAAAGTGCCCAAAAGTAGGGAGGTGTCAAAAATTAACTTCTTTAAATACCTTTTTTATGCCCAAAAGCATTGCTGATAGAAGTTGGTTAATTCTTCCATCTAGACTACCTCATTATAAAAAGTGGCTAAAAGGTGGGGGATGTCTTTTAATTATCCATTCACGTAACAATCTCATAACAAGGCATATAAGGTACATCACTAGGTAGTTTCATGCGGTCTTGTTTAATAAATGAGGCTAATAGTTCGTCCATTCTTTGCATGATTTCTTGATCGCCGCTGATTTTAAAGTGACCATATTTTTCGATGGCGCGGATACCGTCATCTTTTACATTTCCGGCTACAATTCCAGAGAAGGCACGGCGTAAATTTGCCGCAAGTACATGGGTATCCAGGTCTTTGCTTAATTCCAGATTTGCCATGTTTTCATGGTTGGGGATGAAGGTTTGCTGGAATTCTTTATCGATTTTCAAAAGCCAGTTGAAGTAATAGGCATCACTGTGTATACGACGAAAATCTCTGACCTTTTTAGTACCGCGTTTAATAATATTGGCTACTTTCTGTGGATTATCAATAATTATTTCATAGCGCTTCTTAGCTGATTTACCAAGAGTTGCTTCGATAAATTCATCTATTTTTTGAAAATAGTTTCTCGAATTTTCTGGTGCAGTAAAAATTAGTGGAAAAGGTATTTTGGCGTTATCCGGATGTAATAAAATACCGAGTATATACAGTATTTCTTCGGTTGTTCCTGCCCCGCCAGGGAAGACTACTATCGCATGCCCGGTGCGCACAAAAGCTTCTAGACGCTTTTCGATATCCGGTAAAATGACCAGGTCATTAACAATCGGGTTGGGTGACTCAGCAGCAATAATGCCGGGTTCGGTAATACCTAGATATTGCCCATCAGTAATGCGTTGTTTTGCATGAGCATATGTAGCGCCTTTCATTGGGCCTTTCATGGCACCCGGGCCACAACCTGTACAAATATCCATCCAGCGTAATCCGAGTTGGTAACCGACTTCTTTGGTGTAATCATATTCTTCACGGGAAATAGAATGACCGCCCCAGCAGACGACTAGTTGAGGCCGTGTTCTCGGGCGCAAGATACCAGCATTACGCATGATGTGAAAGACTGCATTGGTAATGCCATAGGTTTCATCAAGATCGAAATTGGGATTGTTGATAATGGCATCATGGGTGTAGATAATATCGCGCAATACCGCAAATAGGTGTTCATTGATACCGGTAATCATTTTGCCATCAACAAAGGCCTCAGCGGGTGCACCTTTAACTTCAAGTTTGATACCCCGATCTTGCTGGATAATACGAATATCAAAGGCTTTGTGTCGCTCTAACAGCTCTTTTGCATCATCCGTATAGTTTCCATGGGTTAATACGGCTAAAGCACATTGCCGAAACAGTTTGTAAAGGCCTTTTTGGCTACTATCGAGTAATTTTGCAACCTCAAGCTGCGATAGAATATTTAAATTTGTGGTAGGTGTGATGCGCGCATCAACTAATTTTTCGGTCATTTTTCCCCCGTAATGATATTTAGTTTTGTAATTTACAGTAACAGTAGATGAATTTTTGAATTGTGCCACTTGGTGTCTGATGGGAATCTTCACCATGTTCTAACAACTTAAAAGATTGACCAAATGTATTATGCAATGAATCATGACTGTACCGAACTATGGGTAAGCCACTGCATTGTAACGGACCATCAGGGCCAAAGGTTGAGATGAATATCTTGCCGCCTGGCTTTAAGGCATGCAGAACTTGTTGTATGTACCGATTTCGGTCTTCAGCATTGGTCAAAAAGTGGAACACCGCGCGATCATGCCAGACATCATAGTATTGTTTGGAAAGGTCTGTTTTTAGGATATCGCCAATTAGCCAGTTAAGTTTCGTTCTGCTAGTGATATTCTGATTACTAATGCGTTTTCGCGTGATTGCCAATGCATCTTCAGATATATCCAGCATATCAATGTTTTTATAGCCAGCAGCAATTAAGTCATCAACCAAGGTAGAAGCGCCAGCACCGACATCGATAATCTGTGCGTTCTGATCTGTTACATGCTGCCGGATCAGTCGCAACGAGGTTTCAGCGTGTTCCTGAAACCAGCTGACTTCCGTTACCTTCTTATCATGATAAACTTTGTTCCAGTGTGCTTTGTTATCCATAGGTATTTTAAAGTTTCAAAGACTGATTATTACACATTCTCTTGCTTGATTTAACTACCGAAAAACCTTCTAAAAGGTGGGGGGTGTCTATTTATAACTCGTAAGAAACTCATTTTTTGTATATTCGGATACTTATCCGCTGATAATCCGTCTAATCGCTTCTAACCCCTTTCTTAAGGTCAATTCATCTTTGGCATAGTTGATACGTATGCACTGGTGTTTGTGTGGCCATTCATCCTCTATGCCGATGAAAAAATTATGCCCGGGAATCACATAAACATTAT
The DNA here is from genome assembly GCA_963847495.1 of uncultured Gammaproteobacteria bacterium. Lineage (GTDB taxonomy): Bacteria > Pseudomonadota > Gammaproteobacteria > Thiotrichales > Thiotrichaceae > Cocleimonas. Next base: position 106,674 of record CAWJZX010000013.1, on the reverse strand, counting down.
CCTGTTTCAGCCTTTCGTAGATTTCTTCGCTGCTAATCCCCATATCCTTGAACCATAGCCACATGAAAAATGCGCCTTCAAGTTTGTGCAGATAAACCGGCAGATCGGCAAAGATTACATCAAATAATTTTACCGCAGTTGAGGCCTTATCCTCATAAAAAGGTTTGATCACGGTGCGGCATAGTTTGAGTAATTCCTTGTCCTTGATCATGCGAGTCATCAAGGTTGGGCCGACGCTATTCGGAGCGAGTATCATAATGCCGTTGATGCGGCTCATAGCTCTAATTATTTCATGATTGGCAATCACAATACCTGTTCTCAATCCTGGTAAACCAAGCTTGGATAAGGACATGCACAGAATCATATTTGAATTCCAAGTCAATGTAGCATCGGTGTAAATCGCACTGGGGAAGGGGTGGCCATAGGCGTTATCGACAATTAGGGGAATCTTGTATTGCTGCGCCAGTCTATCAAGGTGGCTTAACTCGGCATCGGTAATTACATTGCCTGTGGGGTTTGTCGGCCTTGAAACACAGATCGCACCGAATTTTTGATCAGATTTTTCAGCTAACAACAAAGTTTTCTCTAATGTATTAAAATCAATTTCGTATTTAAATTGTTTAGAGTTGTTTTCGGTATCTTCCAGGATATGAATGGAAGGTTTTATCGAAACAAACATATCTTCTGATAACCCTTGATCCGCATAGCCCACATATTCAGGTGACAGGGGAAACAGAATTTTCTGCATGCTGCCATCCGGCATTTCACCGCCAAATAGATTAAACAAACTGAAGAAATTCGCCTGACTTCCATTGCTCAGTGAAATATTATCCGCATCAAGTCCCCAGCTATAAATATCATTGAGTTTGGTTGCCAGTGCAATGCGAAACTCATCATTACCCTGTGGACCATCATAAAGTCCAAGCATCTGATCAACCTTGGAACTGGCAATCAGTTGCTGTAATTCCTTTACAAATATTGCATTAGATTCAGGAATAATTGCAGGATTGCCCCCACCCAACATCACGATATCAGGGTTATTGCTGCTATTTGCTTTACCCAGATCATCCATCAACTGTGTAATGCCATTTGGGCGAGTGAATTTATTGCCAAATTTTGAAAAGATCATAGTTGCAAGGTCAAAATAATGAGAGTTAAAATTATAACGTGATCAGCAACAAGCTGTGATAATTATTATGAAAAAGTGTCTGGCCGAAAGCACTCGGGCAACAGTTTTGTTGTTTAAAGCTGATCCGTAAAGGCGAGTGTTTTAAAAACGAGTAAGATCCACATATGTTCTTTTAGTCATCTTTAGGGCTCCTCTCATAAAATAAAAATGAAAAATCACTTTAAAGTGGAAGCTGTCTTCCTTGTATGTTTTTGTGAGTTTTTTGGTGTTAAGTTGAGAGACACTAAATCTGCATCTAATTCACTCATCTTTACGTTTAGAAGTAATAAAGGGATTCTTCATGACACGTTTACTGATAATACTACTTGCTGCACTTTCTACTTTTTTTGCTACTGCAAACAAACCAGACGTCTATAAATCCGTAGATAAAAAACTGGATGCATAGATTCCAGCCTCTAAAAATCTAGATACAATTGTTTTGGGGGTGCGGAAAACACCACCAGGCTATTTCGGGTGTCATTGATGCCGTGTCGGGTTATGCCGATGGCGTAGGTGTTAAACCGAACTACCGAGAAATCACACAATATCGGCATAAGAATAACCCTTATAACCATGATGAGGTGGTTAAAGTAACTTACAACACCTCCCAGATTAAGCTTGAAGATATTCTTCGTAAATACTTTGAAAGTCATGATCCTACGCAAGTTAATCGTCAGGGTAATGATATAGGCACTCAATATCGTTCAACAATTTTGACCAATAGTCCTGATCAAATAAACGTTGCTCAACAGGTGCTTAAACAGTATCAAACCCGTTTAGCGAATGAAGGTTATGGCACAATTGTGACAAAGGTTAAAGCACTGACGCAGTTTTTCCCTGCTGAAGATCATCATCAGGATAATTTGGTAAAAAATCCGAATGGCTATTGACCAGACCATTCAACGGGTGTGAAGTTTGTGACTGATGCTAACAAAATCGCGATTAATAATTCTGCGCTTTTAAAAGGCCAGCAAATAGTGGTAGTAGACTCTGCAGACTATTGTCCTTATTGTGAAAAATTTAAAACGAATGTTGTCTCTAGTTATAATAAACCAACGCAGATCACCTATCGTAAGGCAAACGAACTGGTTGGATTAACCATCAATACCGCCACGTGGGCTAAGCCAACCATTCTGTTTTTGAATAACGGCGTAGAAGTATTCGGGCATCAAGGTTATATGGACCCGAAGAGCTTTTATGGCACTTATACTCAATTGAAATTTGATACACTATCTAGTAATTAAACTCAATGGTCTGGAGGCTAAGAAGTCTATCCCCATGAGAATATTCTGAAAAACGTCCAAAAGTGGGGGGGTGTCCTTTTTAATGTTCTGGCATAATATACTCATGCCAAGAAAGCTTTCAAATAACCATTCTAATTCCGTTTCTATCCGTACCGGGCTGATGGAAAATGCGCGTATATGCCTGTCACCAAACCACGATGATCGTCCAGATGAAAATGATATTAGTTTAATAGTAATTCACAATATCAGCCTGCCACCGAATCAGTATGGAGGCGATGGCATTGATCAGCTTTTCACTAATACCCTGGATAAAAATGAACATCCCTACTATGAGGATATCCATGAATTACGGGTATCCAGTCATTTATTAATCCGTCGTGATGGCGAAGTGGTTCAATATGTGCCGTTTCATAAACGCGCCTGGCATGCAGGCGAATCCGAGTTTTTGGGGCGTAAGGTTTGCAATGATTTTTCTATTGGTGTTGAAATGGAAGGTAGTGATTTTGAGCCATTCACGCAAAGACAGTACCGCTCACTTGAAGCAACGATTAAAAGTCTTCTAGAAAGCTATCCAGGTTTATCGCCAGAGGCAATTACAGGGCATGAAAATATTGCACCAGGACGTAAGACTGATCCAGGCTCTTATTTTGAATGGCAAAGGCTTGAGAGAGTTTTGGGTGTAAAACTTCCTGCGGATGCCTTTAGTTATAAAGATCAGGAGATAAAAAATGACAACGACTGTCATTGATATTATTAGACATGGAGAGCCCGAGGGTGGCAGAATGTATCGAGGTGGTGGTACGGATCACCCGCTGAGCGAAATAGGGTGGCAGCAAATGCATGCGAGTGTGGAGAATAATAAAGCCAGCTGGACGGCCATCGTTTCTTCGCCGATGCTACGTTGTCGAGATTTCGCGTATGATTTAGGTGAAAAAAATAATATCCCGGTTGAAGTCATTGAAAACTTTCGTGAGGCTGGTTACGGTAACTGGGAAGGGCAGACTCCAGCTCAAATAAAGCAAAATTCGGAACAGGATTATTGGAATTTTTTTTCAGATCCCGTCAATAGTCGACCAGCTAATGCTGAGCTTTTAGAGTTTTTCACACCTCGCGTCAACCAAGCTTTTACTAAAGTATTAGAAGATTATCAGGATCAGCATATTCTTCTAGCATCTCATCTTGGGGTGACACGCGCCATTATTGGCATAATTCTGGATATGCCACTATCAAGTCAGCAATTATTTGATATGCCCTTTGCAGGTATGTTGCGGATTATTAACGACCGTAAGGGGCTTAGGTTACTATTACTGTAAGACAATAAAGCTAAATTGATTGTTTGTTTTAATATTTATGATTCTTTCATCGCTTTTTTGATTTCTTTCATTATCGCAGTTTTAGCCTGTTTTGCCTCTCTTTGTTCTCTGCGATGCTTCCAGCGATTTTTTATACTTTTTCGCCAAAGTGTGTTAATCGTAAAATATCCTATGGCAGAAGAAACAATGGCCAGCATTAAACATCCGAATAATAATGGTTGCCAGATTTGTCCAAGTGTAGAAGTAAACCAATGCCAACTTAAATCCATTGTTACCGATTCAAGCTCAACCCCTAGCATCACGCTGCCTAGTTTGTAGGCAAAATAGAACATTGGCGGAATAGTAACAGGATTGGTAACAAACACTAATACTACAGATAAAGGAAGATGTGCACGATAGTAGATGGCTAGTAAAGCAGCAATTACTGTTTGCAGTGGAAAGGGTAACCAGGTACAAAATAAGCCGATGGCAAAAGCTTTTGAAACAGAATGGCGGTTCATATGCCACAAGTTGGGCTTGTGAATTTCTTCACCTAAAAAAGCTAAAGCCTTATTCTCCCGAATAGTTTTAGGACTTGGTGAATAGCGTTTTAAGTACTTTTTGGGCATATTCCTGATATTCTATCTAAATGCTAATGTTGTGTCATAAGTAACATACTAAATACTATAAATAATTAAAAAATGCGGCTAATTTCCATCTTATTTTTAATCGGTACCTTTTCAGTGCAGTTATTTACTGTACTACCCGATTTGATTTGGATATTACTATTGGCCTGCGTCATTGTTATTTTGATATTTTTTATTGGGAAGAAGTCATCACAGATAAGTTTTTTTCTCAAAGCTATAGCTGCTTTCTTCATAGGTTTGTTATTGGCAGCATTCAGTGTACAAACATTACTGGATAATCGATTACCCAGTGAGCTGGAAGGCAAAGAGTTATTTGTCACTGGACGAGTTTTGGATGTTCCAAATATTGCTGGAGATGGTGTACGATTTCGTTTTAAGGTAGATCAGGCAATCTTGCCAGATAAATCGGCCGATACTACAAAGAACATCGAGAATAGTGATTTTAATGGCATAATCAGACTCGGCTGGTTTCAACAGCAGCAAATTATTAATGCGGGTGAGAACTGGCAATTTTTAGTTCGCCTGAAACGGCCCTCTGGTTTTATGAACCCCGGTGGCTTTGATTATGAAAAGTGGCTGTTTACAGAGCGAATTCTCGCAACGGGTTATATACGAAAGTCAGAACAGCTAAATAAACGTCTTGATGAAGCGCCTTGGTGGTCAATCAATCACTGGCGTCAGCTTATTCATGAAAAAATTCAGGACAACGTAATCAACAAGTCATCTGCGGCTGTGTTAAGCGCACTGACGGTTGCCGTCAGAAATAGTCTTGATGATCAACAATGGCAGCTATTACGGCAGACAGGTACCAGCCATCTGGTTGCAATTTCCGGTCTACATATAGCGGTTGTAGCTGGTTTTGCTTTTTTCCCGGTAATGCTTATATGGCGACTTTTTCCAAATCTGAATGAGAGAGTTCCACTAAGAATTGTGGGTGGCGTACTGGGCGTTTTGTTTGCGCTGGTCTATGCCATGTTGGCAGGCTTTACCTTACCAACACAGCGTGCATTGTTGATGGTTGTTATTGGAATGTGGGGGCTGGTTTCACGACGAAATTATGACGCATCAAGTATCCTGGCACTGGCATTAATAGGGGTATTGATCATTGATCCGCTGGCGGCGATGACAATTAGTTTTTGGCTGTCGTTTCTGGCTGTGACATTGATTCTGATATTTCTTAAACGCCAAATCCAGAAACCACGTTTTGTGATCATTAAATTGCAGCTTGTGCTGTCAATTGCGATGTTGCCACTAACATTATTATTTTTTGGAACCGCTTCACTGACCTCACCCGTGGCTAATTTATTCGCAATTCCATGGGTTTCATTGGTCGTTGTGCCACTAAGCCTGATAGCACTGATCCTGATGTTATTTTCTACGGTTTTATCGGATCAGTTATTGAGCGTTTCTGCAGTATCGATCGATTATTTATTCAAGGGTTTGGCCTATTTAGCTGAGTCGCCACTGGCAAATATTCATCCGGCAGAGATTCCCAGTGTGCATTTAATTGTGGCATTTACTGGTCTGTTATTTTTCTTATTGCCTAAGGGCTTTCCCGCTCGCTGGCTGGGTATTGTTCTAATCGTTCCTGCCTTTTTGTTTAACCCAGAAAAACCGCAACAAGGTTCTTTTAGTTATACTCTACTGGATGTCGGGCAGGGTATGGCATCAGTCGTTCAAACAGCAGAACATACGCTGGTTTATGATACCGGTACGCGCTTCAGTGATAGTTTCGATGTTGGCAAGCTGGTGCTTGTTCCTTTTTTGCGCGCCAAAGGCGTTGATGAAGTGGATAGACTGATTGTGTCACATGAAGACAATGATCATCGTGGTGGTGCCAGATACTTGGTTGATACGCTTAAAGTTAACAATATACTGAGCAGTGATACTTCCATTCTCAGCGGCAATTCGGTCGTAGCCTGCGTCAAAGGCATGCAATGGCAATGGGAAGGCGTTGATTTTGAAATGCTTTCTCCACCAGAAAAATATCCGGAAAATGATAACAACCGATCTTGTGTGTTACGCGTGTCAAATCAGTATCATTCACTTTTGCTAACAGCTGATATTCAAGCCTTAAGCGAACAAAAACTGATCGAGAATTACCCGGATAAATTAATATCCGAAGTCGTAACAGTGCCACATCACGGAAGTAAAACCTCTTCCTCAATAGAATTTATTGAAAGCGTTTCACCGAAAATCGGTTTGATTCCAGCAGGTTACAGAAGCCGATTTGGTCATCCAAAGCCGGAAATAGTAGAGCGCTATGAAACAGCGGGGGTGAAACTCCTGGATACAGTTAGTGACGGCGCGATTCGTTTGGACTTTCCGGCAGATGCTACAGCTTCAAAGATCCATTCCTACCGGAGGCAGAAAAGCGGTTTCTGGAGTAGATAAATGAAAAATGGCTTAAAAGTAGGGAGTTGGATAACGATAATCTAACCATTAGGTTTCATGATTGAGATTATGTTATTGATTTATAATTACTGGTGTCCTAATCAAATTTGACTATAAGTAATGCGGAAAGTAAAAATAATCCTATTTTTGTTGTTGGTCGCTATTGTAGCTTGGTGGATTAGAGGTGGAACTTATTTAAGTTATGATAATTCTGATCCTATGATAGGATAACAGTTTTATTTTAAAATACCTGCTGTCAAAGTAAGCCCCATTCCTGAAAACATGTTGGGTGATCCAGTCTCCAAGAGATTCAATAGTGTGATTATAATCGCCAGATTTTGGGATGATGGATATGGTATTTCCGAACAAGGAACTGTTGCAAATATACCAAAAAGTTCAAGATTCATAATTACAAAAGTTGTTCACTAGAAAGTCTATGTTTTTTTAGAAAGTGCTTTTAAAACTACAAGTAAATATTATGTGATAGAAGATGAGAAAAGAAATGAAAGTGTCTCCTTCTGGTTACACGGAGTAGATGTTGTTAAGTTTATTAAGTCATAATAATAATTAAAAAAAATGATTTGAACTTATAAATCAAGCCTTCCATTGGTGCTTAGATCTGGTAAAAGTGCCTAAAAGTAGGGGGAGGTGTCTTTTTTATATCTAGTTAACGCTTCTGTCATATTTATTTAGTATTATGGGTCGATTATTGACTTGAGATTTTCTAGCAGGAAAAAAAGTATGACGAAAATAGGTATTAACGGTTTTGGGCGCATGGGACGCCTTGGAATAAGAGCGGCGTGGGACAATCCTGCATTCACTTTTCAGCACATCAATGAGATCGTTGCTGATGCCAGGACATCAGCACATTTACTCAAGTTCGATTCGGTGCATGGAACCTGGGGTCCAGAATGTGCTGCCGATGGTGATCAGATTATTATTAACGATTCTAATAAAAACAGTAAAATCACGCACAGCTCAAATCAGGCGATTGCTGATACAGACTGGTCCGGTTGCGACATCGTGCTTGAATGCACAGGGAAGTTTCGTAAAATTGAGCAGCTACAAGCCTACTTTGACCAGGGAGTTAAAAAAATCATCGTTGCTGCACCGGTTGAGGGTGCATTGAATATTGTCTATGGAGTTAATGATTCCGATTATAATCCAGCAGTAAATCATCTTATTACAGCGGCATCGTGCACCACCAATTGCCTCGCTCCCATCGTAAAAGTGATGCATGAAAAGGTAGGAATAAAGCACGGTTGCATGACAACCATCCACGATATTACCAACACCCAGACAATTATTGATAAAGGTCACAAAGACCTGCGTAGGGCACGCGCCTGTGGACAATCTCTGATTCCTACGAGTACCGGATCGGCGACAGCTATCACTAAAATATTCCCTGAACTCACTGGAAAATTAAATGGTATGGCTGTGCGGGTACCCTTGTTAAATGCGTCGTTGGTAGATTTTGTTTTTGAAGCAAAAAGAGATTTGACTGCTGAAGAAATTAACAGTTACTTTAAAGAAGCCTCAGAAACCTATTTAAAAGATATCCTTGGTTATGAAGAACGCCCATTAGTGTCAGTCGATTTCAAAGATGATCCGCGTTCATCCATTATCGACGCACAATCAACAATGGTTATAGATGGCACACAGGTAAAAATTTACGCTTGGTACGACAACGAATGGGGTTATATGAATCGTATGATGGAATTAACTAATAAAGTGGCAGCTAGTTTGTAAGAACATTAATAGCAACTCTATGCTGATTCGAAGGATAGGCGCAGCCGCATAAAAATCACTTAAAAGTAGGGGGTGTCCTTTTACCTTTATCAGGAAGCCCTTTTACTTGCTTCCGCCTTCACATAAGGGTGAATCTGCGACTTTTCCCGCTTTTTCGAAGTACTCATCGGGTGTCATGGTGTGTAATGCGAGGGCGTGAATCTGATTCAATTCTTCTGCCAGTGCGGCATTGATCATGCGGTGTCTGGCGATTAGCATTTTCCCTTCAAATTCTTTACTCACGGCTACAACCTTGTAATGTGATTCAGTCGCTGGGCCACTGTGCATATGGCTTTCATTGATCACTTCTAGCACCTCTGGTGATAGTACGTTGGTGAGTTTTTCTTCAATTATGCTTTGCATTTGCATGGTTGGTGTCTCGCTTAAAAGGTGGTACTTGAAACATGATTATGTGGGTTTTATAAAAATTAACAAGTGGTTCTCAGGTATCTATTTTGTGGGATAAACAAAATAGTCATTAAAGTATTTTTCAGAGAGGTTTCTGGTTAGGCGAATCAGGACAGCGGTTAACAACAGTGCGAATAACACACGAAAATATAAAGCTCCTGAAATATCTGCACCTAGCAGCATAATCAGTAAAGTATCTTCAATAATGCTGTGGCAGATTGCAAGCAGGGTGATTGATCCAAAAATATCAGTTTTTGATACTCTGCCACTCCGGGCTTCATTGATGAGTAAACCGCCGCCATAGGTTAAACCTAAGGACATCCCAATGATAGTTATCACGGAGGCTGTGTTACTCAAGCCAAGTAACTTCAATAGTGGTTGTAATAACCAACCAATCAGCTTTTCAACACTGCTTAGTTTTAATAATCTGAGGAAAATAATTAATCCGCTGATGATTAAGAATATCTGAAACAGCATTTTGATTTGCGTTAAAACCCATGCGGTAAGTCTGTTATCCGGGTTTATATCCGGGTTCCAGAGTGGTATGTTAGCTTGGTTCAACCAGTCACTGCAAGCGTATATCTGGTGTAGGATAATCCCTAATAACAATGCGCCACCTATACGTAATATCAGGGTGTAGAAAACCCGGACTCCAGCCTTTTGCATTATTCGGATTTCTATTGGTAAAGAGTGTGCAAATAACATCATGCCGCCTAAAACCGTGACCTGTGCTACGCTCAAGGTTTCCTGAGTGCTGATGAAGATAATCATCCCCGCGTAAATATTGCTGATCATGGTTGTAGCCCAGACAAGCCCCATTGAGGCAGGTAGGCCGACTAGCTGCATTACAGGTTCAAGCGCTTGCCCGATGTATTTTATCCCGCCTAACTCTTCGATAATTTTAACTACTACGATAATCGGTATCATCAGTTTGAATAAACTGTAGGAGATCGCAAAGATTTCGCGGAATAGGCCTTCCAGCCACGATGTTATTTTAGACATGGTAACTTTTGAACAATCGTTTTCCTAAAGCAGAGAAAAGCAAGTCGGTCATAATAGGCACCTATAAGATTCTTTCACATTGGCACCGGGCACTTCCAGATTTGAGGTTGCAGGGAAGAGGATAAAAAATACAGCCAGAATTGTAACGATGATAAGCGACTGCTGAGAATATAATGGGCAGTAATTCTATAACCTCCGATCTTGATTGCAGAGAAATTAATTTCCCACAAAATTTCTACCAGGGTGGCTAAAAAGTATCTCTAACTGACATCAGTGAAATATAGCAGTGATAATTGAAAATAACAGAAAAAAACGCCCCAGCGATGGGGCGTTTAGGGAGAAATAAAAAATTAAGTATTAACGGCTATGTTCTGGGAATAACTCAGCATCAAGTTCTGCGCTGATTGGGCTGCTTTCCATAGAGTAGTTAACTCTGTCATCGGACATCCCGGTATAATTTGACTGATCTGTAGGGAACAATTCCGCATCAAGTGCTCTACTGATAGGAGCAGATTCAGATACGAGAGTCACAGTTGCCTGGCCGGCAATTGCCGCGCTACTTGCAAAAAATGCGGTAATAAGAGTTGATGCGATTAGAGCTGTAGTTTTGTTTTTCATGGTGTTTACCTTGTTGATTTAATTGAGTTTATCAAATGGAAGACTTATGTTGCGTCTTAAAACTGTATACGTACTCTTTATTTTTACGGATGCATTTTGGTGAAATATTTTTATTATTTATTTATTTTAATGAGTTGAAAAAGTCTATTTCCTGCACGAAAAGCCCATTGTTGCATTAGGCTTCTTAGCAAATTGATTAAAGCAGAAAAATATTATTATTTTATTTGGTATTTTGATTTTATAGCTTCGGTTTCGCGCCCGGTTAGTTCATCTGGCTACTCAGTTTGCAGAAGAAATGCCCTAGTTATATGTGGGCAATCGTTAGCGAATCAACATCATTCAGATTTCCACCTGTATTCCGAAATGATTGAGAATAATGAGCATCAACCAATAAGCTGCAATAGTGAGCAATATGGATAGGCTGATGCTGAGATAAAAAGACATTCCCTGTTTTAAAAGCAATGGTAAGGCAATAAATAGCACTAGTGAGGGTAGTACCAGCCAGAAGATGTTGCTCGAGAGGGTGCTTATTTTTTCAATGTCTTTAGTATCGACATACAACCAAATAATGGCAAATACTGAGACTAATGGTATAGAGGCCAATACCGCACCTATCAATGAACTGCGTTTGGCTACCTCAGATATCAACACAACTAAGGCAGTTGTTATTATGATTTTAGTGAGATAGTAGACCATAACATCCTTTTATTATTTGCATCGTTATTATGAGCGTAGCAGAAAAAGATGATTGAAATATTGTTTAAAAAGACACCCTGTGAATTCAACTAGTAAGTGCAATTTTCAATAAACCGTAAAGAAAGTGGGTAAGTCGCAGTAAGCTATCTACTTTCCAAACGCCAATTTGAGAATGCCAATGAATTACAAACAACTTACCCAGGCAGAACGTTATCAGATATACCAAATGAATCAAATGGGCATGCTTCAAAAAGACATGGCTTTGATTGTTAATGTCTCAGCCTCTACAATCTGTAGAGAACTCAAACGCAATACGGGTAAGCATGGGTATTACCTGAAAAGTGCGCATCAACGAACACTTCAGCGCCGACGCTTAGGCAAGTCCAAGCCTCGTCTTACACAAGAAAATTGGAAGCTCATAGAACGTTGCCTAAGACAAGAGTACAGCCCTGAACAGATCAGTATTAGGCTTAAGTACAAGAAGCAGTTCAGCGTTAGCCCTGAGTGGATTTATCAGTATGTGTACGAAGATAAACAACAGGGAGGAACCTTGCACACTTATTTACGCTGTAAGAAGAAAAGCCGTAAAAAGTACGGCGGTAGCCGTAAAATCAATAATATACGTGATCGCGTGAGTATTGATCAGCGCCCTAAGATTGTTGATAGTCGCAGGCGCTATGGTGATTGGGAGGTGGATACGGTCATCGGTAGACAAGGTGGGTGTGTCTTGGTGACCTTAGTTGAACGTAAGTCAAAGTTAAGTTTAATGGCACTGTCGATCAACAAAAAAGCCCATGAGGTAAAAGACACGATTATCATGTTATTATCCTCATTCTCAAGTTATGTGCACACCTTAACCTATGACAACGGGCCTGAGTTCGCCCAACATAAAGCAGTTGATAAGGCACTTAACAGCCAGGGGTACTTTGCTCACCCTTATTGTTCAGGAGAGCGAGGATTAAGTGAAAATACCAATGGATTAATCAGACAGTACCTACCTAAGAGAATGAGCTTTGATAAAGTCTCTGTGCAGAAAATCAAAAAGATTATGGATAGATTAAATAACAGACCTAGAAAAGCACTTAACGGAAGAACACCTAATGAGGTATTCTTCTCTGGGAAACGAATTGCACTTACGACTTGAATTCACACCCCTGCACTTGTTACGCTGTTTTTAGAAATACTTGTATCAATATGACGATGGACAAGGTTAACAGCAGTACTCGCAGCAGTTTTTTATACACTTCAACCTTGATTCTTCTTTTTATTTTAATGCCGAAATATAGTGCAAAGGCGGTGACAACCAGCATTGCTGATGACATTGATAGTTCATTTTCCGTAATCTTACCATTAATAGAAAACAGGATTATCTGAACAATTTTACCGAACAGGAAACACAGATTTGATGCCTGAATAATGTCACTTTTAGAATGTCTCGATTCCAGTGAAAAGATGATCAGTATTGGTGCCATTACATTGGTTAGGCCGCCTAAAAATCCACCAGAAACGCCAAAAACGGCCCTGGAAAGCTTAGGATTTTCTCTAATCCATGACATATTGAGTTTTATTTTTTCGGCAATGAGATAAACAAGAATAGCAATCGCTAGTAATGCTTTGAAAATCTCGGAATTTGAAAAGATCAGTATTTGAGTGCCTACCGCGCTGCCAAGTAGAGCGAATAATGCTAAAGGAGAGTGACGTCGTAGCGCTGTTATTACATTTGCTTCACTACCTATACTGACAATGTTAACCAGCAGCGTTGGGATTAAGGTTAAAATGATGGCTGTCTGGATATCGGTAAACAGAGCTAATAAAGGCGTGGCAATCATGGGAAAGCCCGTTCCAATACTTCCATGGATAAGTGCTGCGAAGAGAAATATAAATGCGTAAATGATTAAAATATCAATACTAAAATCCACTTGAAGATTGTTTCTCTTTATTGATTAGATTTCTGATATTTAAGTTCCGATTATTCTATTATGAGATTTAACCAAATATTATTTTTTGGTATTTTCATAGCGGCCTCTAAATTAACACTATTATATTGCTCAAACATTTTTATTTAACTCGATATTTCTATTTATATGAAAGTCTCGCTTGCTGCTTGTTGACATAAATCACCTTATGCTAAAAATAAATGTGATTTGACATAAGTATCTTGTATTAACAAGATATAGTGCTATATATAAAGAGGAATGGTAGGTCTAACAAATGAAAGGAAAATGGTTTATGTTCAAATTATTAAAAAAAAGTCAGACCGGTAAGTTTGCGTTGTCAGCGTTAGTGGCAAGTTCATTATTAATTAGCGGATCGGTTATTGCAGAAGAAGAATTGATTGGGTCTGCTGAATATCTGAATTCTTGTGCCTCTTGCCATGGTGAAGGGGCAAAGGGAGATGGAAACCTTGGCAAATACCTGAATATCATACCGACAGACCTTACCATGCTGTCAAAGAATAACGATGGTACATATCCGTTTTTGAAGGTTTTTCAGACTATAGATGGTCGTGCGGATACTTCTGGTCATGGTGATCGTTTAATGCCGGTATGGGGTGATAGATATAGCATGGATATAGGTGATAAGTATGGACCTTTCGGCGGAGAGACTGCAGTACGTGCTCGTGTTTTAGAACTCGTATATTACATTCAATCCATTCAGCAAAAATAAATACAGGTTTGGTGAAAAAGTAGCACTAATATCCGGGATTATGTTTATATATCAGAATCTGACCCTAATATTTTATATTATCTGGTTTACGACTTTAGCCTTGCCTCCCCAGCCAAAAGTCCAACCCCTGCGCATTTAATAATACATCATTCTCTATCACTTCAGCTTGTAATTCAGGGCTTTGTTCACAGCCCATCGCTGCTAGTGTTTCTAATAAATAACTTTTTATCATCACCTGTAAGCGTTCAATCCGGTTTTCTGGTTCTGCTTGAAGTTCAAGTGCCATATTGGCAAATGCTCTAACTGAGCGCTTGAGTTGTTTTATTGCTACTTCGGTTGGTACCACAGGCCCAAAATGTGTTAAATACATAATGTCGGGCTCTCGCGAAGCGAGGCATTCTATGCTTTGCAGCAATGAACCAGGATCAAATTGCACAGGTGTTGTTGTAGCAAATACACAGGGACCATGCGCAGTTGTAAGTTGAGGGTAAGAAACGCCGAAGGTATCACCCGTAAAGATGCCATTACTCTTTATATCGAATACACAAAAGTGATGGCGAGCATGCCCCGGCGTATCGAGAAACTGTAATTTACGGCCATTGAGTTTGAGTTTAAAAAAGCCTGCAGCTTCTATAATTCTTGATGCATCGACTGGGCGAATTTTTCCGTATAACTTACGGAATTTCTTTTCACCATAAACTGCTATGGTACCCGCCTCGAGTTTGCTCGGATCAATCATATGTGCAGCGCCGAAGGGGTGTATCACTAATTGAGCGTTTTTACATAAATGCATCAGTTCACCTGCTCCGCCCGCATGATCTAGATGAACATGAGTCGGGATAACGTAGCGAACATTCTTGAAGCTCAGACCTTTGGTTTCAAGTACCTGTTTGACATAGGGAACACTATGGTTAGTACCGGTTTCGATAATGGCAACTTCACCATCCTCGATCATCAAATAGATTGCTGCTGCTCCGGGTTTATTACCGTACTCGGCATCAACCAGAGTGATGCCGTGATCAAGATCCTGATAAGTCGCTTTTTCTTCTATTATGTTTTGTGCTTTCGAGTTCATGTGGGCCTTTATAGACGATTAAGAGAATGAATAGAACGCTTTTTTTTAATGTTTAACATTACAAATTAAATTCATTCAGATTTTTTCTTTAACTCCTCAATTTCCGACAGTGAGTCAGGATCATCGATTGTCGATGGAATCACATACTCTTCACCGTTAAATATTTGTCTCATGGTTTTACGTAAAATTTTACCAGAACGTGTTTTAGGTAAGCGAGGTACAACATGAACTTCTTTAAATGAGGCAACTGCACCGATTTCCTGACGTACCAGTGCAATTAACTCTTTAGTGATATCTTCGTCACTGGTTTCTATACCATTTTTAAGTACAACAAAACCTGTTGGCATCTGGCCTTTGAGGTCGTCATGACGACCGATTACCGCACATTCGGCAACAGCTTCGTGCTTGCCAATGATTTCTTCCATTTCGCCGGTTGATAGTCGATGACCAGCGACGTTAATAACATCATCAACGCGACCCATGATGAATAAATAGCCATCATCATCGATATAACCACCATCACCACTGACGTAATAGCCGGGGTAGGTTTCCAGGTAACCTGATTTGAAACGATCAAGGTCACCCCACACCGTTGTAAGGCAACTAGGAGGCAAGGGTAGTTTGATGGCAATATTTCCCTGTTGATTAGGGCCTAACTGCTTTCCATTTTCATCTAGAATCTGGACGTTATAACCAGGGCAGGGAACGGTCGCTGAGCCTGGTTTGACTTGCATTTTTTCGATGCCTGTCATATTTGATGCGATTGCCCATCCTGTTTCGGTTTGCCACCAATTATCTACAATCGGTAATTTGAATTTTTTATCTAACCATTCGTAAGTGGCTGGATCAAGGCGTTCGCCTGCTGAATAAAATGCTTTTAATGACGATATATCGTATTTTTTTGCAAAATCAGCGTTGGGATCTTCTTTTTTAATCGCTCGATAAGCCGTTGGTGCCGTAAATAGGCCTTTGACATTGTTTTCATCAATAATACGCCAGAACGCACCTGCATCAGGTGTCATAATGGGTTTGCCTTCATACAAAATGGTAGTGCATCCGTGCAACAATGGTGCATAGACTATATAGGAATGCCCAACTACCCATCCGACATCCGAAGCTGCCCAGAATACATCTCCGGGGTCGATATCGTAGATCGCTTTCATGCTGTATTTCATCGCAACAGCGTGTCCACCGTTTTCACGTACGACGCCCTTTGGTTTTCCCGTTGTGCCTGAAGTGTAAAGAATATAGAGCAGATCAGAGGCCTTAACCGGTGTGCACTCTGCAGGCTGTGCCTTACTGATTGCATCTTTCCAGTCAACATCACGATCTTGTGATAGATCGGCATTTGCCTGTGGACGCTGGTAAATAACACAATGGTCAGGTGTGTGTTTGGCAATTTCAATTGCTTTGTCAATCAGAGGCTTATATTCGATAACGCGTTTGATTTCTATACCGCATGATGCGCTTAGAATCACTTTTGGGGTGGCATCATCAATACGCACCGCGAGCTCTGGTGCAGCGAATCCACCAAATACCACAGAATGAATTGCACCTAAACGTGCACAAGCCAGCATCGCTATAGCCGCCTCTGGAATCATCGGCATATAGATGATTACACGGTCACCTTTGACTACGCCCAGGTCCTTCAGCATTCCTGCACAAAGCGCAACTTCGTCGCGTAATTCGCGGTAGGTGAAGGTCTGCTTGGTATCGGTTACAGGCGAATCATAGATCAGCGCGGCTTGATCAGCTCGGCCATTATTTACGTGATAATCCAGCGCCATATGGGATGTATTCATTTCACCGTCAGCAAACCAGTGGTGAATACCATGCTCATCCTGACTGAGAATTTTTTGTGGGGGTGAAAACCATTCAAGTGCTTCGGATTTTTCTTTCCAGAATGCTTCGGGGTTATTTTTAGCTGCATCAAATTCTTGTTGGTAGCTCACTGGTTTCTCCTAAAAAGTGCCTAAAAGTGGGGGGGGGGGTGTTTCTTTTATATCTCTAATTCTAGTTTACTAAACTGTGCCTATAACTAATTAAAATACTTGGTAAACGAATCCACGCTTTCACGGGGTGTTCGATAACTATTGACTAAAGCATTCTTATCTTCATAACCCAATGCCATGCCACAAAGCAGTACGGTATCATCAGCATAGCCTAACTCTGGTTTGATAATCGCAGGGTAGTCGGCTAATGATGCTTGAGAACAGGTTGCTAAACCTTGGTCCACAGCCATTAGCATAATCGATTGCAAAAACATGCCGTAATCCATGTATGAGCCTTTATCTAAATTGCTGTCCATAAAAAACAGCAACATTACTGGCGCATCAAAAGCACGGTAATTCGCGGCCCATTGTTCCATCTGCCGTTCTTTATCTTCGCGCTGAATTTTCAGGGTCGAATACAACAGCAATCCACATTCCTTACGCCGCTCTTTATAGGGCGACTCCCATTGTTCCGGATAATAGGAGTAATCTGCTTTGCCATAATCACCACTGCGAAAAGCATCTTCAATTTTCTTTTGCAGCTTTTTTTTACTTTCTCCAGTTAACACAGAAACTTGCCACGGCTGCGTGTTCGTTCCAGATGGAGCATGTCTGGCAGCATTTAAAATCGTATTGATTTTCTCAGGTTCTACGGCTTGATCCAGAAAAGCACGCGTCGATTTTCTTGTTTCTAAAGCTTCAATAACATTCATCAAACACTTCCGTTAGATTATAGCTGATTAAAATGAGTCACCAGGAATACGGACCCATCCCTCCATCAGCACACGTGCGCTGCGGCTCATAACAACTTTGTTGACTGTCCATTCGCCGTCATTTTGGCTTGCTTCAGCGCCGACTTTTAATGTTCCTGAAGGATGGCCGAATGTGACCGCATCATGCTCACCGCTTCCAGCCGCAAGATTCACCAAAGTACCAGGAATAGTTGCAGCGGTGCCAATGGCCACGGCTGCGGTACCCATCATGGCATGGTGTAATACGCCCATTGATAAGGCACGTACGTTCAGGTCAATATCTGATGCATTAATTTGCTTGCCGCTTGAAGAAACATAGCCTTGCGGTTTGCCAACAAAAGCTACCTTCGGCGTATGCTGTCGTGAAGCCGCTTCTTCAATATTTCCAATCAAACCCATACGCACAGCGCCGTATGCACGAATGGTTTCAAACATCGCCAGTGCTTTTTCATCGCTATTGATAACTGTTTGTAATTCTGTGCCAGTATATCCAATATCTTCCGCATTGAGGAAAATCGTCGGAATGCCTGCATTTATCATGGTTGCTTTAAAGGTACCAACTCCTGGTACTTCCAAGTCATCAACTAGATTACCGGTCGGAAACATCGCGTCCGTCGCATCTACCGGACTCATGAACGCGACTTGAACTTCAGCAGCAGGGAAGGTGACACCGTCGAGTTCAAAATCGCCGGTTTCCTGAACTTCACCATTGGTAATGGGTACATTCGCAATAATGGTTTTTTTGATATTAGCCTGCCAGATGCGAACGATGGCAGTGCCATTATCCGGAATCCGTTCTAGATCTACCAATCCATTGCTAAGCGCGAATGAACCTACCGCAGCCGTCAAATTGCCACAATTGCCACTCCAGTCAACGAAAGGTTTGTCGATGGATACTTGCCCAAACAGGTAATCTACATCGTGATCAGCCTGAGTGCTTTTTGAGAGAATAACTGTTTTACTGGTGCTTGATGTTGCGCCACCCATTCCATCGGTTTGTTTGCCATAAGGATCAGGGCTGCCAATGACGCGCAGCAACAATTTATCGCGTGCATCGCCCGCTTGCTGCGCTTGCTCTGGCAGATCAGTCAGATTAAAAAATACACCTTTGCTGGTGCCCCCACGCATATAGGTAGCGGGAATCTTGATTTGAGGAGCAAATGACATATTCTTTTCCAATAAAATCAGGTATTAAACTTAGGCTGCTGTTGATTCAAGGAAGTCCTGAGCAAAACGCTGCAATACTCCGCCCGCTTCATAGACATGAACTTCCTCTGCAGTATCTAGACGACAAGTGACAGGAATAGTTACTGTTTCACCATTCTTGCGAGTCATTATGACCTTGAGCTCAGCACGAGGCGAAATATCACCTTCAACATCGAATGTTTCAGTTCCATCAATTGCATAGGTTTCGCGTGTTTCACCCTCTTTGAATTCGAGTGGCAATACGCCCATGCCAACAAGATTGGTGCGGTGAATTCGCTCAAAGCCTTCTGCAACAATCGCTTCTACTCCTGCAAGGCGTACACCTTTGGCAGCCCAGTCGCGTGATGAACCTTGACCATAATCAGCCCCTGCGATAATGATTAGAGGCTGCTCACGATGCATATAGGTTTCAATCGCCTCCCACATACGCATCTGCTTTCCTTCTGGTTCAACGCGGGCGAGTGAACCTTGAATTATTTCGCCACTCTCATCACGGCACATTTCATTCAGCAATTTCGGATTTGCAAAAGTCGCGCGTTGTGCAGTTAAATGATCACCACGATGGGTTGCATAAGAGTTGAAGTCCTCTTCTGGCAAGCCCATTTTGTGCAAGTAAGCCCCCGCCGCGCTATCCAGCATGATTGCGTTAGATGGTGACAAGTGATCAGTAGTGATATTGTCACCCAGAACCGCTAATGGCCGCATGCCTTTCATGGAGCGTTCGCCCGCTAAAGCACCTTCCCAGTATGGTGGGCGACGGATATAGGTACTTTTTTCATCCCAGTCGTAAAGAGGACTTTTTGCTTCTTCGATATTACCAAGATCAAACATAGGTATATAAATCTGACGAAATTGCTCCGGTTTTACGCTGGATGCAACTATTTCATCGATCTCTTCATCGCTTGGCCAGATGTCTTTCAGGGTAATTGGATTGCCGTCTTTACCAGTACCGAGTGAGTCTTTTTCGATGTCAAAACGGATGGTTCCAGCAATCGCATAAGCTACAACCAATGGAGGTGAGGCGAGGAAAGCCTGCTTTGCATACGGATGAATACGTCCGTCAAAGTTGCGGTTACCTGATAAAACTGCGGTTGCGTAAAGGTCGCGATCGATAATTTCCTGCTGAATTTTTGAATCAAGCGCGCCAGACATGCCGTTACAAGTTGTACATGCGAACCCAACAATTCCAAAGCCTAGTTTTTCAAGCTCTGGCAACAATCCAGATTCTTTCAGATATAACTCGGCAACTTTAGAGCCAGGTGCGAAAGAGGTTTTAACCCAGGGTTTACGAACTAAACCAAGTTCGTTAGCCTTACGTGCTACCAAAGCAGCCGCTATAACGTTTCGAGGATTTGAAGTGTTAGTACAAGATGTGATCGCAGCGATTATTACTGCACCATCGGGCATTTCACCCTCTTTTTCTTCCCACTTACCTGCTATGCCACGTTTCGTTAGTTCAGAGGTTGGAAGACGACGGTGTGGATTTGAAGGACCTGCCAGATTCCGAACAACCGATGATAAATCAAATTGTAATACACGCTCATATTCAGCATTCACCAGATCATCAGCCCACAGGCCGGTTTCCTTTGCGTACTGCTCAACCAATGCAACTTGCTCAGGTTCGCGACCCGTCAATTTAAGGTAATCAATCGTTTGCTCGTCAATATAGAACAGACCAGCAGAGGCACCGTATTCCGGAGTCATATTAGAGATGGTGGCGCGGTCACCAATGGTTAGACTTTTACTGCCTTCACCAAAGAATTCAAGATATGCAGAAACGACTTTTTGCTCGCGTAAAAATTCAGTGATTGCCAATACGATATCGGTTGCAGTAATTCCTGGCTGACGTTTGCCAATCAGTTCAACACCGATAATATCCGGAAGCCGCATCATAGAAGGGCGACCCAGCATCACTGTTTCGGCTTCAAGTCCACCGACACCAATCGCGATAACACCTAATGCATCAACGTGTGGCGTGTGACTGTCAGTACCTACACAAGTATCCGGGTACGCAACACCTTCACGCGCCTGAATCACTGGTGACATTTTCTCCAAGTTGATCTGGTGCATAATGCCATTACCCGCAGGTATCACATCGACATTTTTGAACGCGGTCTTGGTCCACTCGATAAATCGAAAACGATCTTCATTTCGACGATCTTCAATTGCGCGATTTTTTTCGAATGCATCCGGATCAAAACCCGGGGCTTCAACTGCCAAAGAATGGTCTACGATCAATTGTGTTGGAACAACAGGATTTACTTTTGCTGGATCACCACCTTGATCAGCAATTGCATCACGTAAACCAGCCAGATCAACCAACGCTGTTTGACCTAAAATATCATGACAAACGACACGGGCAGGGTACCAGGGGAAATCAAGATCGCGCCTGCGTTCAATGATTTGCTTGAGCGAGTCAGTCAGTGTTTCAGGACTACAGCGGCGAACCAGCTGTTCTGCCAGTACACGAGAGGTATAAGGCAGTTTGGCATAGGCACCAGGCTGAATCTCTTCAACAGCCGCACGCGTATCAAAATAGTCAAGTTTGGTTCCCGCTAAGGGTTTGCGATATTCTTTATTCATTAGCTACGTTCTTTAATTGGAGTAAACGTCATGTTTTCCGGGCCGTTGTAATTCGCCGAAGGACGTATTATTTTTCCATCGATACGTTGTTCTATCACATGCGCGCCCCAACCAGAGGTTCGTGCGATGACAAATAACGGTGTAAACATATCGGTAGGAACACCCATCTGGTTGTAGGAAACAGCAGAGAACCAATCCAGGTTAGGGAACATTTTTTTCAATTCCCACATCGTGGTTTCAAGGCGGTCTGCCACTTCATACATCAAGGTGTTGCCATTTTCATCTGATAAGCTTTTAGCAACGCGTTTAATGACTTCGTTACGAGGGTCACTGACAGTATAAACAGGGTGTCCAAAACCAATCACAATCTCTTTTTTAGCAACACGCTCGCGGATATCAGCTTCGGCTTCATCAGCAGACGAGTAACGTTGCTGAATTTCAAAGGCAGCCTCATTAGCGCCACCGTGCTTTGGACCGCGAAGTGCGCCAATCGCACCTGTAATACAGGAATGCATATCGGATTCAGTACCAGCGATAACTCGAGCGGCAAATGTGGAAGCGTTGAACTCATGTTCTGCGTACAAGATTAAAGAGACGTGCATCGCTTTTACCCATGATTCTTTGGGCTTTTCACCGTGAAGTAAATGCAGGAAATGTCCACCGATTGAATCATCATCAGTTTGTAGTTCTATGCGTTTGTTGTTATGACTAAAGTGATACCAGTAAACCAGCATAGAGCCAAAAGATGCCATCAAACGATCAACTATATCTCGTGCAGCATCAATAGGATGAGCGTTATCTTCGGTTTCATAGCAACCCAATGCAGAACAGCCTGTACGCATTACATCCATAGGATGAGCACTTTTAGGTAGTTGTTCTAAAACGGTTTTTACTGCATCAGGGATATCACGTAAAGACCTTAATTTAGCCTTGTAAGCATCCAGTTCAGTCTGATTAGGCAGCTTTTCATGCACGATCAGGTAGGCAATTTCTTCAAATTCGGCTTGTTCGGCAAATTCAAGGATATCGTAACCACGGTAATGTAAATCATTACCCGTTCGACCTACTGTACAGATAGCGGTATTACCTGCAGTTGTTCCTGAAAGTGCGACTGACTTTTTTGGTTTGAATCCAGGGTTGCTCATAATAATTATCCTTTCTCTTTGAATAATTGATCTAACTTCTGTTCATAATCGTGATAGCCCAGAAAATTGTATAATTCCATTCGTGTTTGCATCGTGTCGATTACGTTTTTCTGGGTGCCTTCATCGAGTAAATGCTGGTAGACATTCAGTGCTGCTTTGCTCATGGCGCGGAATGCACTGAGTGGGTAAAGTGAAAGTTTTACTCCGACTGATGCCAGTTCTTCGGTTGTGAATAAAGGTGTTGAACCAAATTCAGTGATGTTAGCCAAAACTGGTACGTCTACAGCTTCAACAAATTGTTTGTACTGTGAGAGTTCTGTCATGGCCTCCGGGAAGATCATATCGGCACCGGCTTCAACACAGGCGATCGCGCGTTCAATCGCAGAATCCATACCTTCAACGGCAAGTGCATCGGTACGCGCCATGATCACGAAATTCTCATCGGTTCTTGCATCAACTGCAGACCTGATGCGATCTACCATTTCCCCTTTAGAAATAATCGCTTTATTAGGTCTGTGACCACAACGCTTTTGCATTACCTGGTCTTCGATATGGAAACCAGCAGCGCCTGCGCGAATCATTTCGCGGGTACAACGTGCGATATTGAATGCGCCGCCCCAGCCAGTATCAACATCTACCAGTAAGGGCAGTGAGCTGGCATCTGTTATGCGATAAGTATCTTCCAGCACATCTTTTAAAGTGGTGATGCCTAAATCGGGAATACCAAATGAACACGCAGCTACACCTCCACCGGAGAGATAAAGTGCTTTGTGCCCGACTTTTTCAGCCATTATGGCGGTATTTGCGTTGACTGCACCTACGACCTGTAGCGGATTGTTTTCTGCAACTGCGGCTCGCAGTTTTTTACCCATACTCATGGTTTTTTTCCTTCAATGTGGAGTTGTTCTTCATTTAGTAGTTTATTAACGATCTTCCATGCGCCACTGATATGCCTGCGCATCAGTAACTCTGCTAATTCAGCATCGCGCATCGCTATCGCTTCAACGATTTGTTTGTGTTCTTTTAATGCTTGTTCGGGGCGCTCAGGTGTTTTACTGGAGCGATGTCGGCACATTCTCAGGAGCTGATAAAGTTCGCTACTGAGCAAATCGATCAGCCATTGATTGTTACTCGCTTTGGCAATTCGAAAATGAAAATCGAGATCACCTTCACGCTGTAAGTATTCTTTACCTTTTGATTGGTCGATAGTCTGTTGGTGTTTTTCGAGGAGTTCAGCCAATGACTGGATTTCAGCATCCGACATGCGTTCTGCCGCGAGTCGCGCAGACATGCCTTCCAGAGCCTCGCGCACGGTATAGATTTCTTCCATGATTTCAGGCGTGAGTGTTACTACACGCATCCCAGCGTGTGGAATTCGTATCAGTAAGCGAATACTTTCCAAACGTCTGAGTGCTTCTCGAAGAGGGCCGCGGCTAATGCCATATTTTTTAGCTAATTCATCCTCAGTAATTTTCGCACCTTGTGCAAGATTACCCGAGATAATTGCATCCTTCAGCTCATTAAAGACCTGTTCGGAAAGCGTTTTTCGTTCTGTCAGGGATGTGAGTGCTTCAGGAGTCATTGTTAACAATTATATCCATAAGTAGCTAAATAGTGGGGCAAATTTAGCAATTCCGGAGTAATTGTCAACAAAGTAATTTCAATTTTCAGTATTGGAGTTTCTATAATGGTTGAAAATTCTGTTGAAAATAAAGGCGTTACTGATTCACAGAAGCTTGTTTTCCATCTGTTTTATATTTGGTTGTGCAGTTATTAGTGCCCGGACTTTATTCAGAATCTCATCGTTATCCCATTCGCGTTCACCCATTGCCTGATAAACAACGCGACCTTCCGGGTCAACAATAAAGGTAGTGGGTAGTCCAGTCATATTCCAGTTATAAAGTTGCCCTGCAGATTCATCGAGTAGCACTGTAAAATTGATTGGGTACTCCCGTACAAAAGCTTCAATCGTTTCTTTACCCTCGTTGATATTTACAAAAAGCATGGCGATATTGTCATCCTTGAGTTTATCCCAGGCACGATTAAACGAGGGCAATTCAGCACGGCAAGGGGGACACCAGGTAGCCCAGAATGAGACGATTACAGGTTTTCCAAGATAGTCAGCGAGTTGATGGGTTTTGTCATCCAACCCTTTCAGAGAGAACACCGGAGCAGGTGGTTTGTGATTCAGTTTGATAAGATCAATCGCTGGTGCTGCTTCACAAGCCAGTGTAAAACTGAGAAATATAGAAAAAAAAGCTGTGCGACAGTAAATAAACATTCGAATTTAATCCATTAGGACTCAAATCTGATTGTAGTGCATATCGCTACCATTAACTATATGCCTTGCAGATTAAGAGCTGTGTATACTTGATAGACTTTAATTAAAAAGACACCCCACATATACTCGGTTTCTAGCAAGATCTACCATAAAAGGTTTGCTTACTTAATCACAATAGCATGCAAGCGAGCACTAAAAAGCAGTTTCCTCGGCATGGCTCGGCTAAGGTCTTTTTTAATTAATCTGTTTTAGGCTTATCAGTTGTATTTATTGTTTTTTTCGAGGTTGATATTAAGGCGCGAACTTTATCTAACAGTTTATCATTGTCCCACTCGCGGTCACCGACTGCCTGAAAGATAACCCGACCCTCGGGATCAAGCACATAGGTTGTTGGTAAACCAGTGATCTGCCAGTTTGGAATCTGTTCGCTATTCTCATCCAGAAGCACAGTGAAATCGATAGGGTATTCAGCTGTAAAGGCAAAAATAGCATCTTCGTCTTCACCCACGTTAATCGCTAGCATAGCAATGCCTTCATCTTTAACTTTTGCCCAGGCCCTATTCATTGAGGGTAATTCAGCCCGGCATGGTGGGCACCATGTTGCCCAGAAATTGATGATTACAGGTTTTCCTTTATAATCAGCAAGCGTATGAATATTGTCATCCATATCACGGAGTTCGAACATAGGTGCTGGTGGCTTTTTCGTTAGTGTGGTTAAAGAATCAGTCGAAACTGCATCACATCCCATCGACATTGAAAGCAATAAAACAAAAGTGAAACTTCGAAAATATTTTAACATCAGGTAGAAATCGCTAAATAAATTAAACAGTAATTGTACTTCAGAATAAAGTGATTAACACTCCATACTAAAGAGATAATTAGAGCTTCCTTAAAAGGCACTCCCCCACTTTTAGGCCCTTTTTGGTTCAAACACATTAATAGAAGTATCGATGAAAACAGAAACAATCCAAAAAATCATCCAGCACCAACAGAACTTAAAAGGCTGTACACGTTGCCCGAATATGATTCAGCCAGTGATCACCTGTAACCCGGTATATTCTTCGGTTATGACAGTTGGTCAGGCTCCCGGCATTCATGAAGGGCGGGTAGGAAAACCGTTTGGCTGGACGGCGGGAAAAACACTGTTTAAATGGTTTGCCTCGATTGGCGTTGATGAGGCGCATTTTCGGCGACAAGTTTATATGGCAGCGGTATGTCGGTGTTTTCCCGGTAAGAATCCCAAGGGCAGTGGCGATAGAGTCCCCGATAAACAGGAAATTGCGAGCTGTAAACACTGGCTTGAAAAAGAATACCAATTGATGCAGCCGAAATTGATTATTCCTATTGGAAAACTCGCAATCTCTCAATATTTAAACGCGAATAAACTCAGTGATGTTGTTGGGCAACAGTTTGTAATTGATACGCCGTTGATGCAAACTGATGTGATACCTCTGCCACATCCTTCGGGGCTATCTACGTGGTTTAATACTGAGCCGGGGAAAAGCTTATTGCAGGATGCATTGGCTTTGATAAAGAAACATAAAGCATGGCTTGAAATTCAGGATTCAATTTAAAGGCACCTCTATTAATTAGACATACCATCTGGCAACGCCAAAAATCTAGAATCAAGACATGCCGCGAATCTGTGCGCTTGATAGTTCGCAGATGAAGTATCTAATTATTAGAGGTACTTATAGGTGAAAAACCATCAAAAAGCAGGGGGGTGTCTATTTATTGTTTGTAGGAATCTCTTTTAGGTTTTTCCCGCTCTTGCCAGGGGACATATTGTTTTGGACCTTGGTCATCAGATTCTGTTTCTTCGATCTCTGCTATCCTCTGTCTTTTAGAGAGAATGCTATAAAAAACATAGACAAGAATGAGGCCATTGAGAATACTTGCGATAATAAATAAATTGTCTTTTATGAGTGCTACCCATTTGTTTCCGACTGTAATTACTGGTTTTTGGTCATTGCCTGGTTGCCGGGAGTTGGATATTTTTACAGTGTTTGTAGCATCTTGAATGTTTCTTCCGTTAATTTGATCTTCCGTTGTGGCGTTAATTTCTTGATTTTTTGTTATAGACTCCGTTTCACTATTACCCATCTTAAAACTTGATTTAATTGATATTGCCCTAGCCGTTTCAGGAGTTCCAATATCCGCAAAATATATCGATTTGTAATCTTCATCAATTGAATTGGCGGTCTCCTTATTAACATTATCAATTGAAGTGTTTGAAGCTAACTGGAGTTCTTTTTTATTGATATTAGCGGTTTTATCATCAGTGTCTTCAGCTTTTGTTTTAGTAATTGCAGTATTATCAGTAATAGATTCTTCAATCTCAGTCGTATTATTTTGAGTGGATTGTGATTCTACTGAAACAGTAACAGAGGCGCTCACATTAGAATTTGCGATACTTTTTTCTGAGTTATTTAGAATAGTATTAGCGGGATTTCTATAGGTTTCAATTTTTTCTTCATTCACTTCTGTTTTAGAAGAAACACTGTTACTGGCTTTAAGTTCCTTTAAGCGTTGATATAAGTCCTTACTTTCAAGCTGTTGCTGTTTAATTGCTTGTTGCACAGTATCCAGGGTGTTTTTTAGTTCAATCACAAGTTCGTCATTCTTGCCTAACTCTTCTTCTAGCACTTTGACGCGATCATCTAAAGTGGCTAGCTGTTGTACCTGATCGACTAATTTATCATTCGATATATTTAGATTTTCAAGGCTAGATTGAATTTGACCAAGACGATTATTAACTTCGGTAATTTCACTTTTAGTGTTATCCCGTCTAACAACTCTAATGGGTTTTTTTAAGGTGGCTTTTTCTCGCAATAAAGCACTGAGTTTGGCTACCTGATTTTTAGCATTAATCTCCTTTCTTTTAGAAGTTACATATGCTCTGTAGGTTTTATTCCACGATCTGCTTTTATGTCGATATTTAGCAAGTTGTTTTTGCAGTGCTTTTGTTTGTCGCTGATGATGTTTACTTTTATTTTTGGCTGATCTTAGTTGTTGAGCGTCTACGCGAAGTAAATCTAGCGCATGCGTATGCTGAGCTAATTGTTTGCTGGCATCTCTAATTGAGGTCTTCTTGACAGACTCGGAATTTGGCAGGGTCAATGTGCTTCCAGCAACGAGTATATTCATATTCGCTGTTTTAAAAGCATCAGGATTTAGCTTGTATATTGCATAAACGAGCTGTTCTATTGAAATTGATTTATCAGAAGAAAAGACGTTTTTATGGACTTCCTTTGCGATGTTCCACAGCGCTTGACCTTTTTTTATTGGGCCGTAGGTCTCTGCGTCGCTGGAATCATCATTAACAAAATTTATTGGGCCGGGGATCTCCGCGTCGCTGGAATCATCTTTAATAAAATTTATTGGGCCGGAAATCTCTGTCTCGATAGAATCAGCTTTAACAATATTTATTGGTATAAGAGCGAGAGATAGGAAGGTAACTACGAAAAATAGATTATTTACAGAAAATAAAGAACACGGCGTTGATATTTTTAAAACTTTATGTTTTACAATCATTTTTAATCCTTTGCTAGCCCAAAGATCATGATACTGTCAAATACTATCGATGAAATTGCTTAATAGTTAATCATACCTTTCGTATCCCTTGCGGTAAATAAAAAAGCCTTTAGATTGATCAATTACTAAAAAAAATAATCGGTTACATTGCTATAACTCAACAGTTTCATTTGTATTTGCCTATTTATCTTTAAAACCATCAAAGTGCCTACTCAATCACGAAGTTCAGCGCAGAGAGAATTTCAACTGTTACAGCCTGAGCAAGCGATGATCGGTAGAGTGATTTAACAGGGATATTTACTTCTTGATGAAAATCAGATGTAGACGCATTTTTCCGACGACATTTAAAAGATTAATAGCATTGATGATTGGCACTGCCGTATAAAAAACCCCTAAAAGGGTGGAGGGTGCCCTTCAAACTAAAGGCAATGGCGCATGACCTTGCCAAGGGTTAGGTTGATTCCACCAGCGTTGTGCAATTGTTGCGTAGATTGAGCGAAAATCAGTGGTATGGCGTACATTGCCATTAGCATCAAGCTGCGAAAAATTTGGGTGTTTACCATATATCCCGCCACGAACCCTACCACCCAAGATCATATGAGAGGAAGCTGTACCATGATCTGTACCAGCACCGCGATTTTCTTTGACACGTCGGCCAAATTCAGAATAGGTAAGGATTAAAACATTGTCCCACAAGCCTGCCTTTTTCATCGCTAACTGAAACGAAGCTAGTCCATGTGCAACCTGATAGAGTGCATTGTCTTGTGCACCACGTTGACCGGAATGCGTATCAAACCCACTTTGAGTGACCTTATAGACGATTGAATCAACACCACTCAAAATCATTTCAGCGACCGATTCGAGACTATGTCCCAGTACACCTTTTGAGAAAGTCACTCCGCTACGTTTTGGCTTACTCCCCATTTTAGTTGCGAGTTGATCACCCACACTAAATAACTGATGCTGAGTTTGACTGACGTGCGCTATAGCAGGATTTAATTGGTTTGGTTTCACATCGCTAATTCGTTTAATCTGGCTTAAAAATGTTTTCGGGTTTTGCATGGTGACGCTATTTAGATTACTGCTATTAAGCGGCCCTAACTCAGCTTGGCCTTTATTTAAAGCAATCCCATGTAAACCTTTTTTGAAGTTGGGTAAAACACGTGATAGCCAACCCGCCTCTATTACCTGATTTGCATTGGACGCCGAATTCCAGATATCCATTGAGCGGAAATGTGATAATACCGGATTAGGATAACCAACACCCTGAACCCATGCCATATTTCCTGCGTTCCATAATGGCATCAGTGCTTTCATCTGTGGGTGTAGACCGACCTCATTATTAAGTCCTAATACTTGTCTCTGCTGGATGGCAATGCGTGGACGGTGCTTGTAATACAATTTATCAGCATATGGCACTAGTGTATTAAAACCATCGTTACCACCTTTGAGTTCGACTAATACTACAATTTTATTTTGGCTTGCACCGTTGGCTGCAAAGAGAATTTCTGGAGTTAATAAAGGCACAGTAGCCGATGCTGAAATTAATCCTGCATATTTTAAAAATTCTCTACGTTCCATGTTTATATCCTTAATTTAGAAAAACACCGCAAAAGGTGGGGGGTGTCTTTTAATTATTACTTATTATGTGACTTGATAGGCTGGATCCAACACATATGCTCGCGCGAGTCTTTGTTTCCCGGATGTTGTGGGTGGAGCTAGCAAAGGTGGAATGGCTAATAACCATTCGCGCATTTGTTGATCGGAAATATCGGGCATTTTATTTGCGATACCACCTCGGTTTTTGTGTTCATTAAGATTGCCTTTGGTAAGGTTAGTCATCATCGAATTTCGTCTAAGCAGTGATTGTGTGCTGATCCATGTTTTGCCACCCGCCCATCCTTTCACACTCGGATGAGCAAACACTGCTTGTCCCATAATATTGAGACTATGTGCCAAATCAATATGCGCTGGTGAATAGGGAAGTGAACGCAATGTGCCGATGGTGAGTTCAATCGGTGACTTTATCAAAGCGCCACGATTTGCTTTATTCCAGAAAGGCTCGCTATTTAATACTGCTTTTATCAATGCTGGAATATCATAATGCGAAGCACGAAAGATTTGCGCCCACTGTCTAGTATAACGAGGATCAGGCTGCGAGATGTTAATAAATTCACGCCACATTTTCTCTGCTATGGTTTCTGCAGTGCGAGGGTGTTGAAGTAAAATGTTGATGATGTCTTCGCCTTTAAAATTACCACGTTTACCTAAAAATGTTTTTACTCCATTGTCATGCGCTTCAGCGCGGACTATAAAATTGCCCTTTTGATCATCAATTCCCCAGCCAGTGAAGGCACGAGCTGCTTCGCGCATATCATTTTCGGTGTAATGACCAATACCTAAGGTGAAAAGTTCTAGCAACTCTCGTGAAAAATTCTCATTCGGCTCTTCCTTGATGCTGACATAACCATCAAGATAGAGCAGCATTGCAGGATCTTTAGAAATATCATGCAGCATTTTTCCGAAGTTACCAAAAGCATTTTTTCGCAAATTTAAATTTTGACGATGCAGCATGCTCGCTTGTGCGGTTTTTTCAATCGAAGAAGGAAAGTGGTTGTGCCAGAATAGTGTCATACGTTCTAAAAAGGGTGAACGAGTATCAAGAAGATGTTTAACCCACCATTGCTGAAGCTTTTTACCTTCGACACGAGAGATACGCTTTACCATTTTTTTACGTCGCATATCTGTGCGTAAACTGTTCATTTTACTCCACGGACTCATTCCAGGAGGTTTTGCTAAACTCATTTCACGGTTGCCTAGTAAATGTTCTATGGCTTGTTGTCGTGTCAAGTTTTGATAACGCGTAATAGTTTCCCATTCGACTCCTATCCCTGTACGCGCTACGAGATGGCGCGCTTCTTCAAAGCTCAATTGCCCCATTTCTTAAATCCTTTTAATGTTATTTACTGAAGTTTTTATTAGATATAATAAGTATATCTATGAAAAATTAATATTATTATTAAGAACTTATAAATAATTTTTAAACAAGAGTACAAAATAGATAGTCAAACACAAGATTAGTTCAAAAATAAAAATAATTAAATCCGGGCTCGCTAAAACTATAAGTTTATCATTAAAAACGCATACGAAAGGCAGAAACAATCGTATAAAAAGCCTAAAAAGAAGAGGGGTGTCTAAATTTAATATCACAATACAGCCCCCTATCTATTGAGCGGATATAAGATCTATAATACGATTACGGGTGTGCAATTTAAGACTAATTCTGTTACAAAGGCGTCGCAGAATTTATCACTACTATAGTGGGTGTCAAATGGATGATTCAAGGCTTTATAAAATTTCGTATTACAATCAGGATAAAGTATATGAGCTTTATGCCAAACAGGTTTATGAGTCAGATCTTTATGGTTTTATAACGATCGAAGAAATTGTTTTTGGTAGTCAAAGTGAATTAGTAATTGATCCATCTGAAGAGAAATTGAAAACTGAGTTTGAGTCGGTTAAGAGAAGTTTTGTGCCAATGCATTCAGTGATTCGAATTGATGAAGTGAAAGAGCAGGGTATGTGTAAGATCAAAGATAATAAATCTAAAAATAATATTGCCTCTTTTCCTAGCAGTAATCGAGGCGGAAGAGATACCGTAAACGATTAACGGGAAGTACTTTGACTTCCCGTTATAAATATCTTGGTGTGTGTTATGTTATTATTTTGACTGATTGACCATGTAATCAACCGCAGCTTTTACGTCAGCGTCAGCTAATCCCATATTACCGCCTTTAGGTGGCATAACACCTTTACCATTTAATGCAGAGTTGTACAGGGCATCTGAACCTGTTGCAATACGAGATACCCACGCTGCTGCATCGGCTATCTTTGGTGAACCCGCAACACCTGCATCATGACAGGCAAAGCATGAACTTTTATAGACTTTTTCGCCTGCGGCAGTATCGACTACAGCAGTAGCAGCTGCAGGCATTGGTGCTGCAGCTGGTATGGCGGGAGCAGCAATAACAGCTTCTGTTACTGGTGCAGCTGGAGTTGCAGGTGCAACCGGAGCTGCAGGAACTTCTACGGCTTTTGGTGCTTCCGGTTCTTTAGCTAGCACAGGAGCTTCAGGTTCTTTTACTTCAGGCGGCGGAGCCTCATTTTGTGTGCTTGAAGCCGTGTCAGAATCAGCAGCTAAATCAAAACCAGCTTTTCCAGTCATGTACAAGATTACTGATTTCATTTCTTCATCGCTAATTGTTGGATTTCCACCGCGTGCTGGCATTGCTCCCTTTCCATTAATAGCTGTTTTCAAAAGTCCATCAAGACCATTTGCAACCCGAGGCTCCCAGGCAGCTTTATCATCTAACTTGGGTGCATTAGCAATACCTGTGGCATGACATGTCTGGCAGGTCTCCTTGTAAAGAGCCTCCGCCGATCGTGCTGCACCAGTGCTGGCGTTGTCGTCTGACTTGACGGCAACAGCACCAACGGGTGCTAATGTTTCAGCAGCGGTTTTCATCGATGATTCGGATGAGCCATCAGAATGATGTTTATCTGCTTTTGGTGCGAGTAAATAAAGCGTGCCGACGATCAGCACCAGGATTATTTGAATCCAGAATAATTTTGGTAATTTTTCATGTGAACCAGACATGGTTTTCTCCTCTGAATATATGTCTCTAACGTTTCTTTGTGTTTAACTTGATATATAAAAATAATAATATTGCTGCCATGCTAAACCACTGTGTGGCATAGGCTTTATGCTTATCTATACTGCCGTAATAGGGCTGCCATTCTCTTATAAAGCCATTGGCGTCAGTTTTATCTAACTCGATCATGATCGGCAGAAGTGTATATTCTAAGCTATTATTCAATTCTACAATTTGTACAGATTGGATCAATTTAGGTTTATTAGGCCCATTTTGTTGTTGAGCTGTTTCATTTAATACAATGGAACGGGGAACCTCTTTAATCGTTCCGTGTATTTCTATTTCCTTTTCTGTGACCTCAATACTGGGTATATTCTCTCTGGTATCCTGATAGGTGATCCAGCCTCTATTGATTAGCACTGCCGAATGGCCATGATCACTTTCAAATATAAAAGGTGTTAAAACGTGATAACCTGGTTTTCCTAAATGTGTTCTGTTATCTAATAAAAACTGATGTTGTGCATCAAATGATCCTTTGATCTTTGCTGACCTATAAACTTCATTGGAAAGTGTTTTTAAGTTGAAACTATTTAATTCGAGAGCAGGTTTGGCAATTGCACTATTTACCCCATCATCAATTATTCTCTTTTCATCCGCACGATCTAATTGCCATAGGCCTAAAAAAATAAGCAGTGAAAAAAGAATCAGGGTTACAAGCGATGGAATGATTTTCGGAGTAAAACTGTAATCGGATATTCGAAGCTGCAAACCTGCCATCAATTTATATTACACCTGCTGGTTTAATCCACCCCATCCAAAAAGAGAAAAGTATAAATAGAAAGAGGGCGATAGAAACTCCAACGCGCATGGTTAATGCTTTAACCATGCGCGTCGAACCATCACCGTCTTTCATCATATAATATAATGCAGAACCCAGGCTATAAATAATGAAGATGAAAAAGACTAAAATTAGATACTTCATTGTTTTGACTCAAAGATCAGGTGTAAAGGACTGACTATAGCCAGTAAACTACGATGAATAGTCCTAACCAAACAACATCAACAAAGTGCCAATACCAGGCGACTGCTTCAAATCCAAAGTGACGGTCTTTATTAAAGTGACCTCTAATAGCACGCATTAGGATAACTATCAGCATGATTGTACCGAGGGTTACATGCAGACCGTGGAAACCTGTGAGCATGAAGAAAGTACTACCATAAATCCCTGAGCTTAGTTTTAGGTCAAGTTCTTGGTAGGCTTCAAAATATTCAAACACCTGTAATCCAAGAAATGATATTCCTAGGATGATGGTAGCTATTAAACCGGCAATTAATTGGTTACGGTTTTTATTCATTAGCGCCCAATGTGCCCATGTCAAAGTAGCGCCACTACTTAAAAGTATTAGTGTGTTTATCGCTGGAATTTCCCAGGCTTCGATAATACCTTTCGGGACTGAGAAATTGCTCGCATCTGGCACTTGAATTAAAGGCCATACAGATTTGAATTCAGGCCAGAGGAATTGGTTTGTAAAAGCATTGTTCCCTTCGCCGCCTAGCCAAGGAACTGAAAGTTGGCGGGCATAAAATAGGGCACCGAAGAAGGCAGCGAAAAACATTACTTCAGAGAATATAAACCAACCCATTCCCATTCTAAAAGAGTTATCAACTTGGAGGTTATATGTTCCAGTTTCACTCTCATTTATGACTTGTCCTATCCAGCCGAACACCATAAAGATTATGATACCAAAACCAAGTATCATTGAAACTGTACCAACAGTGTTTCCATGTAATGCGCTTGCAAACCCACCTAGCATAGCGAATAGACCAAGCGAGCCTAAAATTGGCCAATAGCTACCATGTGGAATGTAATAATCTTCTCTAGACTGCATTTAAATCTCCTCCTATTAGAGCCCAACTACACCTTCAGTAGCGGTTTTTTGAACTTTTAAAAAGTTATACGATAATGTTATGTTTTTAATATCTTTGTCCAAATCACTTGCGATAAAAAAGCGGACTGGCATTTCTACAGGTACTTTTGGCTCAAAAGTCTGGTTTTTGAAACAAAAGCATTCGAGTTTCTTTAAATGTGAAGCTGCCGAACCGGGTGCAACGCTGGGAACTGCCTGACCGACAATGGTTTCATCAGATCTATTTTCAGCATAGTAAGTGACGGTGTACAGTTTTCCAGGTATTACATTCATTTTTCTTGTTTTTGGATAAAATTTCACAGGAAATCCGGGTGTTGTTGCTGATAAGAAATCAATCGACACGGTTCGGCTATCATCAACAGTAATTGGCTGGCCTTGGTAAGTTGAACTGCTGGTTCTTCCATTTAACCCGGTAATATCACAAAAAGTGCTATAAAGAGGGACTAAAGCAAATGCAAAAGCAAACATAGCGATTGGAGCAAGTATTAACTTGATCCAAAAGCTTTTGCTTATAGTTTGAGCCTTAGGTTCCATATCGTCTTTTTTACAGTTAATCCTGTTTTGCGCTCATATAAAGTGTGAAAAGGAATATAAGTAGTGCAATAATTCCAACAATAGCTGCTGTCCGTCTAGCTCCCTTCTTTTGATGTCTTAGAAGCTCTTCTTCAGTCATTGACAGGTTATCTTTGGGTGTCACGATATTCTAATGCTCAGCTATGTGTATATGGCTTGACTCAGCTAAAATCTGTTCTTTCGCTGGAGGAGTATCAAAAGTATGGTATGGAGCGGGCGTCGGCACTGTCCATTCTAAGCCTTTTGCACTTTCCCATACTCTATCTTCTGTGACTGGCTCTCCATTGCGAATAGCATCAACAATTATATAAGTCAGTAATATAAATGATGCCCCGAAGGCAAAGCCACCAATACTAGAAATCATATTGAAATCAGCAAACTGCAATGAATAGTCAGGTATACGACGTGGCATTCCAGCAAGGCCTAGGAAATGTTGTGGGAAGAATAAAACGTTCACTGATATTACAGACCACCAGAAATGTATTTTTGCTAATTTCTCGTTGTACATGCGCCCACACCATTTTGGTAGCCAGTAGAAAACTGCGGCGATAATAGAGAATAGGGCGCCAGTTACTAATACATAGTGGAAATGCGCAACTACGAAGTAAGTATCGTGGTATTGAATATCGGCAGGTGCAATTCCGAGCATTAACCCCGAAAAACCACCAATCGTAAATAGTATTACAAATGCAACAGCCCACAACATTGGTGTTTCGAATGTCATTGAACCGCGCCACATAGTGGTAACCCAGTTGAATACTTTTACGCCAGTTGGCACAGATATCATGATAGTTGCATACATGAAGTATAACTGGCCCGCAACAGGCATGCCGGTCAGGAACATATGGTGTGCCCAGACAACAAATGACAATAAAGCGATAGATGCTGTTGCATAAACCATTGAGCTGTAACCAAATAGCGGTTTACGCGCAAAGGTAGGGATGATTTGAGACACAACTCCAAATGCAGGCAAAATCATAATATAAACTTCTGGGTGTCCAAAGAACCAGAAAATGTGCTGGAACATAACTGGATCACCACCACCAGCTGCATCAAAGAAGCTAGTGCCAAAATTACGATCCGTTAGCATCATGGTTACTGCTCCTGCCAGTACTGGCATCGCAGCGATTAGTAGGAATGCTGTAATCAACCAGGTCCAAACAAATAGCGGCATATCCATCAATTTCATATCTGGAGCGCGCATATTCATGATAGTAGCGATTACGTTAATGGCGCCCATGATTGATGAGAATCCGAGCATGTGAACAGCAAAGATAAAGAAATCTGTACTATCTGGTGCAAAGGTAGTTGATAGTGGAGCATAGAATGTCCAACCGAATGCAGGGCCACCACCTTCCATGAATAAAGTACTAAGAAGCATCATTCCTGCAAAAGGAAGAATCCAGAAACTCCAGTTATTCATTCGGGGTAATGCCATATCCTTGGCACCTATCATTAAAGGAATCTGCCAGTTGGCGAGACCAACAAATGCCGGCATAATTGCGCCAAATACCATTATCA
The DNA here is from genome assembly GCA_963847495.1 of uncultured Gammaproteobacteria bacterium. Taxonomy (GTDB): domain Bacteria; phylum Pseudomonadota; class Gammaproteobacteria; order Thiotrichales; family Thiotrichaceae; genus Cocleimonas. Next base: position 69,509 of record CAWJZX010000013.1, on the reverse strand, counting down.
GACCATGCAAGGTGGTCATTTGATTAAAGAATTGTGGCTCTACTAGCTGCAAGCCTGGCTGGAATAATTCAGCACGAATTACCATTGCCATCGCACCACCAACTAGCAGCATAGTAAAAGCAAACCAGATATAGAGTGTGCCTATATCTTTATGATTGGTTGTTTTAACCCATCTCATTAGCCCTTTTTCAGGGCCATGGTGATGGTCGTCGTGTCCAGCATGAGATCCTTCAATGGCATCGATCTCGTCTTGTAAGTCGGTCGTTGTTGTAGACATTATAGAATCTCCTATCTTGCAGATTTGATTGTTGAAGGTTGAACCAGGTCACCTACTTTATTGCCTAATGCATTTCTTTCGTAGGTAATTACCGCAGCTAAATCACTATCGCTTAATTGCTTGCCAAAAGCCTGCATTGCAGTTCCTGCTTTACCGTTTAGAACGATGTCAATATGATCTTTTGGATCGTTATTTGTTGCAATAGCGCTTCCTGTTACTGCAGGGAACGCACCTGGTATGCCGGCTCCTGTCGCACCATGACAGCTACCACAGGACGAACTATATACTTTTTGGCCTTGAACCATCAAATCATCTTTTGACCATTCTTTACCTGAAGCAGCGGCGACAGCTTGTTGCTTTTCTTTCTGATCAGTAAGCCATGTTGCGTAATCAGCTTCAGATACAGCTTCAACAACAACTGGCATGAAGCCATGATCCTTGCCGCATAGTTCTGCACACTGGCCTCTATAGATACCGGGCTTATCAATCTTTGCCCAGGCATCGTTGATGAATCCGGGGTTTGCATCCTGTTTAACACCTAATTCTCTAACCCACCAAGAGTGAATTACATCATTTGATGTCATTAGGAAACGGATACGTTTGCCAACCGGTAGAACCAAATGATTATCAACTTCGAGTAGATAGTTTTTCATACCTTCTCTACTGCCATCATTCTTAATTGCTTTTTTCTGGCCTTCGGTCAGATTACTGAAAAAGCTTATTCCCTGATCGATATATTCATACTGCCATTTCCATTGATAGCCAGTAATCTTAACTGTCATATCAGCTTCTTCAGTATTTTCTAGGTCTATCAAGACCTTGGTGGCTGGTACAGCTATTGCTATTAAGATCGCGAGTGGAACGAGTGTCCAGACTAATTCAATGGCGGTGCTTTCATGGAAGTTTGAAGCGACAGCTCCGCGCGACTTTCTATGAAAGATCATCGAGTAAATCATTGCACCAAACACAACAACTGCAATAGCTACACAGACCCAGAAAATTATCATGTGTAAGCCATATATGTTGCGGCTGACTGAGGTAACACCTTCAGGAAGATTAAAACCATATTCGGCAAAAGCAAACTGTGGAGTGAGCAATAAGGGTAGAAGATATACCTTTGGCAGCTTTAATACGTTATTAAAGAATGAAATTAAAACCGGTTTTTTTAATTTTAGATTCGATCGAATGTATTTTGTAGATCTACCTAGCATACAGCCTCCTCTGGTATGCGGGTTTTGTAATCATTAATGATTAACAAAACATTTCCCTAGTTTGCAGTTAATATAAATATATTAGATGTTCCTGATATTCAATCATTTGCATTGATAAATATCAAAATGTTTAAAAATTTCGGCTAGTCTACCGTCTTGAAATAATTATTGCTAGTTGTATCTTTATATTATTAGTTGGCTAGCATGGATGCTACTAAGATATTGATATTAAATTATATAATGCTATTTTTATATGCTTTTTTGAGATTATATTTATAGCCATATTAGTTTAATTTAATAATGATTGTAGTTGTTTTTTTACTTGAACTATTGATTGATATTATATATCACGCATGTTTAATTTTTATTATGATGTTTTATGAAGAGTGGTAACATCGTCCGCAAATTTAATTTTTAGGTTAAAAAATGTTTTCAAATCCCACAACTTTTACTCGAGTTATAAGCTTTGTAGTATTGTTAGCTTTAATCGTTATTGTACTCGGTGCATACACACGTTTATCTGATTCTGGTTTAGGTTGTCCTGATTGGCCAGGTTGCTATGGTTATTTAGGAGTGCCAGATAATGTCTCAACAGAAGAATATCAAAGACCATTAGAGGTTGATAAAGCCTGGGGTGAGATGATCCATCGATATGTAGCAGGAACATTTGGACTGCTTATACTGCTGATAGTTATCATGGTGATTAAAGGGAGGAAATCATTGAAGCAAGGAATAGGCTTGCCAGTAATCTTATTAGGTACCGTGGTATTTCAGGCTTTATTGGGAATGTGGACGGTAACAATGTTGTTAAGCCCAATTATTGTAACAGCACATTTATTGGGGGGCTTTACGACTTTGTCGTTACTCTGGTGGTTGTTTTTAAATCAAAAAATAGCAACATTTCAACACAGCCATCATAAACTATGAATTATGTTGCTTTTGTAGGTCTAGTGATTGTTATTGTCCAGATTTTATTGGGTGGCTGGACAAGTACAAACTATGCTGCATTAGCCTGCGGAACAGATTTCCCTACTTGTGCAAAAGTTTGGTGGCCCATAATGGATTTTGCGAATGGTTTTAACTTTCAACACGAAACAGGTAAAGATTATGAATTTGGAGTGTTAGAGAGCCCGGCAAGAACCGCAATACAATTTGTGCATAGAGTAGGGCCTTGCTTGTGTTTCTATATTTGAGCCTTTTTAGTTACATTTTGATTAGAAAAAATGAATTTAAAAACCTTGGATATATTCTGATCGTAGTTTTAATAACACAAGTTAGTCTGGGTATTATGAATGTAGTATTAGGCTTACCTTTACTGGTTGCTGTGCTTCATACTCTAGTAGCAGCGCTATTATTATTAACAATTATCGCTATTAATCATCTCACCTTGAGATCCAGGTAAAACTATGGATGCAGGAAAAAAATCATTTCTCTGGTTGGTGGCTGTCTTTGTCGCCCCCATTTTATTAGGCACATTACTCTTTTTCAATCTTGAAAACTTGGGTCTTGAAAAAGGCAGCGTTAATTATGGCACATTGATACAACCCGCCTTTTTAACAAAAACTGCTGAATTAAAGCAAGGTTCAGAGCCAGCTGTCTTTGAAGACACTTTGGCAAAGAAATGGACCCTGCTATATATAGAAACAAAAGAATGTACGCAGTCCTGTTTAAACCGACTGTTATTGATGAAACGAATTCGTCTACTAACAAATGAAAATATGCGAAGAGTGCGTACATTATTTGTTTCAAGCCAACATAATCTTGATCAGATTGCAAAAGATCAGAATAGAGATTTAGTTATGGCAAATATTGATTCAACAAGTTCAGAGTTCTTAAAGCAGTTTCCCGATCTTGAGAAATTTCCTGTCTATTTAATTGATCCTTTTGGTAACTTGATGATGTATTATCCCCAAGTTGATCCCGACGCAAAGAAAATGCTTAAAGATTTACACCGGCTTTTAAAATATTCACATCTCGGATAATGAATTCTATGTCTGCTAGTCAAGTAAAGATAACTGCTCCAACGATCTCAGATTTTTTGACGCTGTGTAAGATCAAAGTAGTTGCCTTAATTATGCTAACAGCTGTAGTTGGCATGTTCATGGCGACACCTGGTTTGCCACCGATGCACCTGGTTATTCTGGGCTCTATTGGTATTGCATTGGCTTCTTCATCCGCAGCAGTTTTTAATCATATTATTGATCAGAAAATAGATAATGAAATGAGCCGCACACACAACCGACCTTTACCAGAGGGCAAAATTTCATCTCAGACAGCATTAATCTTTGGCATAGTGCTTGGTGTTATTGGTATTGGAATTTTGTTTGTCGGAGTTAATAGCCTGACTGCAATATTGACATTACTGGCTTTAATTGGATATGCAGTTTTCTACACCATGTATCTTAAACGAGCGACACCACAAAATATTGTTATCGGCGGTGCGGCGGGAGCTGCACCACCATTATTAGGTTGGGCTGCAATTACTAATTCAATAGAGTTAGGTGCTTTATTGCTATTCGCAATCATTTTTATTTGGACACCCCCCCACTTTTGGGCATTAGCAATTCATCGTGAAAAGGAATATGCAAAAGTGAATATTCCTATGTTGCCGGTAACCCATGGCCATTATTTCACCAGAATACAAATTTTGTTGTATACCATTTTGCTAATCATCGTTACGATAATGCCTTACCTGGTTGGTATGAGTGGTTTAATTTATCTAGCCGGAGCATTGTTGCTGGGACTTGGGTTTTTATATTATGCAGTGAAGTTATTAAGTCAACCCGAAGATAAGAGCCTACCGATGAAAACATTTGGTTATTCGATTAATTACCTTATGTTGCTGTTTATAATTTTATTAGTTGATCATTATTTTCCAATCAGCCTCACCCAACTTCTATAAAGGACTATCATGGAATTTTTAAGCGCAATTAAAAGTGTTATGTCTGCGATGATTGGCGTACAAAAGAAGAAAAATTTGGAAGAAGATTTTTCTAAAAAGAGTGCAATGCCATTCATTGTTGCGGGTATTTTAATGACTTTAGTCTTTATAATTGCTGTCTGGGTCGTGGTTAAAATAGCATTAAGTTCAAGTGCTTAGTTTCTTTTTTCAGTTAAGAACGATATTTGATAATATTTCTCTAATATACTGATTTTCAATAAAATTATTCCCTCAGAACTTTTATGGTGTTAGACTGCCATGACCATTTGAATGATATCTATAGATTATATTAATACGTTTGCTTAAGGTATATGTTTTTTTGTTTTGACATTTGTCAATAAATGAGTAATAACCTTACTTAAATAAATGGATCTAGCTAATATATGATTATTCTCAGCTAGATTTATTCGTATTTATATTATAATACAAAAATAACTCTATTAACCGCTAGGAACTTAGGAGGCTGAGATATGACAGCAGCACAGCAAGACATACTTCATGAAGAAGAAGAGTTTGATTACTCTCAGAAAATTGAAATTCGAAAGTTAGACAGTACTGCACCGATGCGCTGGCTTGGTAAAGGTATTAGTGATTTTAAAGTATCTCCTATGCTAAGTTTAAGCTACGGAATACTTTATGCTGCAATTGGCTTGGTATTGATCTGGTTAACCTATAAAAACCCAGTATATACATTTGGTTTGGTTACTGTTTTTTACCTTGCGGGTCCGGTTATTGCTGTTGGATTGTATTGTATGAGTAGGCACATAGAGGCTGGTGTCAAACCTAGCTTTAATCAAGGTTGCCGCGCCATGTGCTACAACCCGGTTGGAATCATAGGATTCTCTATCGTGATTGGTATGTTGATTGTTTTCTGGTCGGTTATCACCGCGGCCTTGTTTGCAGTATACTTTGGCAGCATGACTATTTCAGGTGATTTTCTTAGCACTTTGGCGGCTAACCCACAAATTGTTCCGTTTGCTGGATTGCTGTTTATCATAGGCTTATTTTTTGCTGTAGTCTGTTTTTCATTGAGCGCGATTTCAATCCCTTTAATGACTCATAGGAAGGCTGATATTGCTACTGCAATGGTGACCAGCGTAAGAGCGGTGAAAAAGAATCCTGTAGTAATGTTTACCTGGGCATTTGCGATTGTCGCTCTCATTGGTCTCGGTTTTGCCTTTTTCTTTGTTGGTGTGGCGATAACCCTACCTATTGTTGGACATGCTAGCTGGCACGCCTACAGAGAGTTAGTGGTTGATGATAGAATTATGACGGTAGATGATTGTGATTTACCTGTGTTTCCTTTTATGAAAGGCAAACTTAAGTAATTACCCTCAAGATTGATTACACAAAAAAGCCCTTGAAATTTTGAATTTCAAGGGCTTTTTTTATGATGAAAATATTCTAAATTACGATTTTTAGGTTAGCGTCTCGTAAAGTCCATCTGTATACATCCAGAACAAAGTTTAAAAAGGTACCATGTTTATATGCAGGTGGACTTACCGTGACGTTTACAGTTTGGTCATATTCTTGTCACAATCAGACGTTAGTCTATTGCTGCTAATAATTATTAACGGGAGTTAATTCTATGTATAACATAAATGCCAGATTATCCATTGGGGATAGCAACTCATCTACTGATTCCTGGCTGCATTTAGACATCACTGCGCCAAGATTCTCTGCATAACCCACAAACTACAAACTAACTATCTCAGGGACATAATGACATAATGAAATTGTAGTCATTTCTTACGAACCTAGCTGCACTCATGGTTTATAGCTTTTGTTTTAATGAAGCTACAAAGAGGTAAATTGGAGTCGTAAAATGTCCAGATAAGATTATTGGTGGCCTATTATTTGTAACTTAGGTTAAAAATTGGGAAATTACAAAAGACATGACGCGAGCAAAAAAAATATGAATATTGAAGAGAAATTGCTGACTCTCTATAAATATATAGAGCAGAATAGAATTCCACAGTCTGCTTTAAAAACGATCCCTGGTATTGCTAACTCATTAGAGGAATTAGTAAGTAAAGCTGACTTTGATGGATTACTTGAATTAATAGCCCAAGAATCCTCAAATAATCAAAATGATATATTGGAAAAAATTGATTATATAATTTCAGAAGTGGAAAACAAAAAGCCTCTTATCCTTGTAATAGGAGGAGGTAATTCAGAAGAAATATTAAAACTTGATTCAGAGCTGGACATAGGTTCTAAACATAAAGTTGAAACAGAATCGCTATTTGGTGGAAGTGGTGTAAATTATTTAATGAGGCTACTGACTTTTGGCTATGATGTGTTTCCAATTCTTCCCATTGGTAAAGATACTAGCGGAAGGATGATAAGAAAGAGTATTTTGAAAACTGCGCGTTCAAACAACGTTTCTAAGCGGGTTATTGAGTTTATTGGTAAAAAAAATGATAACTGCTTTTACGATCCATATATCAAAACACCTAGTACTACTGTCGTAGTTGAAAATTCAAGAAGAACCATTTTTACGGAAAAAATGAAAAATGGGCAAAATTTTATACGCTACCTTCAAAAAAGAATAGACGATGTCGACAGGTTAACTTTTACTGCTCCAAGTGCCGTCATGATCGGTCATCTCCATACTGATTCTAAAGAAATTTCAAAAGATAATGCAGGAGACGTCACTAAATATATTATTAATACATTTAAAAACCGTAGTATGGTTTTTACAAACCTTGGAAGTTCCCAGCTTTCTTTGGGTTTGGATTTTTGGAAAAAAGACTTACGTGATATAGACTGTTTTCAAGTAAATTTAGATGAAGCTAAAAAATTCTTTTGTGGTGAAAAAGGAGAAGAATTAAAACTTACTGAAATTATAAAGTTAATCAGGAAAATAAATATAAATGTTGTTATTACACTGGATAAATTTGGAGCAATCGGAATTCACAAAGAAAAAAAAGATACTGTTTACATCGCGTGGCCTGTATTAGAAGCTAATCAGGTCGTAGACCCTACGGGAGCTGGTGATGCATTCGCGGCTGGTTTTGTAGCATATATAGTCAAGGCACCCAACATCGACCCTATTCCTTTTCGCGCTGCCATTTTACATGCAAGAATATGGGCTGCTTATGCGTGTAGTACTTATGGCGGAGCCAATCAATGCCCAACAGCTAAACAGCTTAAAGAATATGAACATACAATTACGCTCAGTAGCAACAAATCTGTGGAAATAACTGATCAGGATTATACCTCTGAAATTCTCACCCTTTTAGATATTGCTTTTCAATGAGAAAGTTAGCAGTGATCATTTTTATCGCAAACTTGATCTAGCTCATGGAATAAAGTAATTATGTTTATAGTTTTAGCTATGTAGATATTTTCTGATAGCTCAATAAAAGTTCAGCCCCCGATAAACTGGCAGGAGATTGAATTCTATAAAGGAATTTTGTTTTACTTCATTGTTCTGATCTGAGAACTGGTGCTTACGTTTACTGAAGTACTTGTCATTCAGCCCTTTTTGCCGACAGAATTCGGCAGCATTAAGCTCACTGGCAAGTTGTTGTTTGATGAGTGATTGCCATTGTTTCTGACTACGGCGTTTTTGTAACTTCATAATGAACCCCTGTATACAACAAGAACACAGTCTAAAACGGTGCGATGTTTATATACAGGTGGATTTACCAAGACGCTTACATTTTTAGTAGTAACATTTACTAAGAGTCTTCAACTACTAGCTCTCGATAAGCATGCCAGCTTGCATGTCCGATTATCGGTAGTGCAATCGCGAGACCTATAAAGAACAAAGATAAGCCAACAGCAATTAATACCGCAATTGTGGCAGCCCAGCGAAACATCGCTAAAGGGTTTTTACGAACGGATTTCACACTGGTAGAAATGGCTGTCATCACATTCACACGACGATCCATAATCATTGGAACCGCAATCACGCTGATTGTAAAGGCTATTGCTGCAAAAATTAAACCAACCAGTAAAAAAACCACTAAAAAGCTTAAGAACTGAGGGTTATTCAGCATGGCATGCCAGCCACTTGAAATCATTTCAGCGTTATCAATAAAAGCGTTAATTGCAAAAACCATGATTCGAACCCAGGTGAGCATAATTAAGGCTAAAATCGCAAGCATGGTAACGGATCCAATCTGACGATTATTGAGGAGTGGCAAAAAAGTAAGAGCAATTGCTGAGGCTAAAAGAGCGAGGAAAATGCCACCAATAAATAATATACTTGAAAATGGTATTACATTGTCACCGTTAAGTAGTGTTGAGATACCAGATCCCTCACCAAAAAAGGCACTAACAATAAATGATGCAACACCCGTCCACGCAATCATTAATGCCCCCAGTATCAATGTTAAGCCCAATAAAAAACGAATATTTTGACCGAGAACAGATATCGCATGTAGTAAAGAGGGCGGTTCGCCATTCTCAATTCTACGGCTGATATCGTATAAGCCTACTGCGACTAGTGGTCCTACAAGATAAAAACCTGTGACTATTGCCATCACATATGCAGGATTGAAACGCGTAAACCAAATAGTTATTCCCCCGGCGACTACGAATAATAAGCCGTAGAGTAAACTATTGATATTAGACGCTTTAAAGTCCTGAATGCCCTGGCTAAGCCAGCGTACGGTCGAGCTACCATCAACTTTGCGGATGGTATAAGTTCTAGAACTACCTGTAGTAGTATTATGATGTGAGCTGCTATGCTGAGTATTTTCTGGGGTTGAAATTGACATATTAACCTCTCTTCATTCAAGATGTTTGTGTGTGTATATAATTCTCCTGCTCATAGACTTCGGCTGATTACTGTTAATCAGTTGGTAAACTTGATCTTACTACTCTAGAATAGTCAAGATACCCGTAATATACAAATACGTAATTTATCCATAAATAGACTCAATTTATCACAAATATGGTTTTAACTGCCTTAAAAAGGACATCACCCCACTTTTGAGCAGTTTTTTAAAAAATCGGTTGAGGCTTGCCTCTTGGTCTAAATGCAAAAAATGACATCACAACAGGGCTTATTTTCTCATTGTAATACCTGTATCATTGCCGCTTTTTATAGCATTCAAAAACTCATGGAACTCAACCCTCTTTATACCCAGATAAAAGATTTACAGCAGCGCATAGAAGCGTTGAGGGGGTACCTTTGACTATGAAAACAAAAAAGAGTCGCTAGAAGAGACGGTGCGCGAACTGGAAGATCCAGCTATTTGGGACAATCCAGAAAGGGCGCGCAAACTTGGCAAAGATCGCACCCTTTACGAAAATGTTGTGCTAAATATTGATCAGCTCAGTTCACAACTCACAGATGCTCAAGAATTACTTGAAATGGCTGAGATGGAAGATGACCAGGATACTGTTGATGCACTTACTTCAGATATAGAAGATGCTAATCAAGGCGTTGAACAATTAGAGTTTCAGCGGATGTTTTCTGGTGAAATGGACGCTAACAACGCCTTCCTTGACATTCAATCAGGTTCTGGCGGTACAGAAGCCCAAGACTGGGCAGAGATGGTGTTGCGCATGTATTTGCGCTGGGGCGAGGCGAAAGGCTTTAAAACCGAGCTTATGGAGGTTTCTCCGGGAGATGTAGCGGGTATCAAATCAGCCACGATCCGCTTTGAAGGTGAATATGCATTCGGTTGGTTGAGAACAGAAATTGGTGTGCACCGTCTCGTGAGGAAATCACCATTTGATTCCGGCGGGCGTCGCCATACCTCATTTTGCGCAGTATTCGTCTCGCCAGAAATTGATGATGATATTGAAATTGATATCGATCCATCTGATGTTCGAGTGGATGTGTACCGAGCCTCAGGTGCGGGAGGTCAGCACGTTAACAAAACCGAATCTGCAGTGCGTTTAACCCATATACCAACGAATACCGTAGTGCAATGTCAGAATGGTCGTTCACAACATCAAAACAAAGCAACTGCTATGAAACAGTTAAAGGCCAAGTTGTACGAGCAAGAAATGCAGGCACGCAATGCTGAAAATCAGGAAATGGAAGATAATAAATCAGATATTGGTTGGGGCAGTCAAATCCGCTCTTATGTGCTCGATGCCTCACGAATTAAAGATTTACGCACTGGCGTAGAAACTGGAAATACCCAGGCGGTGCTTGACGGCTCGCTGGATCAATTTATTACTGCCAGCTTGAAGTCTGGCTTGTAGCCGAATTTGTAGTTGAAAAAATCAGAAGAGAAGCAACATGAACGAAGAAAGCACGTCGAATATCCAAGAAACTGCGCAAGACGAAAACCAGTTATTTGCATTGCGTCGTGAAAAACTCAATGAAATTCGTGCAGCCGGGGTGGCTTTTCCGAATACATTTAAACGTGAATTCTATGCAGAAGATCTGCAGCAGCAATATCTGGATAAGGAAAAACCCTGGTTTGATGAGAACCAGGTTCGTGTCAGTGTGGCAGGACGTATCATGCTGAAGCGCGTTATGGGCAAGGCCAGCTTTATCACAATTTCGGATATGTCGGGTCGAATCCAGATTTATGTGCAGCAAAATTTGTTGGGCGATGAGCTTTACGAAGCTTTCAAAGGCTGGGACAGCGGTGATATCGTGGGTGTCGAAGGTGCCTTATTTAAAACAAATAAAGGTGAGCTTTCGGTCAAGGCAGACAAGCTGCAACTCCTTACCAAGTCATTACGTCCACTGCCTGAAAAATTCCATGGATTGAGTGATCAGGAACAACGCTATCGTCAACGCTATCTTGATTTAATCATGAGTGAAGAGACGCGCGAGACGTTTAGAATCCGCTCGAAAGTGATTAGTTATATCCGTAATTTCTTTTTAAAAAGAGACTATATGGAAGTTGAAACACCAATGCTGCAAGTCATTCCTGGTGGTGCCACGGCGCGTCCATTCGAGACGCACCACAATGCTCTGGATATTGATATGTATTTACGTATTGCTCCCGAGCTTAATCTGAAACGCCTGGTCGTTGGGGGTTTTGAACGAGTGTTTGAGATAAACCGCAGCTTCCGTAATGAAGGAGTATCGGTACGCCATAACCCGGAATTCACCATGATAGAATTCTATCAGGCATACGCAACTTACCATGATCTTATGGACACCACTGAAACACTGATGAAAGGCCTGGCTATTGACGTGCTAGGTACCTCAGAAGTGACCTATCAGGGTGAAACTTATGATTTTGCAAAGACTTTTGAACGAATTACCGTTAAAGATTCGATACTAAAATACAATCCTGATCTGGAAGCGGCTGACATTGAAACCGAATACCGCGCACAGAAAGTTGCTGATAAACTAGGCATTCCAACTGAAGAATACTGGGGGCTGGGTAAACTGCAAATTGAGATCTTTGAGAAAACAGTTGAGCATCGCTTGCTGGACCCCACATTTATTACTGAATATCCGGCAGAAGTTTCACCCTTGGCACGTCGAAATGATGATGATGACTTTATTACAGACCGTTTTGAATTATTTATCGGTGGTCGCGAAATTGGCAATGGTTTTTCAGAACTCAATGACTCCGAAGATCAGGCAGAACGCTTTAAAAAGCAGGTAGAAGTGAAAGATGCGGGCGATGATGAAGCCATGCACTACGATGCTGATTATATTCGTGCACTGGAATACGGTATGCCACCAACGGCAGGTGAGGGTATAGGTATCGATCGTTTGGTGATGTTATTGACAGATTCACCGTCGATTAGGGATGTCATTCTGTTTCCGCATATGCGACCAGAATAGTTTCAAACACAGGCATTTGGAATGAAGATGGTTTATAAACGACACCCCCTACCTTTTTGCGTGTTTTTCCAATCACCTCAACTTAAGGGCATCTATTAATTAGGAATTTGTTCTGCGAGCTTTCATATCAGTATGATTAGCTAAGGCGCTGGATTAGATCTGGTTTTTTAGTGTGACATCACCACCGGAATGACCATGCTGGATAATAAGGTGCGGGTGACACCGCCAAATATTTTCTGCTTCAGGCTCGGCGTTCCGTAACCACCCATTACCAATAAATCGATATCATTTTCGTATATTTCATTTAAGATTACCGTGGGCACATCGAAAGTGCCTGCATTGGTGCGTTTTACTTCAGCATTTACACCATGGCGGATCAGGTGACTGGCGAGATCATCAGCGAGCAACTCACCTTTTGCTGTTTTTGATTTTCCTTCTGTTACCACCAGTATAATCACTTTATCTATATTGCTAATCATTGGCAAAACATCGTGCACTGCACGGGTAGCCGTTGGTGTTCCATCCCAGGCGATCATGGCGTTCTTGCAAGGGATACGATGCGCACCGACATATGGCATGAAGAAAATAGGTCGACCACAGCGCAGTAACATTTGGCTGGCAATCTCTTCAACCATGTGAGAATTTCTATTCTCAGGATTTGCCTGGCGAAAGATAACTAAATCAAAATTACGTGCATACTGGGAAAGTCTTATAGCGGCTTTCTTTTCACCACCAGTAATTATTCTGGTGTGATAATCAATGCCTGCTTTTTCAGCTTGTGCATTAAATTCTTGGAGACGTTTTTCTGCTTCCTGATAGCTAATGACTTTTTGCGATTTTTTGTCTGCTGTACGCATATGTGAAGGCTTTAATGCGGCCAGGGTAACGCCGGTTAATCTGGCCTGTTGAGCTTCTGCGAGTGAAAATGCAGTTTTTACACGTTCTGAATTAGATTTCCCATCATCCAGGTAGACCAGAATGTCTTTATATTGCATGTTAATTTCTCTTAAAAAAGTTATGTGCTGCTACACTTACAGTTTACTGTAATGCCTTTTGATTATATTGGGTTTGGCCAACTATACCCACATTATTCAAAAAGTTAATAAGCATGTGCTTATAAAACTATAATCAATAAAAAACACCCCCACCTTTTGAAGTGTTTTTAAATTGGGCGTTGTTCCATTCATCGGATAAATTTTAAAAAATCTCTTGGCTTGCATAATATGCAAGCGACAGATACTGATAAAATTAAAATAATAGGTGGCTAACATGTTGAAAACTTATACCCTGGTTAGAAAGGAAGAAATTCAAGTCTCTGATACCGTTGGGAAAATGATATTTCATTTAAAAGATGAAAATGGTGATCAGCGCACTGTAAGCGGCATAACAAAACTCGATGTTGACCTCAATGCGGTGAGTATATCTACCGACAAAAAGCGCGAGTATCCTCTGATTCAATGCCTGTTTTATTCGGAAGTTGATGAAACCATTAATATTGAATTTAAACAGTACAACAGTGTCTTTGAACGCAAAGATAATGAAGCTACTGAGAAAACTGTTGAGGAAATAGCTAAGGAAATGCAAAGTAAACCGATGCGGGTAAGTTCACTAATCAAAACGACTGAAGTTAAAACAACCGATAATATCCATTGAAATTATGAAACATCAATAAATTAGTTCAAAATGGCGCTCTTAGAGCGCCATTTTTGTTGTTACAGAGTGCATTCTGATTCAGTTAAGGTGCAGGTGTTTTTTAGTGTTACTAAAATCAATTATGATTTATTAATTATAGAGCACTTCAAATAGTTAGATATTTGAGGTGCCCTACAGCACAAGTTAATTGATGACTATTGTTAAAGCACGTAAGATCGCGCAATGAATTCCATTGCTCCGAATATAGTCTCGATTAAAAATCTATCTAAAGTTTACCAGGGCGGACATTGGGCATTAAATGAAATTAACCTGAATATCGCTGAAGGTGAAATTCTTGCATTGCTGGGACCGAACGGTGCAGGTAAAACTACATTGATTTCTACCATATGCGGTATTGTCTCGCCTAGCAGTGGCACAGTAACCGTCAATGGTCATGACATCATCAAGAATTATCGTGATTCAAGGGAGTTGATTGGTCTGGTTCCTCAAGAACTAACCCTTGGTGCGTTTGAAACTGTATGGAATACCATCAATTTCAGCCGTGGTTTATTCGGCAAGAAAAAAGACGATGCATATCTTGAGCAATTACTTAAAGATTTATCTTTATGGGACAAGAAAACCAACGAATTGAGAACCTTGTCAGGTGGCATGAAACGTCGCGTGCTGATTGCAAAAGCCTTGTCCCATCAACCCAAAATATTGTTTCTCGATGAGCCTACTGCGGGTGTTGATGTCGAGTTGCGTAAAGATATGTGGCAAATCGTACGGCGTTTACGCGAATCTGGTGTAACCATCATTCTCACTACCCACTATATCGAAGAAGCTGAAGAAATAGCTGATCGCATTGGTGTGATTAATAATGGTGAGTTGCTACTGATTGAAGACAAAAAAGTGCTTATGCATAAGCTAGGTAAAAAACAATTAATTGTTGAGATAAAAGAACCTATAGAAACACTTCCAGAAACCTTGCAAAGTTACGATTTATTGTTATCTGAAGATGGTACACAACTCACTTATACCTATGACACTTCTGGGGACGGCACTGGTATTACGGCCTTATTGCAAACAATTAATGAGTCTGGATTAAACCTAAAAGACATGCAAACCACGCAAAGTTCGCTAGAAGATATATTTGTTAATCTGGTTCACGATGAAACAAAGGATGAGGTGAAGGGTAAATAATGAGAATAAACTATCAAGCGATCCGCGTCATTTATAAATATGAGATGCTGCGCTCGTGGAAAACTTTATTTCAAAGCCTCGCATCTCCCGTTATTTCAACGGCTTTATATTTTGTTGTATTTGGTTCTGCGATCGGCTCACGCATAGACACTATTGAAGGCGTATCCTACGGTTTGTTTATCGTCCCGGGGTTGACCATGTTGTCTTTGCTTACACAGAGTATTTCGAATGCTTCTTTTGGTATTTTCTTCCCCAAATTTACCGGCAGTATTTATGAGGTTTTGTCTGCGCCCGTATCCTTCTTTGAGATCATGGTGGGTTATGTTGGCGCTGCAGCGAGTAAATCGTTAATTCTCGGAATTGTAATTCTGATTACCGCCAGCTTCTTCGTTGAATTAAAAATAGCTCATCCATTCTGGATGGTGTCGTTTCTGATTCTCACATGTATCTCATTTAGCCTATTTGGTTTTATTATCGGTTTATGGGCAAATAATTTTGAGAAACTTCAAGTAATTCCTTTGTTGATAATTACGCCATTAGTATTTCTAGGTGGAAGTTTTTATTCGGTGAGTATGCTGCCACCGTTCTGGCAAACTGTGACCTTATTCAACCCTGTGCTTTATCTGGTCAGTGGCTTTCGCTGGAGCTTCTTTGAAGTCTCGGATGTTAATGTAGGTTTGAGTTTGGGGATGATTTTAGTCTTTCTAATGGCTTGTCTGGCTGTGATTAGCTGGATGTTTAAAACGGGATACCGTCTTAAAGAATAATAATAAATTAATAGACACCCCTCGACTTTTCGTGGGATTTTAAGCTTTAGGTCTTTTCAATGAATAAGCAAGTAAAGTAATGGCATCACCTGTTTTATATCTACCTCACGGTGGAGGGCCACTGCCACTCCTAGGCCATCCAGGTCATACCGATCTAGTCGTTTTTCTCAAGGAAATTACGAAAGAATTAGGAGAACCATCTGCAATTTTGGTGATTAGTGCACATTGGGAAGAACAACAGGCAACTCTTACTAGCGCGAGTAAGCCCGATCTAATTTACGATTATTACGGTTTTCCTGAAGAATCTTACGAAATAAAATATCCCGCCCTAGGCAATCCGCAATTGGCTCATGAAGTCTTTGAACTTATTCAGTCCAGTGGAATAGAAGCAAGGCTAGATGAGCAACGTGGCTTTGATCATGGCTTGTTTGTACCTCTGAAACTGATGTATCCAGAGGCTAATATTCCCTGTATCCAGTTATCATTACTGAATAATTTAAGCGCTGAAAAGCATATTGCGCTGGGAAAATCACTAGCACGTTTACGTCGCGAGAATGTGTTGATTATTGGTTCTGGTTTTTCATTCCATAATCTAAGAGCCTTCTTTTCACCATCGATTGGAAATGGCAATGAAAGCGATGAATTCGCCAACTGGTTAATCGAAACCTGCACCAGTGAAAATATCACCGCAGAAGAACGCGAAAAACGCCTGATAGAATGGCAAAAAGCACCGCATGCGCGCTTCTGCCATCCGCGTGAAGAGCACTTGTTGCCATTACATGTCTGTTATGGCATTGCCAGTGCGGAGAAGCAGATCGCTGAAGTGGTATTCAATCAGGAAATCATGGGTAAACGCGCTATGGGTTTACTCTGGAAATAATAGGCCTTAGCTGAAAAACACCCTCAAAAGTCGGGGGTATATGTTTACTCTTTTACAATCTAATTTAGCTCATCCATAACCACTTCAAGAATACTCAAGCCTTCTTCGAGTAAATCAAACTCAATGGCGTCAAAAACCTGATGACATTGCCATAGACACCACAGGGGAGGAGTAACAAGCCTTTCTCGGCAGCGAGTTTAACGATATTCTTGGTGAGTTCGGTGTCAGGCTGATGCTTTGAATCAAATAATTCCATCGCGACCATGGCGCCGGAGCCACGTATATCTGCGATACAGCTGTACTTCTTCGCCATCGAGCCTAATCTGTTCTTGATTATCTCGCCGATTCTATTCGCGCGATCAGCAAGTTTTTCTTCTTCGATGACATCAACAGCAGCAAGGCTTGCAGCAACTGCGATTGGATTTCCGCCATAAGTGCCGCCAAGTCCTCCAGGAGCTGCTGCATCCATTACAGATTTTTTACCGACAACTGCTGAAAGCGGAAAACCACCTGCCAATCCTTTGGCGAGTACCATTAAGTCGGGCTCGATACCGGAATATTCGGTGGCGAACATTTTACCGGTACGCGCACACCCTGTCTGGACTTCATCGCAGATCAAAAGAATCCCATGTTCATCACATATTTTACGCAGCGCCTGCATGAATTCTTTGGGTGCCTGATAAAAACCACCTTCGCCCTGAACAGGTTCGATGATAATTGCAGCAACACGGCTGGCTTCGATATCAGATTTAAACAGTGTTTTCAGTCCATTTAAAGCATCTTCTGTACTAATACCATGCAGTGTATTTGGAAATGGTGCATGAAATATTTCAGGTACAAATGGGCCAAATCCTGTTTTATAGGGTATAACTTTTCCTGTGAGGCTCACCGCCATATAAGTGCGACCATGAAATCCGCCAGAAAACGCGATCACCCCTGAACGGCCTGTTGACGCACGAGCTATTTTTATCGAATTTTCAACGGCTTCGGCCCCAGTACTCAAAAACAGTGTTTGCTTGGGTGAATCTCCGGGAGCGAGCTGATTGAGTTTCTCTGCCAGCTCAATATAGCCTTCGTACATTAATACGTGAAAACAGGTGTGTGAAAATTGCTTTAACTGTTTGGCGACTGCTGCAGTGACTTTGGGGTGCAAATGTCCTGTATTTACAACGGCGATGCCCGAGGTGAAGTCGATATAGCGCTTGCCATCAATATCGGTAATCGTCGCGTTTTCGGCTTTGGCTGCAAATATCTGATGAATATTACCTACGCCCTGGGGGACTGCCTGAGCCCGCCGTGCGAGTAACGTTTTGTTAGTATCTGTATTTGTTTTGCTAGTTGTCATTATTAATCAATCAATAGTCTAAAAATGGCATAAAAGTATGGGGGTGCTCCTAATAAGATAGAAGTTCTACCTATGAACTAACCCCACCCATACATATATATTTAATTTCCAGGTATTCCTCGGCGCCATATTTGGAGCCTTCGCGCCCCAGCCCTGATTCTTTGACACCACCAAAAGGCGCTATTTCTGATGAGATCAGTCCTGAATTAACGCCTACCATTCCGTATTCAAGCGCTTCAGACACGCGCCAGACTCTGCCGATATCGCGCGTATAAAAATAGGATGCAAGGCCGAATTCGGTATCATTCGCCATTTGAATCGCCTGTTCTTCGGTTTTAAAACTGAAAAGAGGCGCTACCGGACCAAAGGTCTCTTCATAGGTAACCTTCATGTCAGTGCTTACATTGCCTAACAGGGTCGGCTCAAAGAAAGTTTTACCCAGACTGTGGCGTTTGCCTCCAACCAGAATCTTCGCGCCTTTTTCAACGGCATCGCTGATGTGCGCTTCGACTTTTTCAACGGCTCTCATATCTATCAAAGGGCCTTGGTTAACGCCTTCTTCGAAACCATTTCCAACTTTCAATGCTGAAATTTTTACAGCGAGCTTCTGTGAAAACTCTTCGTAGACATTTTCATGCACAAGAGTCCGGTTGGTACAGACGCAAGTTTGACCGCTATTGCGGTATTTTGAAATCATTAGTCCATCGACTGCGGCATCCAGATCAGCGTCTTCAAAAACGATAAAGGGCGCATTACCGCCAAGTTCCAGTGACATTTTCTTAAGTGTGTCAGAGCATTGCTTCATGAGTAATTTGCCGACTGCTGTAGATCCGGTAAAGGTCAGTTTGCGCACAATCGGGTTTGATGTCATCTCACCCCCGATATTTTTTGCATCGCCAGTCACAACACTGAATATTCCGGCGGGAAAGCCTGCTCTTTCAGCCAGTTCCGCCAGCGCCAAAGCAGAATAGGGTGTTGCTTCTGCGGGCTTCACGACCATCGGGCAACCAACACCAAGGGCAGGTGCAGCTTTACGGGTAATCATGGCATTGGGGAAGTTCCAGGGTGTAATAGCGGCGCAAACACCAACCGGTTCTTTGGTGACAATAATGCGTTGATCCGGGTTTTTAGTCGGGATAGTATCGCCATAGACGCGTTTGCATTCTTCAGCGAACCATTTTACGAATGATGCACCATAGGCAACTTCGCCCGTAGATTCTGTGAGTGCTTTACCTTGTTCGGTGGTCATGATGGTTGCCAGATCCTGCTGGTTTTCCATCATCAGAGAAAACCATTTTTCCAGTATTGCAGAACGTTCTGCCGCTGTTTTGGCGCGCCATGCCGGCCAGGCCTTATTTGCTGCTTCAATCGCACGTCTGGTTTCCGCTGCGCCTAAATCCGGCACCGTGCCTATTACTTCGCCTGTAGCAGGGTTAGTGACTTCAAAGGTTGAGCCATTATCCGCATCGATCCATTTACCATCTACATACGCTTGCTGGCGGAATAGGCTACTATCATTTAATTTCATTATGTTTATCCATCGCTAATCTAGAGTTTTCTATCTATGAATTTGAGACTCAAGCCTAGTACTGCAATTAACATTAGTCAAACGAATGTTTTTTTAGCTTATAATGAAATATTTTTACTATAAAATTAATAATCATTAAATTAATTATGGAGTTATAAAAAGTGGAATTACGTCAGTTAAAGACCCTGGTTAACATCCTGGATTTTGGTGGCTTTGCCGCTGCAGGTGAGTCATCGGGTTTGACACAATCAGCTGTTAGCTTACAAATCAAAGCACTAGAAGAAGAGTTTGGTGAAGATTTGTTTGATCGCAGTAAACGCCCTCCTGTACCAACTGCTAAAGCGATTACTTTAGCGCGTAAATCCCGTGAGATATTACGTATGTGCAATGAATTAACTGATTTAAGCGAACAGCAATTGTCAGGATCTTTGCAACTTGGATCCGTGCCTTCAGTACAAAGGACCTTACTTCCAAAAGCTTTAAAAAAATTGCGTGATATTCACCCTGATTTATTCATTAGCATTGAGACAGGCCTTTCAGATGAACTTTTAAGAAGTGTCCATCGTGGCATCCTTGATGCAGCTATTATTAGTGAGCCTACAAAACTCCCTAGAGGTATGAGTTGGCACCCCTTTGCCACAGAATCACTGGTAGTAATTGCACAAAATAAATCCAAGGGTGTCGATGCTGTTGATGTTCTTCAGTCCAATCCTTTTATACGTTTCAAGCATACTGCCACGGTAGGTGTATTAATTGACACTGTACTTAAGGACTTGGGAATAAAGGTAAAAACAGTGGTTGAAACCGATAATTTTGATTCTATCTGGGAAATGATTGCTTGCGGAATGGGTGTTGCCATTGTACCGCAGAACGTATTTAGTACTGGAACCGATATAAAAACTGTAGTTAACGACGGCAATCCTCACGATAAAAAAAAGCCGCGCAATATTCGCATGATTAAATTGGGAGGGAACACGATAGAAGTGATATCCGGCTTGGTAATGAGAACGGCCGATTCTAAAGCTAACCTGGCAGCAGCTTTATACGAAGCCTTGCAGAGCAGGTAGAAAAAGCCAAATGAGAATAGAGTATAAAGAAAGTGACACGCTCAATGATATTCAGGGCATCAGGCATGGTTACTTCACCAAACATGGTGGTGTTTCTTCGGGAATTTATGCTTCACTAAACTGTGCGCTGAATTCTGAGGATGTATTGGAGAATGTTCTCGAAAACCGTCAGCGTGCGCTTGTTGCATTGGGTTTGCATGACACGCACTTATTTGGATTAAACCAAATCCACAGTACAACAGTTCATGTGATTGATAAGGATTCCGAAGATGATTTTTATCAAGGCGATGCGCTTGTAACAAAACAAAGCGGCATTTCATTGAGTGTTTTGGGGGCAGACTGCGCACCTTTATTATTTGCTGATAAGCAGGCTGGTGTAATAGGTGCTGCACATGCGGGGTGGAAAGGTGCGGTATCTGGCATAGTCGAAGCGGTTGTGACTGCGATGTGCGAACAGGGAGCAAGCAGAGAGAATATCCATGCCTGCATCGGCCCAACGATTCATCAGGAATCATATGAAGTGCAGAATGATTTTATCCAGCAATTGCAAAAGCTCAGCGATTTTGCAACAGATCAGTTTTTACTGAATGTTGATAATAGAAGCTATTTTGACTTGCCCGCCTATTTACTCGAACAATGTCAGCGCAGCGCTATATCAGGCGAGAACCTGGGCCTGGATACCTATATGCTGGAACATGAGTTCTTTAGTTTTCGGCGCAATACCCATGCAGGCTTAAAAGAATACGGACGGCAGATGTCAGTGATCGGGAAGATATAATTTGAAAAACAGCTGAGCTCTGCATAAGTTCTTTTAGTCATTTTTAAAGAACAAAAATGAAAAATCACTTAAAAGTAGGGGGGTGTCTTTCAAGACATAAATACCAGTGTTTTTTCATTAACAGTCTATATATATGCTATTACTGTGATGAAGAATGATGATGAGGGTGTGCAATGAGTAGAATCGTATATGTAAATGGCGAATACCTTGATGAAGCTGATGCAAAGATTTCAGTTTTTGATCGTGGTTTTTTATTTGCTGATGCCGTCTATGAAGTCAGCTCGGTTCTGGCTGGAAAGCTCATCGATAATAAGGGACATCTGCAACGTCTGGCGCGTTCCCTGGGTGAGCTAAACATGTCAGCACCGGCTAGTAACGAAGAAATTACTTCTATCCAAAAGTCGCTTATTGAAAAGAATAATCTCGACCAGGGACTCGTATATTTACAGGTAACACGCGGGGCTGCTGATCGTGATTTTGCCTACCCAAAGAATGTAAAGTCCTCTCTGGTAATGTTTACCCAGGAAAAAAAACTGCTTCAAAGTACAATGGGGCAGCAGGGTATTTCTGTTATTACTACTCCTGATATTCGCTGGCAGCGCCGGGATATTAAAACGGTAGCTTTGCTCGCCTCATGTATGGCGAAAATGGAAGCTAAAAAAGCCGGAGCAGATGATGCATGGTTTGTTGAGAATGGCTTCATCACCGAAGGTAGTTCATCTAATGCCTATATCATCACACAGGATGGAAAAATGGTGACTCGTCATCTTGGCACAGAGATTCTTGCAGGAATTACGCGCAAAGCTGCATTGAAATTAGCCAACACAGAAAACATCAGCATCGAAGAAAGACCCTTTAGTATCGATGAAGCATTAGATGCAGCCGAAGCATTCATAACCTCAGCAACGACTTTTGTGACTCCCGTTATTGCTATAGATGGCAAACAAATCGGTGATGGAAAGCCTGGGCCTATCACCAGAAAATTACGTGAAATCTATATTCAAATGGCGCTTGACTCAATAGAGTAGTTTTTCAGCTAACATAGCTGGAAAGAGCTTATTAATAGCGATTAAAAGACACCCCCCCACCCTTTGGGCACTTTTTATGCTTTAGTTAACGATCTGTACAAACGTATTCTTAATGAACCTTATCTATATGACCCGTGTCAATATATCGGGACTATACTTCACTTAGGCTAGCCGCTTAAAGTGTGGGACACCAAATAAATCTCCGATTCAATCGGATCAAATTTTTCATAACAGAGGAAGACATCATGTATAGCTTTTCAACGAATTTAAAAGGTGATATGGACACCGTAGAACAACATGTGACCGAAGCACTGAAAGAAGAAGGCTTTGGCGTGCTAACCGAAATCGATGTGCAAGCCACAATGAAGAAGAAACTGGATATTGACCAGCGCCCGTACAAGATACTGGGAGCGTGCAACCCCTCACTTGCGCATCAGGCAATTGAAGCAGAACCAGATATCGGTCTGTTATTACCCTGTAACGTAGTGGTGAGAGAAGAGGAAGATGCTTCGATAACCGTCGCTTTTATGGATCCCGAGGCTGTATTAACCCTGGTCAACCGTGATGATGTAGCAGAACTGGCGAAGGAAGTTCGGACTCGCCTTGAGCGTGTAAAGCAGTCACTGATCGATAATGCTCATCGATACACAACGTCGGAATAAGGCTTTAGCAGTGCTAACTCTGGTCGATCGTGATGACGATGCAAAGCCTGCAAAAGAAGTTCGGAGTCATCTTGAGCGTGTCAGAAATGCTTTGGATAATTAATGCTGAATTCTGTTTAAAAAAATAGACTCATAATTGGAATGGCTTTAGATGATTGGTTATGATGCATAAAACACTAAAACCTTAGGGGAGCTATGAAACAGAACTCGGGCAAGTTCATTGCTAACTTTTTCAAACTGGAATCTTCTGCGGGCATTTTATTGATGCTCGCAGCTATTGTGGCGATGATTTTTGCCAATACACCGCTGAGCAAATATTACGACTTGTTTTTATCGACACCGGTTGAAATCAGAATAGGCGCATTAGAAGTAGCAAAACCTTTATTGCTCTGGATTAACGATGGCTTGATGGTG
Organism: uncultured Gammaproteobacteria bacterium; assembly: GCA_963847495.1. Classification (GTDB taxonomy): domain Bacteria; phylum Pseudomonadota; class Gammaproteobacteria; order Thiotrichales; family Thiotrichaceae; genus Cocleimonas. The sequence continues at coordinate 46,053 of CAWJZX010000013.1, read as the reverse complement.
GTTTTCTTTTTTCTGGTCGGGCTCGAACTGAAACGTGAACTGATCGAAGGCGAACTTTCGAATAAACGCAATATCATCTTGCCCGGCATTGGTGCAATTGGCGGCATGTTGGTACCCGCATTGATCTATCTGTATTTCAATTATGATGATCCGGTTGCAGTAAAAGGCTGGGCAATTCCCGCTGCGACAGACATTGCTTTTGCGCTTGGCGTGTTAATGCTATTGGGCTCTCGTGTACCCACTTCGATTAAGATATTTCTGACATCACTCGCCATTTTCGATGACATTGGTGCAATTCTGATCATCGCTATTTTCTATACCGAGCAGATTTCAATGACTGCGATTTTAGTCGTGCTTGCCTGTATACCTGTATTGTTCTTCTTCAATTGGCGCAACTTTGAAGTGAAAAGTTTGTACATCCTGGTGGGAATCATTATGTGGACAGCTACTTTAAAGTCCGGTGTCCATGCAACTTTGGCAGGTGTGGTTCTGGCAATGTTTATCCCGATAAAATCAAAAATAAACCCTGACTATTCGCCCCTCAAGAGTCTGGAACATGATTTGCATGCAGTCGTTGCATTCTTCATTCTGCCGGTTTTCGCCTTTGCCAACGCGGGTATTAGTTTTAAAGGCGTCGGCGTTGAACAAATTATGCATGGAGTCCCGCTGGGTATCGCAGCGGGATTGTTTCTGGGCAAGCAGGTGGGGATTTTTGGACTTTGCTGGTTAGCGATAAAACTGAAACTAACCGAATTGCCCAATGGCATGTCATGGTCAACCCTTTATGGCACTGCTGCACTCTGTGGAATTGGATTCACCATGAGTTTGTTCGTAGGTTCACTCGCCTTTGAGGAAACCGGTGTAAATTTATTATTTGATGAGCGCTTGGGGATAATTATCGGATCTTTACTCTCAGGGGTAGTCGGCTATTTTGTATTACGTAAAAGTCTGAGTGCTTCGCAAAATACACAATGAATCATTAAGGTACTTAATCAATAGTGGTGCGCTTAAGCTTATTCAATCACTATAAGTGTGTAACCCATCTCCTGATACGCCTTGATTTGAGTCGGTCCCTGAGATGTTGGCGTAATATATTCAGGGAAGTCCTCAGCAGATTTCCCTCGCCAGCTGGCATGTGTTTCACAGATATGCACTGGCACATCGGCTGCCACCAGGCGCTGCACGCTTTTGTGTGATTCCTTTTCTTTCCCTTTATTTTTAGTGGTTAATTTAAACTGTTCTGCTCCATGCGAGACAACGGCAATATCCAGTTTCGGAAACTTTGCTTGTAGCCGGTTTTTATAGTCTTCAATTTTTTTCAATGCCTTGGGTAGATAGTCAGTTTTTTCACTACCAATTAATTCAAACACGACGCCATCTGGTGTTTCGCTTTGTGTCAGTAATTTAGCGATTTGATCTTTTTCTTGATTTGCAAAAACTGCGGCGGAAGTAATGCTAATAAGAAATACTAGTAAAGCATTTAAGAATTTATGATTAATAGGATTGAGTGCTGGCATTGAGTGATTTTCCGTGAAAATGGTTTAAATAATGAATTACGATGTTTTGTACGTATTATCTAACAAAATAGATGCTTATTCTGAGCTTGCTTAAAGACACCCTTCCACCTTTTGGCTCGTTTTGAGATAACAAATGGTTTTAACAATCATTTGCTTGTGCATAGACATGTTAATCAATCGGATCATTGCTATGTGATTGAATCAACATTACCTTGTTTAATCTATCTGCTAATATTTGAAAAAATAACCCGTTTATTTGTCAAAAATACTTGATAGATGTGCCCAGCCATCTTTCGAGTTGGCAAAATGCAAATAGGATTTATAGGATTTAATGGCAAATATTTTAGGGCTTAAATAGTAGTACACCTCAGTTATTTCTGATAAGTCCGTATACGCCTTAACATCAGTTGATGCAATAATTTTGTCCCTATGAATATTATCGAGCAAGGCGAATTGGATCACATAGGCAAAATACTCATGCAATCCTCTATTGAGGCGACGAGTTTTCATATTATTCCACGCTAGTGCATGCGCAAGTTCATGGATTATTATGCTTTTAAACAACTCTGTGTCTATCTTTTGGTCGAATATCACATAATTCAGTAATGATTTTTTATAGCCTGCCATTGATAGCACTTGAATCTTTTTATTGGCAGGTTCAAACAAAGCTATTGGAGTACCGATGTAACCGATTGTCAATCTATCAATTATTGATACTGATACATCTAAACCTTCACTTAGGCCTATTTTTTTTGCCACTTTATTGACATCTTTTACCGCATCACAGACCAGTTCTAAGTCTTTGATAGTGTCATAGTTAACAACAACAGCTGTGCCTTCACATTGGCTTATATTTTCCAGCGCATAGATGTTAAAACCAACACAGAGAAAGGAGAATAGTAAGAACCAGTAGCTTAATATTTTAATTTTATGCTCGTCTATTATAACTGCCAATTAATCGGTTCTTCTCCAAATTCTTCTAAATATGAATTGGTTCTGGAAAACGGTTTACTACCAAAAAAACCACGATACGCTGAAAGTGGGGATGGGTGTGCTGACTTTATAATATAGTGTTTGCGGGTATCTATATGCACGCCTTTTTTTTGTGCATATGCACCCCAGAGAATAAACACAATATGCTCTTTTTGCTCGTTAATACATTGAATTATAGCATCAGTAAAAGTCTCCCATCCTTTACCTTGATGCGCATTCGCATTACCTGCTTCGACAGTTAACACCGCATTTAAAAGTAATACACCCTGGTCCGCCCAGCCTTGAAGATAGCCATTGTGGTTATTATCGATTCCTAAATCTGTTTGTAGTTCTTTATTGATGTTCATGAGTGACTTTGGAAGCGGATTGACCTCAGGCAAAACCGAAAAACATAAACCATGCGCATGACCCACTGTGGGGTAGGGGTCCTGTCCTAAAATTACCACTTTAACCTTATCGAACGGAGTGCTGTTGAGTGAATTAAACCAGAGCGAAGTAGGGGGTAGAATGTTTTTGCCAGTTTGTTTTTCACTTTGTAGAAATAATTTGAGTTCCTGCATATAGGGCTTTTCAAACTCATCTTGAAGATGTTCTAGCCAGCTGGAATCAAGTTTAATTTTGCTATTCAATGCGTTAAAGCTCTTACGAAATTGCCTGAAAGTTTGATGAATTGTAATTCTTTAAGGTTATTATTATCCTGATAATCGATCAGATTGATCCCTCACCCCTGGATGTTCAATTTTTAGGTTTTTATATCCGAATTAAAAGGGATAAGTAGACCGCGATTCACCTAGGTTCTTAAGTAATCGTCCTTAGTGATCATCGCGCTACATCCTTCCTCATATTATTTCGAACTGTTCCCAGGATCTTACGAATCCATATCTACAAGGCATAGAACTCAAAAAATTTTATTATGACCAATATTATCAAACTCGAAATAAAATTGTTATTGACACTGCTATGCTCGCACTTTTTTGCCAACGTGAGAAGTACAAAAGCCAAAATCACCGGTTAACACTACAGATGAAATATAAATTTCAATCAATTTGATCTCAGCAACGGTATGATCATAGACATTCGGGTTAAGCATACTAGATATTTTAAATTCCACTCTGAATTCTAGGCTTTCGTAAGCTCATATTTCGGACGATTAATTTCTCTAATTCAACAAGGAATAATACAGAAGAAGCGACCAGCACAATATATTTCCAGCTATTGGAATTAATCGCTACTGTTCCAAACAGGGTTTGCATGAAGGGCAGGTAAGTAAAACCAAGCTGAAATAAGATCAGTATGCTAATGGCGTATAATACATACTTGTTGCCCGTAAACCCTTCCCAGTTGAATATTGAAGCAGTCATATATCGGGAATTGAATAAATAGAATATCTGAAAAATAACCAGAGTGTTTACTGCCACTGTTCGTGCGTATTCGACACTCTCACCTTGCTCCATTCCCCAAAGGAAAAGTCCCATTGTTCCCGCCATCATGATCAGTGATACAAAGACTATGCGCCATATTAGGTAAGGTGTGAGTATTGGCATATTCGCATGACGAGGCCTACGTATCATAATATCTTTTTCAGGGGGTTCAAATGCCAGTGCCAGCTCCAGAGCAACTGCTGTCACCATATTGACCCATAGTATTTGCACAGGAGTTAATGGCAACTGTTGAAACCCAAACAGAATAGCAGCTATAAGCACCAACGCTTCTCCCCCATTGTTTGGTAGCATAAAGAGGAAGGCTTTTTGCAGGTTTGCGTAGACAGTCCTCCCTTCTTTCACCGACTGTACAATCGTTGCGAAATTATCATCTGCAAGTACCATTTCTGCTGCTTCTTTGGCAGCTTCTGTGCCATTTCTTCCCATGGCTATACCGACATCAGCACGCTTCAGGGCAGGGGCATCATTAACGCCATCACCCGTCATGGCAACGATTAAATCTTGTTCCTGTAACACGTTTACTAAACGTAGTTTATGCTCCGGGCTGACTCTCGCATAGATATCCACATCAAGCACACGTGTGCGTAAGGTATCTTCATTCATTTTTTCTAGCTCTTGACCAGTTAGAACATCTGCAGAATTTATAAGCTTGAGTTGCTGGGCAATAGCGCGGGCTGTGGCACCATGATCTCCGGTAATCATTTTGACGCGGATACCGGCATTAACACAGTCTTCAACAGCTTTAATAGCTTCCTTACGGGGCGGATCAATAAAACCAAATAATCCCAGCATAGTCATGCCATTCTCTACATCGCTGAACTTAAGGTCACGGTTACTACTGTTTGTGGTTTTTACTGCAATCGCCAATACCCGTTGACCCTGCTGGGCCATTTGTTCAAGCTGCTCCAACCAGTAACTGCTATCTAATGGCTCATTAGATACGGTTTGCTTATCTCCAGTACATCGTTGATCGACACACATCTCTAAAACACGTTCTGGCGCTCCTTTGAGATATATATATGCATCATGTGTATGGCTGTGGTGCAAAGTTGCCATATAACGATGCTCGGATTCAAATGGAATCAGATCAATACGCGGATATTTTTTTACAATAATTTCTACATCCAGAGAAGCTTTTATACCCGCAACCAGCAATGCCCCCTCCATTGGATCACCGTTAACCAGATATTGTTTGTTACTGCTATCATTATCGGTCTTTTCATCGAGTTCCAGTGATGCATCATTGCATAGTAGTGCAGCCTGAAGTATCTCGATAAGTATGGGGCTCTCTTCAGGTTTTATTTCTTTTGTATCCTGTGACTTCTTTTCTGAAGAAATCGTACCGTCAGGATCATAGCCTGTTCCCGTCAATTCAAATAGTCCACCTAATGTCGCAATCTTGCGCACCGTCATTTCATTGCGTGTCAAAGTACCTGTTTTATCTGTGCAAATAACAGAGACAGCACCTAGTGTTTCTACGGCAGGTAGTTTACGGACAATGGCATTATGCCTAGCCATACGCTGTACGCCTATCGCCAGTGTAATGGTCATGATGGCTGGTAAACCTTCCGGAATTGCTGCCACTGCCAGGCTCACAGAAGCCAGAAACATTTCTGCCGCTGCATATTCGCGAACCCAGACACCAAAAGCAAAAGTTGCGGCTGAAATCACTGCAATGCTTATTGTTAGCCAGCGACCAAAATCCGCTATCTGGCGTAATAAGGGGGTAGTTTCAGATTTTACTTCTGAAACCAGTTTACTAATGTGCCCAAGCTCTGTTTGTGCACCTGTAGCAACCACTATGCCCCTGCCCAGCCCATGTGTTACCAGGGTTCCTGAAAAAGCCATACAGTGTCGATCGCCTATAATGCTTTCTTGTAGAACTGGCTCCGTTACTTTTTCTACCGCAACAGATTCACCTGTTAATGCGGACTCCTGAATTTGTAAACCTTTTAGCTGGAATAACCTGAGATCAGCCGCGACCTTATCACCGGATTGCAACAATACGATATCTCCAGGCACCAGATTCTCCGCGCGAATCGTCACTTGGCGTGATTCACGTATTACCGTCGCATTGGGGGAAAGCATTTGGCGTATGGCTTTCAATGCATTCTCGGCTTTACCTTCCTGTATAAAACCAATAATTGCATTGATAACAACTACACCCAAAATAACACTGGCATCTACCCAGTGTTCCAGCATCGCAGTGACAGCACTCGCCACAATCAAAACGTAGATAAGCACATTGTGAAACTGGTAGATAAATCGAACGAGCGGCCCGCGGGTTTTTGCTTCTGCCAGTTTATTTGACCCATATCTGGCCAATCTGCTTTTAGCCTGTTCTTTGGATAAGCCAGCTGATGAAGCTTCCAGAGATTCGAATACTGAATCTGAGGTTTCACTATGCCAGTTTTTTGCGAGGGAATTAGAATCAACAGACTGGGTATCTTTTAGTTTCAGGTTTCTATATTTACGCGTCAATAGCGCGCCAGAAAAGCCAAGGACAACCAATATAGCAAGGATTAGCAGCCACTCTATGACTGCAAGATCAAAATGCCATGTCAGTTCATCATTCATAAATTTCCTTTTATTGGGCCGCCCTGCATCTGAAATATAAAGGCTAGCCTTAAACTCAACTAAAAACATTGATTTAAGTATCAATTCATCAGGGTTGTTGGCAATTTAATAATTGAAAAGTACACTCCCCACCTTTTGAGAGGTTTTTCCAATATAAACAATCCGATACCTTCTCATTCAAAACTGACTAAAATATCATCAAAATAGATTATTTCGTCTGTCGGATGGGCAGAACTTTGTGCCGTATTTCCACCAAAGAATGTATTGAAAAGCAAAGAATCAATACTTAATTCAGCTACGTCCCGAAAGCGGATATTGGTGCAATTCAGCAAGAGTCTGTCGTCTACCCAGATTTTTATCACACCATCTCGATTACCTTCTTGATGTTGATTGACCGTATTCATTTTTATATGCTGCTTTATCGTATAAAACCGATTAGATTCAAATTTGAATTCATCTTTAGTCTCAGGCCATTCTGAAATACATTGTGAATTACTGTTCACCGAATAGGTAAAATATTTATTACGGTATATTTTACAATCTTCTGTTCCCTGTCCAGTTCGCTGACAGGCTTGTTTATTGTTATCGTGATCTCGCATATCAGGGTAATAGACATATCCCAGCCCACGCCCTTGTTGCCCCCACATGATCCTCGATGTCCAGCCGTTGGAACCGTTTGCGTTTGCATTTCCGCTAATGCTTTTACCCCCCATCAAGCCCGGCAACTTTCCACCGATGAGTTTATCTCTTGAAAAAAGAAAACCATCATTGAACATTACTTTGTATTCCAATGATAACTGTTCATATGACTGCGGAAGTTTCACAACCCAGCTTGCCCCTGTTTCCTTTGGACCGAATTTTCCTTTAGGGAATAATACACCCAGTGCCTTATTGTCGTTTATCTCGGTTATCGCCACTCGCTTTTTCTTTATTCCTAAGTGTTTAATACCCCAGTTGTTACTTAAGCTTTTGATTGATGGCCAATCTTTATCAAAGGACTCTGTATCGTATAGCCCTGGTTTAGAGTCCTGGAAATCCTGACAAAAAATAACATTCCTCTGGCTTTTGTTTATCACAAAAAGCGGGCGCTGCGAAAACCATTTCTGGGGAAACCAAGGTGATCAAAGTAAGCGCCATCACGGCATTAAAAACAGACCGTTCAAGACGAATAAGATGATTTCTGATTTTATAGATTGACAAATTAAGGATCCTACTCCGCATTCGCCTGCAAAAACTCACCATAGCGCCCGTAGTACCATTTGATGACAAATGGAGGAAAGAGTGTAGTGAGGGCGATAACCATGACCATCCCAGCATAGATTTCATTACTGAATATACCGCTGATTCTTCCTAGCTCGGCGAAAATAAGACCAACTTCTCCACGAGGAACCATCGCCATACCAATTACCCAGCGTGATGCCATATTTGTTTTAATAAGAAAAGGGCCTAGCATTTTACCAATGATAGCGACGAGCATTAGCGTCAACGAAAAACCCCAAATAAATGGCGAACTCCAGTCTATCTCGTGAAGGTTGAGGGAAAGCCCCACAAATACGAAAAATATCGGAGTGAATAGCTGCACAATAGGTTTCATCTGGTCTTCAATACGACTCGCAAAATGCTCATCAGCATGTAAAGCAATTCCGAGAGGCAAAAAGAAGCGGCGTGAGAGTGCCAGACCCGCAGCAAATCCACCTAATAACTCCGGGGCACCCAAAGCATGGGCTAACCAGGCAAAAAACAACACTAACGATATAACAGTGGTTGGGAGCAAGCCAGGAACCATACTAACGCTATCAAAACGCCTGATGACTAATGAAATCAACTTGGCCGCAATCGGTGCCAGTACAAAAAAAGCTCCCACAAACACCAGCACTTTACTTGCATTAAGCAAACTCACTCCTCCACCAGTAGAAAACTCATAGAGCAGTGCAAGTAGTACAACACCTAATATATCATCCAATACAGCCGCGCCCAGCACAATCTGCCCTTCGTCTGAGTGCTGTCGATGTAGGTCTGATAAAACCCGCACAGTAATACCAATACTGGTCGCCGTAATGGTACCACCAATAAATAAGGACACCAGCAGTGATAGATCAAACACCCAATAAGCGATTGCAAAACCCAATAGCAGAGGCAATATAAATCCCGAGATGGCGACAATGACTGATTTTAGACCAGTACTAACAAGACGCTTGACATCGGTTGCCAGCCCTACTTCAAATAACAGCAATATAATGCCAATTTCAGCCATCAGCTTAATCGCCTCTACTGGCTCGATCCAACCCAGTAAACTAGGACCCAATACCACGCCTGCAAGTAACTCACCGATAACAGATGGTGCCTGCAAACGAGTCGCCAATTCAGCGAATATCCGGGCAGTAAGCAATATGACGAGCAGATAAAGAAAAAACTGGTGGGATTCCATTAAAAATTCTCTTTGGCGTTTGTTATGACTATATAAATTTCAGTACTTTTTACTTATCAACCAATAGGTTAATCCCAATGACAAAACAACAACAGCTGTTCCTATCAGCAATTACGAGTAATTTTTTCATCTGTAGTACCTTTATATTTTTAATTCGTGATTTGTTATAAGCAATCAGGGTATTTTTACAGTGTGTTTTAATCAATGCTTGACTATTTCCAGAAAAACCAGGCAATCAGAGAAATAAATACGATTCCTGTGATATTCATCAATAATCCAAGCTTCATCATTTCTTTGATTCTAAGCGAACCGCTACTAATAGCAATAGCATTGGGCGGCGTTGCAATCGGAAGCATGAAGGCATAACTGCCGCAAATCGTTGCAACCATCAATGCTAAAGACGTATCAATATTTGCGACTTTCCCTAGTGAATAAATTATCGGCAAAGCCATTGAAACTAACGCAGTATTGCTTGTTACTTCTGTCGAGAAGGTGATTAATACGGCGATGAGAATTATCAGTGTAAATTCAGGCAGTGTCGAAAAATTTTGTAAATTAGTGGCTACTAAATTTGCTAGTCCACTGTCCATGAAAGCATTGGCTATGGCAAATCCGGCACCGAATAAGAATATGATCTCGTAGGGAATGGCTTTGGTATCTTCCCATTTCAAACAGTCCATACCAGGTAAAAACATGAGTATGCCAAAACTCAACATGATCAGCTTTTCATCCAGCCCTAAGCCGGGATACCAGGGCTTAATAGGACTATTTAGCACCAATAAAATTGCTAATAATCCAACAGTGTATGCCAGCTTTTTTTGCTCTTTGGTCATCGCTATATGTGTCTTCTTGAGAGCAAAACTGTTATGCGACTTGGGTAAACCATAGCTAAGCAGCCATGGTAAAACTGCAAGCATGGCTAGCGCTAGCGGAGTGGTCATAAACATCCATTTAACGAAACTTACGCTTTCTATCCCCTGGGATTCCATAAAACCCATTAGAATCAGATTCGGTGGTGTTCCAATTGGTGTAATGATGCCGCCAATGCTCGCACCATAGGCAATTGCCAGTACAAAACGGGATTGAAAAAGTCGTTCATCCGATAGGTACATCGCGACGGGTAATAACAACAGGGCAGTTGTTGTATTGGATAATAACGAACTTAATAGTGCTGATATAAGGCCAAATGCGAAAATAATGCGGCGTGGTGTTATGTGTTTTTTGGGCAATATAAATTCTGCAATAAACCGGTGTAATCCTGTTTTTTGAATCGCAATCGCTAACATAAAACCACCAAGGAACAAAAAAATCACGGGGTTGGCATAATTACTCGCAGTGGATGGCAGTGTTAATACACCAGACGCGGGAAATAGTATCAATGGTAATAACGCAACAACTCCTAACGGCAGGCCTTCATTTGTCCACAAAGTTACCAGTAGCACTACAATACTGATCAGTGCTGCATGGATTGGATTATTTAAAGACAAAGCGGCTATCAGTCCACATGCTATGGACAAGCTTATGGCGATGATCAGATTTTTTGAATTTTTCAGGACTGGAAGCAATGGAGATTCCTTAAATGGCAGGGGCTACTAAAATGAATGTAAATTTCATTATTAATCTGTGAACTTATCGTATTTTTGTAAAATTTGCTGGGCGAATCCGGTTCCGACTTCGGCATACATATTGAAGGTGGCATCAACACCAAGTTCGTGAAGTTCCTGCTCTTCATCAAGAAACTTTGTTACTGCTGCAATTTTACCCTTGTAGCCCCATCCACGAAGTGCATCAGTAGCGTTTATGTTTGCTTCATGATTAGGCATGCAAAGCATAATCAACTCCAGTTGATCATTTTTTATCTCAATCCGGTGCCAAAAATCAGGGCTACCTGAATCACCCTGAATGATCTTGCGTTGAGCATCTTTGTGATGTTTGATTTTTTCGTCATCAAAATCTATGCCTACCACCTGACCATTGAAAGACTGATGCAAATGGTCGTAGGCTCCTGTACCGATTCTGCCCATGCCACAGATTAATACACGTGTATCTTCAAGATGTACGATGTGATCTTCAGGGAGGCGTTTATGATGCTCCATTTTTTGAAAAAGATGACACAGTTTTTTACAAATAAGGCTGTTATAGACATTAAGCGGTGATGCAATAATGAAGGAAAATACAACAGCAATAGCCATTACTGCCAACCATTCCTGACCGATCCACTGCTTATTCACTGCAATAGCAGTGACAATTAAACCGAATTCGCTAAAGTTCGCCAGGGATAAAGAGGCAAATGTAGCTGGTCTTGAACGTAAGCGGAATCTTGTAAATAGTAAAGAGAACAACAGAATTTTAATGGGTATGAGTAGCAATAAAACAAGGGCAATTAGTATAGTGTCGTAAGAGAGTGTCACTGACATTCCTATACTAAGAAAGAAACCAACCAGAAACAGGTCTTTTAAGCTCAGTAATGATTTTGCTAATTCACTGGATTTAGGGTGATGAGCCAATAACACACCAAAGAAGAGCGCACCCAGGTCACCTTTCAGGCTTACTAGCTCAAACAAGGATGAACCTCCAAGAGCTAACACTAATCCATAAAGAATCAGTAATTCACCATGTCCTGCCCGCTTTAGTAACGTTATTAATAAGGGTTTTGAGAGGATCAATATAATGATAATTGCCGCTGCCCAGACTGAGGGCATCTTCGCTGTGGAAGCAGAAAGGAATATTACCGCAGCAATATCCTGCACGATTAGTACACCAATAGCTATGCGACCATATTGAGAGCCCATACCGCCTTTATCTTCGAATACCTTTACCGCAAAAACGGTGCTGGAAAATGACAGCGCAAATCCCACTATTAGCATCGATTGAGTCGTCATTTGCTTGAAAATGGCAATATCGAGACCCGCCAGCAACAGAAATATAGCTACTGTCCCTAGTGAAATGGAGGCCATATGAATACTCGCTACTCCCCAGACTTCTGGGCGTAACAACTGCTTCACGTTTAATTTCAGACCTATGGTAAATAACAGTAAAGTGACACCGAGATCGGCCATTTCATTGAGGAATTCTCCACCCGCTGCCCCTGATACTCCTAGTGCAAAACCTGCAAATAAATAGCCCACCATCGGCGGCAAACCGATTTGCCATATTATAAATCCAAACAGATAGGCAACAGCAATCCACAGTGGGTCACGATAGTTTATAGAGGCAAATAGTGTATTCAATGTCTCCATTTTATAAAGAAAGTCTCATGTTAATTCGATATAGGCTTTATTCTTGATCGATAACTGTAGGTTTATTTTCACTATCAGGAGTTTCTGCTTTTTCTGATTCACTCACTATTAATTTACAGATATTGCGCAATTGATTATAAATTCGTTTGAAGTTTTCCATCGCGCTGATTTCAATTTTATACACCAGCAAGTGCTCGGGTTGTTCGGTTTTTAAACGCACGTAAAGGTGAGATCGGGTTCTCTCTATCAATCCATAAAACCTGAGTTTTGATTCAATCACTTGCTGTGCTTTGGTGTGGTCATTTTCCAATAGCGCTTCAAGCGTTATCTGTGCTGTCTGAAATAATTCCTTATAGATTTCACTGAGCTTTTGTTCGGTTTGAGGGCTGATCTTCACCTGATTGTTCAAGCGTTTATAGCTATCCTTGACCAACCCAGTATCAATAATATCTGAAATATTTTCCAGATAATCAGCGACTCCTAAATAACGTTGCAAATAAACAGGTTGAGGTTCTACCAAATTAGCCGTTGCGAGTTTTCTTAGGTATAGCGTAATGGCATCTGACAATGCGTCGATTTCTTTATCACGTTTGTGTAGGTCATTGATACGTTCTTTAGTGCCAACAGTTAAGGTTGGGTAGCTGTCTTTAATCATGCCTATAAGCTTTTCACCGACCCGTCCTAACTCAAGCCTAACCCGGTCAAGTGCCATTGCGGGCTGATCCAGAAACATTTTATCGAGGTATTTGGGTAAAGTTTCAGGCAAGATCTCCAGCGGTTTAGTAGGCACAATTTTAAGTGCTACTTTTGCTAGTGTGGTTGTGAAGCCTATGAATATGATTAAGTTAAGAACGTTAAAGATCGTATGGGCATTGGCTATCTGCCTAGGAGTATCAGCAGCAAGCAGGCTTACATCATTGAGCGTTTCTGATACGGGAGAAATACTCCGGATAAAATCGGCAAACTGCGGGATGAAACCAACAAACAATAACACCCCGATAACATTAAATAATACATGTACGGTTGCCGCTTGCATCGCTTCGCGTGGCTTGCCTACAGCCGAGATGATTGCAGTAACACAGGTGCCGATATTTGAGCCAAAGATAAGCGCAATTGCAGATTCCAGGGATAGTAAGCCCTGACTTGCCATAACTATAACGATACCGGTAGTAGCAGAGGAGCTTTGTACCAAAGCAGTGAAAACAGCGCCAATAAGTACGCCCAGAATTGGGTTGTCTAGGTTTTGCATTAACGCCATGAAGGGTTCAAAGCTACGCAAGGGTGTTGTTGCCTGGCTCATTAGCTCCATACCGAAAAACAGCATGCCCAGCCCCATCGACAACACACCGAGTTGTTTGATGCGTTGATTTTTGGCCAGTACCTCGGTAAAGAAGCCTAGTGCGATGAGCAACAGTGCTGACTTGGTTATTTTAAATGCAATAATTTGTGCGGTTATCGTAGTGCCCAGATTCGCGCCTAAAATGACGCCAATGGATTGCGGGAAGGTCATAATGCCTGCAGTAATAAAACCAACAACTAGTACAGTGGTAATTGACGATGACTGGATGATTGCAGTAATTGAAGCACCTGCGAAGGCTGCAGAAAATCGATTTGTGGTAAGTTTGCCAAGTATGACTTTAATGCGCTCGCCTGCGACTATTTTGAGCGCCTCGGTCATTTTATGCATGCCATAGAGGAATATTGCCAGACCGCCAGCAACGTTAACTAATAGTGCGCCAATTTCTAGAGGACTAGTCATAAGTATTAATCATGAAAAAAGCCTAAGCCGAGGCGTAGCCTCGACAATGTTGGAGCGTAGCGACGACTACTCAAGGAGTGATGTTTTGAACCGAGCATAAGTGAGATAACATCTTTCATAGAAAGATGGCCCGTAGGGTAAGACGAAGTCGCATCAAAAACCTCATAAAAGTAGGGGGGTGTCATTTTATATTCATAAATCAATTTAAATAATCGCCAGATTACCTTTCTCCTCCAGCCAGGCTTTTCTATCCGGTGCACGTTTCTTAGCAAGTAATAAATCCATCACCGCGCGGGTTTCCGTCGGGTTGTCCATTGTAAGCTGAACCAGACGGCGTGTATCCGGATCCATACTCGTTTCACGCAATTGCAATGGATTCATTTCGCCCAATCCTTTGAAGCGTGTGACACTGACTTTTCCTGTAATTTTTTCTGCTTCAATGCGATCCAGGATGGCGTTGAGTTCTTCTTCATCTAGTGCATATTCAACCTTTTTGCCGATATCTACTCGATAGAGTGGTGGCATCGCTATATACACGTGGCCTGCTTCAACCAGGGTTGAGAAGTGCTGTACGAATAAAGCACAGATTAGTGTGGCGATGTGTGCACCGTCGGAGTCTGCATCGGCGAGAATACAGATTTTACCATAGCGCAATTCATCAAGGCTTTTGCTATCAGGTTCGACACCGATTGCAACGGATATATCATGGATTTCATTTGAGGCTAGCACTTGTGATGAGTCGACCTCCCAGGTATTTAGAATCTTACCGCGCAACGGCATAATAGCCTGGAACTCTCTACTGCGCGCCTGTTTGGCTGAACCACCAGCAGAGTCACCTTCCACCAGAAATATTTCGGTTTGATTTAAATCCTGCGAGCTGCAATCAGCGAGTTTTCCTGGTAGAGCAGGGCCTGTAGCTACTTTTTTACGCACCACTTGTTTGCTGGCTTTGGCTCTTTTTTGCGCGTTGTTGATGACGTGCTCTGCAATCAAGTCGCCAATTGATGGGTTTTGATTGAGATACAAACTAAAGGCATCTTTAACCACGCCGGCAACAAAACTGGCTGCGGCGCGTGAAGACAAGCGTTCTTTGGTTTGCCCTGAAAATTGCGGATCGAGCATTTTAAAGGAGAGAATAAAACACAGTTTGTCCCAGATATCGTCGGGTGCGAGTTTCAGGCCGCGCGGCAATAATCCTCGAAATTCTGCAAAGTCACGTAAAGCTTCTGTGAGCCCGGTGCGAAGTCCGTTGGTGTGCGTCCCACCTTGCGAAGTTGGAATCAGATTGACATAGCTTTCCTGAATCAGTTCACCACCTTCTGGTAGCCAGCAAAGAGCCCAATCAACGGCTTCGCCCTTGCTTTTGAATTCACCCAGAAAGGGTTCCGTGGGTAGATTCTCATAACCCTGGATAGCATCTACCAGATAATCTCGAATGCCATCTTCGTAATACCATTCTTCGGTCTCATTTTTTGCTTCTTCGGTAAAACTAATGTGTAACCCGGGGCATAGTACTGCTTTAGCACGAAGATTATGTTTGAGACTGCGTACCGAGAATTTTACGGTATCAAAATATTGTCCATTTGGCCAAAAGTGCAGGGAGGTACCCGTATTTTTCTTGCCAACGGTGCCGATTATTTCCAGTTCTGTTTCTTTATGGCCATTCTCAAATACCATTTCATATTCATTGCCATTGCGCTTTATACGTACTTCTAAAATAAGTGATAAGGCATTCACTACTGAAATGCCAACACCGTGCAGACCTCCAGAAAATTCATAGTTTTTGTCAGAGAATTTACCGCCAGCATGCAGAGTGCTTAAAATCACTTCGACGCCTGATACGCCTTTTTCAGGGTGTATATCAACGGGCATGCCACGACCATTATCAGTAACGGACAATGAACCATCAGCATGTAATATCACTTGAATTTTATTGGCAAAACCAGCGAGGGCCTCGTCGACACTGTTGTCGATAACTTCCTGTGCAAGGTGATTGGGTCGGGTGGTATCGGTATACATTCCTGGACGTTTACGCACAGGGTCAAGTCCGCTCAGAACTTTTATCGAATCAGCGTTATAGTCGTTACTCATGATGATATTAAACCCTTGTAAAAGGTAGAATTATTAGTAGTAGCCCAGCTTCATGGCCTTTTGTATAAGGCAATAACAAACTACCCCTAATTGCTTAAAAGGTAAAGAACAAAAAGCGAAATTCGTGGTCGAATTTAACTATTCAAAGCTACTATGTGGCGTAATGTTAATAGAGGTGCCCATATGATATTTTTTATCGAAAAATCGTAAACAAGAAGAAATATGAAAAAAAAATATCATACGTTTATTTATTCACCGTTCTATTGCTTTTAATCAGTTGCACTACGACATCTTCGTTTGCAGATGCGATAATTCCTCTGCGTACACAGCTTCCAGCAAAAGGCTGGCAATACCAAATCGAAGCAGGTAGTCGTATCTGGCGCTGACCACTATTTTAAAGAAAAGGGTGACGCACTGATTATTGAAGTTGCTAAATGGTTAAATACGCTATAAATAATTAAAAAGACACCCCCCACCTTTTTAGTGTTTTTCAACTAACTATGCCGTTCGTCAGTTTATCGGCCCTAAATTTGTTTTCATTTAGAATCTATTGCTATATTGAACGGAACTTAATCTAAAAATAAAATCAATAAGAGCGTTCGCATTTATATAAGAACAATCAAAGAAAATAGTTAATCCAATAATTTTATAAAAATTCTAATGGAGTGGTTATGCGTATTTGGCTGCCAGTTTTGCTTTCTTCCATGTTGTTATTAACTGCTTGTGGCGGTGGGGGCAGCTCTGGAGCTCAATATAAACTAGAGGATATTGACGGTGACACGATTGGTGATACGCTGGATAACTGTCCATTACACGCTAATCTTGATCAAGCCGATACGGATAAGGATGGAATTGGTGATGTTTGTGAATTACTCGTTACTCCCGATGACTCTGACGGAGATGGTGTTCCTAATAGTCGTGATGAGCTACCAAACAACCCGAAACGAGCTGCTTCTTTCGCCAGTGCTCATCGGCTTCTAACACAAGCGACTTTCGGCTCAACTGAAAAAGAAATAAATAGAGTGGCCGCTGTCGGGCGAGATGTCTGGGTCAATGATCAGTTAAATCATCCTTCCGCTTATAATTCTCCCGATGACGGGCATAAAACGCATCTTGAACGCACCATTGAAATCTCAAAACATGTCGATCCATTTAGAACCTGGTACGCTGATGAGATCTTCAATAAGAACGGAAATTCACGGGTACGTGATTATCAAATGTCCGATTGGTTTGAGAACGCTTTAGACCATCCTACCAATGTGCATGGAAGCGACCAACTCAGGCAACGAGTCGCGTATAGTTTAAGCCAAATTTTAGTCACTTCTGCGTTAGATCCAAGGTTATCTCAACATGGTGAAAGTCTCGCTTATTATCACGATATTTTGACTAAAAATGCTTTTGGTAACTACCGCACTTTGCTAGGTGAGGTTTCTCGCAGTGCCACTATGGGGGTTTATCTGTCACATCAAGGGAATAAAAAAGCAGATCCTGAAGAAGGTACTCGGCCTGATGAAAACTTCGCACGTGAGTTAATTCAATTATTTTCTATTGGACTATATGAACTCAATTTAGATGGTTCACCCAATAGAGATAATAATCCTAATTCCTACCCCGATGCGGGTGATGAACTTATTCCAAGTTATACCCAAGAAGATGTCGAAGAGCTTGCCAAAGTAATGACAGGTTGGGATTTAAAAGATAACTCTAAATACGGTAAAACCAGTACGAGATCGGGTGATTATGCAGCTCAAATGGTGTTTGTACCTGAATATCATGAAGATGAAGTTGCTGAGGGTGGTGATGGTAATGTTTCGATTTTAGGATCAACCTTTGCTTTGAATTCTGGTGCTGACGGTAGCGGTATGGATTCGGTATTAGATATTCTTTTTGCTCACAATAATATTGGCCCATTTGTGAGCAAGCGATTAATTAGTAACTTGGTTACCTCAAATCCTTCATCGGAATATGTCGCGAGAATCGCTAGCGTGTTTAATGATAATGGTAGCGGGGTTAAAGGTGATTTAAAAGCCGTTGTTAGAGCGATATTAACCGATACCGATGCAAGCAATATTGTAACTATGAGTCAGCCCAATTTCGGAAAAATAAAAGAACCTATATTAGCATGGACTCAATTATTACGAGCCTTTAATGTAACCACAGTTGATGGTTGGCGAGGTCCGACTTTTACCGATAAAAATAATAATAAAAGAACTGCCATAGTAGTTGGTGTTTATTCTTGGAGAAAACCTGAAAGTATCTTTGGTCAAGCGCCGTTTCGTTCCAAATCAGTATTCAATTTTTATGGTGCAGATTATGTCCCTAGTGATAATTATTTTTCAGAGAGTCGTTTAACCGCTCCAGAAGCACAAATTCAAACGGATCAAGCGTTGATCGAATTGAATAATCATATTTACAATTATTTAAGGAAATTTGAGAAAAACAAAATTACTCGAATTGGAAGTAAAACAAAATCCTTAGGTGAATTTGCCCGCAGCCAATCTTATTATTCTTCTAACTTGATGCTGATTAACTTCGATAGAGAATTAGTTGTTTTTGAAAAAGCACTGGATGGTGATATTGATGGTGATTTTAAGAATATGGAAAATCTAGCCGATAGGACTAAAGCCATCAATGCCTTAATCTCGCATTTGAATAAAATACTATTGGGAAATACCATGACAGCAGAATATAAACAGGCTCTGCGCGAATATTTACTTAATGCCAGAAACTTAAAAAATAGCAATGAATTTTATGAAGCACACAATATGATTAACGATAGTGTCAGGTTTATCGTGACTTCTAATGCTTACATGATACAAAAATAATAGGTGCTTCTGATGAATACTAAAACTAATCGTAATCGACGCGAATTTATGAGACTCCTTGCTCGTGGTAGTGCCGCGGGTGTCTTGGGCTCAGTGGGTCAAATGACATTAATGAATGAAGCGCTCGCCGCCGCGCCTGATTTTTCTGGTGAAGGATATAAGGCAATGGTGTGTATCTTCTTCAAAGGAGGTAATGACAGTTTTAATATGTTCATCCCTACGACGAGTTCGGCGCATAGTATTTACCATAATATCCGTACAGATTTGGCTGTCAAAAATATTGATTTGGGATTGGCTTCTGCATTTGTAAATGGAAACTTAGGGAAGGGCGTCGCCAATCCTTATCATGTAAATGGCACTCAGGAGAGTGCTTATACCAAAGGACTTTATAATCTTTCTGCAAAAGGTTTAGATTTAGGTGTCAACGCTGTGATGCCTGAAATGGCACAGTTAATTACGGATAATAAACTATCGATTGTGGCGAATGTAGGTAATCTGGTTAAAACTGTCACCAGAGCAGAAATTAAATCTAAAACAGCAGATTTACCCTTGTTCTTATTTGCTCATGATCATCAACAACGTGAAATGCAAACAGGGTCAGGCAGATAAATTAGATGATATCGGTTGGGCAGGGAAAATTGCTGACTCGTGGTTAGGCATTAATAATAATTCCTCGTTCGGATTAAATATGTCCTATTCAGGAAATGACCGGATGTTGATTGGTAATCGAACTTCACCATTGGTATTGAAAACAGGCTCATTATCATCTTTCAGTGGTATGCAAATTGATAATAGTAGCTATGATGACAATCGCAGAGCTTTGTTCAAAAGCTTATCTGGTATAGCGCGTGGAGCTTCTAATACCAGTGAACTCAATTTGGCTACAGGTTTATTCGACAATAACAAACCATTGAAACGTTTATATAGCGACATGATGGCGCGTTCGATGGGTAACTTCGACAAGCTCAGCACTACTTGGAATGATAATCCACTTGAATATACAAGCAAGGGCCCCTATGGCGAGGATTTGTTTGCCAATCCCGAAGTGGCAGATATTGGCTTTACTTCAGGTCTCAAGGGCAGTCTAATTAATCAACTAGATTCAGTAGCGAAGATGATTGATCTTGGAGTACGAGATGCCTTCAATACTGGCAATTACAAACGCCAAATTTTCTTCGTGAGTATGGGCGGCTTTGACACACATGGGGATCAAGCGAGTAGTCATCCGAAATTATTACGTGAAATCAGTTTAGGTTTGTGGAAATTTCAAACTGCTTTAGAAGAATTGGGTCACGCGAAAAAAGTGACAACTTTCTCTATGTCTGATTTTGGTCGAACGGTTAGCAGAAACAGTAGCGGCACAGACCATGCATGGGGAGCTCATCATTTTGTGATGGGCGGAGTAGGTGATGGAATATCTGGTAGCCTTAATGGTGGAAGAATCATTGGCCAAATTCCAGACCTAAGCCTGGAAGGACCTGATGACTACAGTAGCAAAGGTAGAATTATTCCAACGACTGCTCAAGATCAATTGAATGCAACGATATGCGAATGGTTTGGTGTTGATGATAATTTAATGTCGACGATATTCCCAAATATCTCAAATTTCCAAAAGGATGCAAATGTTAATAGTGCCTATTTGGATGACATGTTTGTGTGATTGTTTATTGCTGTAATTAAATAAGTAATTTAAAACACACCCCCTACCTTTTAGCCACTTTTTACTCGAAGTAGTATTGATTTTTAGAGTTAATAACAGCTGTAATAATGCCTGTTGTTATCGTCTTTGGTGCGTAATAATAGCCACCGAATTTGTATAACAGAGAATTTGAATGAGTCGAATGCTTCGCTCAGGCGCTATTGTTAGTGCCATGACAATGATATCCCGCGTGCTGGGCCTGGCACGCGATGCAATCATCTTTCATTTCTTTCCTGCTGGTGGTGCGCTTGATGCATTTTTTGTAGCTTTCAGGGTGCCAAATTTACTGCGTAGAATGGTTGCCGAAGGTGCTTTTTCCCTGGCGTTTATTCCGGTTCTTGCTGAATACAAAGAAAGCCGCAGCCGTGAAGATTTACAAAAGCTGTTGAATCATGTAGCTGGCACACTGAGCCTGGTACTGTTTATCATTACTGCTATTGGCATGATTGCAGCGCCGTTATTGGCGATAATATTTGCTCCCGGGTTTTTAATTGGTGAGGCCGCCAAAGTACAGAATGCCTCGCAAGCCGACTTAACAGCACATCTATTATTGATTACATTCCCATATATTTTTCTGATTGCTTTATCGGCATTTGTCAGTGCAATCTTAAATACCTTTCAAAAATTCGCAGTACCAGCCTTTACCCCGGTATTGTTGAATGTCGCATTGATTTCTGCGGTTATCTGGTGGTCGCCCCATTTTGAGCAGCCTGTTGAGGCATTAGCATGGGGTGTGATAATAGGTGGTTTCCTACAATTAGCATTTCAGATACCAACCTTAATCAAACTGGGTTTGCTACCAAGACCGAGTTTTAAGCGTGGCCATGAGGGCGTAAAACGTATTATGAAACTGATGATACCGGCATTGCTGGGGTCTTCGGTGGCACAGATTAATATTCTGATCAATACGGCAATTGCGTCGATGCTGGCAGTCGGTAGTATCAGCTGGTTATATGCATCAGATCGATTTGTCGAGCTGCCACTCGCCATCATTGGTGTCGCTATTGGGGTGGTGATTCTGCCGAAGCTTTCGGGGGATCATATCAATGCTAAGGGCAAAGCATTCAGCCAAACACTTGACTGGGGTATTCGCCTGGGTTTATTAGTGGCATTGCCGGCGATGCTAGGTTTAATATTATTGGCAAAGCCGATACTAGCGACAGTATTAGCCAATGGTGTGAATGACTGGACATTGGTTGAAATGGCAAGCATGAGCTTGACCACCTATTCATTGGGGTTACCTGCATTTATTCTGGTGAAAGTGTTAGCACCGGGTTTTTATTCGCGACAGGATACTAAAACTCCAGTACGTATTGGTATAATCGCTGTTATCAGTAATATCATTTTGAGTGTTTTAATTGTTTATCCTTGGTACACAATGGGTGCGATTGGACCGCATGCAGGATTAGCCCTAGCGACTTCGCTGGCTGGCTATATCAACGCAGGAATGCTTTTCTACAATTTAAAGAAACAAAAAATTTACCAACCCCAAGTTCAGTTAAAAAAAGTCTGGATTAAGGATTTGATACGTATTCTGCTTGCGATGTTTGCGATGGCTGTTGTTATATATCTATTAAATCCAATGGACAGCTGGTGGCAAGATGCTGGTTTATGGCAAAAAATTGCCAGATTACTGATATTAGTATCCGCATCCATAGTCAGCTACTTTTTGGTTCTTTTTCTATTGGGTGTTAGGAAGAAATCATTACTGTGATTAGATTAATGCAAGATAAAAAATAGATAGATGAATGCTAATCCTGGCATATTTAAAACTCACAAAATGCACAAAATATGTTTTTATATCATTCATTTAGAGTTCCGCTGGATGTTGAAAAATATCTATTAATTATTAATCCAGATAGTATTAACCAAGTCTTTTGATCTCACTCTCCTGTATCATGAATTTTTACTTAATATGAAAAAATTTATTTCATCAAGTATCACTCTTTTTATATTATTAACAATCCTCTGGAGTGCTTCGTCCTGGTATTTTGGCGCAAAAGCTGAAAATAATTTAAAATCCATTCTGCTAGAAAATACCGCTTTGTTCGGCGAAAGATTGTTTAGAGCTGATTTAATCGATTATCGGAAAACATGGCTTGGGGCCAATGCGATCTTGCGGATTAGCTCAGACATTACTTTTTTAAGTGAACAAGTGGGCGAGTTTGATCTAAAAGTAGTGCTACTCAATGGCCCAGTTTTTATTGATAAGTCTGGTCTAAGTTTGGGAACTTCACGTTGGACTCTGCAAATTGATGAAAACAATTTAACGGCAGACCAATTGCAAAGCTTGCAAAGTATTTTTCCTGAATCTATACCCATTGCGGATGTCAGACTTGATTTCAAACAGAAGGCGCAATATTTTGCGAAGTTTAAATCGTTCTTGGGAGAGTCTCAGATAACAGGTGTATTTGATCTGGAGTCAGAAGATAATCGCGGCGTAATAAAATTGACTAATTTCTCTCTTGGCGTTTATCCCATTCGAGTTAGCTCAGAGTCTATTAATATCAGTTATCAGCATCAAAAAGCGCTTACAGCAGCTTATAAACCCGGTACTTCATCAATGCAAATTCCCGCATTTGAAATAAGTCATGAATTGCTTCTTGATCCTGTTACGATAAGCGTAAAAGCTAATAGTGATATTGCTATTGAAAATAACTACTTAAATGGTTTTGTTAAAGTAAAAATAAATAATAATTCAGTCCAGCCTATCCCAATAAAAGAAGCACAGATTACACTACAATTTAATGGCTTATCTAGCGATAGTTTTATCCAGTTAACAGAAGCGAAAGCCGAGTTAGATAATCTACAACAACAAATACAATGGGTGCTTGAAGAACAGGGTGAAGTGCCAGAAGGTCAGGATCAGATTTGGCAGTTACAAGATCAAATAGATAAAGCTTCTAAACAATTACCTCAAGCATTAATGCAGCGTGTTTTTAATGGCGAAAAATCACAGGTTAAATTGGAAGTTTCAAGCAATAATAATTCAGGTAGTTCATCATTATCGGGTTTAATCAAATCAGCTGATCGTTTTTCAGAATCGGATAAATTGATCTCTTTTTTACAGCTTGAGTCCAAGGTTAATCTCGACGATGATTTATTTAAGTTTCTAAAATCGCATTCGGTGATTAACAAAAAACAGTTTTCACTGGTCATCAAAAAGAATAAGTTATTGATGCAGTAGTGGTTTATCAACAAAATTGATACAATCGTGACCTCACTAATGTTTAGTAAAAGTACCCAAAAATACTACTAAAAGTAGGGTGTCTTTTATTATCTCGCGTTGGGCCAAATTAGTATAAACAGGGAAAAATAATGCGTTTGCTTCGATACACCTTCATTGTGTGTGTACTTTTAATTTCAAAATCCATTTCTGCAGATGTCTGGTCTTCGGGCAATAATTACTGGAACGGTAACTGGGAACTTAAATATCAGGAATGGGTGGCTAGCAACTGGAAGCCTGATTTTTTTATGAGTAAGTTGAAACCAGAGTATGAGCACATCCCACACGATTGTGCTGATGCTATTTATCTGATGCGCGCGGTTTTTTCTTATGAAAATAAACTTCCTTTTAAAATTCATTATCTGAATAAAAAGGGCAAGTACATCAGTAACACAATGAAAACATGGGATGAACTCCCGGAAAACCAGCGTTTTCGCGCCTTTGCCTTATTCATGAATGATCGCGTTGGCACACGCAGTTTGTCAAATGACTCATTTCCCATTGAACTGGCGCAGATAAAAGCAGGGGACTTGTATGTGGAACCAGGCACCCACTCGTATGCGATCACAGGCATTACCGAAACGGGGGTGACTGCGATTATGAGTTCCACCACGCCTGCATCACCGAAAAACATGATTCAGTTGTACTCATACCCTTTTTTTATTCCTCATGATGCGGTGGGTATGAGTGATGGATATCGGCGTTTCAAATGGCCACGAAATATTGATAGACCGTTTCAGCAACAACCTGGCTTTAGCAATGAGCAATATCAGGTCGCACAAAAAGTTGGCTTGGATTATGTACCTTTCACCGACGTGATTGCTAAAAAATTGCAACGCCGAGAAGAGCCTCTGGAAGAAAAAACCATGCGACTCATGCACAGCTTATGTTCATTTGCCAAAGAACGCGTAAATTATGTTAACGATGGGCTGGCGTACATTGAGCGACTAAAATCACAAGGTAAGCGCAGCTGCATGAATGCTGCTGAATATGATTATTATTCCACTCCATCGCGTGATACGCGTTTATATCGCTTTTTCACTGAAATACACAAGATAGCTTATGCAGGTGGCAAGTTAACTGAAGATGAAGTGAATGCGCAGATTTTGGCGCGAACTATCTTTCACCCCGAATTGCCCGATGGATTAATCAAAGAACTTGATGATTTTTGTGGCCTTGCAATTTATCCCAATGATAATATTAAGCACATCAATTTACGCCAACTCTGGGAGGCGATGGATGCGAGAAAAGTTTCTTCTGATCCGCATGCACCTTTTGATAATCGTTGGGGTTTAACTGATACCAAGTTTGTGGGATCATGCCCAACCTTTTAATTAAATAGACTTTATAAAAGACACCCCCCCACTTTTAGCTTGTTTTTCAGTTTTCATAAACGGCCTAAGCTAAATCTCAAATAATTGAGAGATATATTTAAAAACCGCCGAAAAGTGGGGGGGTGTCATTTGGATGACCCTAAATGGCACGTAGAAGCAGAAAACAACGATTACCCCAGCAAGCTTTCCACGCAGAAGTTGATTCACTCAGTCATGAAGGCCGAGGTGTTGCACATATCGATGGCAAAGTGGTATTCATAAGTGGCGCATTACCCGGTGAGAAAGTGACTTTCACCTATACCTCACAACGCCGTAGTCACGACGAAGGCCAGATAGCAGAGGTATTGCTCGCATCGCCAGATCGCGTTGAGCCTAAATGTGTGCACTATGATGTTTGTGGTGGCTGTTCCTTGCAGCATCTAGGCTCCGAAGCACAGATAAAGTACAAGCAAACATCGATGCTAGATGAACTTAAGCACCTCGGAAAAGTAGAGCCTGAAGAAGTATTTGAACCCATCGTTGGTGATTCATGGGGGTATCGGCGAAAAGCCCGCCTTGGTGCCAAATACGTAATCAAGAAGGATAAGGTGCTGGTTGGATTCCGCGAACGACACGGCGGCTTTCTCGCCGATATAGAGAGCTGCGAAGTACTGCATGAATCGGTTGGCCAAAAACTCAAGGAATTTCAGGATTTGATGTATGATATGGAGGCACGTGACACCATCCCGCAAATTGAAGTAGCAGTTGGAGATAACGCTACCGCCCTTATTATTCGCCATCTAAAACCTCTTTCTGAGAAAGATCAGACAATGTGGGTGGGATTTGCCAAAGAACATGACTTTCAACTGTATTTACAACCCAAAGGGCCAGATACTGTAGATTGCATCTGGCCTGAGTATAGTGAGAAAAAACCGCCAAATCTGTATTATGAACATTCTGCATTTGACACCAAAGTAGAGTTCGGACCACAAGATTTCTTTCAGGTTAATAACAGTATTAATGTACAGATGGTTCCACGCGCAGTTGAGCTGCTTAAATTGACAGGTGAAGAACGCGTATTGGATTTATTTTGTGGCTTGGGTAACTTCACTCTACCGATAGCGCGAAAAGCAGCACATGTAACAGGGGTGGAAGGTGACGTTGTGATGGTAAATCGTGCCCGGGACACCGCTATCGAAAACGGCATTGAAAACACCGATTATTACGCCTGTAACTTGATGGGAACTGAGTTAGAGCTTAAAAACCAGCCCTGGCTAAAGAAAAAATACGATTGTATTTTGCTTGATCCTCCTCGTTCTGGCGCCAAAGAAATCATCGAGCATTTCGGTAAATTGAAAGCAAAACGAATTGTTTATGTCTCATGTCACCCTGCAACACTGGCGCGCGATGCAGGTGAGTTGGTGCATAAGCATGGCTATAAACTGCTCGGAGCAGGGGTGATGGATATGTTTCCGCAGACAGCGCATGTGGAATCTATTGCGGTATTTGAACTTGCCAAGAAGCACAATTAAGCCCCAATAATAGCCCCTTAATCCGATAAAACACGCTTCAATAATGGTTTCTGCTAATCTCGCCATAATGAATCAAACGGAAACAATAAGCTTCGCACTTAAAGGTTACAAATTTAGAGAAGTCTCTAAAGGTAAAGGTGTGGTCGAATACAATCTGCTTGATGAGCATGGTAATAAGCGTACCGTTTCAGCCATTGCTGAATTGAACTGGCGCAAACAGGTAAGCTCGGTAAAACCTATTCATCATCGCGAATTGCCATTGGTAGAAGCTTTGGCAAGGGCGGCCTTGAATGAAACGATCGAAATAGACTTTTCTGAATTTAATAAAAAATATCCACGTGGCTCAATGCGCGCCAAAAAAATGAAAGTACATAGTATCAGGGTCTCTAAAAATGATGCACAGTGTATTTGTAGTATGAGTTCTTTGGTGGATCACAAGGTCCGTTTTATGCAATTGCTTGTGTTTTCAGTTGCTAGCGTGGCAGCTTTATTGCTAATAATAAATCATCTTTAAATCTATTAAGGGCACTTAGTGAAACAAGCGCTATTGGGCAGAGTTATTTATGCTTTAAATGATTTTTTTATCGATAGATTTTAGGGAAAGATGTATTTTGTGATCGATCATCGGGTAAATTATTACCATTAATCTTAATATTCTGGATATATATTTTACACTCGATAGTATTAATTTATGTACAGATTATTTAAACAAATCTCTGGTTTTATTTTTAGCCTGATATTGGTTTGTTTTTTTATTATTTTCTTGTTTAAAGTGATTTGTTGTAAAGCTAGCGACAATAAAGCGAGAGTTTTTGAATCCATTAAGGAGTTTACATATTCACTAATGACTTCGTTCCACAATCTACTCCATCACCTTTTTCATCATCAAAGTGAAAAAAATATGGCGATCAGGGAAGATAAGAGTGACTAAATTTCTAGACATAACACATGGGTTTTTTTAAAGCCTCACTATTTTTAATCCCCAAATAAACATTCCCTTCAAGACATACCTAGAATCTGAGCGTTTGAAATTTCGCAGATGAAACTTCTAATTAATAGAGGTGCCCTTGACTTAGTCTAAAAAAATCACAAGACAAAAAAAAGCAGCTCAATTTGAGCTGCTTTAGAAAACAGAAGAGAGCAGAATTATTTCTTTTCGATTCCGCCGTCCATTTCATCTTGCCATTTCTTTAGCTCATCCCACTTGCCATCAGCAGCGAGTTTAGCTTGTTTCGGCCATGAATCCGGCTTCATAGCACCAAACTTACCATCAGCTTCATCAAGAATCTTTTGAATGGCAGGTACTTTCGCTTTGCTTAGCTCAGCAAAAGTATTAATACCAGCAGCATTTAATGCAGCAGCAGCTTTTGGTCCAATACCTTCGATTTTAGTCAAATCTTCAGTTGTAGAAGCTTTCTTTTCCGTGGCTTTCTTAGCAGCAGGTTTTTTCTCTGTTGTTGCAGCTTTTACTGGAGAAGCTTTAGCAGGTGCTTTAGCTTTTGCTGCAGGCTTTGTTTCTTTAGTATCTTCTTTTTTATCAGCGGCTTTAGCTGTAGCTTTTTTAGCAATAGTACCTTTGCCATTGATATTTTGAATTTGGATTTGAGTAAAGTTCTGGCGATGACCAGTACGTTTCTGATGGTGTTTACGACGTCTAAACTTAATGATTTCAACTTTCTTGGCACGACCATGTGCAATGACTTCTGCAACAACTTTTGCGCTAGCAATGTTTGGGTTACCTACAGTGATGTTATCACCGTCTGCAATCATTAGTACTTCTTCAAAATTAACTGTTGCGCCTACTTCGGCATCAAGAGTTTCTACTTTAAGAACATTTCCAGGAGTAACGCGGTATTGTTTACCACCTGTTTTGATTACTGCGTACATTTTATTATTCCTTCGATACGAGTGTTAAAAAAATAGCTATAGACATTGTCTAAAATGTGCTTTAGCTAAGCCGCGCGATTAAACTCGTTACGAGCTTTTTTGTCAAGGCCTCGGATAAATTATTTGCCATTAATTTAATCTTTATTGAGTTAATATCATGTAAATATTTTAAACAGGGTTTGGAAGTGTCAGATAAGGTTAAATATAGCAGCATTACATTTGCAAAAAGATTTCTTGGATTTCTCTCGGAAGAGAAACGTATGGAATTGTGGCCGGCCTGGTGGATGATGCGAATTAAGGTCACCTCATTAGCGAACGACTGGCGCGAAGTTCGTATCACTCTGCCACTAACATGGATATCCAGGAATATGGGTGGTGGTATGTTTGGAGGATTTCAAGCCTCTTTAGCGGACCCAATTGCACCACTAGCATGTGCGAAAGTATTTCCGGGTTATCATGTATGGACACGAAAGTTGAGTGTCGATTTTCAAAGGCCAGGAGATACTGATTTGGAGTTGCGTTTTGATTTCCCACCAGATAAAGAACAGAAAATTTTCGAAGAACTTAAACTACGCGGTCGGTGTACACCAACGTTTGAGTATGGCCTATACCGCAAGGATGGAACAATGTGTACCAAGGTCGAATGTGTTGTAGCCATCCGCGAAAAAGGCTATGCCACGGGTCGTATAGCAATCTAAGTAGTATCCTTGAAAAAGTGCTCAAAAGTAGATTTATTAGCTCCCCGAGGGAGCAATAAATCATCTCGATTAGATCAGGAACTGATCCGAAAGGCGGTCGAGCTAGGAACGCCTTCAATAAAAAAGGTGTGAAAGGCTTAAAAAACATCGCTTGAATCGAAAAAGGGCTTAAAAGTGGGGGTGTCCTTTTACTCTAACCAAATGGCCTAATTCAATGTTTTGTTGTTCCATCTGGCTTATAAAACTGAATGGTTTGCTCTTTTTGTGCAGTTTCATAATCGCGATCGTAGACAAACTCAATTGATATTCCGCCTTCTTCGACTTCCGCACCTTCACATTTAATCTGCTTTAACTCAGGCATACGTTTACCTAAATAGGTGCACATAACAACTGCTTGATCATAGTTTTGTTTGAGTAAAGAATTAACCAAAGAATTCGCAACAAATTGAGAACGTTGCAAGGCATTCGGTGAAGGAATAAAGTCATCACCCAACTGAATACCCTGATCCATTTTAAGATCCATATTATCCAGATATTGGCGCTGATGACCAGGTACAGGCTTGCTGCGATCAAACTCCAAAACGGGCTCAGCGTTGAAAACTACGTGTAAGGTACTACCCAGTAAAGACATTTTTTTAAATACTCTAAGCTAAATCATCAAAGCCAGCAGCCTTGTATAACTCTTTGGCTTTCTCTTTATCCTGAGGCACACCTTCACCTTGTTCATACATCATTGCAAGTGTAGTAAGTGAACCTTGCAAACCTTGCTCGGCTGCTTTTTGAAACCACTCAACCGCTTTCGCAGAGTCTTTCTCAACACATTCACCTTGCATGTACATAAATCCCAATCCATGTTGCGCAATCGCGTAGCCTTGTTCAGCCGATGCAGTCATCATTTTTACCGCTTCTGTTGGATTCTCAACGGTTCCCAGGCCATTTTGATACATGATTGCCAGCATGTGTTGCGCATGTGCATCGCCATCGTTTGCAAACGGTGAAAGTAACTGCATTGCGCGTGAAAAGTGTTTCGCTTCAAAGGCACCAAGGCCACTGGAGAAATCCATTTCCTGATTATCTGTTCGTGTGGTTTTTGTCATGCCAGTATTACCATTGAATAAAAAGAGCCACAATTTAAAGCATGTTAGGTTAATAATCAAAAATAATAGTTATTTTATCTAAAAACACCCACTTATTAGACTATTTGAATAAATATTTCATTAAATTCACTAAGCCTGCTTACAAAATAATTTTCTTGATTACTTTTTTTATATTTAAAAAGTGCCTGGACGAACCCAGTGAGACAACAGCATCGTTGTTTAATGCTGGCATGAAAGTAAGGCCCAGCGACATAAAACTGCCAAAAAGGTGGGGGGTGTGCTTTTAAATATATTATTTCTATATTGTTTAAAATTCAGCACTTATCATACCGTTCATCTTATATTTTTTAACCAGTTGATTCCCTTTTAGCACTAACTGCAATGAATCAAGAAAATAATGTTAATCAAGTAATATATCTTTCGTACAAACAATAAGTTAGTCACTCCATCCATTCATTAGTGGTTAAGGAGTCTAGTGTTACTCTCCAGTCTAAAAGGGGTGATTTTGTATTCAATCTATTGAATATCAAAGAACACAGGAATTTAGGGGATAGGGTTTTACAACACAATTGTAATATCCATAATAAAAATAATTGCTAAATTATACGTCTTAAATCAGAGAGATAGCTCGAGTATTTGGACGATAATAAAAATAACGGAAGTTATATGAGTTTTCCAAAAGTTGTGACACTTAATTTCTCTAAAGCTTAAGAAATTGTTGTCAGGCGAGACTTCAGTGAATAGTAAATCACCAATTGTTAGCCATAAAAGCTTAACTAAAAAATCTAATATATCAATAATTACTTGTTTGAAACTATTATTTTGTGGCTTAATTTTACTTGGAATAACAAACACTGCTCAAGCTTTGAGTATCACACTCGATGGCACCCGAACGGTATTAAGCGGAACGGATTGTGGCTCAGCCCCAACGACATATCGTTTTGGCACCACAGCTTCATGGCAGGGCACGCCTTTAGATATAATTGTTTCAGTTAATGCTGAAGACAATGATTATGTCCTTGGTGCCACCACTGGTGGTGGTAGCTGTGTGTATGCCAGTGGCGGTGTTTTAAGCGTAAATCTACGTGACAAGGATGCCAGTGATAATGTCGCATTTATTGATGCCACCATTACCATTGTTGTGCAAGGCACAACTACCCCGGTATTTATTGACAGAATTAACGCAACTGGGTTTGACCTAGATCATAACGGACTATTAGCACCCAATACGAGCTCTACGGATACTGATGACATTTATCTCTCAGGCCCAGGCGCGTCGTATTTATCAAGTAGCACGAACGTTACCTATAGCACAGGTTCTTTTCCTGGGGGGCATGACGTTAAATTTAGAGGTCAAACTTCTACTTTTGGAAACTGTGCAGATACTCCTACAACTCCAGTAATTTCCTGTCGTGCAGCAGCTACCTGGACAGGAGGTACTGGAAGTAACAGCATTTCCTCAATTAATGCCCGTTTCCAGAATGATAATGCCTATGGATTATATTCAACAGCGAGTAATAATGCTTACCGTTTGCTGCAACTTTCTTTTCAAGATAGTCATGCTGAACAAATATTGGCGCCCAATACCGATTTTGGTGATGCACCGGCTAGCTACGGATCCGCCAGACATATTGCTATCACGTTGCAGACTTTATTAGGTAATGGCCTTGGGCCTGATCATGAAACAGCAAATCAACCCTCAGTCGATGCATTGGGTGATGATAATGATGCAAGTGCAGGTAACCCTTTTTACGATGACGAAGATGCGGTAAGAAGAAATGGTGCCTTATTAGATGGTCAGCATGTAGTAGCTTCAGAAAATGTCTCTATAGATGTGACAACCTTCGGTACTGGTTATCTAAGCGCCTGGATGGATTTGAATATTGATGGTGATTTCGCTGATGCTAGTGAGAAACTATTAAGTGATGTCTTTATAAATAGCACAACTGTACAAAATACAGCTTTAGTACTACCAGTACCTTACACGGCGACTGGCGGTAACACTTATTTAAGGTTTAGATTTAGTGGATCAACAGGTGTTGGCTACAGTGGATCTATATCAGGAGGAGAAGTTGAAGACTATCGTATAATAGTCGACCCAATGTCACCATCTTACAATATGGTGAAAACATCAAATGGTCCGATAACTGCCGCTGGACTACTTACTTATACATTTACTTTTGAAAATACCGGAAATGTTGAATTAAGTAATCTAAATGTAACGGATCCAGATATTGATAGTGGAACTTTAACAGGTTGCCCCGTAGTCACATTAGCCGTCGGTGCGAGCCAGAGTTGTACTGCTACACGTACAATTACCCAAGCTCAGGTAGATACAGGTACTGATATTAGTAATACCGCGACAGTTTCAGCGGTAGACCCGGCTACTGATCCTGTAACAGAAGATGACACATCAGATAATACCGTAGTTACAACAATCACCCAGAGCCCAAGCTACACCATGGCGAAGAGTTCGGATACTGCCACAATCAGTGCGCCCGGAACTATCACTTATACCTTCGACTTTGTGAATACCGGTAATGTGGAACTTACAAACTTAACTGTAAACGATGCAAACATCGACTCAGGAACTCTGAGTGGCTGTCCAATTTCAAGTCTTTCGGTTGGTGCAAGTGTCTCTTGTACAGCGACACGTGCCATAGATCAGGCACAAATTGATGCGGGTGTGGATATAACCAATACAGCGACATCAAGTGCGACTGGACCAGATGGGACGACACCCATCACAGAAGATGATACGGCTAATGATAATAGTACCAGTACGTCTGTTACACAGACGCCAAGTTACACCATGGCAAAGAGTTCGGATACTGCCACAATCAGTGCGCCCGGAATTATCACGTATACCTTCGACTTTGTGAATACCGGTAATGTAACATTAAACAACCTGACGATTACTGATGCCAATATCGATGGCGGAACCCTGTCGGACTGTCCAATAGCGACGTTGGCCGTAGGTGGCACCGCCAACTGTACCGCGACCCGGGCGATCAGCCAGTCACAGATTGATGCGGGAACGGCATTAACTAATAACGCAACTTCATCAGCTGAGCATGCAGTTGGAGACGGCACCGTGTCAGTGGCTGAAGATAATACAGCGAATGACAACAGCACCAGTACCTCAGTGATACAGAATACCTCGTTAACGATCGCCAAGATCCAGACCGGTGGTGCCAACCCGGTACTGGTACCCAGTACGATTGATTACACCATCGTGGTGACCAATGACGGCAACGTGAGTTTAACCAGTGTTGTTGCCAGTGACGTATTGCCGGATGGCAGTGCTGGCACCTTGAGTGCGGCGACTGAAAGCGGCACGGCCGATGGCATCCTGAGTGTTGGCGAGACCTTTACCTACACCATCAGCTATGACGTCACGCAGGCGGATATCAATGCGGGTGCTGATCTGGTGAATACTGCTTCGGTAGTGACCACCGAAGTAGCAGGTCCAACTGAGGACACTGCGACAACGACAATCACAAGGACTCCATCGTTGACGGTAGTCAAAGATGTGGATCAGGCTGGGATCACGGTACCGGGTACGTTGAACTACACCATCACGGTGAGCAACACGGGTAACGTGGATATTACCAACGTGGTGTTAACGGATGACTTGGCAGGCAGTGCGAATCTCGATAGTGGTGATACTGCCAATGCCGGTGTTCTGGATGTGGGTGAAACCTGGATTTACAGCGCGACCTATGCGGCGACACAGGCGGATATCAATGCGGGTGCTGATCTGGTGAATACTGCTTCGGTAGTGACCACCGAAGTAGCAGGTCCAACTGAGGACACTGCGACAACGACAATCACAAGGACTCCATCGTTGACGGTAGTCAAAGATGTGGATCAGGCTGGGATCACGGTACCGGGTACGTTGAACTACACCATCACGGTGAGCAACACGGGCAACGTGGATATTACCAACGTGGTGTTAACGGATGACTTGGCAGGCAGTGCGAATCTCGATAGTGGTGATACTGCCAATGCCGGTGTTCTGGATGTGGGTGAAACCTGGATTTACAGCGCGACCTATGCGGCGACACAGGCGGATATCAATGCGGGTGCTGATCTGGTGAATACTGCTTCGGTAGTGACCACCGAAGTAGCAGGTCCAACTGAGGACACTGCGACAACGACAATCACAAGGACTCCATCGTTGACGGTAGTCAAAGATGTGGATCAGGCTGGGATCACGGTACCGGGTACGTTGAACTACACCATCACGGTGAGCAACACGGGTAACGTGGATATTACCAACGTGGTGTTAACGGATGACTTGGCAGGCAGTGCGAATCTCGATAGTGGTGATACTGCCAATGCCGGTGTTCTGGATGTG
The DNA here is from genome assembly GCA_963847495.1 of uncultured Gammaproteobacteria bacterium. Taxonomy (GTDB): domain Bacteria; phylum Pseudomonadota; class Gammaproteobacteria; order Thiotrichales; family Thiotrichaceae; genus Cocleimonas. The sequence continues at coordinate 11,370 of CAWJZX010000013.1, read as the reverse complement.
GGTGAAACCTGGATTTACAGCGCGACCTATGCGGCGACACAGGCGGATATCAATGCGGGTGCTGATCTGGTGAATACTGCTTCGGTAGTGACCACCGAAGTAGCAGGTCCAACTGAGGACACTGCGACAACGACAATCACAAGGACTCCATCGTTGACGGTAGTCAAAGATGTGGATCAGGCTGGGATCACGGTACCGGGTACGTTGAACTACACCATCACGGTGAGCAACACGGGTAACGTGGATATTACCAACGTGGTGTTAACGGATGACTTGGCAGGCAGTGCGAATCTCGATAGTGGTGATACTGCCAATGCCGGTGTTCTGGATGTGGGTGAAACCTGGATTTACAGCGCGACCTATGCGGCGACACAGGCGGATATCAATGCGGGTGCTGATCTGGTGAATACTGCTTCGGTAGTGACCACCGAAGTAGCAGGTCCAACTGAGGACACTGCGACAACGACAATCACAAGGACTCCATCGTTGACGGTAGTCAAAGATGTGGATCAGGCTGGGATCACGGTACCGGGTACGTTGAACTACACCATCACGGTGAGCAACACGGGTAACGTGGATATTACCAACGTGGTGTTAACGGATGACTTGGCAGGCAGTGCGAATCTCGATAGTGGTGATACTGCCAATGCCGGTGTTCTGGATGTGGGTGAAACCTGGATTTACAGCGCGACCTATGCGGCGACACAGGCGGATATCAATGCGGGTGCTGATCTGGTGAATACTGCTTCGGTAGTGACCACCGAAGTAGCAGGTCCAACTGAGGACACTGCGACAACGACAATCACAAGGACTCCATCGTTGACGGTAGTCAAAGATGTGGATCAGGCTGGGATCACGGTACCGGGTACGTTGAACTACACCATCACGGTGAGCAACACGGGTAACGTGGATATTACCAACGTGGTGTTAACGGATGACTTGGCAGGCAGTGCGAATCTCGATAGTGGTGATACTGCCAATGCCGGTGTTCTGGATGTGGGTGAAACCTGGATTTACAGCGCGACCTATGCGGCGACACAGGCGGATATCAATGCGGGTGCTGATCTGGTGAATACTGCTTCGGTAGTGACCACCGAAGTAGCAGGTCCAACTGAGGACACTGCGACAACGACAATCACAAGGACTCCATCGTTGACGGTAGTCAAAGATGTGGATCAGGCTGGGATCACGGTACCGGGTACGTTGAACTACACCATCACGGTGAGCAACACGGGTAACGTGGATATTACCAACGTGGTGTTAACGGATGACTTGGCAGGCAGTGCGAATCTCGATAGTGGTGATACTGCCAATGCCGGTGTTCTGGATGTGGGTGAAACCTGGATTTACAGCGCGACCTATGCGGCGACACAGGCGGATATCAATGCGGGTGCTGATCTGGTGAATACTGCTTCGGTAGTGACCACCGAAGTAGCAGGTCCAACTGAGGACACTGCGACAACGACAATCACAAGGACTCCATCGTTGACGGTAGTCAAAGATGTGGATCAGGCTGGGATCACGGTACCGGGTACGTTGAACTACACCATCACGGTGAGCAACACGGGCAACGTGGATATTACCAACGTGGTGTTAACGGATGACTTGGCAGGCAGTGCGAATCTCGATAGTGGTGATACTGCCAATGCCGGTGTTCTGGATGTGGGTGAAACCTGGATTTACAGCGCGACCTATGCGGCGACACAGGCGGATATCAATGCGGGTGCTGATCTGGTGAATACTGCTTCGGTAGTGACCACCGAAGTAGCAGGTCCAACTGAGGACACTGCGACAACGACAATCACAAGGACTCCATCGTTGACGGTAGTCAAAGATGTGGATCAGGCTGGGATCACGGTACCGGGTACGTTGAACTACACCATCACGGTGAGCAACACGGGCAACGTGGATATTACCAACGTGGTGTTAACGGATGACTTGGCAGGCAGTGCGAATCTCGATAGTGGTGATACTGCCAATGCCGGTGTTCTGGATGTGGGTGAAACCTGGATTTACAGCGCGACCTATGCGGCGACACAGGCGGATATCAATGCGGGTGCTGATCTGGTGAATACTGCTTCGGTAGTGACCACCGAAGTAGCAGGTCCAACTGAGGACACTGCGACAACGACAATCACAAGGACTCCATCGTTGACGGTAGTCAAAGATGTGGATCAGGCTGGGATCACGGTACCGGGTACGTTGAACTACACCATCACGGTGAGCAACACGGGTAACGTGGATATTACCAACGTGGTGTTAACGGATGACTTGGCAGGCAGTGCGAATCTCGATAGTGGTGATACTGCCAATGCCGGTGTTCTGGATGTGGGTGAAACCTGGATTTACAGCGCGACCTATGCGGCGACACAGGCGGATATCAATGCGGGTGCTGATCTGGTGAATACTGCTTCGGTAGTGACCACCGAAGTAGCAGGTCCAACTGAGGACACTGCGACAACGACAATCACAAGGACTCCATCGTTGACGGTAGTCAAAGATGTGGATCAGGCTGGGATCACGGTACCGGGTACGTTGAACTACACCATCACGGTGAGCAACACGGGTAACGTGGATATTACCAACGTGGTGTTAACGGATGACTTGGCAGGCAGTGCGAATCTCGATAGTGGTGATACTGCCAATGCCGGTGTTCTGGATGTGGGTGAAACCTGGATTTACAGCGCGACCTATGCGGCGACACAGGCGGATATCAATGCGGGTGCTGATCTGGTGAATACTGCTTCGGTAGTGACCACCGAAGTAGCAGGTCCAACTGAGGACACTGCGACAACGACAATCACAAGGACTCCATCGTTGACGATTGTCAAATCAGCGCAAACCATTGTCCCAGCAAATTTTATTGTGAATGCAACAGTTACTTATGATTATGTAGTAACTAATACAGGCAATATCACAATTACGATTCCTATAACTGTTACGGATAATCTTATTCCTAATCTTAATCCAGCGGACGTAATTACTTGTGATACGTGGCCAGTAGCTGGTTTAGCTCCTGGAAATACCTATAACTGTACAGGAACTTATACGGTTACATCAAATGATGTAGCAATTGGTAGTGTAACTAACTTGGCATCTGCAAGTGATGGGACTATTACGTCTCCCACTGACTCTGAAACTGTGCCAAGCGGTGCTACACCAGCATTAACAGTTGTTAAAACTTCTGTGGATACTAGTTATGCCTCTGTAGGCGAAACTCTTAACTATACCTACGTGGTTGAGAACACTGGAAATGCGGCATTTGTAGAAGATATTCTTGTTACTGACGACAAGATAGGAACCCTTGTTTGCTGGACTGCAACGGCCTCTGATCCAGACTTTATTCCTGCAGAAAAAACAACCTGTTCTACCGATATCACTAATGCATATACAGTAACCCAGGCGGATATAGAGGCAGGATCAGTAACTAATAATGCTTATTCAAGTACTATTTATGCGCTATCGACAAATGTATATTCAACTGAGGTTGATCTAACAATATATGCTACTCAATTGCCCTCATGGACGGTAGTTAAGGCGACCAGCGATACACCAACTGCGGTTGGAAATACTCTGAATTACACCTTCACTGTGAACAATACAGGTAATGTCTCAATCAGTAATGTGAGTGTAAGTGATCCTAAATGTGCCACAATGCCAACGCTTACGAGCGGAGATAGCGATAGTGATAACGTTCTCGACGTGAATGAAAGCCATGTTTACAGTTGCACGTCCATTGCTGTAACACAAATCGAAGTAGATTCAGGCAAAGTTGATAATACAGTGACCGTTACGGGTACACCAACGGGCGGAGTCCTACCTGTAGCCAGTGATAGTCTAAGTACTCCAATTATCCAGAGTCCAAGCCTGTCTATAGTCAAATCAGCAGCTACGTTTAAAACGGATGCCGATGGTTCCACGGATGTCACCCTGGGCGATACACTAGAATACACTGTAACGGCGGCCAATGACGGTAACGTCACCTTAACCAATGTGGTGGTCTTTGACCCACAACTCACGCCGAATAGCTTTAGCTGTTCGACCCTTGCACCTGCAGCGACCTGTGTCTTGACCGGAGATCATGTAGTTACTTTTACAGAAGCAGATGTAGGTGAGGTTGTTAATACTGCTGGAGTTGTATCTTTTGAGATTACGACTTCGGTGACATCAAATACGGTAACTACTCCGGTTGAGAATATTGCGCCGGTAGCGAATAATGATTCCCAGAACAATACGGGCGTACCAAGTCCGACGAATCCAACCACACTGGCAACCGTGGGGGCCAACGATACCGATGCGGATGGCACGATAGACCCTGCGACAGTGGATTTAGATCCAGCGACAGCGGGCATCCAGTCGAGCTTCACCAATGCAGACGGTACTTACACAGTCGATGCTGCAGGCAATGTGACCTTCACGCCGGATGCGGCCTTGACGGGTAACCCAACAGCGATCACCTATACCGTGAACGATAACGCGGGCAATACCTCGAATGCAGCGACCTTGACGGTAACGTATGGCGTTGCACCGGTTGCAGTAGACGATTCCCAGAACAATACGGGCGTACCAAGTCCGACGAATCCAACCACACTGGCAACCGTGGGGGCCAACGATACCGATGCGGATGGCACGATAGACCCTGCGACAGTGGATTTAGATCCAGCGACAGCGGGCATCCAGTCGAGCTTCACCAATGCAGACGGTACTTACACAGTCGATGCTGCAGGCAATGTGACCTTCACGCCGGATGCGGCCTTGACGGGTAACCCAACAGCGATCACCTATACCGTGAACGATAACGCGGGCAATACCTCGAATGCAGCGACCTTGACGGTAACGTATGGCGTTGCACCGGTTGCAGTAGACGATTCCCAGAACAATACGGGCGTACCAAGTCCGACGAATCCAACCACACTGGCAACCGTGGGGGCCAACGATACCGATGCGGATGGCACGATAGACCCTGCGACAGTGGATTTAGATCCAGCGACAGCGGGCATCCAGTCGAGCTTCACCAATGCAGACGGTACTTACACAGTCGATGCTGCAGGCAATGTGACCTTCACGCCGGATGCGGCCTTGACGGGTAACCCAACAGCGATCACCTATACCGTGAACGATAACGCGGGCAATACCTCGAATGCAGCGACCTTGACGGTAACGTATGGCGTTGCACCGGTTGCAGTAGACGATTCCCAGAACAATACGGGCGTACCAAGTCCGACGAATCCAACCACACTGGCAACCGTGGGGGCCAACGATACCGATGCGGATGGCACGATAGACCCTGCGACAGTGGATTTAGATCCAGCGACAGCGGGCATCCAGTCGAGCTTCACCAATGCAGACGGTACTTACACAGTCGATGCTGCAGGCAATGTGACCTTCACGCCGGATGCGGCCTTGACGGGTAACCCAACAGCGATCACCTATACCGTGAACGATAACGCGGGCAATACCTCGAATGCAGCGACCTTGACGGTAACGTATGGCGTTGCACCGGTTGCAGTAGACGATTCCCAGAACAATACGGGCGTACCAAGTCCGACGAATCCAACCACACTGGCAACCGTGGGGGCCAACGATACCGATGCGGATGGCACGATAGACCCTGCGACAGTGGATTTAGATCCAGCGACAGCGGGCATCCAGTCGAGCTTCACCAATGCAGACGGTACTTACACAGTCGATGCTGCAGGCAATGTGACCTTCACGCCGGATGCGGCCTTGACGGGTAACCCAACAGCGATCACCTATACCGTGAACGATAACGCGGGCAATACCTCGAATGCAGCGACCTTGACGGTAACGTATGGCGTTGCACCGGTTGCAGTAGACGATTCCCAGAACAATACGGGCGTACCAAGTCCGACGAATCCAACCACACTGGCAACCGTGGGGGCCAACGATACCGATGCGGATGGCACGATAGACCCTGCGACAGTGGATTTAGATCCAGCGACAGCGGGCATCCAGTCGAGCTTCACCAATGCAGACGGTACCTACACAGTCGATGCTGCAGGCAATGTGACCTTCACGCCGGATGTGGCTCTGACGGGTAATCCGGCAGCGATCACGTACACGGTCAACGACAACGATGGCAATACCTCGAATAGCGCGACCTTGACGGTAACGTATGGCGTTGCACCGGTTGCAGTAGACGATTCCCAGAACAATACGGGCGTACCAAGTCCGACGAATCCAACCACACTGGCGACCGTGGGTAGTAACGACACTGATGCCGATGGCACGATCAATCCAGCGACGGTGGATCTGAATCCAGCGGTAGCCGGTATCCAGAACACCTTCACCAATGCGGATGGTACCTGGACAGTCGATGCGTCCGGTAATGTGACCTTCACGCCGGATGCGGCCTTGACGGGTAACCCAACAGCGATCACCTATACCGTGAACGATAACGCGGGCAATACCTCGAATGCAGCGACCTTGACGGTAACGTATGGCGTTGCACCGGTTGCAGTAGACGATTCCCAGAACAATACGGGCGTACCAAGTCCGACGAATCCAACCACACTGGCAACCGTGGGGGCCAACGATACCGATGCGGATGGCACGATAGACCCTGCGACAGTGGATTTAGATCCAGCGACAGCGGGCATCCAGTCGAGCTTCACCAATGCAGACGGTACTTACACAGTCGATGCTGCAGGCAATGTGACCTTCACGCCGGATGCGGCCTTGACGGGTAACCCAACAGCGATCACCTATACCGTGAACGATAACGCGGGCAATCCGGCAGCGATCACGTACACGGTCAACGACAACGATGGCAATACCTCGAATAGCGCGACCTTGCACCGTGACTTATGGAACGGCACCAGTGGCTAACGATGATCGCCAGGCGAATACCGGCGTACCAAGTCCGACGAATCCAACCACACTGGCAACCGTGGGGGCCAACGATACCGATGCGGATGGCACGATAGACCCTGCGACAGTGGATTTAGATCCAGCGACAGCGGGCATCCAGTCGAGCTTCACCAATGCAGACGGTACTTACACAGTCGATGCTGCAGGCAATGTGACCTTCACGCCGGATGCGGCCTTGACGGGTAACCCAACAGCGATCACCTATACCGTGAACGATAACGCGGGCAATACCTCGAATGCAGCGACCTTGACGGTAACGTATGGCGTTGCACCGGTTGCAGTAGACGATTCCCAGAACAATACGGGCGTACCAAGTCCGACGAATCCAACCACACTGGCAACCGTGGGGGCCAACGATACCGATGCGGATGGCACGATAGACCCTGCGACAGTGGATTTAGATCCAGCGACAGCGGGCATCCAGTCGAGCTTCACCAATGCAGACGGTACTTACACAGTCGATGCTGCAGGCAATGTGACCTTCACGCCGGATGCGGCCTTGACGGGTAACCCAACAGCGATCACCTATACCGTGAACGATAACGCGGGCAATACCTCGAATGCAGCGACCTTGACGGTAACGTATGGCGTTGCACCGGTTGCAGTAGACGATTCCCAGAACAATACGGGCGTACCAAGTCCGACGAATCCAACCACACTGGCAACCGTGGGGGCCAACGATACCGATGCGGATGGCACGATAGACCCTGCGACAGTGGATTTAGATCCAGCGACAGCGGGCATCCAGTCGAGCTTCACCAATGCAGACGGTACTTACACAGTCGATGCTGCAGGCAATGTGACCTTCACGCCGGATGCGGCCTTGACGGGTAACCCAACAGCGATCACCTATACCGTGAACGATAACGCGGGCAATACCTCGAATGCAGCGACCTTGACGGTAACGTATGGCGTTGCACCGGTTGCAGTAGACGATTCCCAGAACAATACGGGCGTACCAAGTCCGACGAATCCAACCACACTGGCAACCGTGGGGGCCAACGATACCGATGCGGATGGCACGATAGACCCTGCGACAGTGGATTTAGATCCAGCGACAGCGGGCATCCAGTCGAGCTTCACCAATGCAGACGGTACTTACACAGTCGATGCTGCAGGCAATGTGACCTTCACGCCGGATGCGGCCTTGACGGGTAACCCAACAGCGATCACCTATACCGTGAACGATAACGCGGGCAATACCTCGAATGCAGCGACCTTGACGGTAACGTATGGCGTTGCACCGGTTGCAGTAGACGATTCCCAGAACAATACGGGCGTACCAAGTCCGACGAATCCAACCACACTGGCAACCGTGGGGGGCCAACGATACCGATGCGGATGGCACGATAGACCCTGCGACAGTGGATTTAGATCCAGCGACAGCGGGCATCCAGTCGAGCTTCACCAATGCAGACGGTACTTACACAGTCGATGCTGCAGGCAATGTGACCTTCACGCCGGATGCGGCCTTGACGGGTAACCCAACAGCGATCACCTATACCGTGAACGATAACGCGGGCAATACCTCGAATGCAGCGACCTTGACGGTAACGTATGGCGTTGCACCGGTTGCAGTAGACGATTCCCAGAACAATACGGGCGTACCAAGTCCGACGAATCCAACCACACTGGCAACCGTGGGGGCCAACGATACCGATGCGGATGGCACGATAGACCCTGCGACAGTGGATTTAGATCCAGCGACAGCGGGCATCCAGTCGAGCTTCACCAATGCAGACGGTACTTACACAGTCGATGCTGCACGCCGGCGATGGCACATCAATCCAGCGACGGTGGATCTGAATCCAGCGGTAGCCGGTATCCAGAACACCTTCACCAACGCGATGGTACCTGGACGTGATGCGTCGGCAATGTGACCTTCACGCCGGATGCGGCCTTGACGGGTAACCCAACAGCGATCACCTATACCGTGAACGATAACGCGGGCAATACCTCGAATGCAGCGACCTTGACGGTAACGTATGGCGTTGCACCGGTTGCAGTAGACGATTCCCAGAACAATACGGGCGTACCAAGTCCGACGAATCCAACCACACTGGCAACCGTGGGGGCCAACGATACCGATGCGGATGGCACGATAGACCCTGCGACAGTGGATTTAGATCCAGCGACAGCGGGCATCCAGTCGAGCTTCACCAATGCAGACGGTACTTACACAGTCGATGCTGCAGGCAATGTGACCTTCACGCCGGATGCGGCCTTGACGGGTAACCCAACAGCGATCACCTATACCGTGAACGATAACGCGGGCAATACCTCGAATGCAGCGACCTTGACGGTAACGTATGGCGTTGCACCGGTTGCAGTAGACGATTCCCAGAACAATACGGGCGTACCAAGTCCGACGAATCCAACCACACTGGCAACCGTGGGGGCCAACGATACCGATGCGGATGGCACGATAGACCCTGCGACAGTGGATTTAGATCCAGCGACAGCGGGCATCCAGTCGAGCTTCACCAATGCAGACGGTACTTACACAGTCGATGCTGCAGGCAATGTGACCTTCACGCCGGATGCGGCCTTGACGGGTAACCCAACAGCGATCACCTATACCGTGAACGATAACGCGGGCAATACCTCGAATGCAGCGACCTTGACGGTAACGTATGGCGTTGCACCGGTTGCAGTAGACGATTCCCAGAACAATACGGGCGTACCAAGTCCGACGAATCCAACCACACTGGCAACCGTGGGGGCCAACGATACCGATGCGGATGGCACGATAGACCCTGCGACAGTGGATTTAGATCCAGCGACAGCGGGCATCCAGTCGAGCTTCACCAATGCAGACGGTACTTACACAGTCGATGCTGCAGGCAATGTGACCTTCACGCCGGATGCGGCCTTGACGGGTAACCCAACAGCGATCACCTATACCGTGAACGATAACGCGGGCAATACCTCGAATGCAGCGACCTTGACGGTAACGTATGGCGTTGCACCGGTTGCAGTAGACGATTCCCAGAACAATACGGGCGTACCAAGTCCGACGAATCCAACCACACTGGCAACCGTGGGGGCCAACGATACCGATGCGGATGGCACGATAGACCCTGCGACAGTGGATTTAGATCCAGCGACAGCGGGCATCCAGTCGAGCTTCACCAATGCAGACGGTACTTACACAGTCGATGCTGCAGGCAATGTGACCTTCACGCCGGATGCGGCCTTGACGGGTAACCCAACAGCGATCACCTATACCGTGAACGATAACGCGGGCAATACCTCGAATGCAGCGACCTTGACGGTAACGTATGGCGTTGCACCGGTTGCAGTAGACGATTCCCAGAACAATACGGGCGTACCAAGTCCGACGAATCCAACCACACTGGCAACCGTGGGGGCCAACGATACCGATGCGGATGGCACGATAGACCCTGCGACAGTGGATTTAGATCCAGCGACAGCGGGCATCCAGTCGAGCTTCACCAATGCAGACGGTACTTACACAGTCGATGCTGCAGGCAATGTGACCTTCACGCCGGATGCGGCCTTGACGGGTAACCCAACAGCGATCACCTATACCGTGAACGATAACGCGGGCAATACCTCGAATGCAGCGACCTTGACGGTAACGTATGGCGTTGCACCGGTTGCAGTAGACGATTCCCAGAACAATACGGGCGTACCAAGTCCGACGAATCCAACCACACTGGCAACCGTGGGGGCCAACGATACCGATGCGGATGGCACGATAGACCCTGCGACAGTGGATTTAGATCCAGCGACAGCGGGCATCCAGTCGAGCTTCACCAATGCAGACGGTACTTACACAGTCGATGCTGCAGGCAATGTGACCTTCACGCCGGATGCGGCCTTGACGGGTAACCCAACAGCGATCACCTATACCGTGAACGATAACGCGGGCAATACCTCGAATGCAGCGACCTTGACGGTAACGTATGGCGTTGCACCGGTTGCAGTAGACGATTCCCAGAACAATACGGGCGTACCAAGTCCGACGAATCCAACCACACTGGCAACCGTGGGGGCCAACGATACCGATGCGGATGGCACGATAGACCCTGCGACAGTGGATTTAGATCCAGCGACAGCGGGCATCCAGTCGAGCTTCACCAATGCAGACGGTACTTACACAGTCGATGCTGCAGGCAATGTGACCTTCACGCCGGATGCGGCCTTGACGGGTAACCCAACAGCGATCACCTATACCGTGAACGATAACGCGGGCAATACCTCGAATGCAGCGACCTTGACGGTAACGTATGGCGTTGCACCGGTTGCAGTAGACGATTCCCAGAACAATACGGGCGTACCAAGTCCGACGAATCCAACCACACTGGCAACCGTGGGGGCCAACGATACCGATGCGGATGGCACGATAGACCCTGCGACAGTGGATTTAGATCCAGCGACAGCGGGCATCCAGTCGAGCTTCACCAATGCAGACGGTACTTACACAGTCGATGCTGCAGGCAATGTGACCTTCAC
>CAWJZX010000012.1:0-113330 GCA_963847495.1 uncultured Gammaproteobacteria bacterium | reverse complement strand
CGCTCCTTTAGGCTCTACGTGCTCTACTGCAGGGTTCCAACCCTGAGATATGATGTATTGAATTTGCGCACGTATCTCTTCGGAGGTTAATGCAGGAAGGTATGAGAAAGTCTCAAATTGCATTTCCTGTCTAAAATCTGCTACATCTGACATTATTTAACTCCTTAAAAATTATCGATTTTGAACATCAAGTTTGTCGACAGTGTCAAATTCAAACTTGATTTCTTTCCATGTCTCCATGGCTATTTTAAGTTCAGGACTTGATTGAGCAGCCTTGGTTAAAATTTCTTTACCATTTTTTTCTAGCTCTACGCCACGATTGCGGGCTTCAACACATGCCTCAAGCGCAACACGATTAGCTGCAGCACCTGCGGCATTACCCCATGGGTGACCTAACGTACCACCACCGAACTGAAGACAAGAGTCATCACCAAAAATATTAACAAGTGCAGGCATATGCCATACATGGATACCACCAGATGCGACTGCAAACACACCAGGCATAGAACCCCAATCTTGATCAAAGAAAATACCGCGTGAACGATCTTCAGGAATAAAAGATTCACGTAACAAATCAATCCAACCCAGAGTTGATTCACGATCACCTTCCAACTTACCTACTACGGTACCTGTATGAAGATGATCACCGCCTGATAGGCGAAGTGCTTTTGTAAGCACTCGGAAATGGATTCCGTGGTGTGGGTTACGGTCAAGTACAGCATGCATTGCACGGTGAATATGTAACAACATACCGTTTTTACGACACCAGCGAGCTAGACCTGTATTTGCAGTTAAACCACCTGTTAGGAAGTCATGCATAATGATTGGAGAACCAATCTCTTTTGCAAACTCTGCACGCTCATACATCTCTTCTGGAGATGGAGCTGTAACGTTTAGATAATGACCTTTTCTCTCACCCGTATGTGCCTCAGCTGTTTCAATAGCGTCCTGAACGAACAAGAAACGATCTCTCCAACGCATGAATGGTTGTGAATTGATGTTTTCATCATCTTTTGAGAAATCAAGACCACCACGTAATACTTCATATACTGCACGACCGTAGTTCTTAGCAGATAGACCCAACTTAGGCTTAATCGTACAACCTAGAAGAGGACGACCGTATTTGTTCAAGTGGTCACGCTCTACCTGGATACCATGTGGAGGCCCATTACAGGTTTTCACATAAGCAATCGGGAAGCGAACATCTTCAAGACGAAGTGCGCGAACCGCTTTAAATCCGAATACATTACCAACTAAAGAGGTAAATACATTCACAACAGAACCTTCTTCAAAAAGATCAATTGGGTACGCGATAAAAGCGTAATAGCATGAGTCATCACCAGGTACGTCTTCTATTCTATAACAACGTCCGCGGTAGTAATCCATATCAGTCAACAGATCAGTCCATACCGTTGTCCATGTACCAGTTGATGATTCAGCTGCAACTGCTGCTGCCGCTTCTTCACGGTCAATACCGGCTTGTGGAGTGATTTTGAAACAGGCTAGCAGATCAGTATCCAATGGAACATAATCTGGCTGCCAGTATGTTTGCCGGTAATCCTGAACACCAGCGTTGTATTGTTTTGCCATTTTTTTTCACCTTCCTTTAAATTCAGTTGGGAATAGTTGCCTTAATGAGGTTTGTTTCGACGGAAGTGATAATAGAAAATCGATTGGCAAACTAAAAGTTAATAGTTATCATGGCTCCTATTAACTATAATTAATATTAGAAAAAACTAATTTACTTATAATGATTTAAACCTATGAATATAAAGCATATTACAATCCATCAAATGCGACTTTTTCACAGTCTGGCAACGCATTTATCATTTACTGCAGTCGCAAATGAATTACATCTTTCTCAATCTGGAGTTTCAATTCAGATAAAAAGATTGTCAGAGAGTGTGGGAACACCCTTAATAGAGAAAATTGGAAAAAAAATCTATTTGACAGATGCAGGAAGAGAACTATACGCCGCTACTGATGATGTATTGAACAGACTTGAATTACTCAACCATAATATTCAAGACATGGGAGAAAACATAAAAGGGCCCTTAAAAATTTCTGGCATAACAACTTCTAAATATTTCATGCCTCATTTACTCGGTCGTTTCTTAAAAACCTACCCTGACGTTGAGCCCTCACTAACCATTACTAATCAGACAAAGGTCACTCAACGGCTGACAGAAAACCTGGATGATATTTTTATCATGGGGAAATTTCCTTTAGACATAGAACTTGAAGCTAAATATTTTTTAGACAACCCTCTTGTCGTAGTTGCACCTGTAAATCATCCCTTCGCGAAAGAAAAAAACATTTCCTTATCTGAAATTGCTAATGAGCGCTTCATCTCTAGAGAGCAAGGATCAGGAACAAGAGCGTTCAGGACTCACTTATTTAAAGAAAGTGGTTTAAAAGCAAACACCTACATGGAATTAGGAAGTGCCGAAGCGATCAAGCAAGCCGTCATGGCGGGCTTAGGAATTTCTGTTCTCTCCCTTCATAATTTACAACTTGAATTAGAAGCAGGTTTATTAACAGTTTTAGATGTTCAACAATTCCCCATAAAAAGAAAATGGTACGCGGTTCACCTTAAAGAAAAACGGCTTTCACTGACTGCTCAAAAGTTTCTTGAATTTTTAATAGAAGACGGTACCAAAACTTTACGTGAAGAAACACGTAAAAAACTAAAAAACTATAGAAATACAACAGCTTAATTAGACAATCCAATAAAATAGATTACCGCCTTGTTAAAACTTGAGTAGCACCTGCAATCAAGCTTTCCTATCCATCAATTAACTTGTTACTATTAACTACCAATTTGAGCTTATTATTTATGCACAATCTACTTAGATCGAAGGCACAAATTGTTTTAAAACCCCTCTTTTAAATTTAAGCGTGTTTAAGTATGTATAACGTTCGGGAAAATGTTCAAGCTAGAATCGGCAACTTCATGATGGACCATTACTGGTTTAGATACAGTAATTTCGTGCCTCGTCTTTATAACTGGGTTTTAGATTTGGGTTTTGAAAAAGGCAAAATAATGCCTTCACGCGCTTTCTGTTCTGACGAAAGCCAAGGCTATCCGATTATATTACTGGCTAAACATTTTGGCGCATTTCCATTCAATCACGGTCAAGTGGGTGGCATTATGTCCTGTGGCAGACATGGCCCACACTCACATCATGGTAAAGACCTTGTCATTTTACATGCCAGTCACGTTGGCTATGACAAGGAAACTAAGAGTTATGGCCAATATCGCCGCATTCACAGTGAGAAAGAGCAGTATTCAAGTAATTGCGGCAAAATTTTTGGTGTTCTGGATTGGTATTTAAAAGAATATGAATTCGCTAAAAATCATATATTTATTGATATGTATAACGACCAATGCCTAATAACCATAGATAACCAATATCTTTCATTAAGCCGTGAACTGACCTTAATGCTTGCTCTTGAGAAAATGATCGAACAGCATTATGAGGATGAAAATAGTGAAGGTGAATATATTCCTATTTCAATCCAGAGCACATCCAGAACCTTTAAAGGGACAAAATCCCTGTTTAAACATATGGATTGGTTCTTTGAGAAAAATTCCGGAAAACAACCCATAGGAGATGCGTTACTTCCCGAGTATTTTACCTATAAGAAAGATTTGCATACTGACTATGAAGGCTTGCACCAGATTGAGCAAAACATATTAAGAGCAATGCCATGGATAGTAACTTCTTTAAGCCCTATGTTGACCGCAGCACAGGCTAACACCGAAGCAGAATTTGACCGTGCATTCAGGAGTATTTCTCAAGAACCTGCATATGAAGGTCGAAACCTGCTTTACATCTCAGGTTTAAATATTGATATTTCCCCGAAAGAAGGCCAAGACTACGTTCTCACTAAATTTATTCCATGGGCAGCCTATGTTCAATTAAGTACTGGAGAGCGGTATGTTCTTGAACAAAAAGAACTGTTCGAGACGCTTAGAAAATATGATACAGAAAACAAAACTCAGTTAGAACTCGATGTTGTTATTAAGCACATGCAACAAGCAGATACTATTGATCTGGATACTCAATAATATTTTGAATCCTGATTATAGATATTTTGTATTAACACTAATGCACTAAGATTTATCGTTTTTTAAATTCATTAGCTTACTAGCATTCTTTAATTAAACGATAGCTCCACCAATTAGTCCCTCATTTAAGTAAGCTTTAATCTGTATCTCCTATATGTTTGTCCAATTTAAGCATCAATTAAAAAAGAATAACTTCTGAAAAGAAGTTAATCTTTTAGATCAATGTCATCCATCCTTTCCATATCTAAAATGATGGAATCCAGATCAATCATATGTGGATTATAATCAGAAAAACTTTTAAGAAAATCACTTAGTTCTGGTTGCCTGTAAATCCGCTCTATACCCTCTTTACTACTAATTGAAAGATGCCAAGGAATTAGATGTGAAGAGGCTAAATTACTACTTTGTACAGATTCATTCGGAATACTAAACCCTGTAAAATAGATAATAGATTTTTTTATTTTCAGCAATATACTGACCCAGATCCTTTATTTGCTGAACCAGCTTATCTGTTGATGCTTTTACCAGAAAGTCCGGTAGTTTGTTAATAACCGGGATATGAGTTATAAGGTTATTCATTGAGTCTAAATTGATGATATCATTTTCCATACTCGTCAAATGACTACTTCTTTTCGTTGAATCTACTTGGCTCAGAGAAACAGATTGTATAATCAGTGTTAGGCCTGAGAACAAGCTAAGTTCTTGGAAACTAATTTTCCCATCTGGTTCTGCCATTTCTATAGGTAACATCCCAAAATTCTTAGTTAACCAGAGAATAGCATTACCCCTTCCTTCGTCTTTTTCTGCAAATGCTACAATTACCCTGGTATCTACATCATCGCTATATAATTCTTTGCACAGATATAATAATCTGGAGCTAAGTTTCTTATAGGACTCAGGGACAATGTTCGAAAGTTGTGAATTCATATTCATTTGATACGTTTTAGGACTAATGTCTGGATAAGAGTTTAGCCCCTCTCAATAATGCCTGAACACATATAGGCTAATATATCTGATTTTTTAGTCTCCCAAATACTCTCATAAATACACTTTTTTTATCTGGATTATATGAGATAGGATGATATCACATGAAACTAATACCCACAAAAAGGTCTCTATAGAGAGCTCTAAAGGTCGTTCCTAGACATCATAGAACTTTTTGAAACCTAAGCTAATGTACAACATCATAATATTCTATCGTTCTACGATGGACTTTAGTGAACTTACCGCTTTGTTGTTTAAAACGGATAATTCAATTATTTGACTTGTCATTCTTGGCTCTTGGTGAGCCTAAGTAAGCCACCCCCCCCCCTACTTTCAAGCACTTTTTTTATGTGTTTCCATGGCTTACACTTGACCAACGGATTCTATAAAGTACTTTTTCCAATGATCTGGCTTTTTTCATTGGGATTTTCAAATAGTGCATACTCTTTTTTCACATGACCTTTCTGGAAGTATTTTAAGGGTATTGCTTTTCCTTCTTTTATTAGCTTGCTTACCTTATTTTCTGGCAACTTAAAGGCTAAACCAGAAGGTGACCAAGATGCACATATTCTCTCATTTGCATATAGTGCTGCGCCGCTAAAAAAATGCTTAATTTCTATTTTCGAAGATACTTCAGTATTTATGTTTAACTCATTTACGATATTTGTTAACTTTTCGAAGTATTCCTTTGCCATTTTATTTTTTCACATAACGTTTTAAAGAATAGGCGCTATATTAGAAGCGTTCTAATTACCTGACTTGTTAGGCGAACTTTTGGGAATACGCCAACCATTATTATCAATAATCCACCTTAGTTTATGAAAAAAGACCTGATGCGAACAGACCTCAAAAGATAGTAACCGAAAAGACCGATTCCTATGGTAACAAACAACGAATAAAGTACTAAACCAAAACCAAACTTATGCCCCGAGACAATAAGCGGGATGATTTTGTACACGAAATAACCTGACGCAAATAATCAGGATATCCCGGCAATGAGTAGTCCCCAGCACCTACGCAAAAGAATACCACTGAGACAAATGAAGGCCACGATCTGAACTATTAAATAAACAGTCCGGTGCGATCTCCAGGCTTCATTCGATAACCACCACGAGACCATGCCGCCCAGCGAATACAGAAAAAAAATACCACATCCCGCCACAACAATAACCAGAGCAACCGGCCACGAACTCAGTTCTTTACCCTGCTTGAACGTATATTTATTGCCCTGAGAAGCCAGTACTTGAATAAAACCCAAGAAAATGTGAATCATCAACCATGCGACAAGGGCATAGGGCAAAAACACGATACCCGGTGGATGACCAGAGCGCGCCATCAACAACACAGCACAAACGACTAGGCCAATGATTGCTATAAGAGTATGTAACCAAAATAAAGGACGTTTCATATTCTTTCGTGTAGCATCTCAACTCCACCCAGGGTTGTTTTTGGCCTAACGTTTTGGGTCAAGCTTCCACTGCACCCAGTTGTTATATGCTGTATTTATCTCATAAAGTAATTTCTATCTGTTTAAAACCTTTTTTCTGAAAAACCTCAGTCTTTTTGGATGATAGATTCTCTAACTTATGATCTGAGAAAAGCGGTATACCCGTCTCAAGTTTTACAGGCATCTCAGATATACTTAAATGAGTTAAAAGGCCTTTTTCTATAAATGAAGAAGCAAGCTTGCCTCCACCAACCAGCCAAATATGCCTTAAGCCTTTCGAATCAGCGTCCTTAATAGCGTCTTCCGTTGTTCCTGCGATCGTTAGATTCGCATCTTTCATAGTTTTAAGGTCTCTGCTTGTAAAAACCCAAGTTGGCTTATCTCCATATGGCCATGACCCATAATTATATAAAAAATCATAGGTGTTGCGTCCCATGAATAGGCCATCAACACTCGCAAAAAAATCCTCGTAACCTGTATCGGCCATATCAATTTCTATATCATCAAGCCAAGAGACATCACCATTTTCTCTGGCAATAAAACCATCTAAACTTGTTGCGACATAATACGTAATTTTCATATTTTTGATTAGAATTTACCCGCACATAACAGTGTATTAAGTAGGACAGCATCCCACTTAATAATATATTTTCTTTCTATTTTCTCGTTTTTCTATTCAGTTAAGTAATGGAGTTTTCAAGGCTCTTGGTGAGCTTTGAAAATAAACACATTGATGTTTAAATAAACAACAATGGTTAATCGATCATTGTACATCGACGATTCCTTTGGAATCTACGATGGACTTTCTTGGCTCTTGGTGAGCCTAAGAAAGCCACCCCCTACTTTTTACGCGGTTTTTTCATTTAACTTAATGAAAACCACGCCCTTCGGGTCATCGTCACTAGGTTTGTATGGTAATTCCTGCCCTTATCTACGATCATAGTTAAGGCATCGGGGAGGGGGAGGTTTTTCGCTACGTATCTGCCACTAGAATGTGTACAGACTGTTGGAGATATCACCCCTCCGCCCCACTCATCAATAAGCGCCTATAAAGAATCTTGCCCGCACGGCCGATTTCAACAAGCTTGCGCTATCGATGTTCCCCGACTTCTCTACAATACTCTGGAGTAAATCTTATGGCAATGATGACAGTTAACACTGAACTCGGAATAGACGTAGCCAAAGACTGGCTTGATATTTCTAATGGTAAGGACGTTGTACGTATCAAGAATAATCAACAAGCAATAAAGAGCTATCTTAAACAACTAGGTACAACGGCGTGTATTTCAATTGAATCAACAAATACGTACCACGAATTATTTGTTGAACTAGCCTTTCTTGCCAAGCATACAATCTATATCGTCGATGCCTATAGGCTCTCACGCTACCGTGATGCCGTTGGCATCAGGGCTAAAACAGACACCAATGATGCCCATTTATTATTGCGATATATGAGATCAGAAAAGCAACACCTGACTGTTTTTGAACCTATTCCAAAAGCCGTTAAACGCCTTAATCGCTTACTTAAAGCACGCGCTAAACTGGCTAAATCAAAAGCATCCATTGGCCTTTCTCTAAAAGGTGTCGCAGAGTTAGCACAAACATGTAAAGCCCTAATGAAACGGATTGAACAAGCGATAACGTTGATTGATAAACGTATTCAAGCCTGCATCAAAGACGCTGGATATAAAGAAGATTACATGCGTTGTTTGAGCATTCCAGGGATCGGTCCTGCTAATGCGGCGGCCTTAGTTGCGATGTTTCATCGCGGACACTTTCGAAAATCAGACTCGTTCATCGCCTTCATTGGACTCGATGTGAGAGTACGTGAATCAGGATACTACAAAGGTAGGAGAAAACTAACCAAACAAGGAAACCCAGAAATACGAAGATTGCTGTTTAATGCAGCAAGAGCTGCCGCAAGAACAGAAACATGGAATAACTACTATATGTCTATGAGAGCACGTGGACATTCAACAACCGCTACTGCGGTTTCGCTCTCTCGAAAAATAGCTAGATTAGCTTTTGCTTTGCTAAGAGATCAATCTGAATTTAGAACTGCGTAAGTGTTTGACAATTACCATAGAATCTCCAACGTTGTCTCGGCAACACCTCGGCTAAGCACTTTTTTATATCCAGCAATACTTTTCTGCATCCATCCACATAGATTTAGCGTATTGGATAGGAGGAATTTTTGATACAGAGTACAAAACTTATGCGTAAGACACGAAAGGTAATTTTTGCCATTTTATTGGGCTCACTGGCTGTTTTGCTATCTACCTATACCTTATCCAACTATCAAAGAGAGTTTTATGTAGCACCAAAGAAAAACCTCGATAAACCAATGCCAGCAACCAAACATTTAGCTAGCATCGTATTGGGAGCGGGTTGCTTCTGGGGCGCGGAGAAAAGCTATCAAACCATTCCTGGTGTGGTTGACGCTATTTCGGGTTATGCCGATGGCGTAGGTGTTAAACCGACTTATCGGGATATTACCAGGCGGCGAAATAGAAATAATCCCAACAACCACGCCGAAGTAGTCAAGGTTACCTACAACACATCACAAATAGACCTCGAGGTAATTCTGCGCAAGTATTTTGAAACACACGATCCGACACAACTAAATCGTCAAGGAAACGATATCGGCACCCAGTATCGCTCTACTATCTTGTACAACAACAAGGAGCAAGCGAGAAAAATCTATGCGGTACGCAATCAATATCAAAGTCGCCTGACAGCAAAAGGCTATGGAAAAATAGTCACCAAAATCAAACCGCTCACAGCATTTTTCTCTGCAGAAGAATACCATCAGGATTATTTAGTAAAAAATCCCAATGGCTACTGCCCTGACCACTCAACCGGAGTGACATTTGCGGACAAACCGAATATGCCAGTTGTGGATAATTCTGCCATAAGCAAAGGACAACAGATTGTGGTGATTGATTCTCCAGACTGCCCTTATTGTGAAAAATTTAAAAAGGATGTAGTTTCTAAATACAATAAATCGACACCGATTACTTTTAGAAGAGCCAGCGAGCTGAAAGGCCTAACAGTGAAAACGCCCACGTGGGCAACACCGACCATTCTGTTTTTAAAGGATGGAAAAGAATTGCTAGGACATCAAGGCTATATGAATAAAGCTAAGTTTTATGCGGCACATGACAAATTGAAGTTTAAATAGAATTAAGCTGTGCTTGTGTGACTTAGAATTTCTCTAAATTGTAACTAGGCTAGGAGCAAGATTTAGGCAACTAATTCATGCTCAATGTCCCAACCAGGAAACACTAATACTGCTGGGTGGCATTTTAATGCTCTTGCTAAAACCTTGGCTCTTTCGACGCCCAATTTAACTTTATCATGCTCTATAGCTGATAAAGTTGATTGTGGAATACCCGTCAACAAGGCTAATTCATTCTGGCTAAATTCTTGAAGTTCACGAAGAATACGCACTGAGTCACCGACAGATACTTCGACTGTCTTTTTAGCTTTAGTAAAATACTTCATATCAAGTTCTCCTATAGTCGTGTGGCGTAAGTCTGACACTTGCACATATAACTCATCGTTTTTAATTTGATAAATAACTCTATACTGAATATTCAAACGAGATGAGCGATAGCCTTCCCACTCACCAGCAAGAGCTTCATCATTAAAACCTTTGATTTGTTTTAAACCGTCTGGGCCAGAAATAGAAACAATATCTTTCCATTTTTCATACCGTTTAAGAATCTCAACTGGTATTTTCTTCAGTTGTTTTGTAACTTTCTTATGTTCGTAAACTGTCCACATACCAAATATAGTATATATACCAAATATAGTATGTCAATTGTATTCCGCCTAAGGCCTGAGTTACATCCACCCCAAACTGCGCAAGATCAATATTCCCAGACTCACGCTTATAATCGAACCCAGTGAAGTCAATGCGATGATATTAGCAGCTAATTTATAATTCCCACCCATTGATTTGACCATAATAAAACTCGCCGAAGCCGTGGGTGCGGAACACATCAAAAACAAAATACCTAGATTGATGCCACGAAAGCCCATCAAAGCTCCGCCTGCCGTTATTAAAAACGGCACAATGATTAATTTCGCAACAGTCGCATACATGGTTTTGTGTGGATTCGATTTGAGCTCGGCAAAATTCAGCGAGCCGCCGGTACAGATTAGTGCCAATGGCAAGGCGAGATTCGCAAAATACTGGCCTGTTTTCGCGGCGAAGGCTGGTACAGGTACATGCAAGGAAGAAACAACCAATCCCGCAACGATACCAATAATCAAAGGGTTCTTGGCAATTCCTTTAAGGATATTTACCACATTCTGCTCTTTATTCATCGAGCGGTTAAGCGTGATTACCGACAAAACATTATATAGAGCCGTGACCAATCCCAGATAGATTGAAGCCGCAATCAAACCCGCCTCGCCATACGCATTGATGCAATACGCCAGGCCGATAAAACCCATATTCGCGCGGAATGAACCCTGCACAAATACTCCCCTGTCTTGCGCAGGCTCCAGGCGTTTTGCCCACCATTCCAGCAGCACAAAAACAACCACTGTCGCGCCGGCACCATAAGCGATCAAAGATAGATTGGTCACTTCTTCCAGGGGCGTTTTGAGAATGCTAAAAAACAGTAATAGCGGCAGTGAAATATTAAAAACCAGCTTCGAGCTGATATCGATAAACGCATCGTTGATAAAATTGATGCGTTTCAGGTAAATCCCCAGCAATAACACAATGAAAATTGGCGAGGTAACCGTGAGGGGAAAAACCAGGCTTTCAAAAAAGGCAGACATCAGTTTTTAGCCGGGACGATGTTTGAGTTAATCAGGCTTAATTTAATCAGAGCCATCTTCTAGATAATCCACATCATCATCTAGCTCCAACGCTTTGATTTCCCGTACAGAATTTCCAAAAATTCCCTTGATATCACCATGCATGCCGGAGGTGTTCACCATGATGCGGTCGATCTGTTTTTCACGCTCGCGCCATTGTTTTTCCATCGCGCGGCGCTCCCTGATAATCTGCATCTGCATATTCTCGAAAGCGGAAACAATCGTTTCAATACGCTGACGGAATTCATCACCGGTAATGTATTGAAACATCAATTCCATTTTTTCGTCTTTGCCCTCAGCGGACAAACGCGCAAAGTTCAGCTGAATCAGTTGTTCGCGTAAGGCCGAAACCAGCGGCAAGGCATTCGCCACACTACACACCCAGACACCATCAATTTGCGCAAAACTGCTCACACCTTCAGGCAAGACGGTAGAAACCAGAATAGAAAGATTGGCCCCGCACGCCATCTGGTCATCCTTGAGTTTTTGAATCCAGCCCTGCGTCCAGTTTTTGGTGTTTTTCGCTTCCCACAAAATCTTGCCGCAGATCTGCATCTGGTTATTACTAACCGTCTGGATAATATCCGCGCCGCGAACACCCTTGTTCACCGTATCGATAATATCCTGCGAAAACTGCTGGCGCAGTTTATGCTCCAGATCAAGCTCCAAAGCCTCGCCCTGCGTTTCCTGCGAGCCCTGTTCACTCTTGCGTTTCGCATCTTCCAGCGACTTGCGCAGACTTTCGATCTGCTTTTCTTTTTCCTTTAATTTCAGATCAGACTCGGCGTGATACTTCTCTGCCAGCTTATTCTCGATTTCCTTGCGCCCTTCATCCAGCTTGCGCTGCAAGGTGATATCCAGTTCTTTCTGTTTATCTTCGAGTTCGCGTGCCTGTTTGCGCAAAGCCAACTCCTGTTCGCGTGCTTTCTCGATGGCTTTGTTCTTCTCATCAACCTGGGCTTGTAAATCCTGTAACTCCGCTTCCTTCTCTTTGGCTACATCCGCTTTGATTTTATCCGACAACTTAAGCTGCAAACCCTTCTCAAACTCCTTCACGCGCTTCGCAATTTCATCCTCAATACCCTCTTGCTGGGCTTGCAACTCACGCGCCTGTTTGCGCAAAGCCAGGGATTCTTTTTCACGCTCCGCCAGCTGATTCTCAAGGTCTTTCAAATCCAGCGCCGATTTCTTCAAGGCATCCTGCTCAGCCTTGCTCACCGCCGATTTAAGTTTTAATTCATTCTCCTGTTGCAGCGCCTTGCGCAAGTCCTTTTCCAGCTGGCTGGATAACACCTCAGAAATTTCAATCTCAGTCCCACATTCCGGGCATTCGATAGTCTGGCTTTTGTGTTTGGAACGATTCTGTTGAGAAGTAATGGGATTGATTTCAGTCATAGGGGAAATAATAGCTGATTGTGTGGAGTTGGGGAGATGAAATTGGAGCTTTTGTTGATTTGTTGTGACACCCCCTAGTTTTAGGCACTTTTTTAAATAGTTTGTGATCGACTAGCCATCGACATTTCCTCCAGAAACGTAACGATATACTTTTTGGCTCTTGGTGAGCCTAAAAAAGCAACCTCTCAGATCAGTTCCTGATCTAATCGAGATAATTTATTGGCCCTACCGGCCTAATAAATCAACTTTTAGGCAGTTTTTGCCGAGAATGAAAGACCTGCTTACCGTTGCCTTTGCGGTGATCGGCTGATGCCGGGTTTTTTCATGCATTTGTGTTTTAATTCGCAGTTCCTGCACGGGGTCAGGCGATCCTTGAAGAAGGCGGACGTTCTGGAAACAATATATTCTCAGAAGTTTTCACACTGATCACGATGTGTAAAAAAAACAGTACGTTTCCCATCTTGATCGAAACATCCGTTTGACCAATTACCTGAATAAACCTCCCCATCTTCTTCCAATGTGCCTTGTCCGTGGGGAAGGTGCTTACGGAATTCTCCTTCAAAACGTATTCCACTAGATTTCGCTATTATCACTGCATGACCATTAAGTTTTCCGTGGCGAAATAAACCTTCGTCTATCTCATACTCCATGCCATTGTCGGACCAGCGCACCATTCCATAACCGCTGGCATAGCCATTCACACACTTGCCATTCCAGCTTATAGTGTCGGTCTCACTGGGAAAAGCGTTCCATACTCGGCATCCCGTTTGCGGGTCCTTTATCCAATCAGCTTCTTCCGCGTTCCATGCTGACTCTGCTTCAAATCCGATTGGACGAGAGTGGAAAGAATGATCGATTGAGCCTACTACAATCGACTTCACTAGTTCCAGTGGTAACAACGCCCCGTCTTCGACAGTTAATACATCATTTATAATGACATTGACTAACAACCATTCAGCAGTGTGTTTAGTGTCCCAGTGGCCTGTCCATAATGTCCAACGATAGTTGCTCGATCTACCCTGTGGCCAATTCTTCCACTCTGCCTGATTTGGTGGACCAAATTGCATCTTCAGTCCTGAGATAACCTCTGATGCATAACGGACTGGTGATATCGTTTCAGTACCTCTAAATGAATAAAGGCGAAGCCGGTTGCTGGGGAACCGCACGAAACCAAGCTCTATTGAGGAACAAGATTTGCGTGCAGTAGGGTCTTGAGGACATTTAATGCCGCGACTAGCTGAAATCCATTCAGTATAACCTTCGTATCTAGACACTCCGCCAAATTGTGGCATCAATCGTTCTATCAGTCTTGATAGCCATCTGCTTTCAACATCATAGCCCAGAGTCTTTAGCCGTGATTTCACTTCTGGCATAGTCATACCAGCACACACACCTTGCCAGCATAACTCTCGTTCTTCAATTGCCTCGACACGACCACTCACGAGAATAGTGCAAAGAGTGAGAATGGTGATCAGTCCAAACATGGGGCATCGCTTAATCAATTTGTAATTATACGCTGCAATCAGAAATGAATTTACTATCTATCAATGCATCTTCCTTGAGTATAAACGCTAAAAACTGGGGTCAGAAAAATTGGGGTCAGAGTAAGATTTAATTAAGTATACTAAATTATACTTAATAATATTTAGGTAATTATTATGGCAAGATTATCTAATTTTAATTCATTCTCCTGTTGCAGCGCCTTGCGCAAGTCCTTTTCCAGCTGGCTGGATAACACCTCAGAGATTTCAATCTCAGTCCCACATTCCGGGCATTCGATAGTCTGGCTTTTGTGTTTGGTGTTTGGTTTGTTTTCAGTCATGGGGGAAATAATAGCTGATTGCGTGGCGTTGGGGAGATGAAATTGAGGGTTTTGTGGATTTGTTGTGACACCCCCTACTTTGACTCGATTTTATCTCACCCTTCGGGTCGTCGTCGCTGCGCTTGTATGGTAATTCCTGCCCTTATCTACGATCATAGTTAAGGCATCGGGGAGGGGGAGGTTTTTCGCTACGTATCTGCCACTAGAATGTGTACAGACTGTTGGAGATATCACCCCTCCGCCCCACTCATCAATAAGCGCCTATAAAGAATCTTGCCCGCACGGCCGATTTCAACAAGCTTGCGCTATCGATGTTCCCCGACTTCTCTACAATACTCTGGAGTAAATCTTATGGCAATGATGACAGTTAACACTGAACTCGGAATAGACGTAGCCAAAGACTGGCTTGATATTTCTAATGGTAAGGACGTTGTACGTATCAAGAATAATCAACAAGCAATAAAGAGCTATCTTAAACAACTAGGTACAACGGCGTGTATTTCAATTGAATCAACAAATACGTACCACGAATTATTTGTTGAACTAGCCTTTCTTGCCAAGCATACAATCTATATCGTCGATGCCTATAGGCTCTCACGCTACCGTGATGCCGTTGGCATCAGGGCTAAAACAGACACCAATGATGCCCATTTATTATTGCGATATATGAGATCAGAAAAGCAACACCTGACTGTTTTTGAACCTATTCCAAAAGCCGTTAAACGCCTTAATCGCTTACTTAAAGCACGCGCTAAACTGGCTAAATCAAAAGCATCCATTGGCCTTTCTCTAAAAGGTGTCGCAGAGTTAGCACAAACATGTAAAGCCCTAATGAAACGGATTGAACAAGCGATAACGTTGATTGATAAACGTATTCAAGCCTGCATCAAAGACGCTGGATATAAAGAAGATTACATGCGTTGTTTGAGCATTCCAGGGATCGGTCCTGCTAATGCGGCGGCCTTAGTTGCGATGTTTCATCGCGGACACTTTCGAAAATCAGACTCGTTCATCGCCTTCATTGGACTCGATGTGAGAGTACGTGAATCAGGATACTACAAAGGTAGGAGAAAACTAACCAAACAAGGAAACCCAGAAATACGAAGATTGCTGTTTAATGCAGCAAGAGCTGCCGCAAGAACAGAAACATGGAATAACTACTATATGTCTATGAGAGCACGTGGACATTCAACAACCGCTACTGCGGTTTCGCTCTCTCGAAAAATAGCTAGATTAGCTTTTGCTTTGCTAAGAGATCAATCTGAATTTAGAACTGCGTAAGTGTTTGACAATTACCATAGAATCTCCAACATTGTCTCAGCTACGCTTCGGCTTAGCACTTTTTTAAAATAGTTTGTAATCGACTAGCCATCGACATTTCCTCCGGAAACGTAACGTTATACTTTTTGGCTCTTGGTGAGCCTAAAAAAGCAACCTCTCAGATCAGCTCCTGATCTAATCGAGATAATTTATTGGCCCTAGCGGTCTAATAAACCAACTTCACCTCTTCGAGGCAGTTTCGTTACACTCAATTGTTCAAATTCATTCCAGATGAATTTGTCGGTTTACTCGGCTGGGCACTTTTTCGCTTGATGTGATAAATGCAGTAATTTAATTTATCTGATTGATATAAACATGGGCGTCCTGTTTTAATATCAAAACCAAGCGCCTTTTACAATAGTCTTTATATCGATAGCAATATTAGGCTAAAAGGAACTGACATGATGATTCAGAGTCAAACAAATAGCGTTTTGAAGCCCTATCTTAAAATTGAGAAAATTATGAAATCATTACGTTTAATTAGTCACCTAGCCATTTTAGTGGTTATTTTTTCATTCAGCACTAACGCTAGGTCTGCTGAAGATATTTTCACCAGTGATTCGGGTTCAAGTTTAGTCGCCGAAAGCTTTGGAGAATTTAATCAACCCTGGGCCATGACTTTTCTACCGGATGGAAACGTTTTGGTCACTGAAAAAGCAGGCACTTTGGTCTTAGTCAATCTTAATGACGGTTCCAGGAAGTCTGTCAAAGGCTTACCTAAGGTAGCTTATGGTGGTCAAGGCGGCTTGGGTGACATCATTCTTCATCCTCAATACAATAAAAACAACTGGGTATACCTCTCTTATGCTGAGCAAGATTCGGCAGGAAACAGGGGGGCAGTTGTTGCACGGGCGCAATTACGTCCTGCTTCTGCCCAGCCAAAACTGGAAAACTTTCAAGTCATTTGGCGACAAACACCCAAAGTCTCAGGCGGAGGGCATTATTCTCATCGGCTGGCATTCAGCCCAGATGGACATTTATTTATCACTTCTGGTGATCGGCAAAAACAAACACCCGCCCAAAGCTGGGACCAGGATTTGGGTAAGGTCATCAGGTTAAACGCAGACGGTTCTGTACCCAAGGACAATCCGTTTCAGAACAAGGGCCAACTGGCAAAAAGCTTCTGGTCTCTCGGACATCGGAATATGCTGGGTATTGCTTTTGATAATCAGGGACGACTGTGGACCCATGAAATGGGCCCCAGACACGGTGATGAATTGAATCTGACCACTCGTGGAGATAATTATGGTTGGCCAATTGTTTCCTGGGGCGATCATTACTCTGGTGAACCCATCCCTGATCATGACAAACGCCCTGAATTCAATGCACCTGAGGCCTACTGGGTTCCAACCGTTGCTCCCTCAGGCCTGATAATTTACTCCGGTTCTGTGTTCCCTAAGTGGCAGGGCAATGTTTTTATCGGAGGACTCAGATCAAGATCACTAGTTCGAATCAAGATTGAGGGTGATCAAGCCAAAGAGGTTGAGCGTTTTGACATGGGTAAACGCATACGAGAAGTTGAGCAGGGGCCTAAAGGCGCAATATGGGTTCTGGAGGATAAAAGAAGTGGTCGCCTGCTTCGTCTGACTCCAGACAAGTAAGCAATGAAATCGGGAATATTGGACATATATAGACGCCCCGATAATGTCAAGGCATAACAATCACCTTGCATGAAACTGCATACTGTTCTTTTAACGTAATCATCCACTAACGTTTTTTTGATAACCCGTTTTCCGTAAAAACAAATCTCGCTTATTAAAAAATAGCGTGCTGACATATATTCGGGATCTAGTGAAAGCCTTTATCGCTTTCGTCCCCTGATGAAATCCGCACCCACTCGCCTACAACACCCATACGGTATCAAGTACCTTGTCCTATTCAGGCTTAAAGTGGGGCGGGAAACCGTTTTGTCATCATGTATTCACGTCAATGGAGTGGCACTTGGTTTAGGTATTCACGATGGTTTGTGGATACTGTGGCACAAAGTGCCGCTGTTTTTTTAGCAACACCCAAATGATTCGCGCTAGCTTGTGTGCAACAGCGACGGTTGCCTTATGTTTACCAATACGGGCTTCAAGTTGTTTAATCCATAAGCTAAATTGGTCATCGCGATGCTTTGCCCATTTTTTTGCGGCTCTCGCGGCATGAATCAACAGAGTTCGAAGATAACGGTCACCCCGCTTACTGATACCCGTACTTTTAAAAGTGTTGCCGCTACCATATTGCTTAGGCGGTAACCCTAGCCAAACACCAAACTCTCTAGGGTTCTTAAAAGCCTGACCTTTACCAATAGAGGCAACTAGCGCGGAAGCATTAACAAATCCAATCCCAGGAGCTGAACCAACGATGGCGCAGTTATTGTTCTGCGCGGTGTAACACTTAAGCTGATCCTCAAGTGTGTTTAGTCTTTCACTGATCTGGTTAAACTCAGTATATAAATCCAACATCGTGTGCCGAAAAGAATGAGAGAGTGACTCATTCTCCTGAATAGCGATCATCGCTTCCCGAAAAGCTTTGTACCCCTGAGGAAAGATAATACCAAAGTCACTCAGCAAGCCTCTGGCTTGATTAGTCACTTGTGTTCGAGACTTAATCCAACGCTCACGCAGTCGATGCATGGCCATGATTTCTTGTTGTTGAATAGTCTTGATAGGGACAAAACGAATGTTGGGCCGATTGGCTGCTTCTGCTATGGCTAACGCGTCATTGTTATCGCTTTTATTTCCTCGCACAAAGGGTGTAACGTGTTGAGCAGGTATCAGGTGTACGGTGTGCCCCATTTCTGTGAGTGTTCTTCCCCAGTAATGTGAAGAGTAACAGGCTTCAATAAATACTTTTGAGCGAGGCAATTGAGCCATAAACACAATAAATTTCTGTCGGCTCAACTTCTTGTTGAATAGTACTTTGTTATGAGAGTTTAAAGCGCACACTTGAAAAACATTTTTTGCTAAATCGACAGCGATTCGGTTAATATCATTCATGATAGATGTCTCCTTCTTAGTTAATTTGTTGAGGGTTAAACCTAACAAATTTGGCGCATTGTGACGCCGGTTTTAAAAGGAGGCGTCTATCTCATCACCCATAATCTAATTTAAAAGAAACAAGAGTTTAGGCTATTTAAAAGACACCCATCTACTTTTACGCGGTTTTTTAAAATAGTTTGTGACCGACCACCTCTCAGATCAATTCTTGATCTAATCGAGATAATTTATTGGCCCTAGCGGCCTAATAAACCAACTTTTATGCACTTTTTTATACGGCTACGCCTACCCTTCGGGCCAGCATTAAAAAACAATGCTGTTGTCTCGCAAGCTCGGCTCAATCAACACTGTTTTTAATCCCTTTTCAAAATCAACGAGTATCGCAAGAAATAATGGATCAGAGTGAGCTTGCGTAGCAACGAACAGTTGTCTAAGTGAGGTACGAGCGAGTTCCCCTTCATTCCCATTATTTCCCCTCTAAACGTAACTCTAAGGTGTTGTGAAATAAACGGCATTTCTTTGGTTACTTTCTTTTTGCTGTTGAGAAAAGAAAGTCACTCGTAACGACAGTTACGAAACTGCTACACTCTGTCTATGTCTTTCACGCTTGCTATAGACCAAGGCACTCATGCCAGCCGTGCCATTCTTTATGATGCCAATGGCAAGATCATCCAGAGCGAATGGCAGTCGGTAGAGCTGCAACGCCTCAGCAATGGGCACATCGAGCAGGATGCGCTTCAGATTCTAGGTTCTATCGAAGTCTGTATTGAACAATTATTGCAAAAAATCCCAACATCACAACGTAAGCAAATCACGCAATGCGGATTGGCAACGCAACGCTCGACACTGGTTCCCTGCGACGAGTCGGGACAGCCTGTATCTGCCGCTATCAGCTGGCAAGACACCCGTGCTACCGAGCTGATCGAAACTTTGCTAGACGAAAAACAACGTATCCAGGACATCAGTGGTTTACCGCTATCGGCGCATTATGGTGCCAGTAAAATGCGCTGGCTTCTCGATCAAAAACTCGACCAACAGCGGGATCAACAGCCGCATAGCGCTTTACGGTTACTCCCTTTGAGTAGTTACCTGCTCAAGCATCTGACCCGCAGTGATGCATTTGTCGTTGATCCTGCCAATGCGCAACGCACTCAACTCATGGATGTCCGTAGCTGTGACTGGTCAAAAGAGCTATTGGACCTTTACGCTATCCCAAGACACGTCCTGCCTGAATGCGTGGCGAGCTGCCAACATTTCGGCACATTGCTGGATACCGATATCCCACTGACCGCTGCCAACGGCGACCAGAATGCGGCACTGTTCGCTGCCGGGGAACCTGAGGCCAATACCGCCTATATCAACCTTGGAAGTGGCGGCTTTGTGCTGTATCCAATCGAGGAAGTACAGCTGCAAGCTCCCCTGCTGACTAGCGTTGGCTACACTGATGCGCAATCATCCCGTTATTTTCTGGAAGGAACCGTAAACGGCGCTGGCAGCGCTCTGAACTGGATCAGGGAGCAGTATCCCAAAGACGATTGGTGGGAGCAATTACCTCAATGGCTGGCAGAAATCACCGCCCCCCCCATCTTTATCAACAGTATCGGAAACATTGGCAGCCCCTGGTGGTACACTGATCTGGAGCCGAGATTCTTTAACAGCATTGATAACAACAATGAATCGCACAACATTGAGCATCGTGCCGTTGCCGTGGTTGAAAGCATACTCTTTCTGGTACTGAACAACCTGGATTTGATGCGCGAGTCAGCAACAACAATCAGGCAGCTTTACCTAAGTGGCGGTGTTTCACAACTGGATGGTTTGTGCCAGAAACTGTCAAACCTGTCTCAACTTCCTGTAATCCGATTTGAAGCCAGAGAAACGACTGCCAAGGGTATCGCATGGCTGGCGCATAGCGAACGACCCGTCTGGCCACAGCGTATCAATCGGACATTCACGCCAGAAAAAGAACCTGGGTTAGTGGAGCGTTACCAGACTTTCACTAGCTATCTGGAGAATCACGCATGAAGGATTTTACCGAGCGCTTGGTTCGTTTATTTTGGCTGAACAAAATAAATGAACTCGTAGCTCTGTTA
Organism: uncultured Gammaproteobacteria bacterium; assembly: GCA_963847495.1. Lineage (GTDB taxonomy): Bacteria > Pseudomonadota > Gammaproteobacteria > Thiotrichales > Thiotrichaceae > Cocleimonas. Next base: position 92,383 of record CAWJZX010000012.1, on the reverse strand, counting down.
CGAAACCCTCTTAAATCTAAATAAATCAAAAACACCCCAAAAGTACGGGGGTGTCTTTAATATCATCATCAATATCATCATCCTTTGTCTCGACCACCTCTCAGATCAGTACCTGATCTAATCGAGATGATTTATTGGCCCTAGCGGCCTAATAAATCAACTTTTGGGCACTTTTTAAATATAAAAGGTGTTTTGTTCTAGTGGTAGATAACGTCGGTAATCTGCCGCGCGGTTTTTTACGTCGGCTGAATTAATCTGCTTAGCTCACGAAATTGATTCAGTATCCACTTTGATCAGTCTATCGGTGTCGATCGAAAAACTGTGGATTGCTCTTGATGAATGAGTCAATCCAACGTTCGAGAAATGATGCGTTATTAGCCTTTTTGACATAGCCATACCCAAGCACTGTTATTATCAAGGCTCCCAGAGTATTGACAATCAGATCCCACATTGTGTCGGTCAAACCTGAAGGATCACCGAGCATCTCCTTTTGCATATTCATACCAAAGAAACTATCCATACTGAACTCGAAGATCTCCCAGAGGACGCCTATCCCGACTGCAAACAGGAAGGCAAAAAAGGCAACAAAACTAGGCGTCATGTGTACGTCGATATCTTCTGTTTCGTTTAGTACGTACACTAATAGAAAGCCAATAATCCCGAGTAAAAATCCAGAGCTAGCGTGAAGAACTAAATCCCACCACCAGAAACGGACGTAGTACCCATGAACTTCACCGAGAAATACTGACGCAAAAACGAAGGTAATCGCGAGAAGCACAAACTCGGGCGGAATAAAAACACGGAAGTGCTTTGACAGAAGTAATGGGACGAGTGTTACTAAAATAATCCCACTCGTGATCACAGCGGTAAGCCACTGCTGTTCCCAGATGGCAGCCGCAACCCCAATAACCAGTATTACCTGGAGAGCTAAGGTCAATCGAAGGTGTATCAACTGTTGTCTCATTCAGACGCCACTCCAACTATAGTTAGCTTAAATAAATCAAAGGATTATCGTCACTTGCGTGTCACCATCAAGTCAGGATATCGAGCTAACGCCTGAGTTAAGTGGCCTAGCGTAAGCGAGGTCGCGACTTAAACGAGTTGTTATACGTCATTACTCTATTTTTCTTCTTTCTCTTCATGTTGCCATGGCCATCTACCTTCAACCTCAAGATGAAGAGTTACACTTAGAAAAGTACGAATTAATATAATGAGTCCAAGAACAGCCACATTTTCTAATGTATCTGCCACAATCACTGTTCGAATAATATCGCCGGCAATTAAAAATTCTAAACCCAGAATAATCGAACGACCTAGTTGTCTTCGGTAAGTACGATATGCAACACCTTCAGGCAACTGACGATAAGCACGAATAAATATGATAGAGGAGATAACAGATCCGATAACAACAACAAGCACCCCAATTGCTTCAATGGAGTATCCTGCTATAGATATTATTTCAGTAAATTTCATAGTTTTGTTTTGTAAGCGCTGATAACTTGTAAGCCGTATAACGCCTCGCTCACCGGAAAAATGCGAGCGCAGCGAGTATTTTGTCCAGGAGAGCTACTTGTTAGCGTAAATTCCCATTTCACGTTCATGCCGCTCCCGATCTTGGTCTTCGATTGCCTCTATACTTTTGATTCTATCTCTATATCCTTCAGGCAGCTCGTTTTCATGTGCCCCTATCAGCACATGGTGTTTGTACCATTGGTATGGTTTTAGTTCTTCATTGATACTTATTGCATAGTACGTTAAGGCTTCAATTGCCTCGCCAGTACTTGTTATGAGCTCCACTTCTTTTTCTTCATAGCCTATGCCCAGGCCCTCCTTTTTGTCTAGAGCAGGTTTCTCAGCTTCATCAATTTCGAAAACAACACCGATTATTATGTGATCGGGATTGCCTGTTCGGTACGCATCACACTTACTAGACCCATCGATGCTCATTTTATGAAACCGTAGCTCGTGTTCTATGAGTTTCGCTGTAGCGAAAAACTTTGCGGAAGAGACCCGCTCAAGGATCCTTGCATGCGACATGTTTGAACCATATGAAAAATAGAGCATCTTGGTATTTCTTCCTATACGCTAACAGTGTATTAATAAGGTCTGCGACCTTTTAATAGTTTATCAGGTCTTAAACCTGTCTTTTTATTTACTTTTTGTATTCTAAATTAGGGTGTCCCATGATTCGACCGGCAATCGACGTTTCCTTACGGAAACTACGATAGACTTTCTTGGCTTTTGTTAAGCCTAAGAAAGTCACCCCCCTACTTTTAGACACTTTTTCTAAACTATTTGAGATCAACCACCTCTCAGATTAGTTCCTGATCTAATCGAGATAATTTATTGGCCCTAGCGGCCTAATAAACCAACTTCACCTCTTCGAGGCAGTTTCGTTAGACTCAAAGTTCAAATTCATTCCAGATGAATTTGTCGGCTACGCTCCGGCTGGCGCTTTTTCCTGTTCCAAGCACCGATGAATGGCTTGATTTATAGGGTCAAATCAAGGATGTCCTAATTATTCTTTTTCTCTATTTACTCTATACTAGAGTCGATTTAACGGCCTTCCTTGTGCGACTTATCTATGACTAATTTCTATGACTGAATATAATGATTTTTGGTATTCCAGCGATGACGGTTTGCGTTTATATGCGCGCGACTATTCTAGTGCGATTAATACCAGTCGAGTCTGACCCCTTTGAATTTTAGCCCCTTCTTATGCTGTAACATCATTATTACCAATTTACTTAAGTTTAGATTTACACAATAGCTTTAACATAAGTCCAGTATATGTCTGTTTTATAAAGGGTAGCTTTGTTCATCGGATCTTTTTGATATAGGCATTTATCATCGGTAGAATTAAATCAGTTATCTCTAACATCTTTAGTTAATGCGACGCTAATGAAAAGAATCAAAATAATAAAAATTGAATTTATTGGTTCATCAATAGTCTCTGTAAATTGATTAAAAAGAAAAACTTAAAAAATAAGCCTCAGGAGTTAAGCGTGTATCTGACTAAGTTAAAATTTCTACTCATTAATTTATCTATTGTTATGGCGCTGACGTTATCAGCTTGTGGAGGTGGTGGCGGGAGTACTAGTAGTGATGATTCCACTGCAGGGTTTACAGCCAAAGAGTTAGCGTTCGAAAAAATCAAGGCATACGCCAACGGAGAAACTAATACTGCTCCAAAATTAAATGACTATATAGCAGTAGGCGTTACCGGGGTCACTGGTGAAACTCTGGCAGAGCTTAACGCTATAGTAAAAGGTCTATCTCCAGAAGATGTTGATTCGACAGCTGAGTTAGAAGTACTTACCACGTCGTTGGGGATAAATATCGCCCCTATTGTGAGTGCTGGTGGAAATCAAACCGTTGAGGTTAATAAGAGTATTCAGATCACTGGCAGTGGTACAGATGCTGATGGAACTATTTTTTCATACTCCTGGAAGAAGAATAATATTGTTCTAGCAACAACCGTATCCTTCGTTTATACCCCAACCGTTATAGGCACAGATACATTGACGTTGAGCGTAACTGATAACGATGGAGATACGACAACTGACAGCATGTCGTTAGTAGTTACCTCAGTGCAAACTAGCGCTAACCAAGTACCAACGGCTAATGCGGGTGAAAAAGTCTTAGCTAAAGTGGGTGTGGGCGTTAGCATCGTGGGTACTGGTACAGATACTGACGGGACAATATCTGCTTATGAATGGTCTACAGCAGAGGCTATATTAGCGACTACATCAGCGTTTACCTATATCCCCAGCGAAGTTGGAACAGATACTCTAACCCTGAGGGTAATAGATAACGATGGTGCAAGTGCCAGCGATACTGTCGATGTGATTGTGAGCGAAGCGCCCGATATACCCAACGAAGTGCCAGAAGCCAATGCCGGTGGCGATAAGGTAGCTCAGGTAGATAAAAGCATAGAGATTATTGGTAGTGGATCAGACAGCGATGGAACAATTACCACTTATGTATGGACTAAAGGATCGACTGTTTTAGCCACAACGGCGGTATTTAACTATATACCTGCAGCAGTTGGCACAGATACTTTGACCTTAACTGTCACCGACGATGTTGGCGATAGCGCAATCGACAGCATGGATGTGGTCGTAAATATAACTCCAGTAACGGATACAACACCTCCAGTTATTAGTCTGTTAGGCAGTAGTTCAGTCAATGTTGATCAAGGCTCTGCTTATGCAGATGCAGGAGCAACTGCAACGGATAATACGGATGGCACTATTACTCAAAACATTGTTGTAGGTGGTGACACGGTTAATACTAATGCAACAGCTGGCACAACATTTACGCTTAGATATAATGTATCTGATGTTGCAGGCAACGCTGCTACAGAAGTAACGCGCATAGTTAACATTGTCTCTGCGGTAGATACTATTGATCCAGTGATTACCTTAAGTGGGCCTTCCACCGTTGAAGTAATCCAAGGGGCTAACTACGTCGAATCGGGTGCGTCCGCCACAGATAATCGAGACGGTAATATTAGCAATAACATTATCATCGCTGGAGATCAGGTAAACACCAATGCCACACCAGGAACTACCTTTACAGTCACCTATAATGTTTCTGATGCTGCTGGAAATCCTGCTATAGAAGTGACTCGCAGTGTTTCAATCATTGCTACCCCACCAAGTAATCAGATTCCTACTTTATCTGCCGCAACAATCCAGAATTACTTAACGACTATCAATAATGCCAGAGCAGTAGTTAGGTTTTGTGGTGTGTATGGTAATTTCCCCACAGTTGCGGCTGTTTCGTGGAGTGAGAAACTATACAAAGCAGCATACGAGCATAGTCAAGATATGACAGAAACTAACACTTTCTCTCATGATGGTTCAGGAACAGTCTCAGACTGGACTGGATACCCCTTAAATCAAAACAGTTCTATGTCGCAACGAGTGGCAACTTATGGTTACAGTTGGTCTAGACTATCCGAAAATATAACAGCGGGAACGACTAGAAACACAGCTCAAAAAGCAGTGGACTCATGGTTAGCGAGTGATGGCCATTGTAAAAATATTATGGACCCAAATGTTACCCAAGTCGGATTGGCACTTTCGAGTAATCAAAGCACAACTTACACTAATTATTGGACTCAAAACTTCGGCAGACCTTGACAACTTCTATCGATTAACTCAGTTAGGTGGTTTAGTTAAGGAAACTCTGATTAAGTCCAATAAAATTCTGCAAGACTACAGGCAATCATATTCTAGGCGCGCTTCGCAGGGAATGCTAATTGCATTCACAAGAAGTGCAACAACGAAGATGGTAGCCTGTAGCCTTGCCCTGTGGGGCTTAGCCAAAAACTCAGACTTTGCGTTATGGTCATTTGAAAGGCAATAAGCATTGCTGCATGATCATGTCTTGATTCTGGATTTTTGGTGGTGCCAGAATTTATGGGACTTAATCAGAGCTTCCTTAAGTAGCATCATCAGAGTTTTTAAATCAAAGGGATCAGATTCTAAAGCCCTTTGCTAACAAGCTTCGAAAAAGAGTTCACCAAAAACACCCAGCCGAACGCAGTGAGACAACAGCTTTGTTTTTTAAAGCTGACCCGTAGGGCGAGTGTTATAAAAGCGAGTCAAAAGTCGGGGGGTGTCTTTAATATCATCATCCATTATCTCGACCACCTCTCAGATCAGCTCCTGATCTAATCGTGATAATTTATTGGCCCTAGCGGCCTAATAAATCAACTTTTACGCGGTTTTTGCCGCGCCCTTCGGGTCGTCGTCGTTGAAATAACTGGGGTCAGTGTAAACTTTATATTCCTATTTTGATGAGTATATAAAAGGCAGATGTCCGCCGGCTGATTTGAGTCAGCACTGATTTATTTAGAATCGAGTGCACGCCGGAAACGCTCATCCAGTATTGCCTGCTGTTGCGGTTCCGCACCGGGCATACACAGCCAGTCTAGCACCATATCTTTCAGCTGTTCGGCGTTATTCAATGTTTGCTGGCCCAACCCTGATTTATTCATCTGTTCTAGCTGGAATTGCATGCGTTCTGCTTTATCTTCGGGCGGTGTTTCCGCATCCTGTGCAATTTCCAGTTGAATACACATCAGTCGACGTTGTGCTGTGATCGCGGCGCGATCAATGACCGTTTGAGCTGCCTCACGGCGTGCTTCTATGCGGCGCGATAACTCTGCATCATGCAACTCTATCGCGTCCCATTGTTGCGCTATCTGCTCAAGTTGTTGCTGTGCAGGAGATTCCCCTAGGTGCGCAGTTAAGAGTGCTTCCAGTTGAGTGCAAAGGTCTGCCTTGCGTCGAAGCGCATCCAACTGTTGCTTGCGCATGCTGGAGATAATACGGGCGTGACATTCATCGAACTGCGCGCAGGCATTACGATAATCACGTTGAATTCCTTCGGTCAGTTTTTCAGGCAGCTGCTGCGGTAGTTCGGGCAGTTCGGCATAGCTGGCCTGCAATGCACTAAATTGGTGGTCAGCCTCGCTCAGTTCTGTCGACGTTTTTGCAAGTGTTTGAATCGCCTTGATGACTTCCCTGTAGACATTCAACTGCTGGTCTGTTTCATCTCTTTGCTCCTGACGTAGTTCTTGTACCTGGTTGTAGACCTGGTCTCCCAGTTCTTTGAATGCAGTCCATGCCTTCTGGTCCTGTTTGCGCCGGGTGATACCGATCAGTTTCCAGCGAGATTGCAGTGTTTTGAGCGTGATCAGGTTTTCCTCTTTTGCAGGCGCTTGTGCAAGCGCTTCTGCCTGTTCAATTAATTGTTGCTTAAGCTCGATATTGGCATCATAAACCACGCCCAGTTTGGCGAATACCTCATCCTTAAGCTTTGAAAATTGCTCCCATTGTTTCTGTCCTGAGTTACGTTCCACTTCTTTGATAGCGAAAAAATTATTGCTGATACTGCGTACGGCAGACTCTACAATTTTATAATCAGGCTTTTTGTCCCAGTCGGTTTGTTCCAGCTGTTCCCGCATCTGCTCCACATACTGCTGACGTTGTGTAAGATTCGCTTTGCGCAGCTTGTGGCGCTCGTCGAAAAATACCGCGCAGGGCTGGTAAACCGCATCAGCCGCCTGTTTAAAACGTGGCCAGTATTGATCAGAAATATCCGAGTTTCCAAGTTCTTTCCATTGTTGCTGGAGCGCCTTCATGTCTTTAGTGAGCTTGTCCGGATGCAGTTTGGAGCCGACCAGTTGCTCCATCGCTTCACACAGCTCGAGATACTTGGGTTCGGTGGCAAAGTTTTTCCAGTCGCTAATGTCTCCAAGGGTTAGGCGTGCTTCTTCAAAACGATCATTTAGCGCAGTTCGGTCTTTTTCGCTAAATTTATCGAGCGCTTTTTCGACTCTTACGCACATCTGTTTTGCTCTAACCAGATTGCCTGTACGCGAAAAATGAAAGATGGAGCTAATATTCTTATGCACCTGAGCCAGTTTCTTTTCGTGTTTCTCTGCCGCATCCTGTTGAGCTTTTTGCCACTTCGCTAACTGGATACGTAATTCGACCTCTATCTGTAATACACCGTAACCCAACGGCCACTTCAGTTTCTTTAAGGCCGCACTCAATGGTTGAATAGGCGGGCCTGATAGCTGTTGTGTCTTAGTATCTGTACTTTCAGTTGTGCTACTCTCATCCTCACTACTCTCACTCAATTCTTCAGGCTTATTTTGCGCAGATTTATTGCCCTGCGTAGTATTGTTTTCCTGCGGAAAAAGGTGCTCTATCTTCTCTACAAATTGTGTCGCAACCTGTAACGCAGCTTTCATCTCCAGGTATTGATCGGATAAGCGTTGCTCCGGTGTCGATATAGGTGCTAGCGACTGCCAATTGGAGATTATCTGGTCGCGCTTTTCATGTGTTTCGGACAACTGTTTAATAGAGTTTTTGAGATCTCGTTTGGCAACGTTTTGAAGCAGGGTCTGAAGCTCATCAACTATTTTCTGCTGAGACTGTTTCGCCTGTTCAATTGAGACTAACTCCTGATAGCGGGTATCGAGAACAGACCTTGCGGCCTGATATCTTTGCTTTAACTCATCATCTATCTCAACATCCTGATTATCCCATCGTTTGCAATGAGCTTGACACCTAGACTTAAATTCCGGCAGTCCGTCGCGACTGGAGAGATACTCGACCTCTTCGATCAGTTCATTCACCGTGACCAGGTTTTCGGCTTGTTGGCGTTCCTGCCTTCTGAATTCGTCTAACTTTGTCTTAACAATACGCTCGGCATTTTTGTCTTTTCCACGCATGATCTTACGTGCTGAGTCGAGGGATTCGACATCTAGCAGCATATTCGCAATCTGCTGACGTGAATCTGTATATGTGGTTTCTGACAGCACTTGCAGAAGTTGATCGGTAGATAGTTCCTGTATAGCCTGGTTGCGTACATTAGCCAATTCGGCATGAGCCGCAACACGAATATTTAATTCAGGATAAAGCTTGAGTATTTCAGCGAATTCCTGCGGATCGAGGCTAGCGCTTTCGCCCATTAACACATTTAACCTGTTCGATGCCTCTGCACGCACTGTGTCATTGGCATGTTTTAACGAGATTTCATGTAATGCAGGCACAGAACTTAACTTCTGGATCGCCGCAATACAGATGGTGATATCTTCATCATCGCTAGCCAGTTGAGCCAGAATCTTCTGTTGCTCTACATTCGCGCTATCCATGGCAGCGATAGCTTTCAGGCGTTTATCAACGGAGTTACTCTTCCATGCCGGTTTAAAAAGGTCAGCTAACATAGTTTCCCATCTGATTTTGATTGTCGGGGTAATTTCCCGTAGGGACTCTATTCTAGTGTTAATTGTGAATTAATTCGATGTTAAATAGTCTCGCTAAGTCATCAGTTATGGTATTTATCCAGGCATAGATTAAAATTAATATCAAAAGGGGTCAGTACCCTTATTGTCGTTAATTCATTCTACTGTTGCAGCGCCTTGCGCAAATCCTTTTCCAGCTGGCTGTATAACACCTCAGAGATTTCAATCTCAGTGCCACATTCCGGGCATTCGATGGTCTGTCTTTTATGTTGGGTGTTTTGTTTCTGGAAAGTAAGTGGATTGATTTCAGTCATAGGGGAAATAATCGCTGGTTGTGAGGAGTATAGTAGATGAAATCGGGGCTTTTGTAGATTTGTAATGACACCCCCCTACTTTTACGCGGTTTTTCATTAATGATGACTACAGAGTGTAAATCTAATTAATCAAGATATCGCAGGAAGTAAATAAACGGTCATATTTTTACTATAAAATCATGGGTGAATTAATTATTCTTGTAAGTACATTGGAAATCTCTAGCGATCATTAACCAAACAAAAGGTAGTAAAACGCCATAGCCAAGCACAGAAATAAATTGAAGCCGCATATCTCCAGTTGCAGGTCCAAGGGCGCCAGTTATACAAAGAACGCCTGCGATAATCATGCTCATTCGAATTTTGTGCTTGAGTCCTCCTCCTTGAAATACTGGTGCTGCGAACAGTAACGATAGCCCCAATAAAACGTCCCAGGCTAACAACTCAACAGCGTAAAGCATTGATGGCCATGCAATACCTTCCATTCCTGTTTGTCGAAGAGCCGTTAATCCAATAAAGTGGACGGCGCTGGTCAATCCTGCAGCCAAAACCATAAAGGCAAGTGCTATCAAACTGTATACTTTGAAATCTAAAGGAGCTTTAGTGTGAATAGTGCTCATCAAAATCACTAGGAGAGGAGCAGAGAGTAGAGTAAGTATCTCCATAATAGCCAGTATCGGGTCTACAATCGGGGTCGTAAACCCCGTATTATAAATACCGACCGCGACCGTTATCGCGTAGACAAGACCAACGATGAATAAACCAAAAGCAGACCACATTCCGAGCCGATTCATTAATGTACCTTCTGCCTTCTAACGTCTAAATAACGCGTGACGCTTTTAGGCGTGGAGTTGATTTCATAATAAGGTTTCTGGTTGAGTTATTGCTCATTTTACAAGCTTTAGCAATTTCACAATTTTATTTTCATCTATCTCATCAAGTGAATATATTTTGATATGCCGCATGAATTTTCCCTTGCCTTCAAGCAAATCCATTTCTTCAGCAGACATTCCTTCAACGGAAAAACCAATGTTGACATGGTCTTTTAAACCAACAATATAATATTTACATTCATACCAGGGCACGTCATTTTTAAATGATTCTTCCAAATCAGGAAAATTTTTTATAATTATCATCCTGACTTTTTTACAAATTTCCTTTTGTGGTGATGGTAGATTATCGAGGTATGTTTTTACTTCCTTGTTCATATAACTGAAACCTTTGGTGTAATAACTGCTTGAGATCAACTAGCCATCAACATTTCCTAAGGAAATTTTGCAATATACTTTTTGACTCTTGGTGATCCTAGAAAAGCAAGCTCTCGGATCAGTTCCTGATCAAATCGAGATTATTAAATGGCGCAAGCTGCTTAAAATAAAGTTTACACTGACCATACTTGTTTTTGACAGTCCGGAGGCTCATATGTGTTAGGCGCTTCAATCAACGGATGATTCCCCAAGTAGCCAGAGCCACTGTTCCGGCAGAGTACGCTATAGAGATAGGTTGCATATGTTCCTCGCTAAACCCTTCAATCAACCCAGGCATTCCAAAAATCCATAGAGCCATCCCATATCCCAAAAATGCAAGAGCGAAAAATGACAAAGTGGATACGCCTAAACAAACCATTGGCCACTCTCTTGGTTTAACGAACAATGACTGCACGCAAAATATGCTGCAAAATATCGCGAAAACCGAAAGTACTGGCGAAAAAATTGCCAAGCCTAAAAGGAATTCCTTATCCCCGTAGCTACTTCCAATAAATGAAGCACAGAATAATCCTAAGATTAAATAAAATACATAATATCCTTTGATGTCGGTTAGCTGCATATCTGTGCCCTCGGTGCCTAACAGTGTATTAATAAGATCTGCGACCTTTTGATATATTATCAGGTCTTAAACCTGTCTTTTTGTATTGTTACTTGGTAGATATTGATTTAAAAATAAACACCCCCCTACTTTTAACCCCTTTTTCCAAACAAATACTGTTTTTAATAACCTTTCAAACAAGCCGAGCCACGCAGAAAATTGACGATTAAGGTTTTAGCTGTTTGAACGACTTTAGGAGTGAGTTTAATTAAATTGTAGGAACAATTTAACGCGTAGCCCGAAGGGTCAGGCGCATGGACGTGCCTGACAAAACCGCGTCTATTTTGGAGTAGTGAGGCGACTTCATGGACGTAGGAGGTAGAGCAATGCAGGAGCAGATGCCGAAAACCGCTTGCGGCTTGTTTGTTGGGCAGCCTTTTGTTTGGTTCATTTATTTTGGCTGCGCAAAATAAATGAACTCGTAGCCCGCTACGAAACAGTTTAAAAACACACCCCCCTACTTTTGGGCTGTTATTCAATATAAAAGGTATTTTATTCTACTGACAAATAACGTTTGAGTTAACTTGCGGGCGCGTCTTCTGCGCCGGTCAAGTTAGACGATTTGTTAGCTGTCAACGGGAGATACATTGCTTCTCGAATAGAACCAAGATCCTACTGTTAACAATATGTAAAGCCCACCTATAAAAAGCATTTGGTGCGGCTGATTACTAAATTCATAATAAAAAATTAATATCGTTCCAGATATAAGGCCAAAAATAGCAAAGATAGTAAAGAATAACGAAGAATGAGTTAAGTCACGGATCTTATAATTTGCATAAGCCATAAGTAGAGATACCAACAAGAACGTCACACTGCCGAATTCAAGAATAAGCTGTAACCCCCCGGCAAGCACAAGTGCGAATGCAAGCAACCCCATACTAACTATGGCATAGACAGGAATATGATTGGTCCGTTTAACAAGAAGGCCAGGCAGGTATCCATCGTCAGCGATAACAGCCATAAGCCTTGATGCGCCAAACAACGTGCCACTTATAGCACTACTGGTAGCCAGTAATGCACCCAATATCACAAGCACGGTTCCCCAGTGACCCAGAATAACTTCAGTTCCGGCAGCTAAGGCGTATTCTTTATTCTGTACTATCTCCTCGAAGGGAATCGTCAATATGGCCCCAATCGATATAACAGCATAAATAAGAACCGCAAGGAATATGGCGGTATAGATCGCTTTTGGAATGTTCTTTTCAGGGCTCTCCATTTCATCAACGGCATGAATGACAAGTTGAAAACCTTCATAAGCTACAAACGTGATCGAAGCAACTATCAAGATAGAAATCAGGCTTGTGTCATCGTTGTTCTGTAGCAAGACAGGAAGTGTTGTTTGCCTATTGTCTATGAGCACAAATGAAATGATACCCAGGATGACCAACTTTGCGTAAACCATAATATCTTCGATTATGCCCATACCTTTAACGCTCCAGATATTAATGAGTGTAAAAGTCAGGAGCACAGCGCCTGCAACAAGTTTTCTTGCCCATTCACTGTCGGCAAAAGAGAGCCCGCTAATAGCATAAGATGCAAATGTATAAGAATAGAGTGCCAGCGTGCTGATATAACCGAATACAACCCACCAGCCTATCAGCGATGCTGCAAAAGGAGAGTCTGGGAATGTTTTTTTGTAAAATGAATATGTGGCACCCTCATCTTTATAATAGATGCCTAGCTTGACGTATGAATAGGCCGCTAGAGAAGCCAAAATTCCGCCAATAATTATCGCCAATGGAGTATAAACACCAATCATCGATACAGAGATTCCAAGAATAGTAAAAATCCCTCCACCAATCATCCCCCCAAGAGCAATAGCTATTAGCTCGGGGACGCCTAGCGCTTTATCTCGTTTTCGATGGATAGTTCCGTAGTGACTATTCGTGGATAACATTCATTTATTTTATCAACTAACAGTGTATTAATAAGGCCACTAGCCCTTTAAATAGTTTATCGTGCCGCTGGCCTGCTTTTTTTCTTAAGTAATTTTAAGAATACTTCATAAGTGACTTATTTAAAACATAAAATATTCGTTTTATCAGATTTCTATTTCCATTAATCGTGCCAGCGGCAAGCTGTGTGTTCGCATTTTTGTATTCAAAACCAGGGCATCCCATGCTTCGACCAGCAATCGACCTTTCCTTACGAAAACTACGAAAGACTTTCTTGGCTTTTGGTAAGCCTAAGAAAGCCCCCCCCACCTTTTATGCACTTTTTAATAACTTCAGCAATATTAATTCTTCCTGGAAATTAAAATTACGAATTCGATAATCACGGCAATACCAACTAAAACCAAAAATGGCCATAAAACAATAGCTGGAAGCGCCTCAAAGGCATTCCCCAAATCCATCGGTCCTTCGGGGTTCGGTATAATCCCAGCATTTCTAGAATAAGAATATCCCGTTAGCAACAGCGCAAGGCTAAAAATCACAACTGCAATCAATATCGACAAATAGTATTTGAATCTTCTTTTCATGGCTTCTCACATGTTTAATTAGTTAGATAAGTTTACTTGTTAACTATTAAAAGCACACCCTCCTACTTTAACTCGTTTCACTCGCCCTTCGGGTCGTCGTCACTGTGTTCAACGTTGTCTATGAAGTACATCCCTGTATTTCACCTCTTCGAGGCAGTTTCGTTACATTCAACTGTTCAAATTCATTCCAGATGAATTTGTCAGCTACGCCTCGGCTAGGCACTTTTTTAAAATAGTTTGTGATCGGCCAGCCATCGACATTTTCTAAGGAAACGTAACGATATACTTTTTGGCTCTTGGTGAGCCTAAAAAAGCAAACTCTCAGACCAGCCCCTAGTCTAATTGAGATGATTAACGGCTTTCTCTAGTTGCTTTAAGCCTGTTACCAAAACACTGCGTGGACATGCAATATTTATTCTGGCGAATCCTGCACCTTCTCTACCAAACCATTGTCCGGGGTTACTTGCTATTCGTGCTTCATGTACCAGAAAAGATTCAAGCTGCTTAGGATTGAAGCCTAATTTACGAAAGTCTAGCCAGATCAGGTAAGTTCCTTCGGGTTCAATAAGTTTTACCAAGGGTATTTTATGTTGCAGAAAGCTCCTCAGCGCTTCGATATTGTCTTTCAGATATTCGAGAACCTGTTCAAGCCAGGGTTCACCGCGAGTATAGGCCGCCTGCATGGCAGCATTGCAAAACACATTGTTTTTGTTAACTTCCATACGGTTATACCAGTCTTTGCAACGTTTCCTTTTTTCCTCGTTTGGTATAACAATCATGGAATTTGCCACACCAGCTAAATTAAAAGACTTGATTGGAGAAATGCAGGTAGCGCTATTCATAGCAGCATTTTTCGAAACACTGGCTAATGGCGTGTATTTGCTTGCGTAAGTTATATCACCGTGAATCTCGTCTGCTATTATAAAAACACCGTTTGTAGCACAAATTTCAGATAGCGTGGACAGGTCCTGTTTTGACCATACCCGGCCAATAGGATTATGTGGATTACATAAAATCAATAATTTATTGTCTGGATCAGCCGTCATTTTTTCAAGATTGTCGAAATCCATCTGGTATTTTCCTTGTTCTAATATCAAGGGATTTTTAACCAAACGGCGTTTATTCGCTCGAACAATGATTTTAAAATCATAGAATACGGGAGGCTGAACAATAACGCCTTCACCCTCAACAGAAAATAGATTGATCATCGTCGCTAGCGAGTTGAGTGTTCGAGGCGTAAATAAAATTTCAGACTCGTTAAAGAACCAGTTATACCGGTTCTTATACCAGCTTGAGACTGCTTTAGGTAAGACATTTCTACTGCTTTCGTAGCCAAAAATACCATGATCAAGTCTTTGAGAAAGAGCGTCAATTATTTGAGGAGAAGCCTTGAAGTCCATATCAGCAACCCATGATGGCCATAGATCTTTTTCACCAAAAACCGATTGCATCATCTCGCTATCGAATTTCAATGTCGGAACTTTGCTACGGTCAATGACTTCGTCGAGATTGGTGATGGCTTTTTCCATGGGGTTTTTGTAATCAAAAAACTAGGATATCCATGATATTATCACCAAAAATAAACCTTTGATCATTGAAAACCGATTTTAATGAGGTTATTAATTTTATATGAAGAGACACCCCCCTACTTTTACTCGGTTTTATCTCGCACTCGGGCCAACGTTTCAATAACAAACGTTGTTGTCTCGCTACCGCTCGGCTGGGCACTTTTTCAGGATGATTCTAATTTACGTGTTAGTACTAAGTAGCATCGCCCACAAAATCAAATCCCAAAAAAGAAGAATAAAAATATAAGCCAGAACCTTGGTCATCTTGGTCCAGTCATATCGGGTTAAATGCAAATATACCCAGCCAGCTACGGGGAATGCAAAAGACCACGCCATACCAGACATGAGCAAAGCTGGCGATGCCCAATCACCATGCAAGGAATCTAATCGCGGGAAAACAAGATTGAGGATGGGGGACACAATGTAATAAAGCCCTATCCCCAGAAAGCCCATGCTTATCAAGCCAAGGGCTAAAGTAGTTACAAAGCTTATGAGTGAAAAGCGCATGACGGTGGTGGATGGGAAATATTTCATTACGCATTATAGTTATATTAACTACACGTATTATAGCTGTATTATTTAATTCAGTGTCTGAATAGCAATATTCAAATTCACCAGATTTCCAGAAAAACAAATTTCATAAGCTACGAAAAACCACTCAATCTAAAAAATATCCGTGGAAATACTTTTTTAAAATGTGACATTTGTCACTTTTAACTTTGAAAATTTGTATTACCGTAAAATACGGTGTTGTATTTCATTAAACTTTAATATTTAGAGACTTTAATGCAAGTAACTTAAAGGTGACATTTCATCAGATGGAAAAGTCGTCGGCTATAGAGGCGGAAATTCACAAAAAAGTAGAGAAACTAGAAAAATTCAGCAGGAACATAACAGCATGCCGTGTTTCTGTAGAGTCATCCTTTAAACATAAGCAGAAGGGTAACCTATTTCATGTAGTGGTTAATCTTGATGTTCCAAATGCTGAAATTGTAGCGAGCAAGGATTCTGGAGACAAACAAGCTCACGAGGATGTGTATGTCGCAATCCGTGATGCTTTCGATAGTGTACGCAGTCAACTCGAAGCCTATGAGAGTCGTCTGCGATCTAAAGTCAAGCGGCACTATCTAACTGGAGTCCCACAATTTGAATAGGAGAATTTATGACAGTTCAACCGGTTATAGGTCAGCGGTATTACTATCCAGAAAAATCTCATGAATTTGTTGTAGTAGCTTTGGATATTTCTAATGATAAAGTTGAAATTCAGTATTTCGATGGAACAACAGACGAGATGAAAGTGACAACTTGGTATGACACTTATTTACAAGTCATTAAAGAGCCGGAATTATTGAGGGTTGGCGGGTATTCTTGAACTTGATAATCCTGCAGCTATGCTAGCGCTAAAGTGAGCCGAAAAAGCTAATGAACTCCATAAGGTGTAATACTGGAAAATAAGCGTGCTACTCTCTTTTAGGACTATCGTCGGAAAAAAACATGCAAAAGAATTGATGGATTATTTAATCTTTCTTCCCTTGCGTGGTTTATAGCGTGGCATGGTCCAGCCAAAGCTTAATGCGGCGGCGCGTAATGCGAAGGCTAAGTTGATTGCAATTGTAACAGCATAGACCTTGTCTAAACCTAAACTCAACATAGCTACAAAACTCACCGAGCCTAATAAAGCCGCCGTGATATAGATTTCATCACTGAGTAAAACCGAGGGTTCGCCGGATAATACATCGCGAAGGATTCCTCCAAATGTTGCTGTCATTACACCCATTACAATTGCAGCGTAGGGCGATACACCAAACTCAAGTGCAATTCCGGCTCCCATCACACAATAGGCAGCCATTCCCATGGCGTCGAGCCAAAGCAATAATCGGTAGCGGTACTCGATCAGATGCGCGAGGAAATAAACAGAAACGGCTGCTATCACACAAACAGCAATAAAGGCAGGTTGTTTGACCCAGAAAACCGGAAGTTTACCAAGCAACAAATCACGAAGGGTTCCACCGCCAATGCCTGTAATAGCGGCGAGAAAAATAAAACCAACGATATCCAGTCTTTTACGGGAAGCAGCCAGGGCGCCAGTAGCGGCGAAGACTGCTACGCCTGAAAAATCAAGAACTTGTATATAATTCATGGGGAGATTCTATAACAAACTATAAGAGATAGTCTTAAAAAGACAGCCCCCACCTTTTTAGCATTTTTTTAATGATCGGGACTCAAAAGAAAAACTTTATTTGTGAAGAATCGGCCCGGACATACTATTAGATTGAAGCATAATACTGCTAAGCGTTGCACCTATGCGTTGCCCTATACGCTCGAAAATATCTTTTTCGGGGTTAAAGTTCACCATCGTTTCTGCTTTTATGATTTCTCTTGCAACATATTCCGCGCTCCCAAACCCATCAATTAAGCCCAGTTCCTTCGCATCTTCGCCTGTCCAGAATAAGCCACTGAAAATATCGGGATCATCCTTAAGTCGATCGCCCCTGCCTGCTTTTACAGCATCAATAAAATGTTTGTGCGTTGTTGCCAGCATTTTTTTCACAAAGGCTTCATCTTCAGGCTTGCGTGGCGAGAATGGGTCGAGAATGGCCTTGTGCTCACCCGCGGTTAATTCGCGGTTTTCTATACCGAGTTTTTGCATCGCTTCAACCACACCAAAGCTCTGCATACGAACTCCAATGGATCCTACCAAGCTAGACTTATTGGCATAGATTTCATCAGCTGCAGACACGATAAAATAACCACCTGACGCACAAAGGTCGACAGCAACCGCAATCACCTTTTTATTTTTATGTATTTCACGTAGGCGCCTGACTTCATTATAAATATTACTAGACTGAACAGGACTGCCACCGGGGCTATTACAGCGCAATATAATACCTTTGACTTTCTTATCTTCAAAAGCTTTTTGCAAGGCAGGGATGACATTATCCGCACTCGCTTCAGCTCCTTGCAGAATGATGCCTTCGACATCAACAACAGCGGTATAGCTTTTTGCATTCGTTAACTTTGAATTTATGGAATTCGATGAGCCTATAATCGAAATCACTAATAATAAAAGTAAAAAGAGCGAGGCAAGCTTAAAAAAGATGCTCCAGCGACGTGAACTGCGTTGTTCTTTAATGCCCGCCATTGCAACTTGCTTCAGCGCGTCAATCGCTTGTTGGTTTTCATTATTCATAGATTAAACCTGGCTTATACATTGAATCTAAAATGTACCACATCACCTTCCTGCATAATGTAGTCCTTGCCCTCTAAACGCCATTTACCAGCTTCTTTTGCACCTGCTTCTCCGTTACAAGCGATAAAATCATCATAGGCGATAACTTCTGCACGAATGAAACCACGTTCAAAATCGGTATGAATGCGCCCTGCTCCATTGGGTGCCGTCGCACCTTGTTTTACCGTCCAGGCACGAACTTCCTTTACGCCTGCAGTGAAAAAAGTCTGCAAGTGGAGTAATTTATAACCTGCATTAATCACGCGGTTTAAGCCGGGTTCAGCCAATCCTAAATCATCCAGGAACATTGCCAGCTCATCATCTTCCAGCGATGACATTTCCGCTTCCATCTCAGCACTTACGGCAACGACCTCTGCATTTTCTTTTGCGGCTATTTCTATTACTGAATCAAGGTAGGGATTATTTTCAAAACCATCTTCAGCAACGTTAGCCACAAACAATATCGGTTTGATGGTAATTAATGAAAGCTCTTTGAGTAGTGGTTTTTCATCATCGCTGATTTCAACAGAGCGAGCTGAATTACCTTCTGCTAATTGTGCCTGTATTCTTTCAAACAAAGCGACCTGTGCTAGAGCCTCCTTATTGCCAGATCTTGCGTTTTTATTGGCGCGTACAATTGCTTTTTCAATTGATTCAAGATCAGCCAGAGCAAGTTCTGTATTGATTGTTTCAATATCAGAGACTGGATCAATTTTTCCGTCTACATGTACAACATCATCATTATCAAAACAGCGAACCACTTGAGCGATGGCATCAGTTTCGCGAATGTGTGAGAGAAATTTATTCCCAAGCCCCTCACCCGAAGCAGCACCTTCGACCAAACCTGCGATATCAACAAACTCCATAGTCGTTGGCAACACACGTTCTGGATTAACAATTTTAGCCAATGCGTCCAGACGCGGGTCAGGCACAGGAACAATACCTACATTGGGTTCGATGGTACAAAAAGGGTAATTTTCAGCAGCGATGCCAGCTTTGGTTAATGCATTAAACAGCGTGGATTTTCCCACATTGGGTAGGCCCACAATTCCGCATTTGAAACCCATAATATTTTCCTTACTTTAAATTCTGTAACAACACGTAAAGTTGTTTAATAGATAGATGTTAATCTTTGTGTTCGGTATGGAGTATATTCATCGCTTTCTCTAGATCACCGCTGATTACTTTTTCAATGACTTCGAGCGAGCGATCAATAGCATTGAGTATGTCTATTTCGTCATTCTGACTAGGTCGTGACAATACATAATCCGCTACTTTTTTACTATCGCCAGGATGACCGACACCTAACCTTAATCGCATATATTCATTACTAATTTGTGCATGAAGGTCACGCAAACCATTGTGACCGCCATGACCACCACCTTTTTTCAGGCGTGCCGTACCAACAGGCAAGTCTATTTCATCGTAGGCTACCAGAATTTGCCGAGCCGGAATCTTATAGAATGATGCGAGCTGATGTGCCGCTAAACCACTGCGATTCATAAAGGTAGAGGGTTTTAACAACCATACTGACTGCCCCGCAATAATCGCTTTAGCCAATTCTCCGGAAAACTTCGTTTCAGCTTTAAAGCTTGCACCGTATTTTTTTGCCAGCTCATCAATAAACCAAAACCCGGCATTATGCCGGGTTTTGGAATATTTCTCGCTCGGATTACCCAGACCTATAATGAGTGTTATAGCTTTCTCAGTCACCAGCTTTATTCGGCTTCTTTTTCACCGTCTTCTGCATCACCACTAGCTTCAGAACCTGTTTCAGATTCAACTTCTGTAGCCTCTGGTGCCTCTTCTTCGATTACCTCAGCTGCTTTTGGCGCATTGATTGTAACCACCGAGTGATCATGATCTTCACCATGTTGGAGCTCAGTTGAAACAACACCTTTAGGTAATTTAATATCTGACATGTGGATAGTCTCACCCAGCTCTAGATCAGCCAAGTCTACTTCAATATACTCAGGTAAATCAGCAGGCAAACAAGATATTTCAATATCAGACAGATTACGTGAAATCAATCCACCTTGCATCTTCACACCATGTGCAGTCTCTTCATTCATGAAGTGTAATGGAACAACCACCGTCATTTCAACGTCATCTCTTACACGCTGTAAATCAACATGAAGAACGAATGGCTTTGATGGGTGACGCTGTAAATCACGCAAAAAGACTTTTTGCTTTTTACCTTCTAAATTCAAATCAATGATCGATGCATAAAAACCTTCTTCTTGAAGATTACGCATTAATTGATTTTCTTTTAAGGACAAAGACCATGCAGGACGCCCTGCTCCATATAATACCGCTGGAATCAAGTGTT
Organism: uncultured Gammaproteobacteria bacterium; assembly: GCA_963847495.1. Lineage (GTDB taxonomy): Bacteria > Pseudomonadota > Gammaproteobacteria > Thiotrichales > Thiotrichaceae > Cocleimonas. The sequence goes on along the minus strand of CAWJZX010000012.1, from coordinate 71,834 downwards.
GACGACGTAGGCGGCGGCTCGCACCCTTACCTAAATCTTCACGCATATCCGCGGCTAACTCGTATTTAGTTGCCATGATGTTACTACTCCAAAATATCAGGATTCGTTCTTTATAGCTCTAGTGAACCAAAGTTTCGAACTTATCCAAAAACAAAAAAGCAAAACTCGCGACCAAGTTTTGCAGCTTAAATTCAGGCATCAGCCCGAAGTATTCTTTTTATGACTGCTTTCTAGAAACTAGTCATCCACCACATGTGCAAACAAATCGCTTACCGAGTCATCAAAATGAACACGATAAATCGTATCAGCCAATATGTCTGCAACTGAAAGCTGGCGGATTTTAGCACACTTTTGAGCATTTTCACTCAATGGAATTGAATTTGTTACTACAACCTCATCCAAATGTGAGCTTTCAATATTCTTTATCGCAGGACCAGAAAAAACTGGATGCGTTGCATAGGCAATGACTTGCTTTGCCCCATGCTCTTTTAGCGCCTGAGCGGCATGACACAAGGTGCCTGCAGTATCGACAAGGTCATCGATCAAAACACAGGTTTTACCTTTTACATCACCAATAATATGCATAACTGCAGAAACATTAGGTTCTGGACGACGTTTATCAATAATAGCCAGCCCGACATCTCCACTTAGGCTTTTAGTCATGGCACGCGCTCTTACAACACCGCCGACATCCGGAGATACTACAACCAGGTCATCATAGTCTTTCTCTTTTATATCTCTTAGAAGTACTGCCGAAGCATATATGTTATCTACCGGAAGATCGAAGAAACCTTGAATCTGGTCAGAGTGTAAATCAATCGTAAGCACACGATCAACACGACTCGTTGATATCATATCTGCTACTAATTTCGCTGATATGGGGACTCGACGAGAGCGTACACGACGATCTTGTCTGGCATAACCGAAATAAGGGATTACCGCTGTTATACGTCCTGCTGATGCACGATATAAGGCATCAACCATAATTAACAGTTCCATCAAGTTATCGTTGGTAGGTGCACAGGTCGGTTGAATTACAAAAACATCGCGACCGCGTACGTTATCTAGAATTTCAATATGAGACTCACCATCACTAAACTGTGTGACAGTGCAATTACCAAGGGGGATATCTAATAATTCTGAAACTTCACGAGCGAGATCTAGATTCGCATTGCCGGAAAAAATCATCATCCTGTCTAATTCTGACATGATTGATCTCTATTGTAGTTAAGAACATGTACTGAAAGTATTGATACATTGCCATACAAATTAAAGATTCGCAAACCTGCGTTCCAAATCACTAAATTTGTATGACAACCTATCAATTATATATGGCTGGGCTGGTAGGATTCGAACCTACGCATGCTGAGATCAAAACCCAGAGCCTTACCACTTGGCGACAGCCCAATAAATCATTTCTTTAAAGCAGTTTTCAAGGGTGATTGATTTACACCTTTTGCTACGAACCCTTGCCAATCGTATGGCGATTCATCTAAAGCTGTTAGAACCAATTTTGCCTCTTTTTCACTCTCAAAAGAGGCGAAAATACAACTACCAGTTCCCGTCAATCTTGCTGGTGAATAAGATGATAACCAGTCAATTGCTGCTGCAATTTGCGGGTACTTCTCAGCCACTATGGGTTCAAAAACATTAGTAAATTCTTTGAAACCCCTGCCTTTCAGAAAGCGCGTTATTGTGAGGGCATCACAATCCCGTGTCAATCCCTGATACGCAAAAATTTCAGCCGTTGATACAGATACATTTGGCCGAATCACCACAAACCAGTTTTCCTGCAATTCAATCGGGGTTAACAGTTCTCCTACACCTTCTGCCCAGGCAGATTCACCATGAATAAACACAGGGACATCAGCACCTAGTTCCAAACCCAATTCTGCAAGTTCATGATCACTGAGCTGACAATCCCAAAGTATATTTAGACCGTGAAGTACTGTCGCGGCATCTGAACTACCACCCCCTATTCCACCACCAATTGGGAGTTTTTTATGCAGGCCTATATCTACTCCCATTTTTTTATTTGAATGAAATTGTAGTAATTTTGCAGCACGAATACATAAATCAGATTCCTCGGGAATATCCTTGAGAACTTCCAACCTATCAGAAGGGGTAAGTCGTAGTATTTGCTTATCTTCGCGCAAACTTAATTCAACCACATCAGAGTAGTCTAAAAACTGAAAGACTGTTTGTAGTAGATGATATCCATCACTACGCCTGCCCGTTATATGTAGAAATAAGTTTAATTTTGCGGGAGCAGGCAGGATTAATTGATGTTTCATTCTTGTAAACTTTCAAATTGACTGAATTATATCCCTCGCCATTGTTTAGCAATGACCTTTAAGTAGACCTGATCTTTACTTCTAGTGAGAACAATTTTTTGTGGAGCCGCATTAAAACCATTGTTTACATAACTCGAATAACTCACTTTCCACCCTGCCTGATAAATCGTTTGCGGACGACCGGCATTATCAAGAACTAATTGATCGAGTTTGTACTGTGGCGAGGTTATACCTCTAACCCAATGTTGCATTCCTTTTACTGGAAGTTTTAGCCCTGATTGACTTTCTAGTAAACGTTCTTCGTCTGCATCGCGGTAAGTACGACCGTTATCCGCCAATAGAGTTACGCCTTTTGAATCTCTACTTAACTTCGCAACCAAAGCCCCCGTCAAGGGATTACTTACCTGGATCATATAATTATTCGCAGGACGCTGAATCCAGTTTAAGCCAAAGATCAAGTTCTCATCTTTAACGCGTAATGAAATTTTACTTAGTAAATTCCAGCTGCTTTTTCCAGCCAGATAGGATTGGCGTTTTTTCCAGTTGAGTTCTTTTGACGCTGCAGAAGTAGTTGGTTTAGTAACAACAGGCTTTGTAACTCTAAACTGTGAACAACCATTTACGAATAACAAACTAATTGGCACTAGTATATAAGCCAATATTTTAATAAACATTTTTCCTATCCTTGTTTAATCTTTGAAATTAAAAAGGATAGTATCAAATCCATGCAACTATTGTTATAGATCGGCGTGCAAATATTGTTTCACATTATTCAAAATATGGTTGTCAGGATATTTTTCATTCATCTCTTCAAAGATCAATTGAGCTTCCTGATGCTGATTAGACTTGGAGAGTACACTGATTAAATGACTGGCAACTTCCGGATTTTTCATCAACCGAAAAGCTTTTCGTAAATACCTTTCAGCGGCACTTAAATCACCCATTTTAAAGAGTATATAGCCAAGACTATCCATGATGACCGGATCATTCGGCTTGATCTCAAAGGCTTTTTTAATATAGTTTTTTGCTTCGATGAGACGCTGCGTATTTACCGAAAGCATGTAGCCAAGTGCATTTAAAGCATCTGCATCATTATTGCGTTTCTTGAGCACGAAATTAAAATCTTTTTCCGCCAGATCGAGGTTTGTCATGCGCTCGTGTAGCAAGCCACGATAATAATAATAATGTGTATTATCCGGGGTTAATTGAATCGCCTTATTATACAAAACAAGCGCTTGCTTATACTTTTTTTCATCAAAAACTTTATCCGCCTGAAGTTTGATCCAATATGCCTTGTCACTAACTTTTTCTGCATTCTTTTGTTTCAGACTAAAAAGTTCATCTAATGCCTGTTGACCTTTAGCTTTTTGAGTAATATAAATAACTTTCTTGTGTGCGATATTTAAAAATGAACCATCTTTGACATTGTTATAACTCTTTAGGGCTTCGTTAAAATTACCTTTTTTCTCTAATAGTTCTCCTCTGAAATATTCGGCATCATCTTGATATTTATCGGTCAAACGTAATTTATTAATATTGTTTTCAGCATTTTTCAGAAACGACTGATCAATCTGCAAGGCAATTAATGATTTAAGTAATTCATTATTTTTTTGATGCTTTGTGACCAGTTTTTGTAAAATCGGTAATGCTCGTTTCTTTTTCTTATCTAGCACCAATAAACGCACCAACTCTAAGCGACTGCTATCCTTGGTTTCTTTATAGTCCTTAATCGAATTTAACACCTGAATAGCTTCAACAGTCTGATTGCTACGATGATATGCCTTAGCCTTCATCGCAGCAGCATCTACAAGATTTTGGGGGTCCAAATCATCCAAAAACTCTAATAACGAAATCACTGCAGTGTAGTTTTTGGCCTTCATTGCGAGATCAGCTGAAATTAATTTTTTCTGACTTTGGTATTTGCCTTTACCAAACTGTTTAAGGTAAAGCTTAAAAACCTTATAGGCTTTATCATGGTGTGATTCAGCGGCTAACATGGAACCAATAAATTTCAAACTTTCACTATTTGCCACGTCTTGTTTATTACTCTCTCGATCTTTGATGTCATTTAAATTCAATGACTTGTTGGCCTGTTTAACCAGCTTATCCAGTTGATGAGCAGATTCAGTGAATTGACTATTCCTGAGATAAAGCAGTGCTAAATATTGGCCTGCTTCAAGATTATCAGGCGCCAGTTCAACCCAACGCTTTGAAGTATCCAGTGCTCTTTTTAATTGCCCGGTTGCAGTGGCTAATACGGTAACGCGCCTGGCGATCGCAGGATCATCGCTGATTACAGTCAAGTGCTGATAATGGTCTACGGCTAACTTTTCATCACCTAATTGGATATATATTTCAGCCACCAATGCGTCATATATTAGCTGCGCTTGAAAGTTATCCGCATGAGAAATTCCATGGCTCGATAATCTAGCTTCTGCTGAGCCTATAGACAAAGTAGTTGAAAATGCTAATAAGAAGTTAATGCAAACACTTTTCCAGACAAAACCTTCATGACTAATACCTTCGTGTATCAAGATACTGAATGCTTTAATTTGAAGCTTAAGCAAAGTCATAGAATTTATCCATCCATGGATTCATTGAAATAGAATCAACGATGCTTCACGTTGCTCTATATGATCATTATAGTTTACATATTTGAAATGTGCTCAGTCACCCGGTCAGGTTAAAGTCGGGTAAAGCTCTGCTAACTGGTATATTTTCATATTTTGATCTAAAAACAGTCCACCCGAAGTTTAACGGAGGCAACAGCTTTAGCTGGCCCTGTAGGGCGAGATTTTAAATCGAGCATAAGCGAGATAACATCTTTCACAGAAAGATGACCCGAAAGGGTAAGACATAGACGCATCAAAATTCAATTGAAAGTGGGGGGCTGTCTTTTTATTTGTTTATATCACTGTTTAATTTGCGAGCCTTCTACTCTCAAAAAAGTTTTCACATTAGGTATAACAGCATGTACTAAGCACCTGAATTTCACGCTATACTCCCGCCCCTATGTCATTACGTGTAATTGGAATCAACCATAAAACAGCGCCTGTCGCAGTGCGTGAGAAAGTTGCGTTTTCTCCAGATGGGCTGATACAAAAGCTAAATGAAATTCGACACGATATCAGTCAGAGTAAAAATGAAGTAATCATCTTATCTACTTGTAATAGAACAGAAATATATACTTTTTCTGACTATAGCGTGGAGCAAATGACAAGTTGGTTACCACATCAAAGTGGTATCAATCAGGAACAAATATTTCAATATTGTTATGAACATCAAGGTGATGATGCGACTCGTCATATTATGCGCGTCGCTAGTGGTCTGGATTCTATGGTCCTGGGGGAACCACAGATATTCGGTCAGTTAAAGGCTGCATTAAAAACAGCATCCGAATGCAAAACTGCGGGAACCACTCTTAAACGTCTGATGCAACACGCCTTTTTAACCGCAAAAAAAGTGCGTACTCAAACCGGTATCGGCTCTAATCCTGTTTCGGTCGCATTTGCAGCAGTCAACCTTGCAAAACAGATTTTCAGCAAGTTGAATAACAAAACAGCCTTGTTAATCGGTGCTGGTGAAACTATTGAACTGGTTGGAAAACATCTTCAAAAAGCTGATATTGGCAAAGTGATCATCGCCAACCGCAGTATTGAAAATGCCACCAAAATCGCCGATGAGCTCAACGGCGTTGGTATATCTTTGCAGGATATAGGTGATTATTTGCCTGATGCTGATATTGTGATTTCATCGACTGCCGCGCCCATGCCAATCATTGGCAAAGGCACCGTAGAAGCGGCTCTTAAAAAACGCAAACATAAGCCCATATTCATGGTTGATATTGCAGTGCCGAGAGATATCGAAGAAGAAGTTGGTGAGCTGGATGATATTTATTTATACACCGTTGATGATCTGCAGTCAGTCATTGAAGACAATCTAAAATCGCGCCAGGAAGCTGCCGAGCATGGCGAGCTGATGATCAACGATGAAGTTGAGAATTTTATGAACTGGTTACGTGCGCAAGATCAAATGGATGTGATTAAGCGATACCGTGAGAAGATCAGCTCAATACAAAATGAAACATTAGAAAAGGCACTTAAGCTATTGAAAAAAGGCTCATCTGCTGATGAAGCGTTGAATTTTCTGGCGCATACTCTAACAAACAAACTGGCTCATGATGCAACTGTTGCGATGAATAAAGCGGCACATGCGGGTGATCATAAATTGCTCGAAGCATCGAATAAGCTACTGAATCTCTCGCCTATTACAGAATCAAAATCTTCAACACACCCTAAAAAAGATAAGGATAATAACAAGCAGTGAAAGCCTCAATTCTTAGCAAGCTAGAAACACTCAATGACAGACATGAGGAAATCGCTGGATTACTCTCCGAGCCCGAGGTAATGAATAACCAAAATCAATTCCGTCAACTGTCAGTCGAATACAGCCAGCTCGAGCCAGTAGTTCAAGAATACAAAAAATATCTTCAATTAATTGAAGACAAAGAAAACGCCGAAGAAATGCTCGGTGATCCTGAAATGAAAGAAATGGCAAAGGAAGAACTCGCTGAAGTAAAAGAGGCGTTGGAAACATTTGAGTTAACACTGCAAAGACTGTTACTACCCAAAGATCCTCACGATGATAGTAATATATTTCTGGAAGTGCGTGCTGGCACAGGTGGTGATGAAGCGGCGATTTTTGCCGGTGATTTATTCCGCATGTACTCGCGCTACGCCGAGCAAAAACGCTGGCAGGTCGAAATACTCAGCCAAAACCTTGGTGAGCACGGCGGATATAAAGAAATTATCGCCAGAATTGCTGGTAATGGTGCCTACTCGCGTTTGAAGTTTGAATCAGGCGCGCATCGCGTACAACGTGTACCAGAAACCGAGTCGCAAGGCCGCGTGCATACATCAGCTGCAACGGTAGTCATTATGCCCGAGCCAGATGAAGTTGAAGCACAAAACATCAACAAGAATGATATTCGCGTAGATACATTTCGTGCCTCTGGTTCAGGTGGTCAGCATGTCAACAAAACAGACTCGGCGATTCGAATCACGCATTTACCGACAGGTATAGTGGTGGAATGTCAGGACCAGCGTTCCCAGCATAAAAACAAAGCTCAAGCCATGTCGGTATTATCGGCACGGATTCTTGAAGGACAACGCAGTGTACAAGACGCCGAACAAGCCGAAACACGTAAATCATTGGTGGGTAGTGGTGATCGTTCTGAACGCATTCGCACTTATAACTATCCACAAGGGCGTGTTTCTGACCACCGCATTAACTTAACACTGTACAAGCTTGATGAGTTTATGTCGGGCTCACTAGACCAAATTATAGACCCGCTGATCAATGAATATCAGGCTGAACAATTAGCTGCCTTGAGTGAAGAAAATAGCTAAGCTGCGACAAATTTCTACTACCCTTGTTTCGATCAGCAATCGTAGTTTCCTTACGTAAACTTCGATAGACTTTTTTGGCTCTTGGTGAGCCTAAATAAGTCACCCCCTACTTTTAGCGCAGTTTTTATGTTGGTAGCCAATGGATAAATCAATCAAAACAGCATTGTATGAGGCTACACAAAAGCTGGTGCAAACATCAGACTCCGCTGTTCTTGATGCTGAATTATTACTCGCATATTGTCTGGGGAAAAATCGATGCTTTCTACATACATGGCCAGAGCAGAAACTAGATAAAAATCAGTTAGATTGCTTTAATACCCACATCGAAAAACGACTCACGGATTACCCTGTTGCTTATTTGTTAGGCCAAAAAGCATTCTGGACATTTGAATTAACGGTTACACCGGATGTATTAATTCCCCGGCCTGAGACCGAATTACTAGTAGAACTCGCATTAGAAAAAATCAGTGGCATTAGTAACCCTAAAATACTTGACTTAGGCACTGGCTCAGGCGCGATCGCATTGGCACTCGCATCAGAGAGGAAAGACGCAAACATTTTTGCTACTGATTATTCTGAAAAAGCACTTATAATCGCTAACGAAAATGCTAAGCAGCTGAAATTAGACCATCAAATTGAATTTCTACAATCAGATTGGTATAAGAATATCAAAGAGAAGAATTTTGATCTGATTGTTTCAAACCCACCCTATATCGCGCCCGATGATCCGCATCTATTACAAACAATTCGACATGAGCCGCGTGAAGCATTGGTTGCTAAAAACCTAGGAATGAATGATATTGAATTTATTATCCAAAATAGCATTGGATATTTAAAAAATGGGGCCTGGTTAATACTTGAACATGGTTATGATCAAAGCCAACAAACACAGAAAAAATTAAATCAAAGTGCTTATATCAATATGAAAAGCATGACTGATATAAATGGAAATATACGAGTTACAACCGCCCAGTGTAAACTTTGACATTATAATAGCTATATATACATCATTCAGTTAATTAGAGCCAAAATACTGAAAAACATCAAAAAGTAGGGGGGTGTGTTTGTAAACACACCCCCTACTTTTTGAGCATTTTTTCTGATTAACCACTCACTCTATTAAGTTGTATCTGCTAAAAACTAATATATTATCAACTACCAACATTGTTTAGCGGTATGTGTACCTGAAACAGTCTTTACGCCAGTATTTGAAAGTGTAAAGTTAGCACACTTAGGATCATTCTGGGTAGCACCAGGTGTGGCGGTTAGGGTAAATGTAGCACAAGGGTCAGCTGCAACACCAGTACAAGCTCCACCACCATTGTCTAGTGCAGACATGGTGATTGTATATTCACCCTGTTCAGAAGTAACCGTAGCACCTAAACCGAGCCCGCCTGCACCAGTTGTTAAATCCTTTGCATAACTCAAATTCTGCACGAAATAACTTTCCTGCATCTGCGCCAGTCTTAATAACTCTACCTTCGCATCGGTTCGTTTACCCTTGCGCACATAATCAACATACGAAGGAAATGCAATCGCTGTAATAACACCGAGTATCGCGACAACAATCATGACTTCTATTAAGGTAAATCCCTTTGTGTACTTATTATTCATTTCGTTAAACCTTTTATTTTTTAGTGTTTTATTGCTCGTTATCTATCCAGTAAACTCGTGGCAATGCATCGGGCATCGCTGAACCTGCTGGCAGTGGAGGCAGAGCAATAGGACCTATTTTACCGGCACGTACAGAATATTTACGTATGCAATCGCCTTGCACACAGACTCCACCAGTTTCACTTTCAAAGCCATCAAATATAATCTGCGGCGTTCCCAGAATCTCACCCGTTGATGCCTGAATATTGGTATCTTCTGTAGCGAAAATCAGATCCATAATGTAGAGTCTTGCCTGGTTAACATTACTCGGACTACAGGCATCAGGTATTACAGATGAGGTGCCAAAGGTTGTGAACAAGACTTTATTTTGAAAAGTTACAGCCGTTGATAAAACTTTTTCTCCATCGAGACTTGTTAAGTCTTTATACCAACCTGTAAAGGTAGGATCTTGAACATCAGCAACACTAACAGGTGCGGCTTTAAGATCCCCCTTGGTAATCGTAGATGCTGTTGGCAAACTCAACACTTGTTTATCATATAAGACAAAGAAGTGATCATTAACCGTGGCATCCAGAGGATGTGAACGATCACCGCTACCGATAGACACAGTCGCTACCAGCTTTCCGCCACGTCTGAAGATAGCAACATCGGGTTCTTCAAAGAATTTGCGATTGTCAGCGCCACTGCCACCTAATTCGGCAAACTTATGTAAAGTGGCTTTTGAAATATCATTGTCATCAGTAGTATCTGCATTAAAATTAGAAGCATTCAGATCGACCCGCCATAAATTGCCACCGGTATCACCAAAATAAAGCCACTCAACCGAGCCGTTTCTGTCTACATCGATGACACGGATTCTTGAAGGGACAGCGTTATCAATTGTATCTGGCGCCAGAGTAGTATCCGCTTCGGCAACTTTGGTACTCCAGACTTGCGAACCAGTTATTGCATCAACGATAAAGACTTCATTACCTCCGGCGGTCTCAATGCCACTCGCGTCTTCATTGTAACCACCACCAAATACCAGAACCGGTTTTGGCGTAGTATTCGGTTTCCACATTAACTGAGTCAGCACGGGCTGTGACCATGAATCTCCACTTCCATAGCTATTCTTCCATATCAATGCTGGAATATCGGGATCGGTCACCTCGAGGGCAAAATAGGATTTTCCACCTCGACGCAAACCAAAGAAAAGATAAGCCTTTTCACCATCGACAGTGTCCAGAATGCTATTTCCAATATTCGCAGGATTAACACTCGCACTCTCATCAATCCAAAGGGTGATTGGTGAATCAACACCATATATGTGTTTCGGAGTCGCTGCGCCGGTGAATTGTTTATCAATATTGACTAGTAATTCGCTTGGCATATAGGCAAATGCTTCGGTGCCGTCTGCATCATTGATCGCGTGCAGGTAACCCTCGTTGCTACCCGCGAATATGATATTTCTACCACCAGCGATATGCAGCTGAACCGGTTTGCTGTGGATAATATCGCCCATATGGAATCTTGTTGATCCATCAGTATTTTCACCACGAATATAATCGATGAGATCTTCCCTGTAAGCATCAGTCATCGAAGCATTACCTAGTAATGATTTTGAAACAGAATCATTAAGCACCTCAAGGTTCGCTGCAGTACCCGTGTTGTTATTATCCGTTAAGATTTTACGTGTTGCCGGATTAATTTTATTGGCGGCACCACCACTGCGAATTGCATCGGAAGATGCAACTGCTGACCAGTAGTCTCTGGCACTAGGAATCAATTTACCCGATGCGTCAATGGCAGCATTGCCATCAGCATCGGTTAATACACCATTAACTAAGCGGTATTTCTTCAGGTTACCGGGCCAAATAGTGCTACCACGATCAAATAAAGGTAGATATACAAAATCACCATGCGTCAATAAAGTCGAGGTGTCTACGCTATAGGTTGGTGCCGCGAAAGTTCTCGCTTGTCCGGTAATACTTGTTATCGCCTGTTTAAATGCAGCGGTGAGTTCAGCCCTATCGTTTGCATTGACAAAAGCCCCGTTCCCTTTGGTGGCAATGTCATTCAGATATATTGAAGCTGGTGAACTCGCAGGTAATGCCAGGCCAACTGTATAAGTTAAAACATTCTGTTTACCATCGATATTCGGTATCGAAGTACTGCCATTGGCATGGTCTTCATTGGCCAAAAATTCAGCTAGCTCCGGGCCACAACGTCCGTCTGCCGAGCCTGAGTCACAGCTATTGGCATAGGTACCACCAATCATGGTAGTGACCAGGCTCGCGCTTTGATTCTCAGTTGGAAAGCCATCCGATAGCAGAATAATACCATTCCTGGAACATTCATCGACAATCGGTGAATCATAGGTAGCTGTACCATCAACGGTTGTTGTAGTCGTATCATCAGGACATTTGGTGCAACTCTCAACCGGGAAATCACAGCTAAAATTATCCACAGCATCACATCGATAAAGTGAAAGATCTTCCTTACACCTAACCCGAGTACTGCTGGTACAGGTGGTTATACCCTCATCGTTTGTGGTACAGCTGGTTGAGGCATAAGTGGAGCAGCTGTGCCAGCTAGGATTTGCCGCCTGACAAGCGGCAATGGTGCTAATGTTGCTTGCACAATAGCGATTATAAGTATTTGTTTCGGGTGTACAATTTGTTCCTAATCCACAGCTTATAACACCAACAGGGCAAAGGGTGGTATTACCAGTATTGACTATACAGTTAATTCCACCAGTTGCATCAGCCCTGGTTTGGTTAACATAAGTGCTTGTACAACTTTCCGTAATGCCACCACTACCCTTGGCCACAGCTACTCTGCTAGCAGCAGTGCAGGCAGGCGTCACGGTTATAGACGTCTGAGTTAAAGTACCAGTATAGGTGGCAGGATGTGCAGATCTTATATCGCTGGCAATCTGTCTTCCCCAATAAACGCTTTCTCCGCGAAAATATCGCGCTGCTTCAAACAGTGCATCAACTATGGGAGTTTTACCGCCCGCATCCCAGAGGGTTGTATTAGCCGAGAGCAAACTCAAATACTGTCGTGTATCATTAGTACCTGCGGCTGGCATATAACTGTTATCCGGATGGATAAAGCCTGGCTTGCTCAGAATATCCTGGGCATCGGTACCAATAAGCGGAGCAACCGGATAGGCTATACCATGAGCCTTATCTTTACCGACGCCACTTTGCGCATCGCCGGAAAATGTGGTCAAGCCTATATTGATACCATCAAAATCAGTATCAGCCACGATATCCTGAAAGGCGCCTCTCAATACTTGCAGACGCGAGGGGTCACCAGAGTCTCCTTTTGCTTCTTTATCGTCATCAAGCTTCCAGTTCATGCTTCCGGATAAATCCATCACGAATAGCACATTGGCATTTATTAGCAGTTCCTGATCGATTATGTCTATATCATCTGCAGTCGCAACCGTTGACAGGCTTAACAAGATTAATCCTGATACTAGTTTTTTGATAAGTGTGATCATTTTTCTAACCTATTATTTTAATTTTTAAACTAAATCTAGCAATTCGCTTTATGGTTTGGGTATTTGAACCGCACGACCTTCTGTATGCCGATCTCTAGCCGCAGTTGCAGCTAAACTGCTTTGTGCAGAAACTCTAAATACCTGATAATTAAATTCTGAAGAATTAGCAAAACTATTGAACACCGGACCATTCAGTATTCCTTCAAATTCAATGGTACCCGATGAGTTCATCTTACCCCCGCCGATAACATCTTCAGCCGGAAAATTCGTTGCCGCAATCGTTGATGGCGTACCTCGATTAGTTGCAGGTGCAATCAAATTAAAATGATTATCATTTGAAGTCGATCGACTTAAGGCAGACTCTGCACCCTGAAAAACCAGCACAGAGTAAATACTATTGCCTGAAATCTGGGTATCATTACTAGACATACGAACAGAACTTACACCCAGAATAGTAATGAGTAACAGCATAATCAGCGCCATCACCAGTGCCATTCCCTGTTGCTTGCTCTTTACAGATTGTTTATTAATTGTATGACTCATATTATTACTCATTAAATTCTGATTAATTTAAGGAATTACGTAAACTGATAGTGGTACTAAAAACTGCCCGCTGAAAACGATCGGTCGGTGTAGTATGCTCATAATCCAGCAAGGTGAATTTTTGTTGTTCTGCTTTATCTTTCACTTCTCTAAGTGTGCGCGCCAACACTGCAACTTGAATATTGATAACATTGTTCCACAAAGTACCAACATCAGGTGCTTTAACATAACGATCAACAAGATTATCGTCATTGGCATCCACGCCATAAAGTATCTGCATATTTTCAATGCCTTCTGCGATAGGTTGTACAGCGTTATCCCGCGAACCAGCACATTTCAAAGTTTCATCCGTTGCATCCAAATAAAACGCACTATAAATTTTTGATGCATCTACTGGTAAACCTGGGCTAATCTGACAGCTAACTGGTAATGTGCCACCTGAACAATCTGTAAATACATTGCTATCGCCTAGATAAATAACACCTATACTATCCCCGGAATTACTATCATTAGTCACGTTAGCTGGAAATATTCCGGTATTCATCACACTCGGGACACCACAGCTAACTGATTTAACATCAGCGGCGGCGGCGATGAATTTATCATCCAGTGGAGCACCATTTGATGACGTGTACCCTGTATGTTGCAGAGTGTTAGACAATACCTCTAATGCAATCCGGCCATTATCTTCAAGGGTTGATAACTGATCTCTCTCGATACTTGATTTTTTACTTGAAAGATATGACGTGGTAATTCCAGCCAGTAAGAACAGACCGATAATCATCGCGATTAATAATTCGATAAGAGACAAACCAGATTGCTTTGTTTTAAACGGTGCTACGTGAGTCTTAAGTATTGCTATCTTCATCGAATGATCCTCGTAGTCACTGATAAAGAATTTGAAGCACCATCCGCATCAACATCTACTGTCTCCTGACCGATTGCTCTTTCTGTCCATCTAATATTAATTTGAACATCTCCATCTGTGCAATCACCCGCTGGGCATGATATATCAAGGCGACCATTTACTAAGGCGACAATATCGCCTGCAGCATTAGCTTTAATGCCACCTGTGCTTGGAGCTGCACCTGCTTTGTATCCGCACATGACGTTATGCAGATCAACTTTTGCAATATCAGCTACTGAGCAGCTTGATGTAGCTGTGTTACAAACAGGTAAGTCTGCACAGTCCACTGATGCATTACTAGCGACATAATTACCCGCGATCACACCTTGCTTATTTGAATGCATTCTTTCGGTCAAACTTTGTACAATCGCCATAGCTTGCTGCTTCATATAAGACTGATGTGTGCCCTTCAGACCAATTATTTGTAGACTTACAACACCCAACACCCCAATAGAAAGAATCACAGCAGCAACCATGATTTCTATTAGGCTAAATCCAGTTTGAATACGTTCAGCTTTTGGAATCTGCTTATCAAACGAAATCTGGCTTATTTTATGAATTTCATTTTTCACTAATTTTCTCAATTTTATTTTTATATTATTTAATTTTCGAAATTTTTATAGTTAACGAACTAACAATGAAACTAAGCAACTATTTAAATCTATTATTTTTACTATTTTAGCTGTCTGTATATGAAGGTAGGTTGAACCAAATCCTTCTATTGACTAATAATTCTACATTTTCTTTAGCATAATTAATATTTTTAATCTAATTCATGGATAAGCGGTAGCCAATACTTGATAAAGGGATGTATTTAGACACCTCCCTACTTTTCGGGTGTTTTTCAATGTTAGTTGTGAATAAAAACAAATAAATTAAAGGAAAAGCTCTTTACCTAGATGCTTTAACTGCTTTCTATTATTTTTATAATCAGGATCACAGTCTTGTACCAATGACCAGAAACGTTTTGAGTGATTCATTTCAATGGTATGACATAACTCGTGGATCATTACGTAGTTGACGATTTCTTCTGGCATAAATAATAATTTTGCATTTAGATTGATATTTTTTTTATTCGAACAACTACCCCAACGAGTTTTTTGAGAGCGAATACTGAGCCTTTGGTAGTGAAATCCATGCAGTTCCGCCAACTCTTGTAACATTTGATTAAATATATTTTTTGCTTTTTTCTTACACCAATGATTGATATTTTCATAAAGTAATTCAGTGTTACCGATCTGCTCAGCATCACCTAAGATTCTTAAACTTAGCCCAGGCAGCTCTATTAATCGCAGGTGTTCGTCATCAGCTACCACATAGTCGATTGTCCATGACTCACTTAGCAGCTTCAAATATAAAATTTCTGGCGCTTTTTTAATGACTCTGAGAGGTGCTTTTTGCAGGTTTTTCTCAACCCAAACAGTTTTATCTTTGATAAAGTTATGCGCGAATTTAGCTGAAATTCCCTTGGGTAAAACTACACTTAAATCTCCGCTGTTTGAGAGTTTAATGCGAACATATTTAGCGCGCCTTGAATGAACAATCTGATAGGGATAATGGTTATTATCAGATAGACATAGCAGATGGACCTCACTCATTTACTAGCTCTTTTTCTATTTCCTCTCTGGGCCATGAGTTGATAACCGCATGCACCAGTGTAGCGAGTGGTATCGCAAAAAATACTCCCCATATCCCCCACAAGCCTCCAAATAACAATACCGCCGCAATGATGGCAGTGGGGTGTAAATTTACCATTTCCGAGAATAAAAGTGGCACTAGCAAATTTCCATCCAGAAACTGGATAATTCCATAAGCGATAACCACATAGAGCATTTCAGTGGAATATCCCCACTGAAAATAAGCAACAATTGCTACCGGCAGGGTAACAATGGCAGCACCAACATAAGGAATTAGCACTGAAATCCCAACAGCAAATGATAACAACATTGCATAATTCAAATTAAACACCATAAAGGTGATGTAACTTACCAGCCAGACAAACACAATCTCTACAAACTTACCGCGAACATAACCGGCTATTTTTCCATTCATTTCATGCCAGACTTGTGACACCAGTTTTCTATCGCGCGGAAGAAATGTTGTAAACCAATTAATAATTTTTTCTTTATCTTTAAGGAAGAAAAAGATCAATAACGGCACTACTACGAGATAAACCATAAAGGTCAGAAGATCAGAAACCGACGATAATGAAAAACTGACTACAGTCTGAGAAAAATCTGTGATCTGGGTTCGAATACCTATCAATAATTCACTCACCTGTTGTTGAGAAATGACATTGGGATATTTTTCAGGAAGTTGCATTAGAATTTCCTGCCCTTGTGCTAACATTTTCGGTATCTCTAATACAAACTGGGTAGCCTGACGAATCAAAATGGGCGCGAGAATGAAAAGCATTATCAATAGTAAAATGATAAAAATGCTGAATGTAAATAGAATTGCAATAAATCGTGGTACTTTTATTTGAATTAATAAGCTTACTGCTCCATCCAGCAAATAAGCGATAATGATCGCTGCTAACAAAGGGGCTAAAACGCCTCCGATAAAATATAAAACCATAGCCCCTAGCACAAGTAATAACGCAAGAATTGCTACCTGCGGGTCATTAAAATGCTTGTGATACCAATCGTTTACTAGTTTCAACATAGGATTATTATTATCTCGTATTGACTAATTCTATTCAGAGTCATTCGGTTTTAATTTATATTTTATCAATGATTCATACTCCTTAAAAAATATTTCCTGTAGTTCATTGATAACGTCATTTGCTTTTTTCCCCTGTAACATGTGTGCGGTCATTAAATCCGTAATCGGGTGCAAAATATTTTCCTTATCAACCATAGGATAGGTATCACTCAAACGTTTTATCGCTTTAATAACACTCTCTTTATCCGGGCGAGGTATATCGAGTGGTTCAGTTGATGGCAGCTGCTTATTTTGTAGCTCTGAGGTATCAGGCATTGACCGGATTTGTAAAAATTCAGCAAAAGCGACTAAGGCATCTTTATTGGCCGAATCCAGCGACTTGAATATTTTGACTAGTTGTCGCTCTTGTTTATTCGCCTGAACAGGCATTGTTGGGAACATGACAGCAAATCCTTATATTGTAATAGATCATAATCTACAAGGTATCAGCCATTCTGTCACACAATAATCCAAAAAAATCGGAGCCAATTGGACTCCGATTGATTTATTAAATGCTTATTAGGTTTTAGACAAATAGAATCATTTAGGAATTGTTTTTGCAGAAACCACGTGCAAATTCTAATAGCTCTTCCATTGTTCTGACACGAAATTTTTGGCGTTGACGGACAAACGAAAACTCACGGCTTAATGGAGGATCTAGTGGAACCGTAGCCAAGATCCCTAATTTAATTTCTTTCGCAAGGCTAACACTCGATAACACAGAAATACCCATCCCTGCTTGAATTGCACCTTTAATAGCTTCAGGACTTCCAAGCTCTAAACATGCTTTAAGCCCATGCTTGCCAACACCTTGAGCTTTTAAGTGCTCTGCGATAACTTCACGAGTACCTGAACCTTCTTCACGACATATGAAAGGATACTCCAGCATCTTTTTTACGGAAACAGACTTAAGTTTAGCTAGCTCATGATCAGGCGGAACAACCACCACCAGATCATCTTTACGGCAGACTTCAACCAATAAGTTTTTATTGGTAACCGGGCCTTCAACAACACCTAGATCGATGACGTTGTTTTCCACCATCGAAACTATTCCTTCGGTATTAGAGACACGTAAACGCAGTAATACTTCAGGATTTTTAGCATTAAAGTCACCCAGCAAGGCAGGTAGCATATATTCTGAAATGGTGGTCGAAGCACCCAGTGTCAACGAACCACTAATACTGCCGGTAACTTCGCGAATGGCATTTTCCATCTCGGAATATTTTTCAAAAATAGTCTCTGAAAATTCAAATGCCACATGTCCCGCTTCAGTAAGACTCACACGATTATGGGCACGGTCAAATAAGCGCGTATCAAACTGCTCTTCTAATTGACGTATTTGAAATGTCACGGCAGGTTGCGTCATGTGTAAAACTTCAGCAGCTTTTGTAAAGCTTAATAAGCGTGCCACAGCATGAAACACCTGTAATCTCCTATCTGACATAGGTTTTAATCTCCTAGTTAATCACAACAATACAATTGTTGGTCGATTGTTATTATTATCTACAACAGCATTGCTTATTGTCGAATTTATATAATACATATAGATCATTTCTATCGAAAAGTAAATACACTTTATAACGTAAAGGCAATAGCATTAATATAATTTGACCTGAAGGTGATTAACTTCATCTATAGAGTAGTCTGAGTCTGCAATAATTAACGTATTATAGTTTACGTTTATAGCTAAACAAAAAAAGTAACAGCCATCACTGTTAGCGTATCACCTTATAATCATTATTTTTTATCATTACTAATTTCAGAATCAGCTGATACTTCCCTAATTTTTGAATTTCCTGGAATTCTGGGGTCATCTTCATCCATCAAGATACGATGTGCTGCCCCCTCAAGGTCATCATACTGCCCGCTTTTTACGGTTAATACAAATGCCACAACAATTATTAACATCACAAGTACCCCGAGTAAAATTGTCATTGCAAGTGCATCCAAAACATCACCTCGTAAATAAATAATTAATATCAAATAATCAATGATTAAATAAACTTGCTTAATATATCTTGAATACTACAGTAAGAGTAATCAATAATAATTTTTTAGCTATAACTGGCAATTAGCCGTGGATATAATTAAGTTAAAAAACTTATAGATATAAACCAAAAAGGAGGAGTGGTAATGTCGGAAATGATACATCCTGTCTCCGCAGAGTTTGCCGCACAGGCGAATATCAATGCGGAACAATATAAAGAAATGTACCAGCAGTCCGTTGAAAACCCTGAAAAGTTCTGGGCAGAACAGGCTGAAAAATACGTTTCATGGTTTAAACCATGGGATAAAGTGTCAGACTGGAGTTTCGATCAAGCTGATTTACATATCGAATGGTTCAAAGGCGCAACCCTGAATGTTTCCTATAACTGTCTAGACAAACACCTCGAAACTCGTGGTGACCAAACCGCGATTATCTGGGAAGGTGATAATCCGCAAGAGGACCGACACATCTCCTACAAAGAGCTTCATGCTGAAGTTTGTCAGTTTGCTAACGTACTAAAATCACGTGGTGTTAAAAAAGGTGATCGCGTATCACTTTATATGCCGATGATTCCAGAGGCTTCAGTCGCGATGTTAGCGTGTACGCGCATAGGAGCGGTGCATTCAATAGTTTTTGGTGGATTTTCACCGGATGCTCTAAAAAGTCGAATTTTAGATTCAGACTGCAAGGTTGTGATCACCGCTGACCAATCCATGCGTGGTGGCAAAAAAGTCCCGCTTAAAAGCAATGCAGATAAGGCCTTAGAAGGCTGCCCACATGTTCACACCTGTATCGTGGTAAAACGCGGTGGTGATCCTGTTGCATGGAATGATGAACGCGACGTTTGGTACGGCGAAGCTGTAAGCGCTGCCAGCACTGACTGCCCTGCGGAAGAAATGGATGCTGAAGATCCTTTATTTATTCTTTATACATCTGGTTCAACGGGTACACCCAAGGGTGTGCTTCACACTACTGGTGGCTATCTTGTTCAAGCGGCAATGACACACAAGCTAGTTTTTGATTACAAGGATGGTGAGGTCTATTGGTGTACTGCAGATGTCGGCTGGGTTACTGGTCATACCTATATTGTTTATGGGCCGTTAACTAACGGTGCAACTACCTTAATGTTTGAAGGTATCCCAACCTATCCTGATGCCTCTCGTTTCTGGCAAGTAATCGATAAACACAATGTTGCGAGTTTTTATACTGCCCCAACCGCAATTCGTGCCTTAATGGCTATTGGTGATGAGCAAGTAGCAAAAACTTCACGTAAATCTTTGCGTTTACTCGCTACTGTGGGTGAACCTATCAATCCTGAAGCATGGGAGTGGTATTACCGTGTTATCGGCAACAGTAAATGTCCTATCGTCGATACCTGGTGGCAAACTGAAACAGGTGCACACATGATGACACCACTACCAGGTGTCCATAATTTAAAACCAGGCTCAGCAATGGCGCCATTCTTCGGCTGTCAGCCAGTTTTACTCGATGATGAAGGCAAGGAAATCATTGGTAACCCAGCTGCTGGCAACCTCGCCATGAAAGCGCCCTGGCCTTCAATGATGCGTTCTGTTTACGGTGATCACAAACGCTTCTACGAAACCTATTTTTCAATGTTCAAAGGCTATTATTTTACTGGTGATGGTGCGCGCCGCGATGAAGATGGAGATTACTGGATTACAGGACGTGTTGACGATGTCTTGAATATATCAGGTCATCGTTTGGGTACAGCCGAAATTGAATCAGGTCTGGTGTTACACCCAAAGGTTGCTGAAGCTGCAGTGGTCGGCTATCCACATGATATAACAGGACAAGGCATTTATGCTTATGTTACCCTAATGTCTGGCGAAACAGGCACAGATGAACTCAAATCCGAGCTAATAGCTCTGGTTAGGAAAGAAATCGGCCCGATTGCAAAAGTTAATATCATTCAATGGGCACCGGGATTGCCAAAAACCCGCTCGGGTAAAATCATGCGCCGTATTTTACGCAAAATTTCTGTGAATGAAGTAGACGAGTTAGGCGATACTTCGACTTTGGCTGATCCATCTGTTGTTGAAGATTTAATCGAGAATAGACAGAACCGTTGATTTAATATCCCTGTTTTGGCTAATCACTATTAAAAATGGCCTAAAAGGCGGGGGGTGTCTTTTAAAAAAGACACCCCCCGCCTTTTGGCCTGTTTTTAATGCTTTAAAAGAATTTCTGTAATTCGACCTGTATATAATCATCTTTGGCGAAAACATTTAATGGATCGTTTAGATCAACATCTGTAAACACCTGCCCTTCAATATTCAACTTTAAACCCTTACCAATACGACGACTTCCTTCCAGCCTTAGACTTTTGGTGGAGTTATCCAGATCTATAAATGCGCCAGCAAGTAGCTCGCTGCTGGCCTCATCATTCATCGCTAAACGCGCGCCAAAGAACAAATCATTCTGAAACGGCGCTGTTGCAACTTCACCCCGGGAGTCTTTATGATATTCAGCCAGTAATCCTAACTCGGCACCTGATTCGGTAATCGCTGGTAAGGTATATTCAAAACCGCCTACTGCGGCAGTATAGTTATCGCTTTTAGCCACACGATGAATCGTTTCCAGTTTCCAGATAATACTCTCGTCAGTACGCTGCAAGTCGAGGCCAATTTGTGTAATCAAAGGGTAATGTGGAATCAATACGGGAGTGCCATTTTTTAAGCCCGGCCTTAACTCGGGATCGCGAGATGTACCGTCAAAAAAGTGTACGCCAATGTCTAGCTCGTCAACTGATTGAGATAAACGCAACGCATAATCGATATGTTTTTCTTCTGATGATGATTCATAGGTAGCAGCATCGGTATCGACTACCAAGGGAAAACGAAAACGCCCTTCTTCACCGGCAAAGGTGCGTTCACGAAAATACGGTAAAACAAAAAAGTCTACCGAGCCATTATCGGTTAAACGACTGAAGCGCAGCATCGGCTGGCCTAATTTGTCTTCACCATCGATACCTTCAACACCATCGGTTTGATTGATAATATCAACCAGATGTTGTGACTCGGTAACGCCCCAGAATTTCTTGCTAATCCCTACTTGAATTTCCCAATCATCTTTACTCACCAGATAATCGAGCTGACGAATATCGCCGTGACTGCGTTCTTTATCATTTTCATCCCAACGATAAAATGGTGTGAAAGTAAACTGCTGATGATCACTGTCCCATTTGTGCTTGTATTCAGGAAGCAAACTTAAAGACACCCCCCCACTTTTTGCCTGTTTTTGAAATGCAGGATCACTGGTAAAAAGACGGCCTTCCAGGGATATATTTCCTGATAATTCTCCTGCTGTAACAAAAGCAGAAAACGAAAGTATTGATATGCTTAAACAAACACTTATGTTGTTTTTCAAAGCCATCTTCTTACCCTGTTTTTGTAATTCAAGTATTCATCGCCGAATTTTTGTTTCAGTATTTTTTCTTCTGGTTTGATTTGCATCTCGGTAATTAACCAGTAAAAAATGGGTAATAATAAAAAAGGTGTCAAACTACCCAGCCACACCGCATAACCCGTCAATATTGTAAGCAAACCAGCATACATGGGATTTCTGCTAAACCTATACAAACCAGAAGTGACAATTCCCGTGGTATTCTGAGGTTTCATCGGATTTGGAGTAGTATGCTTTTTAAAAAACAAAAATAAAGACCATATATCAGAGCTACCCGCAATGATCATAATCACGATTCCCGTCCTATTCCAGGGAGAATCAATCATCTGAAGCACTGGAAAATATCGATTTAGCAACCACATCAAAACTCCGATGATAATTGCGTAAACAGGAGGTGGAATTTTAAGCTGTAGCATTGTCACTATTCACTTGAAAAGAATATGAAAAAGAATATTTATCTAGCTAAAGCCTTCTTATTGAAATCACGCGAAGACAGGCCTGTTTTAAACTTATAGTTAGTCCATTGCAAGGTAGTACTTTTACCCGTTTGCTGATTCTGCATTACCATAGTCGCCGGGCGCCAATGTTTACCCGCGTATTCTTTAAATCCACTAGATTGAAGTGTTTTTAACAAAGAGTTTTTTCGATCGTAATACATCACTTTGACAGGTCTGTATTCCTTGGTATCCAACCACACCATTTGTTTGGTATATCCTGAATATTTATAAGCTGGTGTGCGTTCGATGAGATGGCATTTCCAGCCAGGACCACAGGCTTCTTGACGAATATAATTGTACTTATATTTTTCAACTTCCTGTGACCCAAGATCCTCAAAAGCAAATTCACTACCCATAAAAGGACCGGATTTATTGCGTGAGTTAATGCGCTTTACACGTTTCAAAGCAGGTAGATACAACCATTGATCATCAGGTTTCAAACCATGCGAGAAAGTCAACATAGCTGTACCTTTTACATCCGCAGGTTGATCAAACAAAGACAAGGATTTATCCCCGTCATTACTACCTTCCAAAGTCTTGATCCGAATAATACGTTGACTGGTTTTACCTGCGCGGTTCTTGAGTATCATTAGCATATTCGCGGTAAAGTCAGCAAAGCCAGCATCACTGGCATCGGCTTCCTTTGCAATACGCAGGCCCTTCTCGGCAGGTGTTTCTGCCACAGCCACAACAGATGAAAGCAGTAATGTTAATGCCAGTAAAAAGTTGTATTTCATTATTCGCTTCTCTTGGTTAGATAATATGTAATTAGTAACAATTCGACATTGATCCGTTCAGACAGTTCCTTGAATTGACAGTCACTCATCTTGTAGTTGGATTCATTATTTACTGGTTTGAGCCACAACTGCTGATGCACTTTGAGTGCTAGTTTTACTTCCCTTACTTAGCCATTTATCCAGCTTTATCAAAAGTGGCGGTAATAACAGAAAGTCTACGATTAATGCAAGCGCGATAACAATTGCGGTCAACAGCCCCATGCCGGAATTCAATTTGAATGATGATGTTGCCAACACCAAAAATCCTGCAACTAACGCAACTGAAGTAACCCACAAGGCAATGCCAACCGTTGAGAAAGCGTAACGCACAGCATCCTCGGCACCAAGACCCTTTTCTCTTCGTGCTCTTAGATATTTACTTAAAAAATGAATCGTATCATCAACAATAATTCCTAGAGACATTGCTGTAACCACAGACAATGCCAGACCTATTTCACCATTAACGATCGCCCAGATTCCAAAAGCCATACCCGCTGGAATCAGGTTTGGAATCAAACTTAACAGCCCATAGCGCCACGAACGCAAGGCAAGCACCAAGATCAAAGATATCAGGATCAAAGCTATGGTTGTGCCTTTAAGCATACTTATAATATTTTTCATACCGATATGCGCAAACATAATCGTCGGGCTGGCACCTATGGTTTTAAGTTCAGGGATATTATCCGTCATCCATTTATCAAAACGATTTTCAACAGCCAATACTTGTTGAGTTGAAAGTGTTTTCATGGTGACGCTAATGCGTGTGCTTTTTTTATCAATGTCAATCTGGTTATTGAGGTCGAGCCCGAATGGCAATGACATTTCGTAAAGAAGCAAATACTGTGCGGCCAGTTCTCTGGAATCTGGCAATTTGTTCCAGTCCGGATTATCGCCATGCATATTTCTATTCAAACGCATAAAGGTATCTGTCACCGTATTAACGTGAATAACCTCTGGTTGCTGTTCCATCCAGTCAGTGAATTTTTTAATCTTCGCCAGAACTTCTGGTTTGGAAATATCACCCGATTCCTTAGTCGTTATCGAATAATCCACATAATAAATACCGGTGAGATTATCCACGATAAAATCCGTATCGGTACGAAACTCGATACGATCATCGAAGTATTCAACAAAAACATCATTCAATTCATTGCGTGGAATCTGGGAAACAAGAAGTACGGCTATTATACCCATACCTATCAACAGTGACTTTTGATTGGCAATTACCCATTCGGCAAATGACGCCATGATTTTCAATGTTTTGGTTTCGCGTTGTTTGACTCTTACCGGTAAAATAGTCGCTAGTGCTGGCAATAGAAATATCGAAAAGACAAAAGCTGCCATGACTCCCATTGCCGCAACATTCCCCAGATCCTGAAACGGTGGGGCATCACTGCTATTAAGTGACAAAAAGCCGATCGCGGTTGTCACCGATGTTAAAAATACGGGCATGAAATTTACCCGCAAACTCTCGCGCATTGCCGATTGCTTATCTCTGCCATGTCTCATCTCTGTTACCCAGGTTGACAAGATATGAACACAATCCGCGACGGCTAGCGTCATAATAATCACAGGTGCAGACATAACCGGAGAAGAAAGCTCGATTCGTAACCACCCAGCCAAACCAAAAGCCGTTATTACAGAAAACACAATTACCAACATTGTAGTTATTGTTCCCGAAACACTGCGTAATAACAGAAATACCGTTATCAGTATTAGTAACAGTGCGATTGGTAATAAATGCGACATGTCGTAGATGGTTGCCTCTCCAAAGGCGTTATTCATCATTACAATACCTGAAAGATAAACCTTAATGTCCGGGTAAGTTTTATTAATATATGACTTCAGTTCTCTGACCGATGCAACCACTTCTGTGACTTGTTTAGTCGGATCAGCTGCAACTGTTTCACCCTTATCATTTGTTATAGTTTTGGGAAACTCCATGGTTACATTGACTGCAGTTACATGAGCTTTCTCTGATATTAATCGATGAATTAAAAGTGGTTCATTTAATGCAATGGCCTCTATGCGTTTTAAGTCAGCATTGCTGAGGCTTTTCGCATCTTCATATAAATCACCTACCGACATATCATCTACTATGGATTCACTATGTTGATAGTTGGATAGAGAGTCAACGCGGATGGAATAAGGTGTTTGCCAGGAACGTTCAGTCACATCTTCAACGGCCGCTAAGGTTGAAGTGGAAAATACTTTACCGTCCTTAGGTGCCAGTACCATTAACACATTGTCGTTTTTGGTATAGGTATTCTGTAGTTCTTCAAACGCCTGAAGACGCGGGTCTTCTGCTGAGAAGAAAATGCGATAGTCATTGTTAAAGTGTAGATTCTTCGCCCCTGACGCTGCAACAAACATCATGAGCAAGGATAATATTAAAAATATCCAACGAAACTTTACAACTCCCTCTGCATATTTCTCTATCATTGAATGACGTCTCTATTAATTATTATAATGGCCGCAGCGATTCTAACTGATCAATTAATCCTTGACCACAATTCATCAGGGTATTCAGGTTTTGCTTACTCTTGGCGAACCCCAAACATCCTTCCAGTGTAGCCACAAAAAGTAAAGCAGTCTGTTTTGAGTCTACATCTTTACCAAAATTTCCTGCGGCCTTTCCTCGTTCGCAAGCATTTTCTAGGGCTTCTTGCCAAGCTCCGTAAACAGCAGAGATACGTTCTCTAAAACCTTCATCAATTGGAAACATCTCTTGTGCGAGGTTGTTCAATGGGCAACCCAAAAAACATCCTCTAGTGTCATTAAGTCACTTGAATGTATCAGATTTTGTTGCAGCGTTTTTACCGGGTCGTCAGTCTTGTTTAACGGTTCTATCCAGTTAACTTTAATAGTTTCGTAGATCACGTCATCTACGACAGCATAGCCTAATTCCATTTTATTTTTGAAATGGTGATACAAAGCACCCTTGGTAGTATCTGTATTTTTCAGGATATTATTCAGACTCGCTGCTTGAAAACCGCGATGGTAAATTTCATCAAAAGCAGCCATGAGAATTTTGCGGCGCGTCGCTGCGCTTTTATCTTTCGAACTTCCAGAGCAGTGTTTACAGACCCAATTATGCCAACACTGTTTTGATTTTTTATTCAAATAGGACGTCGTTGCCATCCTGTCGATACATACATACCGATCGGTATGCAACTAAAATTGATTTACTTAGCTCAACTTAATAAAACCAATATTGGATTAAGGGAGAGTAATGAATATATAATCCACATGTTATCCACAAATTTTGTATAAACAATTCATAACTTTTAGCACTAACAGTTAAGCGCATTCCGCGATAAACTACATCGTATGTCAGCAATCCTTACACAATCACATTCAATAGAACAACTAAAAATTCCTCCTCATTCAATCGAAGCAGAACAATCTGTCCTGGGAGGCTTGCTACTTGAAAACAGTGCCTGGGAAAAAATTGCAGATATTGTTCAAGAAGAAGATTTCTATCGTCACGATCATCGCCTTATTTTCCGTTCAATTGCGATTTTGGCTGAACGCGATGATCCGCTGGATGTCATCACCCTTTCTGCATGGTTAAAAGATCGTGATGAACTTGAAAATGCAGGTGGACTCGCTTATTTAGGCACTTTAGCTAAAGATACGCCGAGCGCCGCTAACATTAAGGCTTATGCTGAAATTGTTCGTGAAAAATCTGTATTACGTCAGTTAATCGGTATTGGCTCTGAAATCTCAGAAGATGCATTTAATGCTGGAGAAAGACCCAGTAAAGAATTACTTGATGAGGCCGAGAAAAAGGTTTTTGAGATTGCCGAACAAGGTAATCGTAAGCAGGATTTTCAAAATATTAAAGGCTTACTTAAGCAAACTCTCGCACATATTGACGAGCTAAGTAAATCAGATGCAACAATTACGGGGGCTTCAACCGGTTATGCCGATCTAGATGAAATGACATCAGGTTTGCAAAAGGGTGATCTAGTTATTGTGGCGGGTCGGCCTTCAATGGGCAAGACTACCTTCTCGATGAATCTTGCTGAATTTATTGCGATTAATGACAAAAAGCCAGTTGCTATTTTCAGTATGGAGATGCCAGCTGAACAACTGGTTTTGAGGATGTTTGCTTCGATGGGTCGTGTGCCTTTAAGTGATATTCGAACCGGTAAAATTCGTGAAGAAGACTGGCCGCGCATTGGTATGGCAGTGAAAACCTTTGGCGAAACCCAACTATTCATTGATGATACTGCGGCGATGTCGCCCACTGAAATTCGTGCAAAAGCGCGCCGATTACACCGTGAACATGGGCAGTTAGGGGTGATTGTGATTGACTATATCCAGTTGATGCAAACGGGTTCCAAATCTGACAACCGTGCTGCTGAAATTTCTGAAATTTCACGATCACTCAAAGCCTTGGCGAAAGAATTAGAATGTCCCGTGATTGCCTTGTCGCAGTTAAATCGTTCCTTGGAGCAGCGCCCGAATAAACGCCCTATTATGTCGGATTTACGTGAATCTGGTGCCATCGAGCAGGATGCGGACGTGATTATGTTTATTTATCGCGATGAAGTTTATAATGAAGACACTGCAGATAAAGGTATGGCAGAAGTCATTATCGGTAAACAAAGAAATGGCGCGATTGGCAAGGTACGTTTGACCTTTACTGGAAAATACACGCGCTTTGATAATTTTATGCCCGATATTTATGCGCCCGATCATTAGCAACGACTTTTAAAATTAAAGCACATGAAACGTTCTGCGCGAATCACTATTCATCCCGAAGCATTACAACACAATCTCAATCGAGCTAAGCAACTAGCTCCTAACTCAAAATTACTAGCGGTAATCAAAGCCAATGCTTATGGGCATGGAGCAGTTGCAACTGCAGGTATACTTTACCCAATCGCTGATGCTTTTGCGGTTTCCTGTATTCCTGAGGCTGTGGTACTGCGTGAAGCAGGCATCGACTTACCGATAACAGTTTTACAAGGCCATCAGAATACCGATGATTTGCGCATTGCAGCTCAATTAAACCTGCGGCTTACAGTGCATGAAGATAATCAATTAACGCTTCTGGATAATTTTTCCCACCGACATAAATTTGAATTAAACCTAAAAATTGACACAGGCATGCATCGTCTTGGTTTTCAGCCAGAACGCATCCAATCAGTGTTTAGCCGATTGAAAAATCATTCACAGGTCAACCCTGATAAATTGATCATGATGACGCATTTATCATGCGCCGATGATCTTCAAAGCAGTTACACCCTTGAGCAAATAAAATGTTTTAAAAAAGCCTGTGCGAATATCGATGCGCCCAGTAGCATCGCAAATTCTGCGGGTATTTTGGGCTGGAATGAAAGCCATGCAGACTGGATTCGACCAGGAATTATGATGTATGGCAGTTCTCCCTTTGCTAGTAAAAGTGCTACAAATTTTGATTTGCAAACGACAATGACATTTGAAGCACCTGTTATCAGCGTTCACTCTCTTAAAAAGGGCGACAGTATTGGCTATGCAGCGACATGGCAATGTCCTAAAGATATGAAAGTCGCAGTAATTGCCTGTGGCTATGCTGATGGCTACCCCCGTCATGCAGGCAATGGAACACCGGTGTGGATTAATGGAAAAATTGCACCACTTTTAGGACGTGTATCCATGGATATGATCGTAATAAATGCCCAAGACCACCATGAAGAACCCATAAAAGTTGGTGATTTTGCAGAATTATGGGGGGGAAACCTCAGTACTGATGATGTAGCTCAAGCATCAGAGACTATTGCTTATGAAATTTTATGCAATGCTGGTAATATTAAAGCGTAAATAATCCGTCGATTTGCTTATTTAGCACTGAAATGCGGAACTTAAACTAATATAATCGATCGTATGTACGTTACATACTCATTAATAAGGGGAAGAAAATGAAGACAGTAAAAACAGCTAAAACAGTTATGACAACTGGGCTTATCACAATAATGCTTACATCAACCGCTATCCTAGGTGGTTGTGCAGGAGCAAGTAAAGAACAACAATCTGCAATAGCCGGCTCTGTGATTGGAGGCGTTGTAGGACACCAATTCGGTGGAGGTAAAGGTAACACTGCCATGACAATTATCGGTGCTATAGCCGGTGGAATGATAGGCGGGAATATTGGCCGCGGACTCGACCAGCAAGACCAGCAAAGGGTTAACCAATCACTTGAAACAGCACCTAACTATGAAAAAGTAGCGTGGGAAAATCCAAATACCAGGACCAACTACGAATTTACTCCTACGAATAAATACGATGGCAATGTAAATGGTCAACCAACTCAATGCCGTGACTATGTCATGGATGCGTGGATTGATGGGCGGCAGCAGCAAGTGAAAGGCAGAGCCTGTAAGAACAGCAGTGGGCAGTGGGTAAATACAAACTAAAATTGTCTTGCGATAGACAGATAGTTAAAAGGGAGCTACTAGCTCCCTTTTTTATTGCTAATACAATCTCACAACTTTATTTATCGTTAGATTTTATTCAAATACTGTAAACCACCAAGTTGTTTCATTTGTTTTAGTATCCATTGTTGACGTTGAATTAATTCTGGTCTTGGTTCATTAACATTTGAAATCGCCGGTTTCGGCAATACTGCTGCCAGCATTGCGGCCTCATCTAAGCTTAAATCTTTCGCTTGTTTATGAAATAGTAAACGACTTGCTTCTTTTACACCAAAGATTGCATCACCAAATTGTGCGATATTTAAGTAAACTTCAAGAATACGTTTTTTCGGCCAGGCAATTTCAATCGCCAAACTCAATCCCGCCTCAATAATTTTTCTGGTATAACTTCTTTGATTCCACAAAAACAGATTCTTTGTTGTTTGTTGAGTGATCGTGCTCGCACCTCGCAGTGACCTTGCATTACTATTTTTCTGTGATAAAGCTTTTCTTAATTCAATAGTATCTATACCCCAATGATTGGGGAATCTTTGATCCTCAGCAGCGATAACTGCCAATGCCACATAAGGTGGAATATCATCCCAATCTAGCCACTCATAGGCGGCTTTTTTATAAATCTTTGGTGATTCTATTGCAAGTGAGTTTTGTTTATAGATAAATGACGAAGTTGGAATTGGAGTCCAACGAAATACCAATAAAACAGCAAAAAACAAAAGAATAACAATCAATATTGATTGAACTAAAAATGCAAAAAAACGACCCAGCAACCCTTTTTTCTTCTTTTCAAGATCAGTTCTATAGCTATGGTATTCTTTAATTGGCAAAATAGCCTCTAACGATAATTACAGTCCAATCATAACCTTATAATAAGCCAAATGCAGATAAACATTCACTCTCAAATTTCTCAGATTCCGATGGATCAATGGAACCGTTTAGTCAAAGACAATAATCCTTTTATGAAACATGAGTTTTTAGCTGCATTGGAAAAGCACGGCTGCGTGAGTGATAAGTTTGGATGGCATCCTTGTCATGTGGCTGTTTATGAAGATTCTAGAAATAACGAAAATAACACAAGTAAAACACTTATAGCAGCCATGCCGCTCTATACAAAAACCAATTCCTACGGTGAGTTTGTATTTGACCATGCCTGGGCTGATGCTTATCAAAGAAATAATATACCCTATTTTCCAAAGCTTGTTTCCTCCATACCATACACGCCAGCAAGTGGGCAACGGCTATTATGTATGCATCATAGGATTAATGAGATTTATCCGTTATTAATGCAAACCGTACAACAGTTCGCGCAGCAACAAAACTACAGTAGCTTTCATTGCTTGTTTGCAGCTAGCGATGAACAGGACTGGATGGAAAAAAATGGACTTTTAGCGCGACATGATTGTCAGTTTCATTGGCATAATCAGAATTACACCAACTTTGAAGATTTTTTGAATAAACTGGATAAGAAAAAACGCAAAAATATTCGCCAAGAGCGTCGTCGTGTCAAACAACAAAATATTAAATTACGGGTATTAAATGGCCACACCGCCAGTGATAAAGATTGGAATGATTTTGCACTTTTTTATCAACAAACCTTTGCAGAAAAATATGGCACCGCCACATTGAATGAAGACTTCTTTAAAGAAGTTGCACAAAAATTACCTGATCAAACAGTATTGGTTCTAGCTGATAACTCAACTGGAAAATGTATTGCAGGATCACTGATGTATGCCAGCGACACCACTTTATATGGACGTCATTGGGGCTGTATTGAACAAATAGATAAGCTGCATTTTGAAGCCTGTTATTATCAAGGGATCGAGTACTGTATTAGCAACAAATTACAGCACTTCGAGCCAGGTGCTCAAGGCGAACATAAAATCGCACGAGGCTTTATACCTACACTAACCCGATCAAGTCACTGGCTTAATAACTCACCTTTTCAAGAGTCTATAGAAAACTATGTAAAGCATGAGCAGGCGGGAGTATATGAATACATGAAGTCACTAAAGTCACCCTATAGCGATGAACATACTAAGGAATGAAGAAGATGAAACCATACTCTGAATCCTGCGCACAAAATCAACAACATATTTTAAAGGTTCTTCTACCATTATTAACCGACAGAAAGCATGTTTTGGAAATCGGCAGTGGCACGGGGCAACATGCTGTTTATTTTGCCCAACACATGCCTGATCTAATTTGGCAAACAACTGATCAAGCTGAATACCTAGATGGAATTAAACTCTGGTTAGCAGAAGCTGGATTAAACAATACTCCTCCACCTATTCCCCTAAACGTTAGTACTAATCAGTGGCCGTCAATTGAGTTAGATGCAATTTTTTCGGCAAATGCTGTGCACATTATGTCGTGGCAGAATGTAGTCGATTATTTTAAAAACGCTGCCAGATTTTTAAAAACCGAAGGTCTTTTCATTCTCTACGGGCCATTTAATTACCATGGTGAATACACTAGCCAGAGTAATGCACGCTTTGATCAATGGCTTAGACAATCTGACAGCAGAAGTGGCGTGAGGGACTTTGAAGCATTAAACGAACTTGCCATTGAATCAGACATGACTCTCGCAGGCGATGTGGAGATGCCTGCCAACAATAGAATTCTTTATTGGCTAAAGAACTAGGTAGCAAGTGCATCAATACATAAATCAATTTTCAAGCAGAGTAGTCAGAGATCTTGTCTGGGTTATTGCCAGCCCTCCTCTGGTATCCGGCATCATTGGGGATACAGTTTGGTGGAATAATAAAGTTTGCCGGAAAGAATTCAATGCTTGCCTACCCGCATTAATAAAACTAGATCAAAACCCCAGAGCCCTGATTGAACATTTAGGACAGCTACAATCGGCAAGACTAGGTTCCATGTTTGAGGGGCTGATCTCGTTTTGGTTGAAAATAAGTCCTAATTACCAGTTATTAGCTCAGAATATTCAGATAATCGAAGAGGGCATAACGCATGGGGAGATCGACTTTATTCTGCGTGATTTACAATCACAAAAAACTATCCATCTCGAAGTTGCAGTGAAATTTTATCTTGGTAGCCCACCTTTTGAAGATCCTTTTCGTTGGTTTGGAACCAACACTAAAGATCAATTGGGTAAAAAACTACATCATTTACAAACAAATCAGTCTCAGTTAAGTAAGAAATATCCGAATCACTTTGAATATGAAATTGATGCGCGACATTGTCTAATCAAGGGACGTTTATTTTATCCTTCTAATGTAATCTCAGCTCCCGCTGGAATAGGAATTACAGAAGATCATTTACGTGGTCATTGGGAGTACGCTGATCATCAGCAGAGTGATAAAAGAATAATTCCTATTGCGAAAAATAAATGGCTGGCTGAGTTTAATCATCAGGACATTAGTGAGAGTATTGAAAAGAGTATCGCCTCTACTGACTTAAGAGAAATCAGTCGTGCGCAATGTTTTGTAGAAATTGCAGAAGATAATAGTCTATATCGTGAACAAGAACGTATTTTTTATCTTCCTAATTCATTCACATTCCCAGTCAAAACATAATGAATTCAACCGATCAATGAAGGTAATAACGCAGTTGATTTTTATTTAAAACAGTTTTAGCCGAGACATTGTTGCTAAGCGACAACTAATCGTAGAGTTTGGTTTTGCAAAAAACCTTATAAAAGTGTGGGGGTGTCTGTTTAACTATCTAATATAGATAGTTAAACAAACTACTCAAATAACATAAACCAAATTACTAGTTTATAGATAAAACTTTTTTAGTTTTTAAGAACGCTTAAAATAGTTTCCAACTCAGTAATTATCTGACGAGACAATTGATTTGCTTTTGCACTATCATCTTCCGCCTCTACACCCGAAAGTTTCTGTCGAGCGCCATTAATCGTATAACCTTGTTCATGCAATAAACTACGGATTTGACGTATAAGAAGAACATCATCACGTTGATAATAACGACGATTACCACGACGCTTCATCGGTTTCAGGTTAGGAAATTCTTGTTCCCAGTAACGCAATACATGAGCTTTTACACCACAAAGATTGCTAACTTCCCCAATAGTAAAATACCGTTTACTCGGTATCGCCGGTAATTCTTTATTGTTGGATGCTTCCAGCATATTTTTCTACTCTCTGCTTAAGTTTTTGACCAGGACGGAATGTAACAACTCGACGAGCGCTGACTGGAATAGCCTCACCCGATTTTGGATTTCTGCCAGGGCGTTGAGCTTTATCTCGTAACATAAAGTTTCCAAATCCGGAAAGTTTAATATTTTGTCCTTGCTCTAATGCAGTTCTGATTTCTTCGAAGAACATTTCTACCAGTTCTTTTGCTTCTCTTTTATTTAAACCTAGTTCATCAAACAGATGTTCCACCATACCGGCTTTTGTCAAAGTCATTCTTGCTGCTCTCCTTTAGTAATTAACAGAGGCTGTACGCGCAGAGATTTTATGACAATCAATTAACAGAAAAATCTGTAATTTTGATACATTTATTGTCTTAATACTGCCCCTGTTTGGTTCTCTAGTGTCTTCATGATCTTCCCAACATGAGCACTGATTTCTTGTTCCTCTAGGGTGCGCGAAAAATCCTGAAAAATCAAGCCTAAAGCGAGACTTTTTTGCCCTGAATCTACATGTTCACCTTCATACACATCAAAAATGAAGATATCAATCAGCTCTCTAATTTTCATATTTTTCAACGCCTTAACAATACTAGAGAACTCAATGTCACTATTTACCAGCAATGCAAGGTCGCGACGTGTTGATGGATAAGACGATATTTTAGTATATTCGGGTAATTTTTTCTGTGAAATTAAATCAATATCCAGTTCAAATACAAACACTTGTTGATCTAAGCTCAACTTCTTTTCAATAACTGGATGTAGCGCTCCACAAACACCTACAAGCTGTCCATCTGATAGAATATTTGCTGATTGTCCAGGATGTAACGCTGAATGATCAGTTGTCACGAAATCAAACTTTTTCCCCGAAGCTTCTGTTAGCAAAGCTTCGACATCCCCTTTAATATCATAGAAATCTACCTCTCGTGAGGACATGTTCCATTGCTCAGAATACAAGCTGCCAGTTATGGCTCCCGCAAGTTTTTTACGTTGCTCAAGACCTCCACTGGTTTTTTGAAAGCTAAGACCTGTTTCAAAAAATCTCACCCGAGACTGCTGTCGTTTTACATTTTTATCAATAGCTGGAATCAACCCGGACCACAAAGTACTGCGCATAATCGATAAATCTTCAGAGATCGGATTTGATAATCTTATTTGTCCTTGTTCGGGACTTAGTAATGCTTCAACCGCAGGAGCAACAAAACTATAAGTTATGGCTTCTTGATAACCACGCGCCACCAAGATATTACGAAAAGTATCTTCACTAACAAGCGTCTCTTCTTTGTGGGCAATTCTAGGCTCCATAGGACGAAGGCGAGCCGGAATATTATCGTAACCATAGATACGCGCTACTTCTTCAACAAGGTCCTCTGGTGTTGCGAGGTCAAAACGAAATACCGGGGGTGTTATCGTCCAACCTGATTCTCTTTTTTCTACTTTGCAACCCAAGCGAGTAAGAATATCCTCAACGCGTTTATCCTCCACTTCGATACCCAGGTGGCGTTTAATACGACTACGTTCAAAATTAATGTCATTACGCTTGAGCAAATCATCATTAGCGATTACATCAGTAATAGCTCCAGCCCGTCCGCCACATATTTCTACGATCAACTGGGTTGCACGCTCCAAAGCTTTGACTTGTAAATCAGGCGATACCCCTCGTTCAAATCGGTGTGATGAATCAGTATGTAAACCGTATTGACGTGCTTTTCCCATAATTTTTTCGGGTAAGAAAAACGCACTTTCTAGATAGATATTCAAGGTATTGTCACTTACAGCGCTTTCATCTCCACCCATGATACCTGCAAGTGCGAGCGCTTTATCAGCATCTGCAATGACCATGGTATCTGTATTTAAGGAGATTTCTTTACCATCGAGTAATGTTAGCTTTTCATCTTCAAGTGCTCTTCTAACATCTATTCCACCCGAGAGTTTATCAAAATCAAAACCATGCATGGGCTGGCCTAACTCCAGCATGACGTAATTAGTCACATCAACCACTGGGCCGAGGCTACGAATATCTGAACGTTTTAATTTTTCAACAATCCAATCTGGTGTCTGAGCTTTTACATCCAAGTCTTTGATGATTCTACCTGCATATCGATGACACAAGTCATCAGCACTTATTTTAACAGGGAAAGTTTCATCACTTTCAACTACAACTTTTTTAATCTCAAGTTCTGCGACAGGTGCTTGCATGATCACCCCAAGTTCACGGGAAACACCTGCAACCGATAATAAGTCTGCGCGATTTGGCGTCGTATCCAAATCAAGAACTACATCTCTTAGATCAAATACCTCTCTTATGCTTATACCTAAATCAGCATTTACTGGAATGCTCAACAAGCCATCTCCACCCCCACTCATACCTAAGGTTTCTGACCCACAAAACATGCCTTGCGAAAGCACACCACGTAATTTACTTTTCTTGATTTTAAATATTTTACCGTCAGGTTCGGGGAGCTCAGCACCAATCATCGCCACAGGTACTTTTTGACCAACTTCTACTGATGCATTCGTAACAATCTGTATTAGCTCTTCAGCGCCAACATTCACCTGACACACACGTAACCTGTCTGCATTGGGATGCTGTTCAATACTTTCTATCTTCCCAACAATTACATTGGTGAAAGCTGAAGCAATAGGATGAATTCCATCAAGCTCAGTTCCAGACATAATAAGTTGATGCGCTATCTCTTCTGTAGTTGCATCAAGATGCACCCATTCACGTAGCCAATTTTCACTAATTTTCATAAACTTATATCAACCTCATGCAAATTGCTTTAAGAAACGGACGTCGTTATCAAACAACTTACGCAGATCATCAATGCCATACCTCAGCATCGCTAAACGATCAATACCAAAACCAAAAGCGAAGCCTGTATATTCTTCTGGGTCTATGCCTACATGTCGGAAGACTTCAGGATTTACCATGCCGCAGCCCATGACTTCAATCCAGCCAGTATTGCCACACACTCGACAACCCTTGCCGTCGCACAATACACATTGAATGTCGGTTTCAGCAGAAGGCTCAGTAAATGGAAAATAATGCGGACGAAATCGTGTGGGTAAATCATCTACTTCAAAGAATGCTTTGAAAAACGCTTCGAGGATACCCTTGAGGTCTGAGAAGGTGACATCTTTATCAACCATTAAACCTTCAACTTGATGAAACATTGGACTATGAGTAACATCTGAGTCACAACGATACACTCGACCCGGTGCAATGATGCGCAGAGGCGGCTCTTTATTTTCCATGGTACGAATTTGCACTGGAGATGTATGCGTTCGCAACAAAGTCCCATCATCAAAATAGAATGTATCGTGTGAAGCACGTGAGGGATGATGATCAGGAATATTCAATGCAGTAAAGTTATGATAATCATCTTCAATTTCCGGACCAACTTCTACACCAAATCCTAGTTGCATGAAAATTTCTTCAATACGTATTGCTGTGCGTGTAACTGGATGCAAGCTACCAGCTTCCATTTGACGACCTGGCAAGGTGATATCCAGGCGTTCATTTTGCAATCGCTGATTTAACAGCTCATCTTCTAATAAAGCTTTACGGCTAGTAATTAATTCTGACAAAGCTTGCTTCGCTTTATTGATCTCTTGCCCAGCCTCACGGCGCTCTTCTGCCGGCAGCTGGCCCAGCTGCTTCAGTTGATCCGTTATCAAACCCTTTTTGCCCAGATAATGTACCCGGATCTCATCAAGCTCCACTAAACTTTTGCTAGCTGTTAATAGGGTTTGAGCTTGCTGCATGAGTTCTGTTAGTTTATCCACAGAAGGTTCTCCAATAATTCTTAATCATAAAAAAAGCGAGGGAAGGCAATAACCTTTCCTCGCTTTGATTTACATCTTTTATCAAGCCTGACGAAGTCAAACTTAACAGTAAACTAAGCTAGGGCAGCTTTTGCCTTCTCAGCTAACTGTCCAAAAGCATCAATGTCATGTACAGCTAAATCGGCTAACATTTTACGATCAACTTCAATTTGAGCTTTGTTTAGGCCGTCCATAAAGCGACTGTAAGACATATCAAACATGCGAGCAGCAGCGTTGATACGCACAATCCACAAACGACGGAATTGACGTTTCTTTTGACGACGGTCACGGTAAGCATATTGGCCTGCTTTGGTAACTGCCTGTGTCGCTACACGAAATACTCGACTCCGTGCACCATAATAACCTTTTGCTTTCTTTAAAACTTTTTTGTGCTTTGCGCGTGCTGTTACACCGCGTTTAACTCTAGCCATTTTCTAATCCTCTCTATATCTTTAACAATATCAAACGTACGGCAACATTCTACGAACCATTGGAGTATCGACTTTCTCGACGACATCACCAGCGCGTAGATGACGCTTACGTTTGCTGCTTTTCTTAGTGAGAATGTGGCGCAGATGTGACTGCTTACACTTGAACGTGCCATTAGCACGCTTGCGGAATCGCTTTGCAGCGCCGCGGTTGGTTTTCATCTTAGGCATCTTTACTCTCCATATAAATCACAAAATACTAAAATGTGATTGAGTTAACAAACATTCCTGTAAGAGTGCCTCTCCTTAAGGAATGATAAAAAACTGTTAGTCTTAAAGCTTATAGTTATAAAACATTAACTAAGCGTGACCTTTCTCTTTTTTAGTTGGGCCGATCACCATAATCATTTGGCGACCTTCCATTTTAGGGAACTGTTCAACAGAACCATATTCTTCTAAATCTTTTTCTACGCGTTTGAGCATTTCCATACCCAACTCACGATGTGCCATTTCACGCCCTCTAAAACGGATCGTGACTTTGGTCTTATCGCCTTCTTCTAAAAACTCAATCAGCTTTTTAAGTTTGATATTGTAATCACCAATATCGGTACCAGGTCGCATTTTGATCTCTTTGACCTGTGTCTTTTTTTGCTTCTTTTTGTTTGCGCCTTTTTGTTTACTTTGGGAAAATTTAAATTTTCCGTAGTCCATAATTCGACAAACAGGTGGAGTAGCAGTAGGAACAATTTCAACTAGATCCAATGTATCAGCAGCAGCTTTTTCCATAGCTTCTACTGTTGATACAACACCTACGTTTTCGCCATCCTTATCAATGAGCCTAACTTCAGGCACCACAATTTCTTCATTGACCCTATTTTTCTTTGGCTTAGCGATACTTTTTTTCCTCTATCAAATTTAATAGCAAAACTACCCGGTTCAACCACAGGTAGCATTTTCTTGTAAAATTCTTTCTATTAACTCATTTACAGTCATGCTGCCGAGATCCTCTCCCGCACGTGTACGTAAGGCGACAGAGTCATTTTCTACCTCACGATCACCCACTACCAAAAGGTAAGGTGTACGCTGTAGAGTGTGCTCGCGAATTTTAAAGCCTATTTTCTCATTTCTCAAGTCTGATACGACCCTAATACCGCTTTTTTTCAGCCTATTTTCAACATTTGTGACGAAATCGGACTGTTTATCGGTAATATTCATAATTACCGCCTGTATTGGTGATAACCATAGCGGAAATTTGCCTTCATGGTGTTCGATCAGTATTCCGATGAAGCGTTCAAAAGACCCTAAAATTGCGCGGTGTAACATCACGGGTATTTTGCGTGATCCATCTTCTGCCACATACTCAGCATCGAGTCTTTCCGGCATGGAGAAATCGACCTGTATCGTTCCCAATTGCCATACCCTGCCAATACTATCTTTTAGCGAAAACTCGATCTTGGGACCATAAAAAGCTCCTTCTCCAGGCAACTCTTCCCATTCCAGGTTTTGCGCATCTAAAGCATCAGCCAATGCTTTCTCAGCTTTATCCCAATTTTCTTCGCTTCCAACCCGATTTTCAGGACGCGTAGATAAACGATAGATAACATCATCAAATCCAAAATCTTTGTAAACTGCATGCAAGAAATCTATAAAATCCGCTACTTCAGGTTGTATCTGTTCTTCAGTACAGAAGATATGCCCATCATCCTGCACAAACCCACGCACGCGCATTAAACCATGTAAGGCACCCGACATTTCATTGCGGTGACAAGCGCCAAATTCTGCAATTCTCAAAGGCAAATCACGGTAACTTTTGAGGCCCT
Source organism: uncultured Gammaproteobacteria bacterium (assembly GCA_963847495.1). Lineage (GTDB taxonomy): Bacteria > Pseudomonadota > Gammaproteobacteria > Thiotrichales > Thiotrichaceae > Cocleimonas. The sequence goes on along the minus strand of CAWJZX010000012.1, from coordinate 31,586 downwards.
GATTGAATATTTGAACATGACAAGGACAGTTCATTGGCTTTAGAGCAAACTGTCGACCATCAGACTCCAAGGAAAACATATCCTCACTGTATTTTGCTGCATGCCCTGAACGTTCCCACAAAGAGAAATCTACCAGCTCAGGAGTATTAACTTCTTTGTAATCACGCAAACGCTGTTGTTCACGGATATATTGTGAAATCACTTGATAAATTGTCCAGCCTTTATCGTGCCAGAAGATTTGCCCAGGAGCTTCATCCTGAATATGAAATAAATCAAGTTTGCGTCCTATTTTACGGTGGTCGCGTTTTTCCGCTTCTTCTATGCGATGTAAATACGACTTCAGTGCTTTTTTGTTTTCCCATGCAGTACCATAGATACGTTGCAGCATTTCGTTATTGGAATCACCACGCCAGTATGCGCCTGCTAATTTTGTGAGTTTAACCGCTGGTATTTTTCCGGTACTGGGTACATGTGGACCACGACACAAATCGGTAAAGTCACCCTGTTTGTAAAGCGATAAATCTTCGTCTGATGGAATACTTTCGATTATTTCAGCTTTATATTCTTCACCCATGTCACGAAAAAACTTAACTGCATCTTCTCGAGACATCACACTTCTTTCAATTGGTAAATCTTGCTTAATCAAATCCTGCATGCGCTTTTCAATAGCGTCGACGTCTTCCGGAGTGAAAGCTCGCTCATAGGAAAAATCGTAAAAGAACCCGTCTTCAATTACAGGGCCAATAGTCACTTGTGCTTCAGGAAATAATTGTTTAACTGCTTGCGCCATCAAATGAGCCGATGAGTGACGGATAACATCAACACCCTCCTCGCTATTTGTGGTGATGATACTGAGCTCTACATCATCTTCAATTAAGTGACTAGCGTCATACTGCTTGCCATCAATAGCACCGGCAAGGGTTGCTTTAGCTAGGCCGGGACCAATATCATTGGCAACATCAAGAATAGAAATGGCGTGATCGAATGATCGTTGGCTGCCGTCAGGCAAGGTAATCGTTGGCATTGTATCTCCCAGTGGTGGCCCATACGAGAGGCCACATGTATTTAACTTTCAGAATATTACAGAAAGTCAGTGTAATAAAATTGGTAGGCACGCTCGGACTCGAACCGAGGACTTCCACCATGTCATGGTGGCACTCTAACCAACTGAGTTACGCGCCTGTAAATTTTTATATGCTATAAATTTCATCTGACTTCAATCAAATCAAACTGTAATGAGATTGAGTTGCAATAACCTTAACGGATAATTGCGTGTAAACGAGCACAAAAAACAAGGGGGGGATTTTATCTTTAAAAAAAACTATTCACAAGCTCTGTTATACAGTCGGTAAAGTTTTAACCTTTCATTTCATTTGAATAAATAGTTCTCCGCATTCAGTCGCAATATATTGAAAAAACTCATTACCCAGGGCAGCGAGATATCTATTATGGCTAGCTAACAGTTGATTATTACTCAAAAAAACAGGCTAAAAGTGGGGGGGTGTCTTTTTAAAGAGTATTTATCAGGATATGTTATGGAATTTTAGCGAATAATTATTTAATCAAAAAAAAATGACTTTCTGCTAAAGTTATTGAAAAATTCAGTCAGTTAGAAGGAATAGAATGGAAAATTTAGAACAATACCTTGCGCCTGTATTACACTTTTTTGATGGCCAACCCTGGTTTCAGGGCGGGGCCATTATGCTTATTACCTTTTTGCTTGCTTCGGCGCTTTCATGGCTCATTTTTCGCATCGTCAAGTTTTTAACCAGTAAAACCAAATCTTTCCTTGATGACCGATTACTGATAATAGCCCGCCCCCCTATTTATTACTCATTATTGATAACCGGTTTTTCAGCCGGAGTTAATAGAATGCCGCTGTCTGATAAAATTACGGATTATTTGATATTTGGCTTTAAAACTATAGGTGTGATTATCTGGACGATAGCACTGATGCGTGTATCAAAAATTATACTGCAACAGCTCGCCTGGGGGGGGAGTCAAAAGAAAGCAAGTTTAATCCAGCCACAAACACTTCCTCTATTCGATAACATTTCAAAACTCCTGATTGTAGCGGTATCTGTTTACATCATCTTCCAGGTCTGGGGGATTGATATGACGGCCTGGCTGGCATCTGCAGGTATCGTCGGTATCGCAGTCGGTTTTGCTGCCAAGGATACACTGGCTAATCTGTTTTCAGGCGTATTTATACTAGCTGACACACCTTATAAGATTGGTGATTATGTTGTGCTTGATAATAACCAACGCGGCAAAGTGACCCACATAGGGTTGCGTAGTACGCGCATGATCACTCGTGACGATGTTGAAGTGACCGTGCCTAACTCCATTATGGGCAATAGCCAAGTCACCAACCAGAGTGGCGGGCCTCATCCAAAATTCAGAATCCGCGTCAAAATCGGCGTTGCTTATGGAACAGATATAGACCAGGTCGAGCAAATATTGATGGATATCGCGACGAATGAGCCGTTAGTAACAGAAACACCCGAACCACGAGTCCGATTCCGCCAGTTTGGAGCATCAAGCCTTGACTTTGAGCTCCTCTGCTGGATCGAAGACCCAGAGCTAAGCGGTCGTGCGCTACATCAACTAAATAGTGCTATTTACAAACGCTTTAATGATGAAAAGATTGAGATACCTTATTCTAAGCAGGATCTATATATTAAGGAACTGCCAAAATGATCTCATCGAGGCAGAATCAATCATCATAGCGCTTGACTACCCTTTCATAATCTCGCTCTTTGTGTATCACTCTTTTTGTTTGGCGTTTTGAAGCTGAATCACCTTGATTAGTTGAGTTGTTACTAGATTGCGAATTAGAAGAATAATTAGATGATCCGCTTGAATTATTAGTGGAAGCTGAAGAAGAAGCTTGTGTACCAGTGTTGGAGCCATTGCTAGCGCCAGCGCCCGCTTGATCAGAATTATCACTATTATCTTGTTTACTGTTATCAAGCTTTCTTGATGATACTCCACCTACAACAACTCCTTTAGAGCCTGATTTTGCCTTTTCTCTTACAAACCTGGGTGGTATATAGCCACCCTCAGGATCTTTAACTGCTTTGAGTTTTCGTTCAATAGTCGTCACATCGCAAGGCTGGTCGTTGTAATAGACCTCAGCCTTCGCATTCACACATTTATAGATTGTTTCTTGTGCCTCAACTGAAAAAAGAAGAGGAACAAGCGCCAAAGCAGTTACAGACAATTTTAATATATTTTTCATTTGATTTAGGTCCATTGTACTTATTGTTCAACAGGGGCTGGATCACTCCAGTAAACTGATTCCAATCGACAAGCATCATAGCCGGTAGTCTGAGAGAGCTTTTTGCCATTACGAATATCAACCGGATGAGTACAGCTCTTTTTACCGGTATCATTGCCATCACCATCTAATACAGGCTTGATATAAGGCGGGGTAAATACGACTTGAGGCTTTCCAAGAATCTCCGTACCTGTAAGCATGTATATATCATCATCAGTAATACTATCATCCATATTCAGATCCATTCCAGCACCGCCACTGAGTATATCGATGGCATAAAAGCGCGACTGTGTTACCGGAGCTGCACACTGATCTATTGATGCAGTACTTCCACCACTGGTTAACACTTCTGGCACAAGAGTGGTAAATGTTATGTTCCCATCAACTGCCAGGGCTCCACCTAACACTTTCTCGCCCGGATTTGCAAAGTTCACTTTCCAGCCTCTTATTCCGGCATCTTTGATTGAATTGGTTTGAGTGACACCAGAACCAGAGATGGTTATTTCAGCCAGATTACTGCTTATAATCGTATTAAAGGTCTCAGGACCAGTAGTTTCTAGCGGATGAAATGGCTTTTGGTCGATTAAAACAAAGAAATTATCACTAATCGTTTTATCCATAGGATGCGCTCTAAAACCACTACCAACAGAAACTGCGAATACGGTCTTTCCGTTGAGCTTCATTAATGCAACATCCGGCTCATTATAGAATTTCCGTGAGTTGATACCCGTACCGCCCAAGGAGGCTAACTTTGTTAAAACCGATGAGCTTGAAGCATCACCAATTTTTTCACTCAAATCCAGGCGCCATACGTTACCACCCGTATCGGCAAAATACATGCGATCAACCAAACCGTTATAGTTTGTATCAAGCACTCTAACACCACCCGGTATGCTATTGGTAATTTGCGCTCGCATTGCTGCAGGCATGGACCATACCAGGCTACCGTCATTGGCATCAAAGATAAGAATATCATTACCCACATCTGCAGTAACAGCTGAGGTTGCATCATCAACTTCACCGGAACCATCGGTCTTGTCGCGATCTTCATCTTCGTCATAACCACCGCTTACAACCATCACTTCTTTAGCAGTTCCGCTACTTGAAACACCCGCTTTTACCAGATACGGAACTGACCATGACTGTCCCATAGACGCATGATCATCCTCTGATTTTTTCCATAAAAGCTTAGGCTGGTCAATATCTGTCACATCAAGGGCATAAAATGCATTTCCACCGCGACGTAAACCAACGTATATAATGACCTTGTCACCCGCTGTAGTATCAAGAACGCCGTCTTCCCCTCCTTTATACCAGGCAGTTATGGCACCATCGACTCCGTACTTATGATCAACCTGGGTGCCCGCATTCAAGAATAATGGCTCAGAAAGTGTGCTTAATAATTTTTTCGGAATAAAAGCAAACTTCTCTTCACCAGTATCGGTATCAAAAGCATGCAGATAACCTTCGTTGGTACCGGCAAAAATATACTGTTTTTTGCCAACACCCGCTGCATCACCCTTGTTATAGGTTACAACCAATGGCTCAGAATGCAGCATATCTCCCATATGCAATCTTGCCTTCTTACCCAAGCCTGATGCAACTCCATTTTCCCAACCACGCATGAAATTAACGATTTGTTTACGATAATCTTCGCTGGCTGTATTTGGCAAACCCAGGTCCGCACTGTCCATATTAGCTATATTTGAAATAGCTACTGTATTAGCTGCAGTGCTAAGGTTAACAGAGCTATCTCCAGTCAGGTTTGAATATATTTTTCGTGCATCAGGATCAGTCAGCTTGTTTGCCAAACCACCTTTTTGTACAACCTTTCCATCAGGGTCAGAGGCAGGGCTGTCAGACCAGTAGTCTAATGCGTTTGAGGTAAATCCACCCAGCTCATCAGTTGCATTAGCACCATTCTTACCGCGTATAAGCCTTCTTCCATTGACATCCTCAATTTTGAATTTCTTCAAGTTACCCGCCCAGCGAGATGCGTTTTTACGATCAAATACAGGGATGTAAATATCGTTCTCATGCTCTAAACCATTTTTAACATTGACACTATAACCGGGTGAGGCAAGCGTGCCTTTAGGTTCTGCAACTTCATCCAGAATACCCTTGAAAGCCGCTGCCAGGTCTTCCGGGCTAGTCGCGAGAAAATAACCATCTTTATCAGGACCATCAGGGGTATCTTTGTCATCGTAAGTGGCCAGGCTTTTCAGATATTCTTCTGTATCACTGCCTTTACCGGTATCAAATCCTATGGTGAAAGTATGGATAAATTGATTACCTTCCTGGCCATAAGGGAGGGCACCCGTTGGATCGCCCAAATTATCATGTGTTGCAAGATAATGTGTCAGCTCAGCACCACAATTACCCTCTAAACCAACCCCCGCGGCAGTCTCACAGGCAGGAACAGCAGCAGCAAGAGGTCCCTGAGGTCCACTAGCTGTGTTTCTGATTGTAGCAAAAGGCCCTGCTCTTTTTTTCCAGTCTGAATCTCTATAAGTTGGTGCACCATCGGTCATTAAAACAATATAGTTCTCCTGACAGCTACTTTCTATGGGTGTTTTGTATTTGGGTGCATTTGCACGATCGCGTCCTCCAACATGCACATTTGTTGTTACTACAGGACCATCATAAGTGACTGGGTGAGCACCATTTATGGTCGGTAAATTCTGCCCATAGTGAATTTTTTCACCACGGTAATAAAGTGCAGCTTCATAAAGCGAATCTACAATTGGCGTATAGGATTTATAGTTCCAGCTATCTGCAACATCGGCTATATACTCACGGACTGTGGCAGTTGCAGACGGAAGAAACGGTAAACCATACACATCAGCAGTGGTTGGAATCACCTCACGCGCCATGGCATTGATATCAGTGATCGGAAATGTAATACCTGATACTGAATGATGCCTTCTGTTTTCTGGATAGTTACCATCGACTTCCGGGTTAATCGCATCCAGTCCGTAGTTCAATAAACCAACCTTGACATTATCCGGTGCCTCCAATAGTACAGCCCGCAGTGACTCCTGCATAACTTCGAGGCGGTTTTTCTTTATTGTTACTTTCTCTACTTCATATTCAATATACAATGTTGGCGGGGCTGCCGTTGGGTGATCAAACATTGCTATTGCTCTCTCACCATCTTTTGAGTCTACATAATAGGCTATGGCATTATTTTCAGACCATCCATCTCGCTTAATAACATCTTCAGTAACGTTTTTAACATCTACTCTTTGATCTTCTCCTCTGTCTCCAGCCCTCCACTTATCGTGATGATGCGAGTCACCATCTTTATAATAACTACCGCCGAAAAAGTTTGCCACCGTTGCTGGCGCATTGTCGGTAGATTCAGCATAAACCTTGAAATGAGCTTTTTTCTTCGGTGATGTTTGACTCGCTTCAAACTGGATATAGGCCTCTTCGATTTTTGCGCCTTGCGGAATATTAATATTGATAAAGCGCAACCGCACTGAATCATTATTATCTACTGCATGCTCGGCCCCAGTATAATCTATTGGGTTGCCACTACCATTTTGAATACCATCATCAGCCGAAGTAACTATTGGTATAACAAGAGTTTTTTTATACCCGGGAGAAGTAGCAGTTGACACGGTATTGTTCATACTTCCGGAGACATCCAGCACAAATAAAAGATTCGGTTTGGAGACATTCATCGAATAAAACACCTCGGTGTCGTCTGCATAAGACGTTACACCGGCGGCGATTATCGACACTGCAAGAAAGGTCTTTAATGTAGTTATTAGATTATTCGTTAAATTTTTCATTGTTCCGATCCTTTATGGATTAGTTTATTTTTATATTTTCGGTAAGTCTGCTTTCAAACTTTATCTTAAACTGCTGTTCCGTGAGATGTTAGGGTATTCTTTTCCCGCACCGCGGACGTGTTTATCTTGAATACCTGAGTTAGACAAACTCGACTCCACCTTGAAATCATATAAATAACAAGGTGGCACATCCGGCCCCAGACTGACTGCCTTGCCATCAAAACCGCCACAGTCGTATTCCAGGTTTCTGCTTATAATCTCTTCGTCTGTATGAGGCTTTAAGGATTTACCAGGAAGTTCATGTTTCCATGGCGCTCCAAAACCTTCCGTTTGTAAAACTGGCAATAGGATTGCCGGAGTTACTAGTTCATTTAAATCATTCTCGGTGGTTTGAAAAATCCGCATGTGCTGTTCATTGTTTCCCGAAACCAGAATATCCAGCATCGAAATTTTAGTTGCAGAAACACTCACTATCGTCATAAGCATAAGGAAAACAAGTGCTGTAAACAATGTTGCGCCTCTTTGTTTTTTCGCTAGCAAAAGCGGTGTTATTAGCATACTTGCTTTATTGTCTGTTGTAGCTTTATGAAGTTTCATAATAGAGCACCTGTACGTTTATTTTCCAGATTAATAGTGGTTGTATATATCCTGAAGAGTCTACGCAGATCCTTAGCAGCAATATCAACGTTGGTATTTAGTAGGTTATATCTAGTTTTGGTACTCACTTGATCCAGAACATATTGGTTAGATGAACGCATCAATAAACCCACCTGTACACTGGTCACCATGCCCCACTGGTCACCTGCTTCAACCTGATCAGCACGTCGATAGGTTGTTCTTCCTGCATCATTTGTGACACCGTAGAGGTATTGAATTGCTTCCACATCGTTAACTAGCGGTTGAGGCTCACTGCGGCTTCCACCACAATACAGAGTCCTGTCTTCGGGGCTAGAGCTATTTTTCATTAACCAGAAACTACTATAAATTTTCGCCTCGGTAGGATCGTTCATACCTACATCAAGGTCTGTACTACAAGAAACTGCACGCGCATCACGGGTAGCACCTCCACCGGTGCAATCCGTATAAACCAGTGCATCCGGATTTTCATTTCCAGAACCTGCAGGACATGAAGCATTACCTGCTGTACAGGGATTATCTGCAAGAGATATTACTGTGAGAAAATCCTTCGAATCTGAGTCTCTTGTTCTTCTATTTGCAGGAACACTCCAAAGATCCCGTTGGCTGCCATTACGGCATGTAACATTAGTTACGGCTTCATTCTCAGTATAAAACGGGTTATCGATACGAATATTTTCAATTGACGAATAACCTGCATGCTGGATTGTTTGGCGCAGAGTATTAAATGCCGCGCTGGCGTTGGCATCCATCTCAGAAACTGCATCACGTTTAATATCGGCATCTGTGGTACTGATGAAATTGGTAACCACACCTGCGAGCAAAAATAAGCCTACGACCATGGAAATCATTAACTCAATCAAGGACAGACCCGATTGTCTTTTTAGTCTTAATATTTTTTTACTTTGTAAATTTATTATATTCATTTTTATATTTTGACTATTCAAGGGATAACACAAATAGCGCTCGATAGCGCCTGAGTCGAACCAGCCTGATCTTTATGCACGTTGGACTCGTTCCAGCTCAAAGTAATACTGGTTTCATCATCATGGTTTATTGTGGCATCACAGTCTGTGCCGTAATCAACGGCCAAAGTCCCATTGGGAATTAAATTCTCCGCACCGCCTTCTCTTATACTGTTTTTCAGGACTCCGCACATAATTTCCTGAACATCGATACGCGCGATTTGTTCCGGGGTGCAAAAACTCGAGCTTTTACATTGCGCTTCGTCCTTTGAACACGTGACATCATTTTCATAAAAGCCGCCCGTAACACCGTCTGGATTAGCACGCATACGGTCACTGAGATCCATCGCCAGCATCGTTGCTATATTGCGCGAATGGGCATTATTGGTTCCTTTCATCGATGCGATTTGTAAACCACTTAGGCCCAGCATTCCAACAGCTATAACTATTAAGCTAACCAGAACTTCTATCATCGAGAAGCCATGCTGTATTTTTTGTGATGTAAACATGCAATCAACTTTCTATTATTTTTATATTAAGTAGTTAAACAACAAAGTTTAAAGGGGTGATTTCTAATACATACTTTATGCTTATTTATAATTGTAAGTACATACCAGACTTAAACTAAGCCTATTTTTTTTTATATCTCACAGATTACCGCATTTCCGCTAAACATCAACACTAATCAGAAACTATCAGATAAATGGTATCTGTAAAGGATTTAGAGCGAATAGTGAAAAAGTGCCCAACCGCACATAGTCGACAGTTTCATCTGGAATTACCATACAAGCACAGCGACTACCACTCGTAAGGCGCGCTTAAAAAGCGCGTAAAAGGTGGGGGGTGTGCTTTTCATAATAAATAGACATTAAAAAATAGATCTGTTTAGTATTTTGCTCAACACATTTACTTTTTACAAAAGTTACAAAAACTCTCATGGATATAGCCATGAATAACCACTGCTAACAAAATTTCCGCAACCACGGACTCGTCTTCGCAAGTTTGGTGCCTCCCAGTCTCGATTTTAAATTACACGGCTGGATTGAAGACCCGCAATTAAGGGTCGTAATCTAGATATATTAATCAGCGAGGTATATAAACGATTAAATACGGAAAGTATTGAAATACCCTATGCAAAACAGGATTTATACATAAACGATTTACCCAATAATCAATAGATTAGATAGCACATTAAGTACTTTTCTTATGCTCACAAAGAACCTATTTTATTTTTGCACGAGGCTCTTTGGCATTTTTTTCAACTTTAAGTGGGACACTAGGCAAAAGTATTCCACTCACACTCTTTTGAATCCTACTTTTTGAAGAAGAGGTAGAGCTAGAGCTAGAATCAATACTTTGATTATCAGAGCTTGGTTGGGTTAAATTATTGCCTGTAGCATAACTACCTCCAGGTTGCATAGCAGCCTGCTCTTCATTTCGACTTTGTTTTAGATTCGATGAATATTGCTGGTTATCTGTCCCATCACCAACAACCACGCCTTTATTATTAGTATTCTCTTCATCTTTTACAAAAGCAGGAGGAATATAACCACCCACAGGATCTTTTACTGCTTTGATTTGTTTTTCTATCTCCGTCACAGCGCAAGGTTTGTCGTTGTAATGGACCTTGGTTGTAGTTGCATTGACACATTTATAGATTGTTGCTTGTGCCTCAATTGAAATAAGAAGAGGAACACCTATCAATGTAATTACAGACAATTTAAATGTATTTTTCATTTGATCTTGTTCTATTATTTAGCAGCTGCTGGGTCACTCCAGTATACGGATTCTAGTTTACAAGCATCATAACCTGTGATCTCAGTCAATTTTGTACCCTGGCGAAGATCAACAGGATGCGAACAGGCTTTTGCAACATTGCCGTCTGCGTCTAAACTATTTCCATTAATATCACTATTATCTTCGCCGCTCTCATCAAACACTGGTGGATTAAAAAATCTTTGCGGTATATTAGCGATACCAGGTGGGCCAGGAATATATATTTCAGGTATTGCTGACTGACCACTGAGTACATTGAGAATATAAGTGCGACTTTGGGTTACGGGTGCCGAACATTGATCTATACCAATACCAGTCGACTGGGCTTCGGGTACCAAGGTAGAGAAAGTAACCTTTCCCTCAAAAGACAAGGCCGTAGAAAGTACTTTTTCACCATTCTCTGAGAAGTTTACAACCCAGCCTTTTTTATCAGCGTCCTGGATTGAACCAGTTTGAGAAATATTTGAACTAGTAATATTAATAGCCGCCAAATCAGACACTGTTATGGGAAAAAATGCATTCGAACCCGAGGTTTCCAATGGTTTATAGGGTGACTTATCCACCAGAACAAAGAACTTATCGTCTATAGATTCATCCATTGGGTGTGGTCTAAAGCCACTACCAATAGAAATTGCGAAAACTGTACGACCACCGAGCTTAAGAGAAGCCACATCTGGTTCATTAAAAAACATACGATTATCTTGACCTCGTCCAGTGCTGCCCAAATTAGCGAATTCGGTTAATACTGGCGCTGCTGCGGATGAATCTCCAAATTTTCCACTAAAATCTAGTCGCCAAACATGGCCACCTGTGTCTGCAAAATACATTCGATCTAACAATTTATCCTGGTTAGTATCTAGCACTCGCACACCCCCAGGAATACTGTTAGTAATGCGACTTACCATTGAAACGGGCATAGACCATATTAAACTTCCATCCATGGCATCCAGAATCAGAATATCGTTACCTACATCTGCTGTAACAGTAGAGGTTGCATCATCTACCTTACCGGAGCCATCGGTTAAGTCTCTGTCTTCATCTTCATCATAGCCACCAGTAATGACCAAAACTTCTTTACAATCAGTTTGTCCGTTAACACAAGTTGAACCAACTTTGCCCACTCTATTAAGATAAGGAATTGACCACGATTGCCCCATAGTAAAATAATCAGCAACGGATTTAGTCCAAAGTAGCTTAGGTTGATCGATATTAGTCACATCCAGAGCATAATATGAACTACCGCCTCGACGCAGGCCAAAGTAAAGTATGATCTGATCACCTGTATTTACAATGCCATCCTTACTTCCATTAAACTGATACGTTATGGTGCCATCGATACCGTATTTATGATCTACCTGAGTACCCTCATTTCGCATTTGAGGTTCAGCAATTTTCAATAACTCTTTAGGTATAAAAGCAAATTTTTCTTCACCTGTTTGTGCATCGAAAGCATGAAGATAACCTTCATTGGTACCTGCGAAGACATATTGTTGCTTATCTGCAGGTGTGACACCTTTATCATAAGTAATAACTAGGGGCTCTGAGTGCAACATATCGCCCATATGCAATCTGGCTTCTTTAGCAGCGGATGCGCCATCACCTTCTTTCCAGCCGCGCATAAAGTTCACTATCTTTGTTCGTAGTGCCAAATCTGCACTATCTGGCAAACCCAATACATCGTTATCAATATTGGACATATTTGTAGCATCCAAGTGATTCTCTGCAGCAGTTAAAGTGACATTGGTATTACCAGATAAATTAGAATATATATTACGAGCTGCTGGATTAGTCAATAAGCTCGCCAAACCACCTTTTTCTACAGCCCTTCCATCTGGAGTAGATGCAGGGCTTGTAGACCAATAATCTAGAGCGTCTGTAGTGAAGTGCCCTAAATCATTTGTCACATTGAGATTATTCTTGCCTCGGATAAGTCTACTTCCGCCTTCATCGACGATTCTGAATTTTTTCAAATTCCCTGTCCAACGCGATGAGTTTTTACGGTCAAATACAGGAATATAAATATCTTTCTCATTCTCCAGGCCATTTTTTACATTCACACTGTAACCCGGTGATGCCAGCGTGCCACTTGGCTCAGCGACGGCATCTAATATATTTTTAAAAGCTGTAGCCAGCTGTTCAGCGCTATCAGCACGATAATAGCCATCATCCGAAGTTCCGGATTTACCGTCGTCATAAGTGGCTAAACTTTTCAGATAACGTTCTGTACCGCTCTCGCTTCCGTCACTATTAGCAGTACCAAAACCAATTGTAAAAGTCTCGATAATCTGATCTCCTTCCTGTCCACTCGGGAAACTGCTTGTAGGACTTGGCAAATTATCGTGTGTTGCAAGATAATGAGTGATTTCACTTCCACAAGTACCTGCCGCAGAAACACCTACAGGCGCACTACATGGAGCTGCCAAAGCTGTTGCAAGAGTTCCCTGAGGACCATTTGTTTGATTGCGAATTGATGCAAAAGGACCTTCAAAATTTTGAGAGCTAGAACCAGACCTTCGGTAAGTTGGAGCACCATCTGTCATTAAAACGATGTAATTTGACTGACAACTACTCAGTATCGGTGATTTATATTTTGGCGCATTCCCGTATACACGCCCGGGACCTGAAGTATTGGTAACATTTGTAGTGACAATACTGCCGTCATAGGTTGAAGGATGCGCTCCATTTAAAGTCGGCAAATTCTGGCCATAGTGCATTTTTTCACCACGGTAATAAAGCGCAGCTTCATAAAGTGCGTCTACTATTGGTGTGTAAGAATTTTCACTCCAGCTATCTGCGACATCAGCAATATACTCACGGACGGTTGTATTTTCATCAGGGAAGTGGGGTAATCCGTACACATCCCCGGCAGTAGGAATTACTTCGCGTGCTTTTGCATTGATATCAGTCACCGGAAAGGCAACGCCTGAAACTGAATTGTGCCTGTAATTCTGGGGATTAGATGTCACTAAACCTTGCTGTCCATAATTCATCAAACCCACATTGACATTATCAGGCGCTTTTTCCAATACTCTTCTTAAAGACTCCTGCATTACTTCAATGCGCTTTTTATCAACACCAGGCTCAACCGTATCATATTCAATATGTAAGCTAGGAGCATCTGATGCCCTGCGATCATACGATTTGGCAATCCGGTTTCCTGTATTACCAGGTTTTCCTTCAATAATGAAAACCATGCCATTATCTTTGTCCCAGTTATCTCTATCAACGATAGTCTGTACAATTGAGCTTAAATCAGGAGTACGTTGGTCTTCTCCGCGGTCACTAACCGATTGCCATACCGGGGGTTCCCAATCCACAGCTTCCGCTGTAACCGTACGTGTACTTATTTTTCCAGAATTTTTTTTACTAAATCGTCTGGCGTTATTGGTTGCCTCACCAACTATTGTCAACTCAATCGGGCTGGTAGAATACTGATCGTTTTCTCTGACTTCAAACTGGATATAAGCATTTGTAATTTCAGCTCCCTTAGGAACTCCAATATTATAAAATCGTAAGCCAGTTCGCTGAGGAGCCTGGAAATCATAATATTCATAACCAAGGTCTAAATAGCTATCGCGTAATGACATTGACCCACCGCTCGCAGCCTGTTCAGCATCATCATTTCTGTTAACAACCATCCTGTTGACCGTGTGAGATACCGTATTATTAGCAGAACTACCTGAATTCGGAACACGGGTTCTCATACTGCCTGATATATCCAAAACAAATAATAGATTTGGCTTAGAAACATTCGATGAATAGAATACTTCTGTATCATCACCGTAAGACCCTGTACCTGCGGCTAACACCGATAAGGCAAGAAATGTCTTAACTGCTATCGCTAAATTGTGGAATTGTGTTTTCATAGTCTGCCCCCTTTAAGGGATAGGTTTATTTTTATAATTTTTACAACTTAATATGTATTAACAGTTGCAAATATTACTAGGTTATATCGTTCAAGTTTGTGGGTTGGCGTTATGGGGTGTAAGGTCCGGGAATTCTTTACCGGCTCCTCGAGTGTGTCTATCTCTCACCCCAGATTTGTCAATACTTTGTTTAGCTTCAAAATCAAAAAGAAAACAAGGAGGTATATTGTCTCCTATACTTGTAGCCTGGCCACCTGCGGTACATTTATACTCTACCTCTCTATTTGTAATTCTCCGTTCAGGAGACAAAGTGAGAGTCCAATCACTTTCAAACCCCTCAGATTTCAATGCTCGAAGAAGTTTTACGGGTGTTGTTAATTCTTGTAATACATTGTCAGTTTTCTGATACACCATCATTGATTGTTGATTATTTCCCGAAACCAGGATATCCAGCATCGAAATCTTGGTTGCGGAAACACTCACAATTGTCATAAGTGAAAGGAAAACAAGTGCAGTAAACAATGTTGCACCCTTTTGTTTTTTCGGCACCAAAAGAGGCTGTATAAACATACTTCTTTTGTTGTCCATTGTAGCTTTATTAAATTTCATAATAGAGCACCTTTATTTACTGTTTTCAAGATTGATTGAGGTTGTATAAACCCTGAAGAGTCTTCGCAGATCCTTAGTAGCAATATCAACATTCGTCTTAAGTAAGTTATACTGTGTTTTCGTACTCACTTGATCCAGAACGTATTGGTTAGATGAACGCATTAGTAAGCCAACCTGCACACTGGTCACCATGGCCCATTGACCCGCCGCTTCAACTTGATTGGCACTTCGATAAGTTGTACTACCAGCCTCATTTGTGACACCGTAGAGGTATTGAATTGCTTCCACATCATTAACAATTGCTTGTCGCCCACCGCGGCTCCCATCACAATACAGAGTCCTGTCTTCGGGGCTTTCACTATTTTT
The DNA here is from genome assembly GCA_963847495.1 of uncultured Gammaproteobacteria bacterium. GTDB lineage: Bacteria > Pseudomonadota > Gammaproteobacteria > Thiotrichales > Thiotrichaceae > Cocleimonas. Next base: position 16,291 of record CAWJZX010000012.1, on the reverse strand, counting down.
CAATAACCAGAAACTACTATAAATTTTCGCATCGGCAGGAACCTTCATGCCAACATCAGGATCGCTACTACAGGCAACGGAGTGTGCGTTAGAGGTTGCACCAATACCGGTGCAATCCGTATAAACCAGTGCATCCGGATTTTCATTACCCGACCCAGGAGGACAAGAAGTGTGACCAGTTTTACAGGGATTATCTGCAAGGGATATTACTGTAAGAAAATCCTTCGAATCTGAGTCTCTTGTTCTATTATTGGCAGAAACCGTCCAGAGATCCCGGTCGCTACCATTGCGGCAAGTGGCATTAGCTACGTCTTTATTCTTAGTATAAAACGGATTATCATCCTCCAAAATAGCGTTTTCTATTGACCGATAGCCAGCATGTGAAATTGTTTGGCGCAGTATATTAATTGCCATGGCGGCGTTAGCATCCATCTCGCCCACTGCAGCACGTTTAATATCAGCATCTGTGGTACTGATGAAATTGGTAACCACACCTGCGAGCAAAAATAAGCCTACTACCATGGAAATCATTAACTCAATCAAGGACAGACCCGATTGGCTTTTTAGTCTTAATATTTTTTTACCTTGTGGTTTTATTGTATTCATTTTTATATTTTGACTATTCAAGGGATAACACAAGTAATTATCGATAGCGCCTGAGTCGAACCTGCCTGATCTTTATGCACATTGGACTCTCTCCAGCTTATGGTAATACTGGTTTCATCATTAAGGTTAATGGTGGCATCACAGTCTGTTCCATAATCAACGACCAAAAATCCATTTGGAAGCAAATTAGCAGCACCGCCTTCTCTTTTACCGCTTTTCAGGACTCCGCACATAATTTCCTGAACATCGATGCGCGCGATTTGTTCCGGGCTACAAAAACTCGCGCTTGTACACTGCGCTTCGTCCTTTGAACACGTGACATCATTTTCATAAAAGCCACCTGTAACACCCGCTGGATTAGCCCGCATTCGGTCACTGAGCTCCATCACCAGCATCGTTGCAGCATTGCGTGAATGAGCATTATTGGTGCCTTTCATCGATGCAATTTGTAAACCGCTTAGACCCAGCATTCCAACGCCTATAACTATTAGGCTAACCAGAACTTCTATCATCGAGAAGCCATGCTGTATTTTTTGTGATGCAAACATGCAGTTAACTTTCTATTATTTTTGTATTAAGTAGCTAAACAGAAAAGTTTAAAGGGGTGGTTTCTAATACAAACTTTAGGTTAAATTATGATTGTAAGTTCGTACTAGACTTAAACTAAACCTGTTTTTATATCTCTCAGAGACTACCGCATTTCCGCTAAACATCAACACTAATCAGATACTTTCCGATAAATGGCATCTAGTAAGGATTTAGATCAAATAGTGAAAAAGTGCCTCATTCGAGTAAAACGAGACAACAGCATTAGCTGCTCGAAGGGCAAGGTTGAAAACCGAGTAAAAGATGGGGGTTGTGCTTTAAAAGCATTATTTTTATATATTTACAACAAGTTACAAACATAAACTAAAAAAAACATAAAGGCGCAGAAATCTGCGCCTTTATGAAGATAAACCGTTACTTCAAGATTTTAACTATGACATTTTCAACATCAGTTTGTTTAGCTTACTAACAAACCCAGCAGGATCCTCTAACTGTGCACCTTCTGCCAATAAGGCTTGATCAAACAATATATCTGCCCAATCTGCAAATTGCTCATCATCAGTTTCGCCCTCCATGCGTTCGATCAACGGGTGTGTAGGGTTAATTTCCAACACGGGCTTGTTGCTTGGCATGTCATGACCTGCCTGTTTCATCAAGGTTTGCATATACAAGGCCATATCTTGCTCGTTTAACACAATACAGGATGGTGATGTCGTCAAACGATGCGAAACACGAACATCTTCAACCTTTTCACCCAGAACTTCATTCAGGTGTTTGATGATGCCATCTGCTTTCTTCTCGGCTTTCTCCTGCTCTTTTTTATCTTTTTCGCTTTCAAACTTACTAAGGTCAAGCTCGCCCTTAGCTACGGACTGCAGTTTCTTGCCATCGAATTCCTGTAGGCCATTGACTAGCCATTCATCAACACGATCACTCAGCAACAGTACTTCAATCTCTTTTTTGCGGAAAACTTCCAGATGCGGGCTGTTTTTAGCGGCAGCAAAAGACTCTGCAGTAATATAATAAATATGCTCCTGCTCTTTTTTCATCCGCGAGACATAGTCTTCAAGTGTCACAGTCTGTTCTTTGGCGTCAGTGTTTGTAGAAGAGAATCGCAACAACTTGGCGATCTGTTCTTTATTCGCCATATCTTCGCCTGGCCCTTCTTTTAAGGCACGACCAAACTCATCCCAGAATTTCTGATACTTCTCAGGATCACTTTTCGCCATTTTATCTAATAAGCCCAATACCTTTTTGACGGAAGCCTTGCGCATCGATTCGACGATATGATTGCTCTGTAAAATTTCACGCGACACATTGAGTGGTAAATCATTAGAATCGACCACACCACGAACAAAACGCAAATAATGAGGCATTAGGTTTTTGGTATCATCCATGATAAAGACACGCTGTACATACAGCTTGATGCCATTCTTTTGCTCTGGCTCCCACAGGTCGTAGGGTGCCTTAGATGGTATATAAAGCAAAGATTTGTATTCGAGCTTGCCTTCTACTCGATTATGACTCCATGCAAGTGGATTTTCCCAGTCATGTGCAATATGTTTGTAGAATTCCTGATAATCTTCGTCTTTCAGATCACTTTTAGACTCTGTCCAAAGGGCGTTGGCTTTATTAACTACTTCCCATTCTTCAGTTAGCTTGCCTTCTTCATCTTTCTTGAGCATTTTGACAGGGAGGGGAATGTGATCTGAGTAGGTTGAAATGACACTGCGCAAACGCCACTCGTTAGCGAATTCTTTTTCTTCTTTTTTCAGGTGTAAGACGATCTCTGTTCCATGTTTTTCTTTTTTGGTATCTTCAAGGGTAAATCCATTTTCGCCATTTGACTCCCAAATAACGGCTTTATTGGCTTTATCTCCTGCGCGACGAGTCGTCAAGGTGACTTTATCAGCAACAATAAATGAAGAGTAAAAACCAACGCCAAACTGACCAATAAGATTTGAGTCTTTTGCTGCATCACCGGATAATTTCGACAAAAATTCTTTGGTACCTGATTTTGCAATTGTGCCGATGTTATTTATTACCTCTTCACGATTCATGCCGATGCCGTTATCACGAATCGTGACGGTATTCGTATCTTCATCAAATTCAACTTCGATGCGTAATTCTGAATCGCCTTCGTACAGTGAATCGTTAGATATCGCTTCGAAACGAAGTTTATCGCAAGCATCTGATGCATTTGAAATAAGCTCCCGAATGAAAATTTCTTTGTTCGAATAGAGTGAATGGATCATAAGATGAAGCAACTGGTTAACTTCAGTCTGAAATTCCATATTCTGTTTTTTTACTTTTGTCTCTGCCATTTTTTATATCCTATTTAAAACTAATTAAATTGTTGTCAGAAATGTATGGTCAAAGCATAACTTTTCAAGCGAATTGTTGTATTATTCCGTATTTAAAAATACAAATTTGACACGGAATAAAATATGAGTCGTTCAGGTGGAATGTCACAGTTACTCAAAGGCATCATCATTGGTATTGTGCTAATACTGGCAATTATCGGAACAATGAGCCTTCTTGAGAAAAAAACGCCTGATACAAGCACACAAATTAATAGCACACTTCCAGCACCAGTCATTGAAGCACCTTTGATAAGCATAAATCCAAACGATACTAAAAATACTGCTGTTAACGATACAAATACTGGTCGCAGTTATAGCCAAAACCAGGAACAGACACAGTGACCCTGAAAATATAACTGAAAACTCGGTTGATGATGCCATGAAACCTGTTCTGGAAGACGAACGAACAGCCGAAGAAATTGAGAACCCTACTGAACCCGTACAATTTGGAATGCTAACACTCAGTGCCGTTAACCCAGACAATAAAGAACAGCTTAAAGCAAACTATGTGATATTTGATAAAGATGATGTAAAAGTTGCCGAGAGCAATAATTCAGAAAGTGCCACATATCGCCTACCCGTAGGGCAATACAAAGTAGTAACAACATTAACTCAACCCGATATTAAAACGGGTAGAGCCTTGCCAGCAGTGCAAAAAAGTCAATATCTAACCATTCAGGCTGATTCTACCTCGAACCAGGTATTTGAACTTGAGCCTCCATCCACAATTGGTATCCTACAAGTTTCAGCTGTTTCAGCAAATGCGGAGGACCAGGCTATGCGAGCTAATTTCATCGTTCAAAAAGAAACGGGGGAGACAATTGCTAGCAGAAATAGTGTTACAAATAGCTTATTTAAATTACCTGCAGGTAGTTATAAAGTTACAGTGAGAAGCGGAAATAATATTGATTTTCGTACTATCGTCGTAGAAGCGGGAGAGTCTACTGAAGAAGTTTTCAAGCTTCAGGAAACCTTTAATCAAGGCACAGTTTTGGTAAGAGTATTTGATGCACGATCGAGTACACCAGTACTTGCAGACATTTCAATTTCAAGTACTGATGGAAAACTTATTCAAGAATTAAAATCCGTCTCCCGGACAGAACTCTCGCTCGCAGAGGGTAATTATACCGTTCAAGTTACAGGACCGAATGGCCAATCAAACAAAAACATCACAGTTACGCCCGGCCAGGTTGTGAACGAAATATTTCGATTTGATACGCCCCAGGACACATCTTCCGAACAAGGCACTCAAATCACAGACAACGTAACAATTAAAGGTGTTGAGAATCAACCAATAACTGAGCCCGAGCAAAATAGCAGCTCAACGACAAGTGTCAAAATTCTTGCCCGTAATGCTGATAACCAACAACCACTTAAGTCAAATATTTATATTCAGACACCATCAGGCCAACACTTAGATAAAAAAACCTATGTCGATAGCGCAGACTTTAATCTCGCTCCAGGTGTCTACAAAGTAACGGTAAGATCAACAAACAGGGGGAATGTCGTTAAAACGATACGTGTTTACGCCAATCAAAATATTACTGAAACCTTTTTACTCAGTCGTGTTGGAAAATCAGTTGTGGATGATAGTGTAGCCACACCCACCCTAGCCCCGGCAAAACCTGTAAAAGTTCCTGAAGTTATACCGAATGGTTTTCTCAATGTTGTTATGCTGCCAGCGGACAACCAGGTAGTATCTAAAGGTGGGTTAAACACGCATTTTATTGTTGCAACACCCGCAGGCAGAAAAGTTGTCGAACTTACCGGCGTGCCATCCGCTAATTTTAAACTCGACACTGGTAATTACGTGGTAACTGCGATTCATAAAAACAAACGCCGTAGCCAAAACATCACCATAAGAGAAAATCAAAACACTAAATTAAATTTTAACTCCGGTGATTTTCAAAATATCAAAGGAGTATTAAGAAGTCGTGTTATTGATGAATCCGGACGACCTTTAAAAGCTGATTTAACCGTTACCAATATGCAGGGGCGAGTCGTTGCTAGAGCAGCCGGAGTATCTGAAGGAGTATTTGATTTACAACCCAAGAAACATACTATCAATGTTAATTATCAAGGATTGAGAGGCAGTGAAGTTGTTAACGTTGTTGCAGGAGAAACGACGATTCAAACATTTACTATCGCTCCAAATCGTAGTGCAGACTCAAATAGAAATTCACAACCTTCTAATGATCCCAGGGATTTAAAAGAGAGGCTTAATGAACAAATACAGAAACAGTTTTGATTTTTATATGCTGTTCGTCTGAATAAATTCCGGTTAAACGAATAATTAATATAAGCTTAACCGTAATAATTTGATCTCAGTTCAATTGACTTAATATAAAAATAATAAGAATCATCTTTACTGAGAGTATAACCGCGAGACTAATTATAAATAATTTGAAACTACAAACACCCGCATTTTATTCAAAAGTAGTTTCATAATAATCGGCATTATAAATGCCTCTTTTGATCATGAACTAACGCATGAAAAACACTCTTATATTTGACAAACTGAGGAAAGCTGGAATGCCTGTTTTTTGGCAGTTATATGCAGCTGTTATTGCTGCACTAGTTTTACCCTTGATTTTCATTTCAGATCCATTATGGAAACATGCAATTATTAGTATCGTTGCTTCGCTTAACTCAATAGCAGTTATAATTATATTGCTTCATTATAAGAAAGCGATGTACCCCCGGTTATTTTTAGTTGCATCTATCGTCCTAATCAATATATCAATTTTATTAAACTCTCTATTTTTCTTCGATTTCAATATCGACCCTGATATACCATTTTGGTTTGAGCAAGTGGGTATGGCGTCTATAGGGCTTTTCTGTCTATGCCTTATGGTAAAATTTGAGAATCAATACAAGATAAGAGGCTTTACAATTGATTTCAGTCTTCTGACAGTCTCTATTATCTGTTTACTTTTTCTTATCTCACCTAATCTCTTACATATAGTAATTAATCAACTAGATATATATCAAAAGATACTGTTATTACATCTGGTTCTTGGAGCAGTCATATTTGCCCTATTGATAATCAATTATGAACTTCTAAATACTATTGAATTTAAGGACATTATCCTCGCACTAATGTCCGTAGCCTTAATTATCCGTTTTTGTTTAAATATTTTAATAAGCTTTCAAGTGATTAATAATATAGATTTGCTAGACAAAATTTCTTGGAGTCTCTATTTAATATTAGGAATAATGGCAATTATTTTCATTTTCACAGAAAACTTTCAATTTAATTTCGATTCAAATAAATCTAAAAATATGGGAATGCACTTTCTTTGGACTGCCTCTATTACAGCCATTCTGGTAATACCATTAGGTGTGATATACCGCTGGATAAACGACTTGCCTGCATTTGATCCCTCTTATATAGCCTCAGCAAGTATTTTCTTGAGTGCCATCGTTATTTGGCGAATTACTATATTACTCAGAAATTATGAAAAACAGGGTAACAAATTAAAAACTATTGCTTTTACTGATCCATTGACAGGTTTACCTAACTACCTTGGCTTACGTAACCTGATCAATACAGAAGAAAACTTACTAGTATTTAGTATTAATGTAGAAGATTTTAAATCTATCAACGAATTATATGACAGAAAATTTGGTGATCAGGTTTTGAAAAGTCTTGGCAATAGATTAGAAAAGGTTTCCGACATACTGCATGCTGCCAGACCTAGTGGAGACAATTTTTTAGCGATTTTTCAAACACCACATGAGAATATCAATTCATTATTTTTAAAACTTGAAAATGAATTGGGTATATGGGACACCGTATCAAATCGCCGTATTGCTGTTCCTTTAACCTATGGCGCCAGTCATAGTAGTTGCTCTGATATTGATCTTGAAAAACTCGTAAGACAAGCTGAACAAGCATTAATGAGATCAAGACAACAGCGCATTCACTTCACGCTATATAATCAAGACAAAACAGGGAATCTACCTATCGTTCATCAACCATCGAGGCATGAACTTAGGGAAATATTGCAGAAATCCATAGACAATAACTATCTGCCAATTCATTTTCAACCAATATATGATCTCAGAAATGGCTCACTAGTGGCGTTAGAAATGTTAATTAGAGTTGAGTCTGAAGAGCACGGATTACTTTTGCCAGGACAGTTTCTCGACCAAGCCAAGTCTTATGGCCTGCTAACAGGACTCACACAAGTTTGTATTAATATGGTAGCGAAACATTTCACACAACTACCTGATGTGAAAATTAATATAAATGTACCGCCTTACATGCTCGACAATCCAGAAACTTTAGACGCATTTATTAACGACTTTCACAGGGCAGATTTACCACCTGACCGATTTTGTATAGAAATCACGGAAGATGGAGATATTCCAACGGAACATTTAATACCTGCGATTAACTTATTAAAGACACATGGTTTTACTATTTCAATGGATGATTTTGGTACGGGTTATTCATCTCTCGGGCGTTTATCCGTACTCCCTGTTGAAAGTGTTAAAATTGACCGCAGTTTATTATTAACTGCAAGTGGTGGTGACAAAGCGATATTAGAATCAGCAATCAATCTGGTTAAACGATTAGGTGTATCAGCGGTTGTAGAGGGTGTTGAAACATTGGAACAGCTAGACTTGATTAAACAACTAGGCGCAGACTCAGTTCAGGGTTATCTCTTTTCAAAACCGGTACATTTTAGAAAATCGACTCTTTTCTCGCTAAATGCGTCTGAGGTAGTCGCTGAGTTTTGAAATACTCACTTTACAGTTTTGTGAGTGTTTTGCGCCAATCATAAGGTTTGTCTAATTGAATTATTTTCTGGTTGCGACCAAGCTCATTCTCATACCAACCTATATGGTATTGGAGTGGTTCTACCTCATAGGCCCACCAACTTCCATCGGCATCTTGTGCGATCCATTTTGCCCAATATGGCGCCTGTTCTCTTAGGAAGCTGTGGTTAAGTTTATTAAATTTAGGCATAGGAAAAACTGTTCAAAAATCACACAAAGTGAGTAATGAATGATTCTATTGCGGCGAAATTCGAGGAAGTTACGGTCGGTTTTAAGCAGGCTAAAACAACTTGGACATGATAGAGCCTCCGATAGCATGAATAACTAATAACCTAGTTCAAAAACCATCCAGCTTGTTTTAGACAGTTTCAGTTTATTATTTTCTAAGTTCTCTTCTTTCCATAGTTTGGCATCGGGGCCAAGCCAGTGGTTACGCGACGGTGTAAGCTTACTTTTCTTGTTTTTATTTTTGTAAGCAAGCCTACTCCAAAAGGTCTTTTTTATATGATTCCTGAGCTTTCTGAAGTTTGATTTTGCACGCTCCTGATCTTTACATGCAGTCGCAGAAGGTCCAATGCGTATTTCCAATTTACCGCAAAATAGATTGTTTTCTTCAAGCTTTGAAGGTGTAAAAAAAAGCACACAGTCGCCTATATTGAGATGAATCTTATCCTCATGATCGGTAATTGAATCACAGCTGGTTTCGGCTAATGTCAAAAAGTCAGTTTGATCTTTTTTAGACATGAAAAACAATATTTCGGCATCCATACTTTCTAAATTCCAGAACTTAATTTATGTGTTCAAGAATCCCATCCAACTCATCCAGATTGTTATACTCCACAATCAGCTTACCTTTACCTTTGTTATTGTATTGGATGTTTACATGCGCGCCGAGTTTTTCAGATAAGGAATCTTCAAGTTTTTGAACTTCCAGCGCTTTTTTTACAGGCAACTTCTTATCTTGATTTTGCTCTGGATTTGCAAGTTTTTTAACCAGTTTCTCTGTTTCTCGAACAGATAATTCCTTATTCGCTACTATGTGTGCAGTTTCGATTTGTAAATTTCCCGAAAGTGCCAACAAGGCTCGTGCATGTCCCATATCCAGCTTGCCTTTATCTAGCAGTTCTTTGGTTACTTCCTCAAGATCTAACAAACGTAATAAATTACTCACAGCAGCACGCGACCGGCCGACTGACTCTGCTGTTTGTTGATGAGTCAATCCAAAGTCTGCAATTAAGCGACTCATTGCAATAGCTTCTTCAAGTGGGTTTAAATCTTCACGCTGGATATTCTCAATTAATGACATTGCTGCCGCGGCCTGATCAGGAATATCTCTAACAATCGCCGGTATCGTATGCAATCCAGCTATTTGTGATGCACGCCAGCGACGTTCACCCGCGATTAATTCATATTCACCACCTTCTATTCGGCGCACTATTACAGGCTGAACCACGCCTTGTGCTTTAATTGATTCTGCCAATTCTTGCAAGGCATCAGGATCAATACTCAAACGCGGCTGGTATTCTCCTTTTCTAATTTTCTCAACAGGTAATTTTTTAAGCTCGCTATCTCTATTTATAGTGTTTTCTTTAGAAACTGAACTCAGCAACATATCCAAACCGCGACCTAATCCTGGTTTTTTCTCCATATTATTTTCCTTTAGTCTATTTTTTTACGCGGTTCTTCATGAATAAATACAATGCGTTTATGCTGCTACACGAGCTGATTCTTTTCTAATTACTTCTGCCGCCAACGCCAGATAAGCCAAGGCACCGCTTGAGCGTTTATCATACATCAAGACTGGCAAACCATGGCTCGGCGCTTCTGCCAAACGAATATTTCTCGGTATGGAGGTGTTATACAGTTCATTAGGAAAGTGCTGGACCAGTTGATTTGAAACATCACGGGATAAATTATTACGTGGGTCATACATGGTTCTGAGTAAACCAATAATTGTCAAACGCGGATTGGCACTATCTCGAATAGTCTCAATTGAGCCAACTAATGCGGACAAGCCTTCCAGAGCGTAGTATTCACATTGCATGGGGATCAATACACCACTCGCCGCCACCAGGGCATTTACCGTCAACATATTTAACGAAGGCGGGCAATCAATAATAATGTAATCGTAGCGATCTTTGATGCTGGATAATACTTTTTGCAGACGATATTCGCGCTCATCCATGCGCATTAATTCAAATTCAGCCATGGTTAAATCTGGCCCGCCTGCCAGCGCATCTACGCTGGTATTTGGCACTGTTTGCAAAGCATTTTCGACTTGTGCATCACCGATTAAAACATCACTTAATAATACCGGCATATTGTGTTTATCTAAACCCATACCCGTTGTGGCATTACCTTGTGGATCCATATCAACAATTAATACTTTGCGTTTTATTACAGCTAAAGAAGCTGCCAAATTAACGCTGGTAGTCGTCTTGCCGACGCCACCTTTTTGATTAGCAACTGCGATAATTTGGGTCATAGGGATTAAATTTGCACTGGATTTATTTAGAACACGAACAGTAACAAAATCTTGCGCTTAAGGGTAGATTAAAAAAGACACCCCCTACCTTTAGGCTGTTTTTAAGGGAGATCTGATTAAGTCGATTTAGTTAAGCCTAGGAAAAACTGTTCGTAAGTTTCACGAAGTTCGCCTCAAAAGAACAACTATTGCAGCGAACTTCGGGGATGTTACAGACTGTTTTAACCAGCCAAAAATAATTGGGATTGATCAGAACTTTCTTAACATTTAAGGGTATCTCTATTAATTAGGTATTTCTTTTGCGAGCTTTCAAGCGATTAGAATCTAGGCGTATCTCGCAGGGAATCGCTTGAAAGCTCTTCCTGCAGGGCATCGCCAAAAAGCCAGACTCTGTGTTGTAACTTTTTGACAGGTCTAGACATGGCTTCAAAGTTACGCCTTGATTCTGGCTTTTTGGCGTTGCCAGAAGAATTGTCTAATTAATAAAGGTGCCCTTAAGAATTACAGATCAATACAGCTCTTGTAGGAGCTGGATAACCCTCAATCGTATTATTATGATCTTCCGGGTCAAGAAAATCCTGTAATGATTCGAACTCCATCCATTCTGTACTGCGTTGTTCTTCAATGCTGGTCTGGTTGATATCTAGCACGCGAATGTTGTTAAAACCGGCCCGTTCCAGCATTCTCACCAGCAATTTTGGTGATGGCAAAAACCAGACATTACGCATTTTGGCGTATCGATCTTCAGGTAATAGCATTTCATATCCATCATCTTCGATGATCAATGTTTCCAGTACCAATTCCGCCCCGGCGCGCATAAAACTTTTCAGTTCTTGCAAATGTTCAATCGGCGAAATGCGGTGATATAAAACACCCATGGAGAATACCGTATCAAATCCCCTACCCTTGTATTCTGTATAAAAGGCAGGTAACTCTTCACCTTTCAACGGTAACAAATGAATCGGGCGCTCTCCTGCATATTTCTTCAAGGTATGAAATTGCACCAAGAAAAACTGGCTCGGATCGGCTCCAATTACCAGCTTCGCACCCTCAGCCAGCATGCGCCACATATGATAACCATTACCACAACCGACATCTAAAACGCGCCGGTTTTGAAGTGGTGTAAGGTGTTTCTCTATGCGTTGCCATTTCCAGTCAGAATGCCACTCAGTATCAATATGGATGCCAAAAAGCTCATAGGGACCTTTACGCCAAGGAATCAGTTGTTTAAGCAAGATTTTAAGTGCGGCCTGCGTGTCAGCATCACAATCATCAGCACTACCGATACGCACACAATCAGCTCCAATATCTATGCTGCTTGCTTTAATTTCAGGTAATGCAGCGAGTATCCCCTGCCATTCTCCGGCCTTACCATGTTGGCGTTGCGAAAATACAGACGCCAATTGCTCAGGCAGGCTTTCCTGCCATTCACAAAAATCATTCGAGATTAAATCAGCGTAAAGGCTTTCAAAATTTACGATCATATCAAAGTTAATAGTGTTTATTTTTATGCTGATTTAATCGCAGTCTTTAATTGCGATCAGTGAAGCGAAATTAAAGCTTTGAAACCACTGATAGGTTTTTTCAAAACCAGCCTTTGCCAGTCGTTGCTGATGCTGTTGAAGTGTATCGGGGATCATCACATTTTCAATGGCTGCGCGTTTTTGGCTTATTTCCAGGTCACTATAACCATTGGCGCTTTTAAACGCATGATGCCACTCTATCTGGCGTTGATTTTCTTCTGCATCTTCAAAAACCAGCTTTTCCGAAAGTATCAACACCCCACCGGGTAACAAACCCTGATAAATGTTATTCAATAAAGCAAGGCGTGATTCAGGCGGCAAAAATTGCAAGGTGAAATTAACCACAACAATGGAAGCATTACTGATTTCGGTATTTTCAATATTTTCACAAATCAGTTGTAGATTCGCTTCTGGCATATGCCGTTGTAAACGAGAGCGGCAACGCTTTATCATAGATTCAGAATTATCCACGCAGATATGTTCCAAATCCAGAGTACGTGTTTGCCTATGCATCGAGAGTGTTGCAGCACCTAATGAACAACCAAGATCATAGACTCGTGTTTGCTTTTGCGCGTATTGACTCGCCAACACACCCAGCAATGAAATGACAGTCTCGTATCCCGGCACCGAACGCCGAATCATATCCGAAAACACATCCGCAACCGCTTCGTCAAAAGCAAAATCAACGACTTTCTGGCTACGGGCAAAAATCTTATCTTGTTTCATATAATATGGATTTATACAGGCACAAATTAAGGTGATTCACCGGGCCAGCGAGTTTCAGCAGGGAGCTGCTCAAAGCTGATTTTTTCTGCTGTGCGTTTGTCCGCATCCGGTCCCATAAAATACAAATAAGGACCAACCACTGACTCAGGCCTCGCCAGCTTTTCCATATCTTCGCCCGGGTAATTCATCTTACGCATCTGGGTGCGTAATGGCCCTGTGTCGATGCTATTGACGCGAATAAAATTGTCCTTGGTATCATATTCATCCGCGAGAATATCCATCATCGCCTGTGAACCCGCCTTGGCGATACCAAAGGCACCGTTATAAGCCTTGCGCGAATCATGTGCGGAGAAAACAATTGAAGGATCTTTGGACTTTTCCAGTAGAGGCAGACACGCCTGTGTAATCAAAAAATTCGCATGTAAGTTAACTGTGATGGTTTTCGACCATAGCTCGATATCGTATTCCTTAAACGGAATAAATGCTGGCAACCAGCCCGCATTCAGGGCAATTCCGTCTAGTCCGCCCAGCTTATCCTCGAAAGTATCCGCCATATCCTGATAATCTTTAGCCGACGCACCTTCCATATTTAATGGGTAAATAGCTGGCACAGGATAACCCGCAGCTTCTATTTCGTCGTAAACATTTTCCAGTTCTTTAAGTGTTTTACCCAGCAATACCACGGTTGCACCAAAACGCGCAAACGCCAATGAAATTGCACGACCTATTCCAGTACCTGCTCCGGTGACTAAAATAACGCGATCTTTTAAAAGGTTTTCAGCAGGCAAATAATCGAGTAATTCTTTGAATTCTTTATCCATGAGAGCTTAATCATAAAATAACAAGGGATTAGTAATAATTGCACAAGCTTGGCGCATCGTCCAGACATAAGTCTTTGATAATATGTTTAGAAAGACACCCCCCACATTTTGGGCTGATTTTGATTGAGCATCAGACCATAATTCGCAAATGCAAGATCAAAGGGGATTCCGATTTAATGTCGTTATTTGTATGTTAACAAATCACCGAAGATAAGGTGGCTCGTAGTCGTTGATGATTCCTCCTTTCAAAAATGGTTTTGTCACCAGCTCGTAGTAATCCGCACCACTATTAAACCATCGTTGCCAGGATTCTTTCCAGTCTTCTGGCATTTCTTTGGGTATCCAGAAGGTTTCTGGAATGGTTTCAGTTGGGACTGCTTTAGCTGATATCCGGACCTCTGCCATTACCACGCCCTCCCCTTGATCTTTTGACCTTCTATCTAAAACTCGACCTTGAGCATCTACAATCATTGTTTCTCCAAGATAGGAAGAGTTATAGGGAACATCAGCTAACTCTGGGCTAAAAAACCCCTCAAAATCACCCGCATGAGAGCCATGTATTACAGGCACACCAAGCATACGGGCCATTCTTATAGGCGCATCTTGAATCATCTTCAGGTTTACTGCCCATCGAGGACTATCAATATCGGAATCTTCAGGTAGAGTCCACCAGCACGAGCCACCTACAACCATCTTGACCTTATTCAATAACCGTTTCGCAGTTTTCGAACGTATTAACTCCCAACAGAGCACCGAACCGACATTGCCAATCGGTGTCGACAACACACCATCATCGTTGCCTCCTTTGTAGTAGCAGTTTTCCCAGTAGGTTGGAGAATCTTTGTCATGCTGTACAACGGTTCCATTAGGAAAAACAAGAACAAAGGTATTAAATACCCCCTTAGCGTTTCTGGCTAGAAACGACCCGCCTATAACAGTATTTCCCTCTTTTGAAAGGCTTTTTAGCAGTTGTAGAGGTGGGCCATCAGCGGGTTGAATTGCATTGAGCATATCCTCATGAAAGGCGACGGCGGAAGTAAACATTTCTGGAAGAATGACCCATTGCGCACCTTCCTTCTGAGCTTGTCTAATGAGATGCTCTGCCTGTCTCAGGTTTGATTGCACATCGCCTAATTTCGGTACCATTTGAATCGCAGCAACTAACAATTTAAGCGCTGGTTCGTCCTTTGTTGGCTCTGTCTGAGCAAATACCTTGGTGCCAACAGCTAATGCAAAGGCCGCCAGCAATTTGTTGAACTGACGTCTATTTAATTGTGTATGCGTCATTGATTATTCTCCTTTGCAACTTAATTGAAAATATGCCGGTTCAACTGGCATATTCCCATCGTGGTCTCCTCACTGTTAGGCTGCTATTTCCACCCCAGAGCCTCCAGCCTCCTTCGGCAAATCCTTAAACTTGGGCAAAGCATCCTTCATTGGGAGTACTGTTTCCTGGTAGTGCACATGAAATCCAGGTTTGAAGGAAAAATCCTCAATAACAACAGCCGGTACGTCAAGCAGTCCCATCGTTGGGTGCTCTGTATATATATGGCCTCCGCAGTTTTTGCACCATTTCCGTTTACTCACTACGGTTTCGTTATTTGAACCAGGGTTTTTATCGAACACGGCAATATTATCCTTGCCTTGAATGATCTCAACCGCATCAGGTTTCCATAAGGTAAAGGCACTGACAGGCCCTGCCGACCAATGTCGACATGAGTCGCAATGACAATACGCCATTGCTTCCGGTTCACCGATTAAGGTGAATTTGACAGCGCCACAAAAACAGCCGCCTGTGTAATTGGTTACTTTATTCATGATAATTTCTCCTCATTAATCTTCAAATTCCACAGGTGTTTGGGACCTGGTATTCACGTGAAGTTTAAAAATATCGGGCCGTGAATAATGCCCGGTTACATCAAGCGCTCTTTTGGCTATTCCCACTTTTTCCCGATCAATATCACAATACAGAATGCCGGCTTCCTCCCTCATCGGGCCTGCGACAATTTCGCCACCAGGTGCAATAACAATGGAATCACCGGGATTCACCCACTCATCACTATCAGGATATAAGCTGGATTTTTCAGGGAAGTCATCTGGAATATCGCTACCTTTCATGAGATTTCCACATCCCACAACCCAGCAGCAGCCTTCGCGTGCGATATGTTGCAAAGTGCCAATCCAGCCATCACCACTATCGTAAGTTGGCGCGATGTACACTTCTACGCCTTGCGCATATAAAGCATATCTCGCCAGTGGCATATAGTTTTCCCAGCATAATAAGGTGCCAATGCGTCCCACAGGTGTATCAACAACTTTCAAACCGGATGCATCACCAAATCCCCACACCATTCGCTCTGGATTGGTTGGCATTAACTTCCGATGCCTGTTCAATACAGTTCCGTCCGTTCCAATAACCAGAACGGTGTTGTAAAG
>CAWJZX010000011.1:0-24037 GCA_963847495.1 uncultured Gammaproteobacteria bacterium | reverse complement strand
AAATAAGAATACTTTGAAAATAGAAAATAGCCGTTCATCTCAGCAATAATGACAAAAAAACATATACTTTGTATGATGTAATAAAGTTCTAACAAACCCTTAAATTTATAATTACAAAGAACTTACAGAAAATATAAATAGAGAATAATAAAATGAAAATTAAACCCCTATTTTTCAGCGCAGCAATGCTTATAGCGACACAGATGATGCCTGTACAGGCTGAAATTCTTGCGATAGGACCTAACGCAAAAGTTTTACAGAAAGCTAGCCTGCCAACAATGGGTCAAACAATGAGTGTTGTTAGCCATAAATTTGGTAAGGCTAATAAAGTTACTGTTTCAAAAGGAAAAGTAACAAAGCGCAATCCAAAAATCACACGTTGGGACTACCCGACATTCTCGGTTTTCTTTGAAAACTCACATGTGATTCACAGCGTAGTACACCGCTAATAACAGACTTCCAAGGGTTGTTTCCTTTTGCCTCTGGTAACTATGGTTGCCAGGGGCTTTTCTGTTTGTGATTTAAAAAGTGCTCAAAAGTACGGGGGTGTCCTTTTTAATAACACTTTTAATGATAATTTACTTAAAACTACAGTTTAATCTCTAAATTAAACTAACCTTAGATCAATTAATCATTGATGTTATTTACCAATGCCCCTACTCGATATAAAAAACCTTACTATTGAATTTCCTAGTCGCCATTCAACTGAAATAGCAGTAAACAACGTCAGTTTAAGTATTAATGCAGGTGAGATTCTAGGGTTGGTCGGCGAATCTGGTGCGGGTAAATCAACTATCGGAAATGGAATCGTACAGCTACTGAGCAAGCCCGGACGGGTTACATCCGGCGAAGTAACCCTCAACGGTGAAATGATTTCCGATTTGCAGGGAGAAGATGTTCGTAAAATTCGTGGTTCCCGAATCGGCTTTATTTTTCAGGACCCCATGACTTCTCTCAACCCATTGTTCACTATTGAAGACCAAATGGTGGAAACCATTGTTAATTGTCTTGGTGTCAGTGAAAGCGAGGCTTCAAAGCGTTCTATAGAGTTACTCGAAAAAGTGGGTATTCCTAATCCTGCGATAAGAATAAAACAATATCCCCATCAGTTTTCAGGGGGTATGCGTCAGCGCGTAGTTATTGCAATTGCACTCTCTGGAGAACCCGAGCTCATTATTGCTGATGAGCCGACAACAGCACTGGATGTATCAGTCCAGGATCAAATACTCAAATTAATTAAGAGCCTGTGTGTGGACCTGCAAGTGGGTTGTATGCTGGTAACACATGATATGGGTGTGATCGCGAATATCACCGACAGGGTCGCGGTGTTATATCGGGGTGAACTTGTTGAAATTGGGTCAACCCATGATGTACTAAGAAATCCGCAACACCCTTATACTCAGAGTTTAATCAGCGCTGTGCCTTTGGCGAACAAAAGAGTCGATCGTTTCCCATTGGTTGAAACCATAGAAAGCATCGCATCAGGATTAAAATCGATTGATGTTAAAACGCATTGGTTAGGGCAAAGCTCACAACATCACAATACCGATGATTTACTCATAATAAAAAACCTAAACCTGAGTTTTATTACCCAAGATGCTTTTTTTGAAAAGAATCGTCAGAAAGTACAGGCAACGCAGGATGTAAGTTTCACTGTGAAGCAAGGCGAATCATTTGGCCTGGTTGGCGAGAGCGGATCGGGAAAATCGACAATAGCTCGAATGATTGCCGGATTACAACAGCCTGATTCTGGTTCAATCGTTTACGATGGTGTTGAGTTAATCAACAACCCGGATAAAGATGAAGTTAAAAGAGTCAGGCAACGTCTACAGATGATTTTTCAAAATCCCTACTCATCCTTGAATGCACGTATGCGTATCAACGACATCATTGCCGAGCCGATTCTGTATCATAAGCTGGCGGATAAAAATGAAGTTGCAGGAATAGTCGGTGATTTACTCGACCATGTGGGGTTAGGCCGCAAATCAGGCATCAAATATCCGCATGAATTTTCTGGTGGTCAACGTCAAAGAATCTCGATTGCACGTGCTTTAGCGACTCGCCCTCGCCTATTAATTTGCGATGAGCCCACGTCTGCACTGGATGTGTCGGTACAAGCCCAGATTCTAAATCTGCTTAAAGACTTGCAGGATGAACTCGGTTTGACCATGTTATTTATCAGCCATGACTTACCCGTTATACGTCAGATATGCGATCGAGTTGCAATTATGCGTAGTGGCAGGATTCTGGAGCTGGCTGATACCGAAGACTTCTTTGAAAACCCGCAAGATCAATATAGCAAGGAGTTACTCAGTCTCATGCCTCGATTTGAACAGGTACAAGCATAGTAATAGAGAAGCAATTAAGACGGTCAATTAAAGATTGTTGTACTAGACTAATGATTCGCAAAGCTACTTGCTTGGTTAAAAACTTTATAGGGAGCTAGAAAATGAAAAAACAGTTTAACTTAATTGGAAAAGTTGGTGGCCTGCTGATTGCAAGTCTGCTTGTATTAAGTCCAGTAACCGCGAAAAACTTAAAACTGGCTTATGATGCTGATCCAGTCAGTCTCGATATACATGAACAGTTATCCGGCGGTATGTTGCAATTATCACATATGACGCATGATCCGCTGGTTCGCTGGGCCCAGGATTTAACATTCGAACCACGCTTAGCCACCAAGTGGGAACGAATTGATCCAACTACCGTACGCTTTCACTTGCGTGAAGGGGTTAAATTCCATTCTGGCAACCCGATGACCGCGGCTGATGTAAAATGGACCTTCGATCGTTTAAAGAAAAGTGGCGATTTCAAAGCTATTTTTGCAAACTTTAAAGATTTGAAAGTTGTTGATGATAATACTATTGAGCTGATTACCGACGGCCCTTATCCTCTAGTCATGCACACCGCTACCTATATATTCCCTATGGATAGCAAATTTTATTCCGGTAAAGATGAGAATGGCAAAGATAAATCCGAAATCGTCAAAGATGGTGCATCTTTTGCTTCTACTCATTCCTCGGGCACAGGACCATTCAAGGTAACTTCGCGCGAACAAGGTATAAAAGTAGTCTTTGATCGCTTTGCGGATTACTGGGATAAAGACTCAAAAGGCAATGTTAGCAAGGTTGTAATGACACCCATCAAAGATAACCAGACTCGCGTAGCAGCATTGCTATCTGGCGATGTTGATTTCATTGCACCTGTTGCGCCAAATGAATTTGGGCAGATAGAAGCTAATGACAAGGTACAGTTAGTAACAATGCCCGGAACACGTGTTATTACTTTGCAGTTGAATCAGGAACGTCGTAAAGAGTTTAAAAATCTAAAAGTACGTCAGGCAATGGTTCATGCAGTTAACAATATTGGTATTGTGGAGAAGATAATGAAAGGCTTTGCCACACCAGCTGCGCAAATGAGTCCTAAAGGCTACCTCGGTCATGATGACTCACTGACACCACGCTTTGATCTCGACAAAGCGAAGAAACTAATGAGCGAATCTGGATATCCAGATGGCTTCTCGGTAACCATGACGGCACCCAATAACCGTTATGTGAATGATGAGAAAATTGCACAGGCCGTTGCTGCAATGCTTTCTAAAATCAATATCAAGGTTGATCTTAAAACAATGCCAAAAGCACAATACTGGCCCGAATACGATAAACGTTCTGCTGACATTATGATGATCGGTTGGCATTCTGATACTGAGGATAGCGCAAACTTCTACGAATTTTTGGCGATGACTCCAAACAAAGAAACAGGTATGGGTGCTTATAATTCAGGTAATTACAGCAGCAAGTTTGTTGATGAAACGACTGTAAAAGCGAATAAAGAGACCGATGATGCAGCACGTTCTGCTCTATTAAAATCTATAGAAAAACATATCTACGATGATGCCGCTTATATTCCGCTACATTGGCAGAATCTTGCCTGGGCTTCGCGTAAAGGTGTGAATATTAAGCCTATCGTTAACGCGATGAATTTCCCTTATATTGGAGATCTCACAGTAGAGTAACCCCATCAATTCTTTCAATGAAAAATGTTACTGGGTAGTAAGATTTTATTGCCCAGTAACTATTTTATAAATTCAGATGCTGCAATTCCTGTTCACACGATTTCTACAATCCATTGTAGTGATGTTGATAATTAGCCTCCTAAGTTTTTCCATCAAAGACAAACTGGGAGATCCATTGAGGGAAATGACAGGACAGTCTGTCTCTGAAGCAGAGAGAGTAATAATGAGAGAAAAAATGGGTCTGAATGATCCATTTCTAAAGCAATATTTTCGATTTATCAAAAATGCGGTTCAGGGTGATTTAGGAACATCCTATTTCCATAAACTTCCTGCTATGACTGTGATTTTGAAAAAGTTACCCGCAACTTTGGAACTCACTTTTGCTGCTACTTTAATTATTATTTTCCTCTCTATTCCTCTGGGAGTTTTTTCAGCGATTAAGCCCAACCACTGGTTTAGCAAACTGATAATGGCAGTCAGCATTGTCGGTATATCAATTCCTGTATTTCTTACGGCACTGGCTTTAATTTATATTTTTTCGGTGAAACTGGGTTGGATGCCCTCTTTCGGTCGTGGCGAAGTGGTTCAAGTATTTGGCTACTGGCAAACCAACTTTTTAAGTAAAGATGGTTTGATGCATATCATTATGCCAGCGATTGCCCTGTCTTCAATTATGCTGCCATTGTTTATTCGCCTTGTGCGCGCTGAAATGCTGGAAGTGCTTAGTTCTGAGTACGTTAAATTTGCCCGTGCAAAAGGTTTAAGTTCGACAAAAGTGTATTTTAAGCATGCACTCAAGAATACCATGTTACCTGTGATTACGGTTGGCGGGGTACAGATTGGCATCATGGTGGCTTACACAATTCTGACCGAATCAGTATTCCAGTGGCCGGGTATGGGATTTATGTTTCTGGAAGCAGTTAACCGCTCGGATATCCCCTTGATTGTTGCCTATATCATGTTTGTAGGCTTTCTGTTCGTGGTGGTGAATACATTTGTCGATTTACTTTATGGAATAATTAATCCTACCGTAAACCTCTTGGGTAAAAGTAAATAATGGAATCCTCCACATCATTTTTACAGCGTTTTCTGGCATCTGATTTTTTCTATCATTTTAAACGCGATAAAATTACCGTCTTCAGCACAATCGTGTTTTTGATCCTTGTCATTCTCGCGGTGTTTTCACCGTTGGTGGCACCTTATGATCCTTATAATTTACAATTACTGAACATTATGGATTCAGAACTGCCACCTATTTGGCAGCAAGGCTCAGATGATCGATTCCTGCTCGGCACTGATGATCAGGGCCGTGACCTATGGAGCACGATTCTCTATGGGATGCGCGTCTCATTGATGATTGGTATCCTGGCGGTATTGCTGCAAGCTGTTATCGGTATAACCATAGGGCTCGTGTCTGGTTATGTGGGTGGCAAGACAGACAGTATTCTGATGAGAATCGCCGATGTGCAACTGTCTTTTTCAACCTTAATGGTCGCCATAATTATTTTAGCCATAGTACAGAGTGCCTTTGGCAGTGATGCATTTAATCAATGGGCAATGGTGATACTTATTTTGATCATTGGACTTGCAGAGTGGCCACAAATAGCCAGAACAGTACGTTCCAGCGTCCTCGCGGAAAAAGAGAAAGAATATGTAGATGCGGCTAAAGTGATGGGATTCAGCCCGATTCGAATCATGTTCAAACACATTTTACCGAACTGCTTATCACCTATTTTTGTTATCTCTACGGTACAAATAGCCAATGCGATTATTACCGAAGCGAGTTTGTCTTTCCTCGGGCTTGGGATGCCAGTAACAGAACCCAGTCTTGGGTCACTGATTAGCATCGGCAAACAGTATCTGTTTTCAGGTTCGTGGTGGATTACACTGATACCCGGTGCGTTCCTGATCGTTCTGGTAATTGTGATTAATCTGCTTGGGGATTTTTTACGCGATACTTTTAATCCCAAGTTGTATAAAGATTAGGGTTATTTAAAAAGACACCCCCCACCTTTTACGCGGTTTTTAACCGCTCCCTACGGGTAAGCTTTGAAAAGCAAAGCAATTATCTCACTGCGTTCGGCTGAGCACTTTTCCGGCTAATTCCTGCTACGTGACCATGTTCTACCCTTAGAATGATTAGAATTTTCACTTCTTTCTCTGGAATGACTCCGGCTGTTATCTCTTTGAGTGTTTGTCTGACTTTGAACTCGGTGCTTATTTGTACGGTGATGACCTGAATTACGCTGGGTTTGATTTCTCTTTATACGATCATGTTTTACGCGATTAGAATGAGTAGTACCGCCCCGGTCATGATGTCGCTTTAGATTATTATGTTGTCGATTTTGGTGACGTCCACGATGATCTTGTTTGTAATGCTTTCCAAGGTAGCCAGCTGTGTAGTATTTGGGATACCGATAAGGGTATCTATTAATGCCATAGTATCTGTAGCTATAATATGGATAGTAAAAGTCATCATAATAATAAGGGCGATAACTTCCGTAATCGTAGTAGCCTGCAGAATAACCAGAGTTAGGGCTGGAAGAGCAAGCGCTTAGAAGCAATATTGCTGCTAATACTAGTCCATATCTGTACATGATAATCACCTAGTGCGAAAAATTTGGTATACACAAAGTATAGTACGGAAAGAATCACGTGTTAGTTGCTAACAAAGGTTAGTAAAGGACACCCCCCTACTTTTAAACACTTTTTTTAAATATTATCTAATTCATTAAGTACTTCGAATATCGCTTGTGTTAATTTCGTAAGCTGTTGTTCTTCAATAATAAATGGCGGCATTAAATAAACCAACTTGCCGAATGGCCTGAGCCAGACGCCTTTATTGGTGAAGCGAGCTTGCGACCATTTGATATCGATTGGCTGATGTAATTCGACTACACCGATAGCACCTTTTACCCTGACTTCTTTAACAATATCGAGTTGATTACACGCTTCTAATTCTACCTTTAATTGTGCTGAGATATTTGCAACGCGTTTTTTCCAGGGAGAATCCATGAGTAAATCAATGCTCGCATTGGCGACACTGCAAGCCAAAGGATTAGCCATAAAAGTAGGCCCATGCATCAAAAGGCCTTTGCCATCAGCTTCAATACCATCAACTACTTTGCGGCTGGTGAGTGTCGCAGCAAGCGTCATATATCCGCCTGTGAGTGCTTTTCCAACTGTAAGAATATCAGGTTGAATATCTGCCTGTTCGTAGGCAAACAAGGTACCCGTGCGACCAAATCCTGTAGCAATTTCATCCAGAATCAGCAGCACATCATATTCATCACAAAGCTTGCGCACCGACTGTAAATACTCGGCATGGTAAAAGCGCATTCCCCCCGCATTTTGCACCATCGGCTCGATGATTACGGCTGCAATATTTTGATGGTTTTCAACCAGCTTTAGTTTGAAGTCGTTAATGAAATTTTCATTCCATTCAACGTATATGCCGTATTCAGTGGTCGTTTGCGGCGCTTCGGCAAAAATGTGTTTTGCCAGGGTATGTCTAAACATTTCATGCAGGCCATTCACCGGATCACACACTGCCATTCCACCAAAAGTATCGCCGTAATAACCTTTACGAACAGTTAACAATTTTGATTTGTGCGCTTTACCCTGTGCAAACCAGTATTGAAGCGCCATCTTAATCGCTACCTCAACGGCGACAGAACCAGAATCAGAAAAGAAAACATGCTGTAGATTGTTACAGGTAATATCAACAAGTTTTTTACCCAGAGTGACTGCTGGCTCATGTGTTAATCCACCAAACATTACATGAGACATTTTCTGTAATTGTTCAACAAGAGCTTGATTTAATATGGGATTATTATAGCCATGTAAGGCTGACCACCATGATGACATTCCATCAATCAATCGCTGACCATTGGCTAATTCAAGATAAACACCCTGCGCAGAAGCAACCGCTAATACCGGTGTCGGATTGGAAATGCTAGTGTAGGGATGCCAAAGGTGTTTGGCATCAAGTTTGAGTAATTCTTCTTCGTTCATGCAACGAAGCGTAGAGCGATACTGGAAGCTTGTCTAGTTAGAAGACTGCTGATTGTCTCGCATTGCTTCCGAAATCGCATAACCATAGGCGCAATCAACTTCCATTCGCACTTTGAGCAGGCCATTCGGGGTGGAATCAGCCATGATCACAGCTAGCGGTGTATTTTTTTGGAATCGACGATGCGGTTTGCGCAGCCACATTAAGCGCATTTTATCGCTGAAAGGGAATGTAGTCCGCAATGCATCGGCAATACCAATCACATGGTCAAGGCGAACCATGATATCAGCAGTTTCAGGAAAGGCTTTTTCGCCCATGCGATAGCTTTGCAGATTACGTTTTATTGCGGCGTCTTCCAGGCCTAATAATGACAGCATTTGCTCAGCAGAAAGTTTCCAGCCATCAAGGTAAGACATTACTCCCTGTGTCAATTCCATTAATTCCTGTTGTGAAAAATCAGCGTAGGTTTTAGTCGCCATTATTCTGATCCTTCTTTTTTTGATTTCATGCTGACTTTTAAAGATTCGATTGATACCACTTTGGATGTAACTGCCTCATCTGTGTAATGTGGGCGATCATTCAGTTCTATGCCTGCTTCTTTGGCAATTTCCTGTTCGCGAGCCGCAATCAATCCAAAACACATCCTGATATCTTCAACCGTCGTTTCAGTCAAAGGTGATTTCAATGCTGAACTTGAAGGCGTGACGTCTTTTATGATGCTAGACAGTGTTTTGCGCATAGCAACTAATACACGTTTTTCCTTGGTGAAATGTTCGACTTCTTCAGACATGTTAAATCCATAAATATTTGTAATTTATTAACATCATACTTGCATAACCAGTGTAATAATATATCCCTTTAAGGAAAGCTCTTTTAATGCTCACATGTATGTTCTGGTTTATTGCTTCTAGTATCATTTTTTAGGAGTATCCATCGCAGCGTGTATTTATTAAGATACACCCCGTAAATAATTAATGAGAGAACTAATGCGCCCTGCTCTGCTAAATACAGTACTAGATAAAGAATTTATAGGTGCCCAAAATGGTAGCCATACCCCAGTTATGTTATGGGGGCCTCCAGGCGTGGGCAAGTCAGATTTGATTGCACAGATTGGAGTGCGCCATGATGTCCCGGTGATTGATATACGCCTCTCACAAATGGAACCTAGTGATCTTCGGGGTATTCCATTCCGTGATGTAAATAACAATAATAAAGTTGAATGGGCAATCCCTTCAATGCTTCCCGATGCACAGACTCATGGCAACCAGGGAATTTTATTCCTCGATGAAATTACCTCAGCAGTGCCAAGCGTTTCTGCTGCGGCCTATCAGCTAATACTTGACCGACGCCTCGGAGAGTATCAAGTACCCAATGGCTGGGCTATTTTCGCTGCGGGAAATCGCCAGGGTGATCGTGGTGTTACCTATACCATGCCCTCACCGCTGGCGAATCGCTTTTCACATTACGAAGTTGATATCAATCTGGATGACTGGGTTGCCTGGGCTTATAAAAATGACATTAGCGAAAAGATCATCGCGTTTTTACGTTTTCGACCTGAATTACTGTTTGATTTTGATCCGGCACATAATCCGGTGGCATTTCCGTCCCCACGTTCATGGCAATTTACAAATAATGCACTATTGAAATTTACTAATTCACCGCAAGTTCTTTTAGGCACATTACAGGCTTGTGTCGGTCCTGCTGCAGGTATCGAGTTAAAGGCATTTATCGACAGCATGGATCAAATGCCGGATTTAGATGCGATTTTAAGTGGAGTTGATGTCATAGCTCCAAAAGAAATTGATCTGCAATATGCCGTTGCTAGTGCCTTGGTTGGTCGTGCAATTCGTGTCAAAGACACAGAAGACGCAAAGACTATTTATGGACATATCCTCAACTATGCAAAAGCCTTTAGACAGAAAGAAATGGGCGTGATGCTAGTTTCAGACATGTTGCGTGCAGTCGGTGATGAATTGTTTTCAGTGCCTGAATTTTCGCAATGGGCATCTTCAATCGGCGATATCATGCTCTACGATTGATAAATACACAGTGTATTCGTCTTTTGCCACAGCTCTTCGTTATTGCCGTACTCAAACGGTCACATATTATCTATATGCTCCCGTTTTCCGTGCGCCAATGCCTCGATCTGAACCAAAACCCAAACACCCTGAGCAGTTATGACTGATAGTAAAAGTGATCTAAACGCAATCGAGAATAAACTCACCGCTGCGCGCACAAAGTTGATTCTGGATAAACCCTTTCTTGGCGCTTTGGTATTGCGTTTGCCATTACAAGCAGCCGATCCATCATGGTGTGCAACCACGGGCACTGATGCGCGCAAATTTTATTATAACCCCGATTATATTGATGACTTAAGCGCTGCCCAAACGCAATTTATTCTAGCACATGAAGCATTACACTGTGCGCTTTCACATTTTGCGCGACGCGAACACCGTATCAAACATCGCTGGGATCTGGCCTGCGATTACGCCATCAACCCGATTCTTGTGGCTGAAGGGTTGACACCACCACCCAACAGCCTTCTGATGAAATCCTATGAAGGCATGAGCGCAGAGGAAATTTATCCGCTAATTGATGACAACGATATGAGTGAATCACTCGATCAGCATTTGTATGACAAGCATGACCAGTTTAGCGAAGGCGGACAAGATAGCAGCGACAACCCTCTCGATCACACCAAAGATGGCACCAAACCGCCTGAAGAAAAATCCAGCAAAGACAATTCGGGCGGTGGTGATTCTGGTGAGGAAGAAAAAGACCCCGAAGGTGCAGGACAGCAGGAATTTGATGAAAATGCAGGTGGTAGTGAAGCACCTCCTCCACCGCTAGATCAACAGGAAGCCGAAGAACTCAGCATCCAGTGGCAACAACGTATGGCTGGTGCGGCTCAACAGGCACAACAGGCAGGAAAACTCAGCGGCGTGATGAAACGTCTGGTTGAAACACTACTGCAACCGAATCTACCGTGGCGCATGCTGCTGGCGCGCTATATGACTGCCATGGCACGCGATGATTACAGCTACACCCGTCCTTCAACACGTCGAGGCGATCCTGCTATTTTCCCCACACTGCGTAGCTCCGAAGTCAATGTACTGGTAGCGCTGGACGTGAGTGGTTCTGTGAGTGACAAGGAACTGTTGGAATGTCTATCTGAAATCAATGCCATCAAAGGCCAGATGCGCGCACGCGTAACGTTGATAGCCTGTGACTCGGATATTGTCGAAGACTTTCCCCGCGTTTTCGAACCGTGGGAAGAAGTCACGCTTCCTGACACTGTTCTAGGTGGTGGTTCAACAGACTTTCGCCCTGTATTCAACTGGATACACCAGCAAGACGATCAACCCGGCTGCGTTGTGTACTTCACCGATGCCATGGGCAACTTCCCATCAGAACCGAGCTACCCTGTTGTCTGGTTAATAAAAGGCAAGGGAAAAGTACCCTGGGGACAAAGGGTTCAGCTTAATTAGCTGTAAGAGTTTGATTTATCATTAATATAAAAAGACACCCCCCCCCCACTTTTACACGGTTTTTAACCGTGCCCTTCGGGTAGTCGTCACTGCGTTCCGACATTGTCTCGGCTACGCCCACACTTCGGCTCAGCATTAAACAACAATGCTGTTGTCTCGTTGAAGCTCGACTCATTTTTGCTATTTCAATTAATCTTAGTTTTTCCTTTGTGGATTGTTGTATGTAAGATCGGGGGCTAATTTATCGCTTATGGGCAGATCAGTTATTTTTAACTATTAATGTTATACATGGATAAATAGTACTTACCCCTTTATTTTTCTTGGTCATATTAATCTGGTGCATGTTTTTAAAAATAGATCGTATCGATATAAATAAACCATTTTACTAATTTATATAACCGACCAATACTGTTAATGTGAACTCACTAAATTTGGTGGGGATTTGTATAAAAAATGATATTTGATCAGGAGGGATACCCAATGTCTGAAAATAAATGTCCTGTGATGCACGGTGGTGCCACAGAAACTAATATGTCTAATATGGAATGGTGGCCGAAGGCGCTAAACCTCGATATTCTGCACCAGCACGATAGCAAAACAAACCCGATGGGAACTGACTTCAACTATCAGGAAGAGGTCAGGAAACTCGATACATCCGCTCTTAAAAAAGACATGCTCGCACTGATGACTAGCAGTCAAGGTTGGTGGCCAGCAGACTGGGGTCACTATGGTGGCCTAATGATTCGTATGTCTTGGCATGCCGCCGGTACTTACCGTATTGCGGATGGCCGCGGCGGTGCAGGCACTGGTAATCAACGCTTTGCTCCGATAAATTCCTGGCCTGATAACGTTAACCTGGATAAAGCGCGTCGTTTGCTTTGGCCGATCAAGAAGAAGTATGGCAACAAGTTGAGCTGGGCTGATCTAATTGCCTATGCTGGAACCATAGCCTATGAGTCGATGGGTCTGAAGACCTATGGCTTCGCCTTTGGTCGTGAAGATATCTGGCATCCAGAGAAGGACACCTACTGGGGTTCTGAGAAAGAATGGCTGGCACCCAGCGGCAGCGAAGGCAGTCGCTATTCTGGCGAACGTGATCTGGATAACCCGCTGGCTGCTGTCATGATGGGGCTAATCTATGTCAATCCTGAGGGTGTTGATGGTAAACCTGACCCATTAAAGACAGCTCATGATGTCAGGGTAACCTTTGAACGCATGGCAATGAATGACGAGGAGACTGTCGCTCTTACCGCTGGTGGACACACCGTGGGCAAATGTCACGGTAATGGAGATGTAGAGTTGCTCGGTCCGGAACCCGAGGGTGCTGATATTGAAGATCAGGGCTTCGGCTGGCTAAACAAGACCAAGCGCGGTATTGGCCGCGACACCGTATCCAGCGGCATTGAAGGTGCATGGACAACGCACCCTACCCAGTGGGACAATGGCTATTTCCAATTGCTGCTAAACCATGAATGGGAGTTGAAGAAAAGCCCCGCTGGTGCATGGCAGTGGGAGCCTGTCGATATTAAGGAAGAGGATAAACCTGTCGATGTTGAAGATGACTCAATTCGCTTGAATCCAATCATGACTGATGCTGATATGGCTATGAAGGTGGATCCTGAGTATCGGAAGATTTCAGAACGCTTCTACAAAGACCCAGAGTACTTCTCCGAAGTGTTTGCTCGTGCCTGGTTCAAATTGACTCATCGCGACATGGGGCCAAAGGCTCGTTACATCGGCCCGGAAGTTCCACAGGAAGACCTCATTTGGCAAGACCCTGTACCTGCTGGTAGTTCCGGCTATGATATACAGGCTGTAAAAGATCAAATCTCAGCCAGTGGTTTAAGCATCAGCGAAATGGTCTCCACTGCCTGGGATAGCGCCAGAACATTTCGTGGTTCAGACAAGCGCGGCGGAGCCAATGGTGCACGTATCCGTCTTGCCCCTCAAAAAGACTGGGAAGGCAACGAGCCTGCACGTCTAGCGAAAGTTTTGACCGTACTTGAAAGCATCGCCGCTAAAAATGATGCAAGTGTGGCGGATGTCATCGTTCTCGCTGGAAATGTTGGTGTTGAACAGGCCATTAAGTCTGCTGGCTTCAATGTTAGTGTTCCGTTTTCACCGGGCCGTGGTGATGCAACCGCGGAAATGACCGATGTGCAATCTTTTGAAGTATTGGAAACTATCCATGATGGTTATCGCAACTGGCTGATGAAGGACTATGTTGTTAGCGCTGAAGAACTAATGCTAGATCGCACGCAATTGATGGGATTGACCGCATGCGAGATGACTGCGTTAGTTGGCGGTATGCGAGTGCTTGGCACCAATCACGGTGGCACCAAACACGGAGTTTTCACTGATCGTGAAGGTGCGCTGACCAATGACTTCTTCGTTAATTTGACTGATATGGCGTACTCATGGATACCGGTCGATAATAACCTTTATGAAATCCGAGATCGTAAGTCGGATACAGTAAAGTGGACAGCAACACGAGTGGATCTGGTTTTAGGCTCCAATTCAATTCTTCGTGCCTACGCCGAAGTCTATGCCCAGGACGACAACCAGGAGAAATTCGTACAGGACTTCGTTGCAGCATGGATGAAGGTCATGAACGCGGATCGTTTCGATCTAGCCTGATACTCGGCTTAGGTCACCGCGCTGCAGATAATTGCGGCGCGGCTTATGTTAATTTCAACAACAAGATTTATCTATCTTTCATCCGTAATTCATAAGTGGGCATGTTAAGGTACGCCATCCGACTTTTTTGATTAGCAACGTTGGTTAAGCCGTATCCCGCACTGCTTATATGAGCTAGGCTCATTTCATTCTTCTACATTTATTAAAACTATAGACATGCAGCTCCTTTGATAATATGTATCTAATGAAAAATCGCTTAAAAGTCGGGGGGTGTCTTTTTATATCAATATTGATTAAATTTAATTGATTTGGCTCAGGGCGACACTTTGATAAAACAAAAAACTGTAGTTACTTCGGTAAAAATATCTACCGAAAAAGTGCCCAAAAGTGTGAGGGTGTCCTAACATAAGCCAACTATGCCTAATCACTCACTATCCATCAAACAAATAACTGTCTCTCTAGCCTTGTTATTGCACAGTCAATCCTTTGTTATGCAAAACGAGTAAAGCGAACAACAAAGTAAAGCGTGCTTCAGCTTATCCTCTTTCTAAATGATTAATTTAAATTGCACTTACTACTTGAATTCACACCCCACTACTTTTTGCCAGTTTTTTCAGTTTTCAATAAAACTGATTACATAATTCAATCATTCGTACAGATCGAATTAAATAGACTACGCTATTGGTACAACAAACCTTTTAATAACCATTACTTAAACACACCAAAACAATGACAATAACCGTACAAAAAAACAAATTACAAATCAGCAAGGTTCTGCATGATCTGGTTGTGAATGATATTATTCCCGGATCAGGAGTTGACGCAGAAAGGTTCTGGCAATCATTAGAAGAAATTCTTGAGCAATTGATTCCCAGAAATAAATCCTTATTAGAAACACGCGACAGCATCCAGGCAAACATTGATCAGTGGCATCTTCAGCATAAACACCAAACACATAATCACCAGGCCTATAAACAGTTTCTAAAAGACATTAATTATTTGGTAGAAGATGTTGCAGACTTTGAAATAAGTACAGAAAATATTGATCCGGAAATTGCCAGCATTGCAGGCCCACAGCTGGTTGTGCCTATTAACAATGCACGATTTGCACTGAATGCCGCAAACGCACGCTGGGGTAGTCTATTTGATGCTTTTTATGGTACAGACATAATCCCTAACGAAGGTACTCTTGCCAAGGGTAACCAATACAATCCGGTGCGCGGAAAAAAAGTCATCGAACTTGCAAATGATTTTTTAGACCAGGCTTTACCACTAACTGTCGGTAGTCATAGTCTGGTTTCGGCTTACAGTCTTACGAGTCTGGATGTAAGCTCACCGAAGAAGAAAAAATTACAGGTTTATTTAAACAATGGCCATATTGCAGAACTTAAACAGCATGATGCTTTTCAGGGTTATACAGAACAAGAAAACACCAGCAGTTTATTGTTTAAACACAATGGCTTACACATTGAAATTCAGATTGATCCATTATCGCCTACCGGTGAAACTTCGTTATCAAGTGTCAAAGATGTCATTATTGAATCCGCGATTACGACTATCCAGGACTGTGAA
This sequence comes from uncultured Gammaproteobacteria bacterium, assembly GCA_963847495.1. GTDB lineage: Bacteria > Pseudomonadota > Gammaproteobacteria > Thiotrichales > Thiotrichaceae > Cocleimonas. Next base: position 8,313 of record CAWJZX010000011.1, on the reverse strand, counting down.
GACTCGGTTGCAGCGGTTGATGCAGAAGATAAGGCGCAAGTGTATCGAAATTGGCTTGGTCTAATCAAAGGCGATCTTGAAGATAAGTTTGAGAAGAATGGCAAAATACTTAGCCGTAGACTAAATCCGGACCGGGAATATCTTGATCCAGTTGGAAAAAGCTTTAGTTTATCAGGAAGAAGCTTACTGCTAGTACGTAATGTCGGACATTTAATGACAACTGACGCCATTTTATATGATGGTCAGGAAATCCCGGAAGGCATTCTGGATGGCATGATGACTGCATTGATTTATTTGCATGATTATAAGGGCAATGGCAAATACAAAAATTCGTCCAGTAATAGCCTCTATATTGTTAAACCCAAAATGCATGGGCCAGATGAAGTTAAATTTACCGTAGATTTATTTACCCTCATCGAAGATGCATTGCAGTTACCTCGAAATACCATGAAAGTGGGCATAATGGATGAAGAAAGACGTACTACAACTAATCTTAAATCCTGTATCTATCAAGCACGTGAGCGCCTGATTTTCATTAATACCGGATTCCTTGACCGCACTGGCGATGAAATTCATACCAGCATGGAGGCAGGACCATTTTTGCCTAAAAAGGAACTCAAAAATCAAATATGGATTAAAGCCTACGAAGACTGGAACGTTGATATCGGTCTAGCTTGCGGTCTGAAAGGTAAAGCACAAATTGGTAAAGGCATGTGGGCCATGCCTGATCTTATGGCTGATATGCTGGAAGCGAAAATAGAGCATCCTCTGGCAGGGGCTAATTGTGCTTGGGTGCCATCTCCAACTGCTGCAACTTTGCATGCTACTCATTATCATTATGTCAATGTTGCAAAAGTTCAAGACGAATTATCACATAGAAATCCAGCAAGTCTCGACGACATCCTAACTATTCCACTGATGCCATCATCTTATGCCTTAAGCCGAGAAGAATTAAACAATGAATTAAATGATAATGCACAGAGTATGTTGGGTTATGTGGTCCGTTGGATTGATCAGGGCGTTGGCTGTTCCAAAGTTCCCGATACGCATAATATCGGCTTGATGGAAGACCGTGCCACCTTGAGAATTTCTAGTCAAATCATTGCTAACTGGCTTCATCACAAGCTTTGTACCAAAGTGCAGGTTACTGAAGCTTTCAAGCGAATGGCAGTACTGGTTGATGAACAAAATGCCAGTGATCCATTTTATATACCGATGGCACCTAACTATGACGGCATTGCCTTTAAAGCTGCATTGGATCTTGCGCTAAAGGGAGCAGCACAACCAAACGGATATACTGAGCCATTGTTGCACCAATATCGCAAACAACTTAAAAATACTCACTAATTCTTTTTTAATAAAACGGCGGTAGAAATTATCAATATTAAAACTGAAAACAGGCTATCCACCTGCCCTTTCTTTGATTTAAAGAATGGTAATGGCAAATATCTGGAGGTTTATTCCAGAGGCATCGAAGTCTTGCGTTTAACATCGTTGAATAAAGGTACTGCCTTTACACAGCAGGAACGCATTGATTTAGGCCTTGAAGGGCTTCTGCCACCAGTAGTCGTAACACTGGAAGATCAGGTTGTGCGTTTGTACAATGGTTTTAAAGAACAACCCGACGATCTTGCTCAGTATCAGTTTTTACGAGCCGTGCAAGAACGCAATGAGGTCTTATATTTTGCGCTTATTTCAGCTCACCTCGAAGAGATGATGCCGATAATTTATACCCCGACTGTGGGCAAAGCTGTGCAGAAATACAGTTCTTTATATCGCTCACCACGGGGTTTAACTTTCACTGCAGAAAACATCAAGCGTGCAGATGACATTGTCTGTAATTATCCATGGAATGATGTACGCATGATCGTTGCGACTGATTCCTCAGCAATTCTGGGTATTGGCGACCAGGGCCATGGTGGCTTAGCCATTTGTATCGGTAAAATGGCATTGTACACGGCAGGTGGTGGTTTGAGTCCCTATAATTCTCTGCCTGTTAATCTCGATGTAGGTACTAATAGAGATGATTTGATCGTTGATCCGGGTTATTTGGGTGTCAGAGGAAAACGCTTAACAGGCGAAGCCTACTTTGAGATGCTGGATAAGTTTGTTGATGCTGTAAAAAAACGTTGGCCGAAAGCGATCATTCAATGGGAAGATTTTGCCAAGGATGTGGCCTTTGCCGTGCTCGAACGTTATCGCAAAAAAATACCAAGTTTTAACGATGATATTCAAGGCACAGGCGCTGTCGTGCTATCAGGACTACTTAGCGCCTGTAAACTGAAAGGAGAAGCTCTCGCGAATCAACGTATTATCGTTGTCGGCGCTGGTGCTGGCGGTGTGGGTGTTGCAAAAGTCATTCAGGATGGATTGGTACACGAGGGGCGGAGTCGTGAACAAGCCCGTCGTCAAATGTTTATTATGGATGAATTTGGCTTGGTGGTTGAGGGAATCAGCCCAGACGCATACAAAAAGCCCATTATGCAATTTACTGATACCTATCAAAACTGGGATATCAGCGGCAAGATTCCTTCTCTGTTAGAAGTCATTGCGAATGCAAAACCCACTGTTTTGCTTGGTTTGACTGGCGTTTCTGGCTTATTCAACCAGGATGTTATTGAGACAATGGCGAAGCAGTCTGATAAGCCAATTATCTTTCCTCTCTCTAATCCAACTTCGAATGTTGAAGCATTGCCTGAAGATATTTTCAAGTGGTGCGATAATATTCATAATGGAAAAGACGGCTTCTACCCAATAGTTGCCTCTGGCAGCCCTTTCCCCAGTGTCACTATCAATAACAAAACGCATACCATTGGCCAGGGTAATAATGCCTTTATATTCCCCGGTCTGGGTTTTGCCAGTGTGCTGGGTGAATGTACGGAAATTACGGATAGCATGATTATTGAGTCGGCCTATGCGCTTGCAGATTATACCGCTGAACATTATCTTCAAAATCAAAGAATTTACCCGCCAATTTCAGACTTACAGGCAGTAAGCCTCGAGATTACTAAGCGTGTATTAAAATTGATGCTTGACACAAATCTGGTAACAAATAAGGATTTAAATAGCGGTAATTATGAAGAAAAAATAATGGATACTGCATGGAAGGCCGAGTATTTACCCTTTGTTGCTGGTTAAATATAACCGTGTATAGGACTGGCCAGTAAATGTCTTAAGTAGATAGGTACATACAAACCTTAAGAAATAGCCATTTGCTGAAAAATGCCACAGTCGAACATCACCGAGACAACAGCTTTTTAGTACTCGTTTACATGCAATTATGCTTAAGGGTATTTCTATTAAATAGAAGTTCGACCTGACGGGGCTTAGCCAAAAACCAAGTAAAAGTGGGGGGGGTGTCCTTTTATTAGAAAGATTTAGCCCGGGGGCCAGAGTAAAGCACGTCCGGCAAGTAAATGTAAATGCACATGGAAAACTGTTTGTCCTGCAGCCTCACCACAATTCATTACGCTACGATAACCCTCTTCTGCGTATCCTTCATGTTTTGCAATGGATTTAGCTACAACAAAAAGCCTACCAATGGTTTCGGCATCTTGTGGTTGTAGGTCATTAATCATCGCAATGTGGTTTTTCGGGATTATTAAGACATGTAAAGGCGCTACCGGATTAATGTCACGGAAGGCGTATACATGCTCATCTTCATATACCTTATCAGAAGGAATATCCCCCGCGATGATTTTACAAAATAGACAATCACTCATGCTTTTACCTTACCAAAAATATAATTAAGAAATAAAACAAATATTCCTTATGAGCGTTTATAGCTAATAATTACGGCGACCATCGAATGCATGGGATAGTGTTCCGCTATCAACATAGTCTAGTTCTCCGCCGACAGGTACGCCATGTGCAATTCTTGTAGTATTTATATTATATTTATCCGCTAGCTGACTAATATAATGAGCTGTTACTTCGCCTTCCACAGTTGGATTAGTAGCTAAGATTAATTCTTCAATCTGGCTATTTGCGAGTCTTTGTTCAAGTATATCTAGGCCGAGATCTTCCGGTCCAATACCATCAAGTGGAGATAGTTTACCCATTAATACAAAGTAGTAACCGCGATAGGCAGTCGCTTGCTCAACCGCTAATACATCAGAAGGATTTTCAACTACACATAGCGTATCTACTGCGCGTGAATTATCTGAACAGATTCTACAAACTTCATGCTCCGTCAGGGTTCTGCAATGTTTACAATGGCCTATATTTTCAATCGCTGACTGCATAGCAGCTGCGAGTTTCAAACCCTTCTCACGATCGTGTTCCAGCAAGTGAAATGCCATTCGCTGTGCGGTACGCGCACCAACGCTTGGTAAGCATTTTAGTGCACTTACCAGCTCATTGAGTAACGATGACTCTGAATTTATCTCGGACATTATCTATTTAAAATGGTAATTTCATTCCGGGTGGCAGATTCATACCCTCGGTGATTCCAGACATTCTTGCTTTACTGGCAGATGCCATTTTGTGTGCCGCATCATTAAAGGCTGCGGCAACAAGATCTTCCAACATTTCTTTGTCATCATCTTCGAGTAAACTACTATCAATATTGACACGTTTACATTCGTGCGCACCATTTATTATTACCGAAACCAGACCACCTCCCGATTCGCCTGATACTTCCATATTGGCTATTTCGGCTTGCGCTTTTTGCATGTCTTCCTGCATTTTTTGCGCTTGCTTCATCATGCCTCCTAGACCGCCACCTTTAAACATTTTCTATTCCTCTAAAATAATTGAGTATATCACTCAGAATCTTTTGTTTGTACGGAACCCGGTACGATTTGTGCACCAAAACGGTTCTGTAATTCGATCACAAACGGATCAGATACAATATTTTTCTCAGCTCTTTGTTGCCCTTCCTGTATTTTTCTTTGAGCCCTTTGTGCAGGTGTCTCGTTTGTCACAACACTTTCCGAATCTGCAGAAACTGACTCTATTATTTCAGCAATTCTTAATTCAAGTACATGCTCACTACCATAAAAATCTAACAATGCAGTTTGTATTTCTTGCTGTATAGAGTCAGATAACAAACCTGCACTACCCTTTTCAATCACTAGTGAAATAATACCATTTTCCTGGCTTTCTAACAGACAGTGTTTGATTAATTCAGAGGCTCTACCGGATAAACTTAATTGAGTAACGACTTGATGCCATGGCACAGGCTTTTGAGATGATTTATTAGGTACAATTTCTAATACGGGTGTTTTAGCTTCTATAATCACGTCTGTTGATATTAGCGCCTCATCCCAGGGCGGTACATCATCCCAGGGTGGAATAGCTTCATTTACAACTTTCTTTTGTTCTAGTTTAACTACAGTTTCTTGTTTTGCTATGTCTTTAGATGCTAGTTCTTTTGCGGCAACTAATTCACTTATGGTATCAGTCTTTAGTGTTTTTTTTTTAAGATTATCTTCTGCAGCCGGCTGAAGTTTCATCTCCCCTGTTAGCGGTCGAAAAGACATCATGCGTAGTAATAGCATTTCAAAACCACTACGAGGATCAGGAGATAGTGATAAATCGCGCCTTCCCTGTAGTGCAATTTGATAGAATAACTGGACGTCTTCTTTGCTAAGTTTATTCGCTAATTGTCGTATACTTTCATCTTCATTTATCGCGTCTGGAACGACTTGTTGAACTGCCAACTGATGAAGTAAAGCAATCAGCGCATCGCTTGCTGCTTCAAAATCCGGAGTTACCGAGGATAAGTCTTCAACCTGCTGTAATAGACTTGCGCCCTCGCCTGCGGAAACTGATTCTAGCAGGGCAATCAATGGTTCATGCGAGATGGTGCCCAGCATTTCACGCACTGAAGCTTCTGTTAGGGATTCACCAGAGAATGCGATCGATTGATCTAGCAAACTCAGGGCATCGCGCATACTGCCATCTGCAGCACGCGAGATTAAGCGCAGTGAGGATCCTTCATACGGGATTGATTCTTCTTTTAGTAAATATTCCAGATGCCCTGAAATCATATCTACCGGCATACGCTTCAGATTGAATTGCAGACAGCGTGACAGGATTGTTGCAGGAAGTTTCTGCGGATCCGTGGTTGCAAACAGGAATTTTACGTGTGGCGGCGGTTCTTCCAAAGTCTTTAACAAGGCGTTGAAACTATGTCCAGTGAGCATATGAACTTCGTCGATCAGATAGACTTTAAAACGTGCCCGAGTCGGTGCATATTGAACATTTTCGAGGAGTTCGCGAGTATCTTCTACTTTGGTGCGTGAGGCAGCATCCACTTCAATCAGATCGAGAAAATTTCCCGCTGCAATTTCCTTGCAGCTACTACATGTACCACAGGGTTCAGAAGTAATACCTGTTTCACAATTCAGGCATTTAGCGAGGATGCGCGCAATCGTTGTTTTACCCACGCCGCGTGTGCCCGTAAATAGATAGGCATGGTGTAAGCGCTCGCTGTCCAATGCATTGATCAGTGCACGTAAAACATGCTCCTGACCGACCATTTGTTTAAAATTCTGCGGTCGCCATTTTCGCGCAAGGACTTGATAACTCATGCAGGAATCATAAAGGAAATGAGTACGATAGCAATAATTAAAGCGGGAAAATATTGACTGTTTTGAGACACCGCCTATTTTTGACTCGTTTTTAAACCACTCGCCATTACGCGCCAACTTTAAACAATAAAGCTGTTGTCTCACTTTGTTCGACGATTTTTAAACTCATTGTATCAAGGAGTTTATCAATAGAACAAAATCAATGGAGGTGACCCACACCAGCTACACCCCAGCACTCGAATCCACCACTACCGTTGCTCCCTTCCGGGCCTGGCGGGGTTTGCGGTTTATCGTCGCGAGGGAACCAATGCAGATCACCATTGATAATCCACAAGATTAAAACTTTGCGTATCTTGCAGAGCGGCGAATTATGAGGGAAAATAGTATGTTTCTCAATAGCTCAGAACAGATTAATGCCTTTTACTGTATCCCATACTGTTGCTGTAATTCCTTTAGTCAAATATCTGGGCAAGTATGGATCATTATCCCCTCTGATTATCGGCAGCATGGTACCAGATGTGGCATATTTGACACCTTATCTGGTAGATCAACGCATGGAAAGCCATTCTTTATTGGGCGTTTATTTATTTTGCATCCCAATGGGATTGACTCTTTATTTTCTATATCACTTATTGATGGCTCCGGTCATTGTCTCTATTTTACCAAAACGTATTCAAAGTCATTTACATGCTGATTTATTTGTCGGTCGTTTACCGAATATACCCAGCCATGTATTGATTTCGTCATTGATAATTGGTGCGCTAACCCACGTCGCCTGGGATTATGTCACTCATCAATCAGGGCTACCACAGATCATTCATTGGATGAATATTCCACTTACGAGTATTGATGGCTATAACATTATGCCCTATCGCATGCTGCAGCATCTTAGTTCTATATTTGGCCTTGTGTTGCTGCTTTTCTGGGCAATGAAATGGTATAAAATTAAAAATAAAGTAAAAAATTACTCACTATCGAGTGACACCCTAAATATCTGGAGAGCACCCGCGAACCTAAAGTTATTTGCGATAACATTACTTATAATTACTACATTTAGCATTGGCATATTGAATGGTTATCTACATCTACCGGAAACTAATGTCATGTATGGTATGTATAGTTTGCAGGTGTTTGTCCGGTTTGCGATTGTGGGTGCAGCAGGTGCTTTTTTGATCAGTTGTATCGGTCTAGGTTTGCTTTACCAATTAAGAATCCGTTCACGACTTTAAGAAAGCTCTAATCAAGTCCAATTTTTTTATACTGGTAAAAACTGCGTGTAACTTACTCGAAGTTCGAAGCAATAGAATAACTATTGCAACTCACTTCGAGAAAATTGCAAACAGTTTATCCTAGGTCTAACAATATCGACTTAATCAGTACTTCCTTAAGCGCGCTTTTATCACATCCATTAGTACCTCAAAATCAAACTTTCTTTTTCTATGTAAGATTTGTTGATGATGTAGCAGATCAGCTTTAATCACATTGATATTTTGTCGAGCACTTTCAATTTCGCTGTCGGACATATGTTTATGATCACTGATTAGTTTTTGGATAAATTGTTTTAACGAATCTAATGTATGAATAAAAAATGAGCGCATTGAGCTGAGCTTGTTGTTTTCGAATTCAGGATCTATTGCTACCTCTTCTAAAATATCTTTGGCTTTTGTTATTAATGGTTGCAGCGAAGCCCGCCATTCTTCTGGTAGTTCAGCGTGAATAATCTCTATCTCTTTTAGATCATCAAAACCTTTCCGTACTATTTTAGGTTGCTTCTTAT
>CAWJZX010000010.1:0-45649 GCA_963847495.1 uncultured Gammaproteobacteria bacterium | reverse complement strand
GTCATATTTAAAAACATATCTCTCACCTTTTTTAAGGATTTTTTATCCGTCCTTATGGATGATCCTATCCTTTATTTAAATTTTTTTCATGACACTTTTTCACACAAAGCAGATTTCATTGCGAATGAGTTATGCGTTTCAACGTAAACAGTAAATTAGATAGCAAATCAGACATTAAAAAACCCCGAACAAGTCGGGGTTTCTTTTAACTAATGGTTGTATAAATCAGGCTACCATGGCTTTTCGTGCTTTGCTCAAACCCATATACAGGCTGACACACATTGCCAGCAGCACAAAGGTGAATGGCAAACCAGTTGAAACAGCCATTGCCTGCAAGGCTCCGATTGCTTCGGAACCACCTACGAGCAATAGTACGATTGCAACCAGTCCTTCGAAGGTGCACCAGAATACGCGCTGTGCGACTGGGGCGTCTTCCTTGCCACCGGCGGTAATGGTATCAATAACCAGTGATCCCGAATCCGATGAGGTAACAAAAAATACCAGTACCAGAATGATGCCGATTAGCGAGAGGAAATTGGTTAGTGGAAATTGCTTAACCATCTCAAACAGTTTTAGCTCTTGTGCTGCCTTGGCAACCGGGGCTGCAGCATCGGCAATAACCTGACTGATAGCGGCTCCGCCAAAAGCACTCATCCAGAGTATGCAGAGTATGGTTGGTACCAGAACCACCGCGAAAACAAATTCTCTTACGGTGCGTCCGCGGGAAACGCGAGCGATAAACATACCGACAAATGGTGACCATGAAATCCACCATGCCCAGTAGAATGAGGTCCAGCCTTGCGAAAAGTTCACATCTTCACGTCCGAAAGGCGTGGATAGTGGTATAAGTTGTTTGACGTATTCCATACCGCCTTGCGAGAATGATTTGAAAATATCAGCGGTTGGACCAACAAAGATTATGAATAGCAAGAGTAATAATGCGAGTGCCATATTGATCTCTGACAGTACTTTGACGCCACCATCGAGGCCTCTGAGAACCGAAATCAGTGCAATCGCAGTGATCACCGATACCAGTACAAATGCGGCGACACTGCCGGTTCCCCAGTCAAACAGAAAATTGAATCCTGCCAATGCCTGGGTTGTTCCGAATCCCAGCGATGTGGTGAGACCAAATAGCGTCGCGAAAACGGCAGTAATATCTATGATATGACCCGGCCATCCCCAGACCCGCTCACCTAGCAGTGGATAAAACGCCGAGCGTAACGTCAGTGGCAGGTTGTGATTATATGCAAAGAATGCCAACGCCAGTGCTACCGTGGCATAGATCGCCCAGGGGTGTAGTCCCCAATGGAATATTGTCGCCGCCATCGCCAATCTACGCGAGCCTTCGGCATCACCGACAGCAGCACCAAGTGGCGCCCAATCGGTTCTGATTCCATTATCGCCAACGGTTATGCCACCCATTGAAGAACCAAAGTGAGACATTGGCTCGGAAACACCGAAGAACATCAAGCCGATGCCCATGCCTGCGGCGAACAGCATTGCAAACCAGCCGACATATGAGTAATCAGGAGTGGCATTCTGTCCACCGAGACGGACTTTACCTAAAGGAGAGACTGCAAGATAAAAGGCGAATAGTACAAAAATATTTGCCGATGAGAGAAAGAACCAGTCAAATGTGCTAGTCACCGCAGGGCGTAACCACTTAAAGAATTCAGCTGCCTGCACCTGAAACATCAAGGTCAGAAGGACAAAAGCGACAACGGAAAGACCTGAAATTAAAAACACCGGATTGTGAATATCCAGACCAAAGGGCGTTATATTATCCTGCCCAATTTCATAATCAGTTTTAGGTTTCTGCATCTACTCCTCCTTAAGTGTTTACCAACCCCACCGTTTATAACATATTAAAAATGATTAGTAAGTGAAGAAACCGACCATCAATTACTTACAAATACTGTGGAAATTAACTTGTACGACTTAACTTCGTTGAGAAATTAAATAGAATGCACACTAGTTTAATCAGAAACGGACTCTTAATGTGATGTCGAAAAAACCGCTGAGCTTTGCATAATTTCTGTTGGCCATTTTAAAAACAAAAATGGAAAATCACTTAAAAGTAGGGGGTGTCCTTCGATAGGATCAGGAACCGTCTTTTAAAACAAACTAAACCGCAGCGTATACCTCTGCATGCTTAATCCAGCGTTCGATGAGTGGTTCTACGTTTTCAGGATATTCTTCCAGAATGATTTGTGCGACTTGCTGGACTTTGGGTAATAACAATTGATCTTCCATCAGATTCGCAATTTTGAATTGTAGTTCACCCGTTTGGCGGGTGCCGAAGACTTCTCCAGGGCCACGGATTTCGAGGTCAATCTTGGCGATTTCAAAGCCATCATTACTATTCCGAAGTGCTTCCAGTCGTTTTCGTGCATTTTGTGTAAGTGGCGTCTGGTACATCAATACACAACTGCTGGCTTTACTACCGCGACCAACACGGCCACGCAGCTGATGCAGTTGCGCGAGGCCTAGTCGTTCGGCATTTTCTATGATCATCAAGGAAGCGTTGGGTACATCGACGCCGACTTCAATCACGGTGGTAGCGACTAACAGATTCACTTTGCCTGCTTTGAAACCAGCCATAATGCTTTCTTTTTCGTCTGATTTCATGCGTCCGTGGATCAGGCCAATGTTTAATTCGGGTAATGCTTCTTTCAATAATTCCCAGGTTTCTTCGGCGTTTTGGCATTGCATTGCTTCGGATTCTTCAATCAGGGTGCAGACCCAGTAGACTTGAGCGCCATCGGCACACACCGCATTGATGCGATCGACAATTTCACTGCGACGGCTATTGCTGATAACCACGGTTTTAACAGGCGTTCTTCCCGGTGGTAATTCATCGATGACCGAGTAATCCATATCCGCATAGGTTGTCATTGCCAGCGTACGCGGAATAGGGGTTGCGGTCATTACAAGCTGGTGCGGGAAGGTTTCATCCTGTGAGTTTGTTGAGCGACCTTTTTCACGCAATGTGAGGCGTTGATGGACACCAAAGCGGTGTTGTTCATCGACGATAATTAACCCCAGCCTTTGGAAGTGAACATCGTTTTGAAACAGGGCATGGGTGCCAATGATTAACTGGCTGCTTCCGTTTACGGCGTTCTCGAGTGCTTCGCGTTTTTCAGCGACTTTTAGTTTGCCTGAAATCAGCGTTACGTTTAAATCGAGCGGTTTTAGCCATTCACTAAAGCTTTTGAAATGTTGTTCGGCGAGAATTTCAGTGGGCGCCATTAACGCCACTTGATAGCCTGCTTCGATGGCAGATAAAGCGGCAGCCGCAGCGACCAGAGTTTTTCCCGAACCGACATCACCTTGCACCAGACGGCTCATCGGCCAGGCCTTGGCTAAATCCTGGTTAATCTCGGCGATTACGCGGTTTTGAGCGTCGGTTAAATCAAAGGGCAGGCCGGATGTTAAGCGATCAAAATAGTCTGAGTTCGAAGAAAAGGGTATGCCTAAAGATTGTTTTTGTTGCTCGCGCATTTTTCGTAAACTTAAATGATGTGCGAGTAATTCTTCGAATATCAGGCGCTGTTGTGCGGGATGGTTTCTGCCCAAAAGTTGGCCAACAGAAACTTCTGCGGTCGGCTGATGTAAGGCTTGTAGAGCCTGCCTGAGATTTGATAATTGATATTGAGTGCTGATGGTTGCAGGAATTAAATCGTTTAATTCAGCCAGATGCGACAGCACCTGATGCGCTAAACGTAATAAGCTGCGTTGTTGTAATCCTTTGGTGGTGGGATAGATGGGTGTGAGTGCATCAGCAAGATGAGTGGGTTGATGCCCGGTTTCTTCGTTCAGGATTTTATATTCAGGATGCACCATTTCCCTGGAAACCTTGCCGATCCGGACTTCTCCAAAACACCTGAGCCTTGTGCCCCGAGATAGGGTTTTTTGTTGTGCGTTGCTGAAATGAAAAAAGCGTAAGGTCATTAGACCTGTACCATCTGAAATCGTACAAATCATCATGCGCCTGCCACGGTAGACAATTTCAGAATGCTCAACTTCACCTTGAACCAAAACTTCCTGCCCGTGGCTTACGGCACCAATGGGGTAAATCTGGGTTCTGTCTTGATAGCGTAAGGGTAAGTGAAAAAGTAAATCCTGTACTTTTTCAATGCCGAGTTTTTGCAGGTTCTCGGCCATTTTCGGGCCGACACCTTTTAATTCGCTAATGTCGCTCGTTAAAATTGATGGCGAACTATTTGGCATAGAATTATAGAGATTGGATTAGCTTGCCTACGGCGATAGAGACGTATTTAAGTATTTGAATTAATTGTATATTATCTATCTCTTGGCTGGTATTCATTTGTTTTTTTCTGAAATTTTACCTTCCGTACCATCTATGATTTCAACGATATTGGTAAGGTGTCGCCAGTAAATTAATACACTGATAACCACTAAACCCAAAAACAAATGCAGCGAGTCAGTTACCCAGAAAAAATACAAAGGTGCCAGTAGTGTTGCAATCAAAGCAGATAGGGATGAAACGTTAAACACCAATGCTGAGACTAGCCATGTAAGGATGACTACAATGCCGACAATCGGATTTAAACCTAAATAGACACCCAAAGCCGTGGCTACGCCTTTGCCGCCTTTAAAACCGTAATAAATCGGGAATAAATGACCGAGAAATGCAGCGAGACCAACGAGGATTAACCAACCCCAGTCCAGGCCAAGCGCATGACCGATTGCAACAGGAATCAGGCCTTTAAGTATATCGCCCAGTAAGGTGAAAAATGCGGCTTTTTTGCCACCATATCGCAAAACATTGGTCGCTCCAGGATTTTTTGAGCCAACAGTACGCGGATCGACTTTACCCAATAGTTTACAAGCAATAATTGCGGATGAAACCGAACCAATAAAATAGGCGAGAATAAGCAGTAAATAAGGCATCATAGACTCTTCAGAATAAGTACTCGGGCAGTGTAGCAAACTTTGAATAAATATTTAGTAAAAACATCAGGCAAAGTAGATAGTGGAGAATCATTGCTGGTTTTACATGGCTGGGGGATGAATTCACGGGTATGGGAACTCATACGCGAGCAGTTGGAATCATGCTATTGCGTCAGCTGGGTTGATATGCCAGGGCATGGTTTTAATCATGCAATTGAGGCTAAGAATATCGATGAACTCATTGATTTGATTGTCAATAGTATGAGTGGAAACCCTGATAAATATCATCTTCTGGGTTGGTCTCTCGGTGGTTTAATTGCACAAGCGATTGCATTGCGGGCTCCTGATAAGGTGAGAAGTCTGACTTTGGTGGCGAGTACGCCGAAGTTTTCACAAAATCTTGAAGAGGGCAAGAATTATTGGCCACATGCAATGAGTCTGGAGACACTGAATAACTTCGGCGAGAATCTTAAAAGTGATCTGGAAACTACCTTGAAACATTTTATTGCACTGCAGTTTATGGGTGTTAAAGACGCTAAATCAATCCAACGGGATTTGACAGAAAGCATACTTAAACCCGCAAAAACCGCTGAAAAGTGGGGGGGTGTCCTTTCTGATATCAATAAATCATATGATGCGTTACCTGATCCGGAAGCTCTGGATTTAGGTTTATCTATCCTGAAAGAGGCTGATTTTAGGACGTCAGTGAGTAATGTGCCAGAGCATTGGATTTTTGGTGGGCGCGATCGATTAATTCCAATAGAGCTCATAAATGATTTGAAATACTTACGTCCAGATGCTGAAATCACGCTCCTTGAAAACGCAGGACACGCACCTTTTATGACCCATCCCGATGAATTTATAAAGCATCTAACGCGCTTTATCAATGGAATTTAAACTTCATGCTTGATAAAAAAACCACGCGCTTACACTTTGAAAGGGCTGCAGAAACGTATGATGCTTCGGCGGTATTACAGCGCGAAATTGCTAAACGTCTAGGTGAGCGTCTGGACTATATGAAGCAACAACCGAAAACCGCTCTTGATCTTGGAAGTGGTACTGGTTATATCACTAAAGACCTATTGAAGCGTTACCCTAAAGCAAACGTGCTTGCATTGGATATCGCACATAATATGTGCTTAAAAAGCAAAGCTCAGGGTGGTTGGTTTCGCAAGCCAATTGTGGTTTGTGGAGATGCAGAACAGCTACCATTCAAACCTGATAGCATTGATTTTCTGATTTCGAACCTCATGTTGCAATGGAGTAATGATCTTAATAAAACATTTGCTGGTTTTCATAGTGTACTCGCACCCAATGGATTATTGTTATTCAGTACCTTTGGTCCAGAAACGTTAACTGAAATGCGTCAAAGTTGGGCAAGCATTGATAATAAACCTCACACAAGCGATTTTGCCGATATGCATGAGATCGGTGATGCGCTGTTGCAGTCCGGTTTCTTGAATCCGGTTACCGACATGGAAATGATTACAATGACCTACGCAAATGTCCGTCAACTGATGCGCGACATTAAACAAATCGGTGCTTCGAATACAGAAAACCAGCGAAGCAAGGGATTAATGGGAAAAGAAAAACTGAAAGCTTTTGAAAACGCTTATGAACAATTTAAAACGGCTGACGATTTATATCCAGCAAGCTGGGAAATTATATACGGCCATGCCTGGGTGGGTGAGGGTGTTAAGTATGAAAATTTTGAACACGTGATACCGATAAAAGCACTCTAATAAAGAATTATGAAGCTATTTCGAATTGTCTATAAAATTACTGCCTTAAAACTGTTAGCGGTTTCGGCAGTTGTTGTCATGGCGGTCTATTCTCGTGGAAATAAATATGAACACCCAAATCAAAAACAAAAAAATTACCGTAAATGGTGGTTAAAAAAAGTCACTTCGATTATTGGTCTGCGCCTTGAAATAGTTGGTGATGTGCCAGATAGTGAGCATTCTGCATTATGGGTTGCTAATCATATAACCTGGCTGGATATTCCCGTAATAGGTAGCGCGGGGTCGGGGTTTTTATCCAAGGCAGAAGTGCGTAAATGGCCCGCTATTGGCTGGCTTGGAAATAAAAGCGGCACGGTCTTCATTCAAAGAGGGGGTAGAAATGCGTCACAAAAAGCCTCTGAAGAAATCGCAAATAAAATAAATGCGGGTGATAACATTCTAGTCTTTCCCGAGGGAACAACAGGTTTAGGTAATGATGTCAAAGGTTTTTATGCGCGCGTATTTGCACCTGCGCTTGATCATCAATTATTGGTGCAGCCAATCGCAATTCAGTATTTTAATCACAAGGGCGAATATCAATCTAACCTTGCGTGGGATGATGAAAGTTTCATGACAAACTTGTTAAGAGTCCTCGGTGAGCCTACTATTAAAGTGGTTTTAACTTTTTTACCTATGATTGATACCAGTCAGTATAAACATAGAAAGCAGGTCTCGGAACTTGCTCAAAAACAGATCAGTCAAGTGATTACACGGAGAAATGAAAAGTAATCTTAATAGTTTTTACGGAGAATTTATGCAACACGGTGAAAAATTCAATACCATTACTCACTTACTAGCTGCTGTGCTTGCAATTCCGGGGCTTGTCTATCTGATAGTACTTGCAACTGAAACGGCTGATCCCTGGAAAATCACTAGTGTTAGTATTTACGGCGCTACACTGTTATTGCTCTATATAAGTTCGACCTTATGCCACGGTCATTGTGGACGTTTTGAAAAGTTCTTTGAGAAACTCGATCATCTTTCTATTTATTTATTAATTGCCGGAACCTATACACCTTATATGCTGGTAACCCTAAGAGGTGTTTGGGGTTGGTCAATATTCGCTGTAGTCTGGGGGCTGGCAGTCGTTGGTATGTTGATAGATGTCTGGCCCAAGAGTGCAGAAAAAGAAGATCGTAGAATTCTACCGTTGATTATTTATCTTGTTATGGGCTGGCTAATTATTATTGCTTTGAAGCCTTTGGCAGATAATCTGGCGTCCAATGGTGTGTGGTTACTGGCGATTGGGGGCTTGCTTTACTCGATTGGTGTAGTATTTTTTATTCTTAGTGACAATGTGAAGCATGCACATGGTGTTTGGCATTTATTTGTCATCGGTGGAAGCCTTAGTCACTATGTTTCGATCTCAGCTTATGTAATATAACAATATTCAAAAAAACGCCTGAAAGTAGGGGGGTGTCTTCTTCGCATTACCTTGTACTGATATCTTGTTCTAACTAATGATTGTAGCCGACCTAGTCTCTAATTTAACTAAATAATCGAGTGGCGTTTTAACTTAGAACGCAATGTGGCTCGATTAATTCCCAGACACTGTGCGGTACGTGATTGATTACCATTGGTGTGTTCCATCATTATCTTCAATAAGGGGCGCTCGACTTCATCCATGATTTGGCGATAGAGAAAAGTGGGATCCTGATCACCAAGTAACATCAAGTAATGCTCAACAGTTTCAATCGTTGCTTCTGAAAGTGAACTGCCTGTTGTAGTAATTATAGAGTCTTTTTTCATTGGTTGATTCATCATTGGTTGATTCATGGTTAACTCTTTCCTGATGAGTGTTTAATAATTAGCTTATTAAAATATTTCCATGGCCGTTATCAGAGTTCATTGTTTAACGAATCCAGAATCTCTGCTAGTTTATTAATTTGAGCAGTTGAAGAAGAAATCTTAAATATCTCTTTCGTCAAAGGCTTAAGCAGATCTTGTTTGTGGCCTACTAATGTTGATAAATACCAGCCTATATGTTTGCGTGCAATCCTAACTCCCTGATCTGTGCCATAGTAGCGATGAATGGCATCAATATGCTCGAGTGCCGTTCGTATCTTCTCTTCTAATATAATGGGTAAGTGTGGGGCAGGGCTTGTCAAAATATCATTAATTTCCTTAAAAATCCATGGTTGACCGTGACTAATACGCCCTAACATCAATCCGTCGACCTGTGTATATTCGAAGATAAAACGTACGTCTTCGATGGTTTTGATATCACCATTTGCCAGTACTGGAATACTTAGCGAGTGTTTTATTTGGCGAATAGTTTCGTATTCGGCAAAGCCTGTATAGGCCTGATTGCGGGTTCTACCATGCACTGCGAGGGATGCTATGCCTTCATTTTCCGCTAGTTTAGCGATATCTAATGCATTGCGATGTGAGGATGCCCAGCCAGTACGAATTTTTAAGGTTACTGGAACGTCAACTGCAGCGATTACGGCTTTTAGTATTTGTTTTACCAGGACGGTATCCCGCATTAGTGCTGAGCCAGCAGCTTTATTGCAGAGTTTCTTAGCTGGACAACCCATATTAATGTCGATGATGTTGGCGCCGTGGCTCACGTTAAAGCGAGCTGCTTCTGCCATCACTTTTGGTTCTGTGCCTACAATTTGAGCAGAACGTGGTCCTGGTTCATTTCTTTGCGGTAGACGTTGCTGGGTTTTTTTGGTGTGTAATAGCGACATGTCTGATGTGATCATCTCGGATGAAGCTAAACCTGCTCCATATTTTCGACAAATATCTCGATAAGGACGATCGGTTATTCCCGCCATTGGTGCCAGCAAAAGCCTACTATTTAGTTGATATGAACCGATTTGATAGGACATGATGAAAAACCATTTATAAGAAATCGAACTGGAAACGTGTCGCTTGATTTCCGGGGTCTTTGATTTTCAATTTCAAACTACTGGTTTGGTTCTTTTTAATTAATGTGCCTTTGCTATGATTGTCTAGATACTCATCAGGGGTAAATCGCCTTAAAGCAACTAATTTTGATTGCGAGTTGGTCAGGCGTACTTCAAGTATTGGATAAGGCTGATCATGTTCGGAAGTATTTTCTATCGACGCAGAAATCAATAAAACCCCGGATTCGATTGGATGGGTGAAAACATTATGATTCAGCATCTGGATTTTCTCAGGCTGGTATTTGTCCACACTTGATAGAATATTATAGCGATAATTGTATAGTAGTTGCAAAGTCAATAACGCTGCCAGCGAAATGGCTGTAATTTTTAGCCATTTCGGGTTGTTATCTGAATCTATTTCGACGCCCTTTATTAACCTCGGTTGTTCCATCTCTGCTTCATTTACGATTTGATTACTGCTGGCAGGAATATCTATATCACGTTGAGAATGACTAGATTCAAAATTTTCACTGTTTGCACTCAGATACTCAACTTGTTTTGCTGAATAGGGTTTAGGCATTGTAGTCGAAAGACTTTTCGATGCATTAAAGATCGCATGACATTCGCCACAACGCAGTTGCCCTTTAGCAACGGTTACTTCTCGCATATTGATACGAAAGATGGCTTGGCAATGTTCGCATTGGGTAAACATAAATTACTGTTTTATAGTGCTAAAGTTAATCAGTTTCATATTTTAGTGGCACTTATCCTGATCCAGTCGCCGAATGTATTAATCTCAAAACCCTTGAATGATGGAATATAGGTCTGGATAATTTGATCTTGCTGTTCTCTAAGAAGACCTGATAAAACGAGTTGACCACCGGAACGAATAAGTGACGAAAATAGAGAATAAAGTTCACGTAGTGGTCCACACAGAATATTCGCCATGAGAAGATCAACTTGTTCTTTTGGACATTGATCTGCTAAATAACAAGTAATTAATTCCTCAGAGATTTGATTTCGCTTCATGTTTTCTTTTGTAGCAATTAGTGCTTGTTGGTCGATATCTGTGGCTATAATATCAGTAGCACCGAGTTTTGCTGCCGCAAGCGCCAAAATACCACTGCCACAACCATAATCAATTACATCTTTACCGCTAGGGGGATTATTATCCAACCATTCCAGACAAAGTGAGGTAGTTGGATGAGTCCCTGTGCCAAATGCGAGGCCCGGGTCTAGTAGTATTTTGATGCTTTGATCGTTTGGAATCTTATGATTACTTGGGTAAATCCAGAGATTTTTGCCGAATTGCATCGGATGAAAATCCTTCATCCAGACTCGTTCCCAATCTTGATCTTCGACGGTTTCGATCAGGAAATTACTAATGTTCCAACGCTGTTTATTTTTGCGGAACTGCTCGCACAACTCGGTTAAATTAGTATCAAAATCAAATAAGGCCGTAACAATGAGGTCGTCCCAAAGTGGTGTTTCCCCAGGCAAAGGTTCTAATACTGGTGTATCAGCAGCATCCTGGAATGTGATTGAAAGCGCATTTGCACGTTCCATTGCATTCTCGATATCTTCAGTGTGTTGCTGGCTGGTAAAACATACCAGTTGCAGCCAGCGTAGATCAGACATGTTTTTGTATCCTAAAGTCCAAGCTTCTTTTCAAGGTAATCAATACCCGCACCACCAGCGATGAATGCTGTGTCTTCCATAATACGGCGTTGTAATGGAATGTTGGTTTTAATACCTTCAATTATCATTTCAGAGAGTGCACCATGCATGCGTTTAATCGCGGTTTCGCGGTCTTCTGCATGTACAATCAACTTTCCAATCATTGAATCATAATAAGGTGGAACGGTATAGCCACCGTAAATATGAGAATCAACACGCACACCCAAACCCCCGGGCACATGGAAACGAATAACTCTACCTGGCGAGGGTACAAATGTTTCTGGGTCTTCAGCATTAATCCGACATTCAATTGAATGACCTCTGGGGACCATATTTTGCTTTAGTCTAAGTTTTTCGCCTGATGCAATCAGTATCTGTTGTTTAACCAGATCTACACCGGTAATCATTTCTGTAACAGGGTGCTCAACTTGTATGCGGGTGTTCATCTCAATGAAATAAAATTCACCATTCTCGTATAAAAATTCAAAGGTACCAGCACCACGGTAACCTATATCAACACAGGCTTTAGAAACAGCTTCGCCCATTCGTTTACGTTGTTCTGGGGTAATGCCAGGAGCAGGGGCTTCTTCAACGACTTTTTGATTGCGGCGTTGCATCGAGCAATCTCGTTCACACAAATGAATCGCATTGCCATGAGTGTCAGCTAGTACCTGAAATTCAATATGGCGAGGTTTTTCGAGGAATTTTTCCATGAAAACCACATCATTATTGAATGCTGCGCCGGCTTCAGTTTTAGTTAATACGATAGATTCTAATAAATCAGATTCATCATAAACCACACGCATGCCACGTCCGCCGCCGCCTCCAGTTGCTTTGATAATAATGGGGTATCCAATGTCTTTCGCCATCTTCATACAGACTTTTGGGTCATCTGGTATAGCACCGCCAGAACCTGGTACGCAAGGTACGCCAGCTTTTATCATTGCTTCTTTGGCTGCTATTTTATCGCCCATAATGCGAATTGTATCTGCTGTCGGGCCAACAAAGATAAATCCACTGGATTCAACACGCTCAGCAAAATCAGCGTTTTCTGAAAGGAAACCATATCCGGGGTGAATTGCATCAGAATCAGTTACTTCAGCAGCACTAATAATAGCCGGGATATTTAAATAACTTTTCAAGGATGAGGCTGGGCCTATACAAACAGATTCATCCGCGAGGCGAACATGTTTTAAATCACGATCGGCTGTTGAATGCACCGCCACCGTTTTTATGCCCATTTCGTGGCAGGCGCGAAGAATTCTAAGTGCGATTTCGCCGCGATTAGCAATAAGTAGTTTTTTAATCATTTCTTTTCCTATATCCGTCTCTATTTTTGACTTTGTTTATAGTTGGTTTTTGTCAAAAAAATTTATTCGATGACGAACAACGGTTGGCCAAATTCAACAGGCGTTTCATTTTCAACCAGAATGGCTTTTATTATGCCAGCTTTATCAGATTCAATTTGATTTAGCATTTTCATGGCTTCTATGATGCACAAAGTGTCGCCCACAGAAACTGATGCACCTATCGTTACAAAGGGCGCTGAAGTTGGTGAAGCTGAACTGTAATAAGTGCCTACCATGGGTGACTCTATGGTTTCTCCACTCGGCAGGTTAGATTCTTCAACAGCCGGGGTAGAGTAATCTATGCCTACAGCTGGTGGAGCAGCTGGAGCTGGAGCAGCCGCATAGACTGGCACGGCTGAGTTACGTGATATACGTACTGATTCTTCGCCCTCTACAATCTCTAATTCAGTAATATCGCTGCTTTCAATCAGCTCGATCAATTTTTTGATTTTTCTAACATCCATAGTAATTTCTCTATCTATATTTAACTGTATTGTAGGGTTTTATTATGATTTCAATTGACGTGTAGCTGCCAGTAAGGCAAGTTCATAGCCTTGTGCGCCCAAGCCCACGATAGTGCCGACAGCAATGTCCGAGAAGTAGGAATGCTGACGAAACTCTTCGCGTTGATGCACATTGGAAAGGTGTATCTCGATAAAAGGGATTTGAGTGCCCAGTAGGGCATCGCGAATGGCGACGCTAGTATGCGTGAAAGCAGCGGGATTGATGAGAATAAACTCAATCTTATCAAGTGCTGCCTGGTGTATACCGTCAATAAGTCTGGATTCTGAATTACTTTGCAGATGACTCAATTGATGTTTGAATTCAGAAGCTTGCTGTGTAAGGCGCTTGGCAATATCGTCTAATGTGTCTGAACCGTAAATTTCCGGCTCACGGGCGCCTAATAAATTGAGATTGGGCCCATTTAATAAAAGTATTTTAGCCATTTATACAGTTTTCTTGATTTTAAACGAAGATGGTGACAAAACGCGTCAATATTGGCGAATTTTAACCTGTTTTATTGACAAAGGCTATGCAATTTATAATAATTATCGAGTTTTAAGACACCCCCCGACTTTTCGCATCTTTTTATACTATTTTATTAACAAATCAACTTTATACTGCAACTAGCCCTTTAATATGCGGATGTGCTTCATAATCCAGCAGTTCAAAATCTTCAAAAACAAAATCAAAAATTGAATCTACATCAGGATTTATTTTCATTGTTGGCAAAAGCAGTGGTTCCCGACTAAGTTGTAATTCAGTCTGTTCCATATGGTTTGAATATAAATGAGCATCACCAAGCGTGTGTACAAAATCACCTGCCTCAAGACCACAGACTTGAGCTACCATCATGGTTAATAGCGCATAAGATGCAATATTAAAGGGTACGCCTAAAAAGATATCGGCACTGCGTTGATATAGCTGGCAGGAGAGCTTTCCATCTGCCACATAAAACTGGAAAAATGCATGGCAGGGTGGTAATGCCATACTTTCTATTTCTGCAACATTCCATGCACTGACAATAATACGGCGTGAATCCGGAGTGTTTTTAATTTGATCAATAATTTGGGAGATTTGATCAATATGGCGTCCATCGGGAGTTGGCCACGAGCGCCACTGAGAGCCGTAAACAGGACCGAGATTTCCCTCTTCATCAGCCCATTCGTCCCAAATGCGCACACCATTATCCTTGAGGTATTGGATATTGGTTTCGCCTTTTAAAAACCACAGCAATTCATGAATAATGGAGCGTAAATGACATTTTTTTGTGGTTACCAGTGGGAAGCCTTCAGATAAATCATAACGAGCCTGGTAGCCAAATACCGACTTGGTGCCGGTACCGGTTCGATCTTCTTTTAGCGTGCCATTCTCATAAACGTGGCGCATTAAATCGAGATATTGCTTCATGCAGTCGCCTCTTTGTGATTGCCTTTATAGGCATAAATTAATAGCCCAATGCCTACAATAATCATTGGTAAGGATAATAGTTGCCCCTGTGTAAGCCATTCGATCCCTAAAAAATCACTATTATCAGGAACGCGGAAGAATTCTACAGTTGATCTCGCAATACCATAGCCTAATAAAAATAGCCCAGAGACCGCTCCTATCGGACGTGATTTTTTAGAAAAAAACCATAATATCAAAAATAACAAAACACCTTCGCCAATCAATTCATAAAGCTGCGAGGCATGTCGTGCCTGATTATCAACATGCTGAAATACCATACCCCAAGGCACCTCAGTGGGTCTCCCCCAAAGCTCGCCATTGATGAAATTACCTAATCTTCCAGCACCTAAGCCAATCGGAACTAATGGCGCAATAAAATCACCGAGTTTTAGTGGTTGTAGTTTCCATTTTCTCGATAACAGTAGCATTGCGACGGTGACTCCAATCAATCCACCGTGAAAACTCATACCAGGTTCCCATAGGCGAAATAACTTCAGTGGATCCGCGACTAGCTCTGAAAACTGATAGAAAAACATTTCGCCAATTCTTCCACCTGCAATCACACCGATAGCCCCGTAAAACATAATGTCATCGACTTGCTCAGGCTTTACCGGACTGTGTGGGCGACGTGCGCGTATTTTACCTAAAAACAAAAACGCCAAAAAGCCAACCACATACATCAAACCATACCAGCGCACACCCGTCGTTTCAGAAAAATGAATCAGTATCGGGTCAATCTCAGGGTAGGTGAACATGGATTATTTTACCAACTAAAAGAAAAGTGAGTGAAGTTCTGAGCCAGGATCTTCGGCACGCATAAATGCTTCACCTACAAGAAACGCATTTACCTGGTGGTCTCGCATCAGCTTTACATGTTCTGCAGAATGAATGCCACTTTCGGTGACGACTATTCGATCTTGCGGAATCTGCACAAGTAAATCCAGAGTGGTGTTCAATGAAGTTTCAAAATTACGCAGATTACGATTATTAATCCCAACCAGTTTTGCACCCAGGGGAAGGGCGCGAAGTAGCTCTGCCTCGTCGTGAGCTTCGATCAAAACATCCATGCCAAGATCGCGCGCGAGATGATATAGCTCTGCCATTTGTGAATCACTCAATACCGCCACAATCAGTAAAATGCAATCAGCACCGATTGCGCGAGCTTCATAGACTTGATAGGGGTCGATAATAAAGTCTTTACGGATAACGGGTAGATCACAAGCTGCTCTGGCTTGTTGCAAATATTCGTCACTGCCTTGAAAGAAATCAATATCAGTTAAAACAGATAAACAACTGGCGCCCCCATTTTCATAGCTTTGGGCAATTTCAGCGGGTACAAAATGCTCACGTATCACGCCTTTGCTGGGAGATGCTTTCTTGATCTCGGCAATCACCGCAGACTCACCACTGTCCAAACGTTGTTGCATTGAAGCTACAAATCCACGAACTGGCGATGCGCTTTTTATGTTTTTAATCAAGTTTTTCTGTGTAGTGATGTTTTTACGATCTAAAATTTCCTGCTGTTTTCTTAGGATAATCTTTTTAAGAATATCGGGTGTATCATTCTTCATTGTTTTGTAGTATCCGGGATAATGTCCGACTTAGACCTTAAAAGAATTGGATTGGTTGATTAAGTCCAATAATTTTTGACGCGCTTCACCTGATTCGATTACCTCAAGTGCACGTTCTACTCCGGTTTTATGTGAGGCTGTAAGTCCTGCTACATAAATTGCAGCACCAGCATTTAATGCAACAATATCACGCGCTGGGCTGGCATCGTTATTTAAAACAGAATTAACCATATCCAGACTTTCTTCGGCATTATTTACGCGAATATGACTCACTGGGTGTTGCGTAAAACCAAAATCATCAGGTTTGATGCTGTATTCTGTAATCACACCATTTTTAAGTTCAGCAACTGAGGTCGGCGCGGAAATGCTAATTTCATCCATGCCATCATCGCCATGTACCACCATCACGTGATTGGCGCCAAGTTTATTTAAAACTTCTGCCATTGGTCGAAGCCATTCTTTGCTAAAAACACCCAACACTTGATTTGGTGTGCCTGCAGGATTTGTCAAAGGTCCAAGTAGATTGAAAAGAGTGCGAACGCCCATTTCCTTGCGCGGTCCTATCGCGTGTTTCATTGCGCTGTGATGCATTGGTGCAAACATAAATCCGACCCCAATATTTTCCACACAGGCTTTAACCTGATCCGCATTAATCTCTAAATTAACTCCTGCTGCTTCTAGCAAATCCGCAGCTCCTGAGCTACTTGAAACCGAACGATTTCCATGTTTGGCAACGCGTCCACCTGCCGCTGCTACGACTAAACAGCTCGCAGTAGAGACATTAAAAGTACTGCTACCATCACCACCGGTACCTACGATTTCAACCAGTTTTTCTTTATCCAAAGCCACCGGTGTTGCAAGTGAACGCATCACCGAAGCTGCCGCTGTAATCTCCTCAACTGTTTCTCCTTTCATACGCATGCCAATCAGGAAGCCTCCGATTTGAGCGTCGGTAGCCTGACCTGTCATGATTTGATGCATCACATCGGTCATTTCATCATTGTTGAGATTCTGGTTTTCAGTAACTTTTTTTATTGCTGCCTGTATGTTCATTTGGACCTTTTATATTAAGGAAATGGCTTGGAATATTATCATGAGACCTTTGCATGACACTATGGGGAGTGAAAAATAAGCGTAATTTTACAGGTTTTTCTTAAAAACAAAGGTAATAGCAGGGCTATTGACCGCATTTAGTGAGCTTGTTTTTTTGTTTTTAAAACGACAACTCAATTATTAGGTTCCGTTTTAGGCGAAACTGTGTTGTTAAGCTGTTTTTATCTGTCATTATTCTTGTGCAAAGGTCTCATCTCGTAAGGTTGAGTAATTCTTGCGCTTTGTAAGAATCAATAATGGTAGTTTTCATATTACTTATTTAAAGTGAAAAACAGGCTAAAAGGTGGGGGGTGTCTTATTCGTAATAAATTACGTGTCGCATATTTCATTCATCTATAGTTAAGTGCAGAGATGTCATAATGTTAGTAATAAAATAATAAAGTTACACTTGGGTTATAGAAATGCAATTTTGGCTGAATAAACATTCAGAAAATAATAATATCGTCATTCAATATCATAATGGCCTGTTACTTGCTTCATGTGGTAAAAAGTCCTACGGTATCGTTGAAGCTCAACTGCAAAATAACACTAATCCGCTTGAGTTATTTGGCAAAGAAAATTTATCACTGATCCCATGGAAAAGCATTCAAAAAATTACCAGTGACACTGGCAATCTGGATATAGAATTCAAATACAAATTAAAAGATGAGGCATCAATAAAAGTCAGTTTTGGTCATCCTCACAGCAAAGAGCAATGCCTGTCTAACATCGTTGGATTATTGGGCGATAAAATGAAAATGAGCTCTTATGAGCGCTCAGCTATTTCTTTCTATTTAAGCCCATTACTGAATCTAGCTTTGGCACTTGGTTCTACCGTGCTGTTTTATAAATTATTTCAATATTATGCATTATTAGTCGGTGGTGGTTGGGCATTTCTAAGCCTATTCAGATTAATCAAACTCACTAGAAAATCAAAAGAAATCAATGTCTGGACACGAATAAGTAAATCAGAAAAAAAACCATCGTTGCGGGTTGAACCCATAAAAGATAACAAATCGGTAATGATAGGCGTTTATGCTCATATGGGTATTGCTTGTCTAATCATTGCTGTGTATTTCGGTGCGTCAATATTTATCAAGCCCTTAGTGATTGATGAGGTTGCACAAACAAAGAGTCAGATAGCAATCAATACAAATAAAAATCTGCAAGTTAAAACTAACGTTGGCACAACCGCAACCATGGGTATGACACCTCTGATTGCTGCACTTTCAAGTGGTGATGAAAAACGTGCAATTTCACTGATCAATGATGGTGTTGATCTTTCCATTAGTCATGATGGAAAAACCGCGCTAGATTATGCTATTGGAGACAGTTTAGAAAAAGCCGTAATTATTCTGTTGTCAGATGATGCCCCAAGCAGTAATCAACAAAACTTATTGACTCGAGTTATTGAAAATGGAATGGGCTTAGAAGTTATCCGAAAAATTGTAAACGCTGGTGCGGATGTAAACTATACAAATAGTTCTGGTACTAGTGTTCTAGCTGCGGCCTTAGAGGTTGATGCAAAAAATAGTGTGATTAAATACCTTCTTGAGAAAGGCGCATCGACAAAAATCATGATTGGTAGTCAGACCCCTGTTGAGTTTGCAAATTCAAACGGAAACAAAAAACTAGCAATGTTGCTTTTGCGATATCAATAAAGGACACCTCTATTAATTAGAAGTTACATCTGCGAACTTTCAAGGGCTCAGATTCTAGACATGTCTTGAAGGGAATGCTAATTGCCTTTCAAGTGACTATAACACATAGTCTGGATTTTTGGCTAAGCCCCGTCAGGGCAATCTTTCAAGCGATTCTAATTGGCCGGGTGCAACCACTTCGTTGTTATGTCTCTTGTGAAGGCAATTAGCATTCCGCGTGACCATGCCTTGATTCTGGGTTTTTAGCGTTGCCGGATGATACGTCTTTTGTATACAGGTGCCCTAAACTTCATCCGAAAAAGACAATTCATTACCATCTTGATTACAATATAGCCGCCAGGGAGGTAAACTGTGTTTGTCATATAATTTGATATTTTCTTAGTGAGATAATCTTGAGAAAGTGGCTAGCCCAGCATAACAAGACAACAGTTTTGACTGGTCCTTTTAGCAAGCTAATAACCGAGAGCAGTTTGCAAAACCATCTGGAATGAATTCGAACAGTTGGGTACAACGAAACCACCTTGAAGAGGTGAAGTAAAGGGATGTATTTGGTAGATATCAGCTTTAGCTGACTCGAAGGTCGAGTGAAGTGAGTTAGCCGAAGCGCAACGCTGACAACTTTTATAGCTGGCCCTTTAGGGCGAGAGTGAAAATAGAGTAAAAAGTGGGGGTGTGTTTTTTTACCATCAGGTAGAACACCTGATGGTATTGACAGTATTCTAGTTTAGTAAGCAGCAATCATAAATGGTGCAGTTGATGGGATATTGCGTACCTGCTTATCCACTGCTGTCTGATTATGAACTGGAACAGGAATCCACATGGTATTACCTTGAACATAAACGGGAGGATAGCCATAGCTATTGTAAATGGGGTAAACGGGAAGATAGCTATTGTAGGTTGCATAACCGTTGTAGAGGTTCTGACCTTTTTGTAGATTTGGAATTTCTGTTTTAGGACTTCGGTTAGCTATATTAGATTTGACATTTGCCGTAGCGCTGACTTGTATTTCTTTATTGGTCCGGAAAAGTTTAATGAGTTTTCTCAGTGTTTTCATGTCTGTTTTGCCATGAAAGGTGTAATCCACCGCAACCTCTACTTGTCGATTTCGCTGAGGGGCTGCTGGTTTCTTAGTAATTTCAGCAAGAATTTGTAGGTCTTTGTTGTTTCTCATTAGTTGTTGAAATAATTTGGCGGTTTTTCTATCTGTTTTACCGCTGGCGGTATAGCTAATGTTTTGAAATTGATTATTTGACACATTAGTTGGGGTCGGTTTCTTAATAACTTCAGCAAGAATTTGTAGGTCTTTGTTATTTCGCATTAGTTGTTGAAATAATTCGGCGGTTTTTCTATCTGTTTTGCCGCTAGCGGTATAGCTAATGTTTTGATATTGATCATTTGATACGTTAGCAGATGTTTTTACGGTGTTCGCATTGATTGCAGATGTGATACCCGTCAGTAGCAGGCCAGCGCATACAATTATTCCGTTCGCAGAATGTTTGTTCATAGTGTAATCCCCTTAGATGTTGATAATCATCACTACACAGTGATGATCTCCTCAATTGTTGTTAATAATTATTTTTTTTATTTGTAACGATATAACACATGTGGAGTATATCATGTTCACGCTAGTTCTGATAGTAATGTGGATGTTTTTATTCTTAATTTAAAAATTGGGTAAAAAGGTGGGGGTGTGCTGTCAAGTGTTTACCTTAGTAGAGTAGTGGTTTATTTCTATTCCCCAAACGTGATACTCATATCTGGCATGCTACATGCTAGCATTACGAGTTTAGAGTGCTCAAACGTGGAACTAATGGAAGATAAAATTGACGGTATATTTTACCCTAGCGAAAACCCTGGCGCACATGAGCGTCATTTAATACGCCGTAGTAATAATGTGTTATTTGGTGCGCGCCAAACTGAGGTAGGTAGCGATTCTCTACAGGAAAATCAGAAACTGGATCATGATATTTTACAGCAGTTTATGATGGATTTTCGAGATCTGATGAGCAAGGCGATCGCACTAAAATCAAATGAAGATAGCGAAGTGATTCTTGAAGTTAAGGATAAACTTGACAAGCTGTATGCAGCGTCTGTGAGTGTTGCTGATGATCAAACCCGGGTGCAGGAGTCGATTAAAAAATTACTCGCAGTGGTAATGAGCTCTGTACGAAAAGGTGCAGGAACTGATGCGCATGCCCTCCAGGAACTGGATCAGGAAGATGCGGCGCGCGAGGCTAATTTTGTTTTTTTACGGTCGAAGCTGGTAGCGGATATTCTTGATCCGGATTCACCGATAGAGAATGACGATTTGATACCAACTTTATTAAGCGCTGACAAAGATGATTTGGCTTTGGCAACACAGTTATTTGATCAAGAACAAATGACTTTTCTCTTGAGTGAAGCAGAGGCTTTACTGAATAAACTTGAAAAAGAAGGTCATGATCTAAAACAAGCGTCTGAGAATTTCGTGTTTATGGAAGGCTATCTGACTTACATCAAAGAACAACAGCAATACTAATTTGATTTGTATTTCAGTTAAATCTTAAATCAATTTGTTTAACTAACTGTTTGATAAAGGTATCCATGTTGGGGAAATTAAGCTTCGCTTGACGCTGTTTTTTACCCCACATTGGTTCCGGGAAGTAACTATCTTCTTTGAAACGAGCCATTATATGCCAATGTACTTGTGGTACATAATTGGCAAATGAGGCGATATTGATTTTTTCAGGCTGAAAATAATCCAGCATTTCGGTTTCAATCAAATCCAGGAGCGACCAGATTTGCTGTTTAGTCTCTGCGTTACAATCGCTCATTTCTTTGCAGCTTTGTTGCGCAAATATTTTTAACCAGGGGATTTCCGATTCTTCTAGTTCAATTCTGATGTGTTGGTTCTGGTAGATTGTTGTCATTGTCTGTAAAGTTCGCTCATGAGTTATTTAGATCATATCAAAAACTGCAATTCTTACGAAGCCTGGCGTTTTATGCCTTTTTATGTGGGCGATGAAATGATGGGTTTGAGTGAGCGACAATTTGTACAGCATTTAAAAGATTATCCTGATGTATTTCAGGTGGAACAAAATCGCTTGAAACTTAATCCCTCTTTGAGAACCGCTGATGAGCGTAGCAGAGCAGTTGCGCTGGTGTTAGTGAAACTTCATAAAGAAGGTGTGATTGATTCCTGGGTTGGTGAGTTTTATGCCGTTACGCATGTGTTTGGTGAAGCCCCGCGTTTGTTGATGGAGCGTGCAGCGGTAAGTTATTTTGGCGTTCGGGGCTATGGCGTGCACATCAATGGGCTGGTACAAAAGAGCGATGGAGTTTATATCTGGATTGCCAGGCGTACAAAAGATAAGCCTTTCTGGCCAGGTAAACTCGATCAAATCGTAGCTGGCGGTCAGCCTGCAGGAATGAGTCTGATAGAAAATGTGATAAAAGAATCCGCAGAAGAGGCTGCTATTCCAGAATCAGTCGCGCGTAAAGCAGAGTTGGTAAGCGAGGTTCATTATCGTGGAGAAACACCTGGCGGCAAGAGATGCGGGATAAATATTGATACTCTATTCAATTATGATTTATGGCTTCCAGAGGACTTTATCCCTCATAATACCGACGGTGAAGTGGGTGAGTTTCTACTTATTCCTCTGGAGCAAATGGCCGAACTGACAAATAACACGGATAAATTTAAAGATAATTGTAACCTGGTTAATATTGACCTGTTATTGAGATATGGCTTGATCACAGAGTCACACCCGGATTATAAAGAAATTACAGAGCATCTCTATGCCCCCGCTAATCTAATATGAGAAAACCATGAGCTACACCACTGAAAAAACAAAGAGTATTGCTTTGATACCCATTAGCAAAAGTACACTTGCAGACACTTTAAATGAGCATCCGGAGACAGTCGGTATCTGGGTGGAAAGTTCAGGTTTCAAGGCAAAGCCCGAAGAGTTTTGTATGGTCCCGGATACTTCTGGCGGTATCTCAATGGTATTTGTGGGAATAGATGAAAATATTAATCACTTTGCCGGATTTGCGATGTGGGCGATTGCGGGTCTGTCAAAGAAACTTCCGCTTGGTCATTACCATTTAGAATGCGACTGGGATGATGCTGAGAAATTGCAAGCTGCTATAGGCTGGGGTTTAGGGGCTTATAGTTTTGACTTTTTCAAACAGGATTTTCTTGAGCAGACTCCAAAGCCGGTTTTGAAAATAGGTGAGTTTCAGCTAGATCATATTAATGCCTACGTCGATGCTTTTACCTTGGTCAGGGATTTGGTCAACACTCCCGCAAATCATATGATGCCACAGCACATGGCTGAATTGTCGACTGAACTCGCACAGCAACATAATGCGAGTTTTGAAGAAATTGTCGGAGATGATTTGCTGACTGAGAATTTCCCTGCTATTCACGCTGTAGGTCGCGCCAGTGCACACGAGCCACGCTTATTGAAATTGATGTGGGGCGATGAAAATAATCCATTATTGAGTCTGGTAGGCAAGGGCGTCTGCTTTGACACAGGTGGTCTTGATCTCAAGCCATCCAAATTTATGCGTAATATGAAAAAAGATATGGGTGGTGCCGCCCACGCGTTAGGGCTTGCGCATCTGATTATGAGTTTAAATCTTCCTGTGCGTTTACAGGTACTAATACCTGCAGTTGATAATGCTATTTCCAGCGATGCTTATCGACCGGGAGATATTATCGATACGCGTGCGCATAAAACTGTGGAGATCGATAATACCGATGCAGAAGGTCGCGTGGTATTGTGCGATGCCTTGACCCTGGCGTGTGAGAGTTCTCCTGATTTGATCATCGACTTCGCTACCCTCACTGGCGCAGCACGAGTAGCTGTTGGCACAGAAATACCCGCTTTATTTAGTAATTCGGAGTCACTATTAGCTGGCTTGCAAAGTGCCTCAAAAACGTCGGGAGAGTTACTCTGGCCGCTGCCACTTCATCAAGGCTATCGTTATCAATTGGACAGTAGTGTGGCAGATATTGCGAATAGCTCCGCAGAAGGTTATGGAGGCGCAATTACCGCTGCATTATACCTGAACGAATTCGTTGACGAGAATATTGAGTGGGCGCATCTGGATATGATGGCATTTAATACCCGTGATAGGCCAGGGAGACCAAAAGGTGGGGAGGCTATGGGATTGTTAGCTGTTTTTGAATACTTGCAGCAGCGCTATAACTAGTTGTATCTTTGCTTAAGCTTTAAAAAACCCTGAAAAGTAGGGGGGTGTGCTAGTAAACACACACCCCGTACATGTTATTCTTGAATTGTCTATTTAATTTCCTGTAGTACGTTTTCCGGAGCAAAAATCACACCATTTACATCATTTGGCATCGGAATATTGGCTGAATCATTCATTGTTTTTTGAGTAGACAGCATTGCTGGTGGTGGTGCTAATGATGGAACAGGATTAGCAGTAGCAAGTGGCGCATTACCATACGGCGCCGCATTCATGCGTGGCATGAACTGTGGTGCTGCTGGCATTTTCGGTGCGTTTAACATCGCATTTGGCTGCATACCTGGCATATTCGAGTAATTCGGTACATTGCCACGGTTGTTATATCGATTGACATTGTTTCCCTGCGACCATGGCTGGTTATTATTGCCCGTGTTAAATGACGGCATACTCCAGTTAGAGCCATTATTGAAGCCACGACCATTGTTACCCATGTTCATATTAGGCATATTCCAGTTTGAACCACTTCCGTAGCCATTATTATTGCCCCAATTCATGTTTGGCATGTTGAAGCCGCTACCACCGCGGTTATTTCCCCAATTCATGTTAGGCATATTCATGTTGGAACCGTTGTTAAAGCCACGACGATTGTTACCCCAGTTCATATTAGGCATATTCATGCTCGAACCTTTGTTAAAGCCACGACCATTGTTACCCATGTTCATATTAGGCATGTTCCAGCTGGAACCATAATTATTATTATTGTTACCAAAGCCTGGCATGTTAAAGTTATTGGCATGTGCCGTTAATGCTGATCCTGTTAATATGATCGAGAGTATAAATTTTTTCATAATGAGTGTTTCCTGGTTCCTTAGTTTGATGTTTACAGAATAAAATGAATAATAGCGCTAACTGTATCTAAATCCATTTAGATATATATTAGCATGAAAAAACAGTGCTACCTTGTAACCCCGCTATACGGTAACTTGTGGACTACCAGTTGCCAATTATTGAACAGGAATAGCGGGCATTATAGGCATGTTAGGGTATCCATAATCGCTACGAGGCATACTATATCCGTAAGGAGCCTGATTATAGCCACCTCCAAACCAGTTAGAGGCTTGAACTGTTGAAGTGAATGAAACGGTTGCCATGGCAAACGCAAGCGCCAATATTAATTTGTTCATGGTGTTTTGTCCTGGTTTTGATTTGAGCAAATTAATATATACAGCAGTGTTGCCACGAACTTTATTACGCTAACAAAATACTACTGGGTAAATATTAGCACAAGAATAAAGGGCTGCCAGTGCAGCCCTTTTAAAATACAGCTTTAATTATTTTCTAACGTACTGGAACTGGTGGAACTACTGGAACTTGCTGCGGGTAGCCATATCCATATCCGCCGTAGGGATTACCATAAGGTGCCTGGTTATATCCGCCATATGGATTACCGTAGTTACCTCCACCGAAGTTATTTCCACCACCCCAGTTACTTCCACCCCAGTCATTGTCATCAAATTCGTCCATGAACTCTTCCATCCAGTACATAGGTGTCCACTCTGGCCAGTCGCTTTCATCCCAGTATGGACCCATAGGTCCCATTTTCCATTCACCGTCATCGCCACCACCAAAAAAGTCAGAGGCTTGAACAGTTGTCGCGATTGAAGCTGTTGCCATAGCAAGAGCCAGTGCTAAAATTAATTTTTTCATGAGTTATCTCCTAGTTTAAATATAAATCAATAAATACTATAATACAGAACATACTTATATGCTAATATACTAAAAGAATTCATGACATTAATCAAGAAAAGAGCATAATTTAATTAATTTTAAAAACTATTTGTCGGAACTTTAGATGTCTGAGTTTATTAACAGCACTCCAATAATTACAATTGATGGTCCCGCAGGATCTGGTAAAGGGACCATTTCGCAGAGAATTGCAGATAAACTGGGTTGGAATATACTGGATAGTGGTGCGCTATATCGTTTAGTGGCACTTGCTGCTCAACGTAAAGGAGTTGAATTAGACGATAACGCCAGTTTGGCCGAGATTGCTGAGTCACTAGATGTTATTTTCAAACCGTGCGCAGAAGGAGGGCTGGAAATTATCCTTGAAGGGGATAATGTTACTGATTCTATCAGGACTGAAGAATGCGGTTGTGCCGCTTCTCAGGTCGCTGCGATAACGGGAGTAAGAGATGCTTTATTAGATCGCCAGCGCAGATTCCAGCTCCCACCCGGATTGGTCGCAGACGGGAGGGATATGGGAACAGTAGTTTTCCCCAAGGCTAAAGTGAAAATCTTTCTCACTGCTAGTTCAGAGATACGAGCAAAACGCAGACTTAATCAGTTGAAACAGCAGGGTATAAGTGCTAATCTGCCCGGCTTGATACGTGATATAGAAGAGCGCGACGCTCGCGATACTAATCGCAAAGACGCGCCATTGGTTCCGGCACACGATGCCATCATTATCGATACAGGTGTTATGAGTATTGATGACGTGGTCAATGCTGTTATGGAAGCCGTGCAAAAAGTCTACTGATTACCCTTCATACATACATAGTTTTTAGAATAATTTAAGAGCAGTGTTTTTAAAAACCCGGCATACTCTCGTTTTTTATGCCTTTTAAAAATACTGTTTAATGAACACTTTACTATTACTTTAAAGAAAGTTTGTAAGGTTTAATTTAACCGATTAGCATGGGTTTGCTAACGTATTTTTATAGGTTTTATACCATGAGTGAAAGTTTTGCGGAGTTATTTGAAGAAAGTTTAACGTACATTGAGATGACCCCAGGTTCTCTTATTAGTGCCACTATAGTCGATATTACTCCTGATTTTGTAACTGTAAGTGCAGGCCTTAAATCTGAAGGCGTTATTGCAACTAGCGAATTTAAAAATGAAGCAGGTGAAATGACTGCTAAGGTTGGCGATGTTGTTGAAGTTGCATTAGAAAGTGTAGAAGATGGGTTTGGTGAAACCAAACTATCTCGCGAGAAAGCCCGTCGTTTACGCGCCTGGGAAATTCTTGATGAAGCACTGACTAATGATGAAATAATTACAGGTGTGATTACGGGTAAGGTTAAAGGTGGATTTACCGTTGAACTTGGCGATATTCGTGCCTTCCTTCCAGGGTCTTTAGTCGATGTGCGTCCAGTGCGCGACACCGCTTACCTAGAAGGTAAAGAGCTTGAATTCAAACTAATCAAGCTTGATCAAAAACGAAACAACGTGGTTGTATCACGTCGTGCAGTTGTTGAAGATGAATACAGTGTAGAGCGTGAAACATTGCTTGAAAGTATTGAAGAAGGTAAGACAATTAAAGGTGTGGTTAAAAATCTTACTGATTACGGCGCATTTATCGACTTGGGTGGCATAGACGGCTTACTACATATCACAGATATGGCTTGGAAGCGTGTTAAACATCCTTCAGAAGTTCTTGAAATTGGAACAGAAATTGATGTATTGGTTCTTAAATTCGACAAAGAGAAGAGTCGTGTATCTCTTGGCCTTAAACAAATGGGTGATGATCCATGGCAAGATCTAGTACGTCGTTACCCTGTCAATACGGTATTAACGGGCAAAGTTAGCAATCTGACTGACTACGGTTGTTTTGTTGAAATTGAAGACGGTGTTGAAGGTCTGGTACACGTGTCTGAGATGGATTGGACGAATAAGAATGTTAACCCTGCAAAAGTTGTAACATTGGGCGATGAAGTAGAAGTAATGATCCTTGAGATTGATCCAGAGCGTCGTCGTATTTCTTTAGGCATGAAGCAATGTAAATCAAATCCTTGGGATGATTTCGCTACAACTGCTACTAAAGGCGAGAAAGTTAAAGGAGTTATAAAATCAATCACCGACTTCGGAATCTTTATTGGTCTTGAAGGTGGGATCGATGGTCTGGTTCACTTGTCTGACATTTCATGGAATGTTCCAGGTGAAGAAGCTGTTCGTGATTACAAGAAAGGTGATGAGGTTGAAGCGACTATTCTTGCGATTGACCCTGAACGTGAGCGTATCTCTTTAGGTATTAAACAGATGGATCAGGATCCATTCTCTTTATTTGTTGCTGCGAACGAAAAGGGTAGTATCGTTACAGGTACTGTTACTGAAGTGACACCAAAAATGGTTAAGATTGATCTCGGTGATAATATCGAGGGTGTTTTACGCGCTTCTGAAATTTCACGTGATCGTGTCGAAGATGCATCCACTGTAATGAGCGTTGGTGATAAGGTTGAAGCTAAGTTTATGGGTGTAGATCGCAAGACCCGGGCAATCAATCTTTCAATCAAAGCAAAAGATTTTGCTGAAGAAGCTGAAGTCATGAAAGACTACAGTGGTGGCCAGGCCAGCACTGGTACCTTGGGTGATATTTTCAAAGAGCAGTTAGATAAGTAAGGCTTTATTTACTTTATTTATTAAGCAATCGTAAAAAGCCGATTATGTTTAAACATAATCGGCTTTTTTTATGTAATTCAGTTGCTTATTCAATTTTCTATACTATTATTGTTTATAAATAAATTGTAACATTAGTGTTATCTGGCAATCAG
This sequence comes from uncultured Gammaproteobacteria bacterium, assembly GCA_963847495.1. GTDB lineage: Bacteria > Pseudomonadota > Gammaproteobacteria > Thiotrichales > Thiotrichaceae > Cocleimonas. The sequence continues at coordinate 17,053 of CAWJZX010000010.1, read as the reverse complement.
ATATGATCGTTGAGATGCAGGGAGAGCAGAATGACAAAATCAGAAATTATTAATATTCTTTCAGTAAAACAGAGTCATCTAAGTAGTAAAGATATTGAACTATCCATAAAAATTTTATTAGATCAAATAAGCGATACATTAACTGGTGGTGAAAGGATAGAAATTCGAGGGTTCGGAAGTTTTTCATTGCATCATCGTACTGCTAGAAAAGGTAGAAATCCGAAAACTGGTGAGCAAGTCAAATTATCTCCAAAGCATGTACCGCATTTTAAACCTGGTAAAGAAATGCGTGAACGGGTTAATCAAAACAAAGACCTATATGCTATTCAAGAATAATTATTAATATAAGCTAAGAATAATTGCTTCAAAGTCACGCTAAGGTAATAGATTAATGGTAGAGATTTTATTTTTACTGCTTCCGATTGCTTTTTATTCTGGTTGGAGAGCTGCTCGAAAGAGTTTTCAGAGTAATCAAAAAAAAAAGCACAACTCTCTGATAGTTTTGTCAAAGGTGTCAACTATCTATTAAGCGAAGAGCCTGATAAAGCACTTGAAGTGTTTCTCAATTATCCTGATATCGATGAATATACAGCTGAGACATTTCAACTCCTAGGCAATCTTTTTAGAGAACGTGGTGAAGTTGATCGTGCATTGCGTGTACATCAAAATGTGATTGCACGTTCTAACCTAAATGCAAAACAAAAACAAAAAGCGATGTTTGCCTTAGGCCAAGACTTTTTTTCCGCAGGAATGCTTGATCGTGCCGAGAGTGTATTTAAAGAATTATTGAGCAGTAATAGTAAATGGATTTCAACTGCTTCTATTTGTTCATCCTTGCGAACAATTTATGAGCAAACACAAGAATGGGAAAAGGCTATTGAGGCAACTAGCTGCCATAAAAAAAATCAAAAAAATACTAGTGATCGACCCAGTATCAATAATGACAGCTTAATTGCACATTACTACTGTGAGTTGGCTGATGAAGCTTTGGCACAAGGAAAATTACACGAAGTCGATGGTTATATAGCAAAGGCTAAAAAATCCTACAAGCAATCTACCCGGTTAATGGCATTGCAAGGTAATATTGCATTTCACCAAAAGCAATACGAGAAAGCTTCCAAACAATATCTTGATGCGATCAAAAATGACTCACGATTGCTCGGAATGTTATTTAAAAAACTCGAAGAGTCTGCAAATTCTGTGGGTGAAATCCTAACTGTTCAAAGTGAATTGATAGAACTTTTCAAAAAGAATAAAGATAGAAGCTGTTTTGAAGCTATTTTAACACTGGCTAAAAAATATGGTGGCTCAAATGAGGTAGATAGTTTACTAGATTTATCCTTATCTAATGAAAAACTCAATATAGAGTCTATATATAAGGCATCTGATTATATCAAAGATGGTCACGGTAATTTTGATTCGATAAAAGGATTGGAACTGCTTAATCGATCTCTGGCTAATTATTTGAAAGGTGTACCGGCTTTTTACTGCGTACATTGCGGTTATAAAATGCATGATTTTTTATGGCGATGTCCGGCATGCCATCATTGGGATACGATTGACCACGCCTAAAAATAAATTTCTGAAAAAACCCAAAAAGTAGGGGGGTGTCTTTTAATAGCCCATTTTATCAAATAGACTTGTAACCACTAAGTCACATCATTGAGAACCATTTTATGTCTAGTAAGTTAATCATTGCACTGGATTTTTCTACCAAGGAACAAGCACTTCAATTTATTCAACCTCTATCACCACAGATCTGCAAATTAAAGGTTGGTTTTGAGCTTTTCGTCTCGGTTGGTCCTGACTTTGTTAGACAGCTTGTTGATAATGGCTTTGATGTTTTTCTGGATTTAAAGTTTCATGACATACCTAATACTGTAGCATCAGCATGTAAAAGTGCATCAGCATTGGGTGTGTGGATGATGAATGTGCATGCCAGTGGTGGCGATAAAATGATGTCTGCTGCCAGACAGGCGCTCATGGAGTGTAACTCTAAGTCTAAATTAATTGCTGTTACTGTATTAACTTCAATGGATCAGGCACAGCTCAGTGCTATAAACATCAGTGAAACACCAGAAAATCAAGTCAAGCATTTGGCACATTTAACCAAGAAAGCGTCCCTTGATGGCATTGTGTGCTCTGCAAAAGAAGCACAAATGTTAAGAAAAAATATAGGTAATGATTTTTTGCTGGTAACTCCAGGGATACGCCCTGAAGGTTCAGCTCAGGGTGATCAGCACAGGGTAATGACACCGGCTGAAGCGAAACAAGCGGGCGTCAATTATATTGTTGTGGGTAGGCCGATTACCCAGTCAGATAGTCCATTATCTGTAATTGAATCAATTAATCAGGATATGCAATAAGTAACTCATCTGTGGGTTTAAGTAATAGATATGTCTAATGTGAAAGATCACGATGCTGCACAATAACCGAATTTTTGTAACTTTTTTTAAAGTATTTGGCGAGCTTCTCGGTAAGATAAACAGAACGATGATGTCCGCCAGTGCAACCGATAGAAATTGTCAAATAAGCTCTTTGGCTGGCAATCATATGAGGTATCCATTGCTCAATAAAACCAGCTAAGTCCTGTTCCATTTTTTTGACTAACTCTTGAGAGGACAACCAAGAAATGACTTCTTTTTCCAAACCAGTATGTTCACGTAATTCTGTAATCCAATACGGATTGGGTAAACAGCGCACATCAAACAGGTAATCTGAGTCCCGGGGTGTGCCATATTTAAAGCCAAAAGATTGAAACATGAGTGACAATAATTGTTGCTGGCTATTGCATACTCTTTTTTTAATTTGAGATGCTAGTTCATAGATGTCAGTGTTACTTGTATCAATTTGTATATCAGCAATTTCACGAACGGGAGCAATTAAGTCATACTCCTTTAAAATAGCCTCTCTAAGCGTTGTGTTTGAATCAGTAATCGGGTGTCTACGACGAGTTTCATCATAACGTTTTATCAGAACTGATTTACCAGCATATAAATAAATAACGTCGGTTTTAAATCTTCTCTTAAGCTTTGAAACCATTTCTGGAAGCATTTCGAGATATTTTTTACCACTTCTGATGTCGATGCCAATGGCGATTTTTTTTTGTTTTAACAAACGCTCAGTTTCAAATGCACTTTCAAAAAGCTCGAGGGGGAGATTATCAATGCAATAATATCCTTGATCCTCAAGAGTGTGAAGTGTTTGTGATTTGCCAGCACCAGACATACCACTGGCTATAACTAGATGCATATACTTATACCTCTATGATCTTTTTAAAGAAGATTATTAAAATATTGGGCAACTAATTCTGCATTTACAGAATTCATGATTGTATCTAGATCCTGCTCTTTTATTAATTTTTTACTAAAATTTGATAACATTACTGAATATTTGTCTTGATCCGTTTGTGGAATTAAAACGCAGAGAAAAAGCCGGATATTTTTTTTGTCTGCAGTGTTCAGGTTAAGCCCTTTTTTTAATACTAGTAAGGCCGCTCGTGGATTTGTAATATTAATGTGTGCTCTGGGTAAAGCAATACTTCTGCCAATGTAAGTGTCGCCAAGCTTCTCACGAGCAATCAATGCATCAAAAATCTCATTTTTGGAAACTTCACTCTGTCCTTTCTCAAGTAGCTCTGTGAGGGCATCAAAAACACATTTTTTACTTTCGATTTTTTTTTGAAATTTTACTCGTTCGGCTATAAGTAGAGGAGGGCGTTGCTTATCAGTCATTAATTGGGTACCTCAAAATCAAGATGTGATTATAAGAGAGAGGTACCCAACTTCATATTTAAATATTGTTTTGAATATTAATGTTAATCAAAGTTTATGCAAATTGATCCATCGCAATATTTCTGTGATTACCTTCATTGCGATGATGACTTCGTAATTTCTCTTTATGTTTAAGAATCTGCCTATCTAGTTTATCTGCTAGAAAATCAATTGCTGCGTACATATCATGTCCTGTAGCTTCTGCAAAAATATGATTACCACTCACATTTAATGAGGCTTCAGCTCGATTATTGTGTTTCTGTACTTCTAAAATGATGTGGATATTGAGAACTTGATCAAAATGACGTTTTAAACGCGTTATCTTGTCCCTGATATAGTTATTGAGTAATGGGGATACGTCAACGTGATGACCAGTAATATCTAATTGCATATTATTCACTCCTATCATTAAGGTTATTGCGAATCTTTAACCTGAAAGCCCTTTCAGGTTGATCGCTGTGAAGCTGTGATACTTTTCATTCTTATTTAGAAAATAAAAATCAGTCTCCTTAAGCAAATGCTTTTCGAACATGAGAAGAAGGTATCGCTTGTGCTTCACGATATTTTGCGACAGTTCGTCGCGCTACATTGATACCCTGCTCATTTAGCAGGTTAGTCAATTTGTTGTCGCTCAGAGGTTTTTTTGGATTTTCTTTGGCGATTAAATTTTTGATCATGGCACGAATAGCCGTTGCTGAGCATTCTCCGCCTGCGTCAGTACTGACATGACTGGAAAAGAAATATTTGAATTCGTAAACACCTCTTGGGGTGTGCATATACTTACGTGTGGTGACACGTGAGACTGTTGACTCATGAATACCTAGTTGGTTGGCGAGATCACTCAGCACCATGGGCTTCATGGCCTCTTCACCATACTGTAAAAAAGGTAATTGATTTTCGATAATTGCGTGCGCCACATTGAGGATAGTGCTGTTGCGGTTTTCTAAACTACTTATAAACCAACGCGCCTGCTGTAAGTTATCCTTGATATACTTTGAAGTATCACTGGTTATCGCAGCTTGTTGAGTCGGTTGATTGAGCATATCTACGTAATATTTATTAACCTTCAGCTCTGTTTTTGTGCTCCCATTGAGAGAGATTTTCCACTTGCCGTTTATTTTTTTTACATATACATCCGGCACTATATAATCTGTTGATGAGTGGTTAAAGACTTTTCCTGGTTTTGGCTCAAGTTTACGAATCAACTGAACCACGTTCTCCAAGATAGAATCCGAAACTCTCAATGTTCTTTTAATACCTGTATAATCTCTTTTTTCAAGCAAGTCCAGATTTTTTTCTAACAAGAGTGTCGCTTTTTTAAATAATGGATGTTCTTTATAGAGGTGATTTAGCTGCAGTAAAAGGCATTCTGCAAGAGATCTAGCAGCTACTCCCAATGGTGATAAATGTTGCACATAGGTCAACATTGCCTCAACTTCATCGAAATCAATTAATAACAAATCAGCTAAAGATTCATGGATTTGTTCTAAAGGTTCTGTGAGATAACCATCATCGTCGATATAGTCGATAATCAGCTTGGCAATTTCTTTATCTTGAAAACTTAAGTTGGCCATCTCTACCTGCCAAATTAAATGTTCGTGCAAGCCTTCCTCAGTAGAGTGCATGGTTTCAATAAAGTCTGAAGTATTGCTAGAGGACTCGCTATTAGAAGTTTTCCACTCTGGATCATAGATATCATCCCAGTCTGCATCAATCTGCATTTCTTCGGGGATATGCTCTGCTTGCTGATCTATCTTATTCTTTGCCGCTTCTTCATTATCTGCTTTTATTTCAAGAGTGTTATTGTCAGAACTTTCTTCGTTTGATTGCACATCATCTTGACGCTCAAGAAGTGGGTTAGAGTCGAGAACTTCCTGAATTTCTTGTTCTAACTCAGTCGAAGATAATTGCAAAAGCCGAATCGCTTGTTGCAACTGGGGAGTCATGGACAACGATTGTCCAAGTTTAATATTGAGTCCCTGTTTTATCATCTATTAAGTGTTTTTTAATAATCTCTTTTTTATCTTCACTTAGTGAATTGTAACACGAGTGAAAAAAATATTAAGAAAAATTGATTAATGGTACGATTATTGCTTAAACAAATATAGTGCGTTATTGTGAGTGATAATTAGATGAGATTTCCAATGAGCCTATAGTTTAAAGTCTTCCCCTAAGTAGGTTTCGCGGACTTTTTGATTATTGAGTATGGTGTCCGGTGTTCCATCTGCCAAAATATCTCCATGCCCTAAGACATATGCTCTATCACATATTCCTAGCGTTTCTCTTACATTATGGTCCGTGATTAATACTCCAATACCACGCTTTTTAAGGTGGGAAATTATTTTTTGTATTTCGATAACTGAGAGGGGATCTACACCCGCAAATGGCTCATCTAATAAAATAAAGCGGGGTTCGGTTGCTAATGCCCTGGCAATTTCGACACGTCGTCGCTCTCCTCCAGAGAGACTAATACCCAGGTTATCGCGAAGATGAGTAATCTGGAATTCTTCCAGCAAGCTTTCAAGTTTGTCGTGTCGCTGTTGGCGATTGAGATCGTTACGTGTTTCAAGAATGGCGTAAATATTATCAGCGACGCTGAGCTTACGAAAAATACTCGCTTCTTGAGCAAGGTAACCGATACCGTGGCGAGCTCTTAAATGCATAGTCATTTTTGTCAGATCAATCGACTCGTCATCAGACTGAAGAATTATCGAACCTTTATCACTATTCACCAAACCAACCACCATGTAGAAACAAGTGGTTTTACCAGCACCGTTTGGTCCCAGCAGGCCTACAATTTCAGCACTATTTATTATGAGAGAAATACCTTTCAGTATGGCTCTTTTGCCATAGCTTTTGTGTAAATCTGATGCTATTAAAACGCTCAAGGTAGAATCCAGGCCGATGCGCCTTTTATTTGCCTTTGTTGCTAGGATAAAAAATGGCTTTGACTCGACTTTTACCCTGTGCTTTTTTGTCACCAGCTTTTAATTCACCATTACTCATTGAATATTCAATGTGATTGCTACTGAACTTATCGTTATTTTGTGAAATAGTGGCATCACCATCTAAAAATAAACGTTTTTCTTTTACCTGATAAATCATTCGGTTAGCTTGTCCTTTGGCTATTTTTCCGTCATCCATTTTTTGTTGAAAACTGACCGGGGAACCATTTGCAGAAATTTTTACAATTTCGCTATTGGGAGCATTAATTTCTATTTTTGAGGCACGGATTTCGAGGCTTCCTTGTACGATAGATACGTTACCATCATAAACGGCAAGACCCTTGGATTTGTTAAAAAGTACACTATCGGCATTGATGTGAACTGGCTTTTCCAAATCATCTTTTAAAGCTTGGGCAGAAGTCGATAACAAGAATAAAAAAGCAGTAATGAAAACTTTTAAGTTTAGCGTAAATTTTTGTTTATTTTTCAGGTATGAGTATAGCCTGTACATTATTATGTATCCTTAATTCCTGTTCATCAAGATTTGTGTTGAAACCAACACCCTGCATGTTACCAAATTCAGATTTAAGCGCTACCTTAGCATTTGAAGATAATTCTTTTTTAACAGGATTATAGGTTAAATCGTTGGTAAGCAATTTAAAATTTTCAATTGGCTTGCTACTTCGTTTTTCAATATTAACTTCACCTGGTAAAACAATTGGACCATTTTTCTTATCTTGTAGTGCTTTTTTAGCAGATACTGAAATTACTCCATTATCATAATCTCGTGCTTGAATAATGGGACTAAATATTTGACTGGCGCTGGTGGATTGCTGATGAATCAGGTGCGTCCCTTTTAATAAATAACGCATTTTCCCATCGGGATAAGTATTTAATAATGTGAAGTCACTTAAATAGTAATCAACCAGTCTATCTTTTGAAGAAAGCACAAAACCCTTGTAAGAAAGCCAGGTCGAATTCAACCAGGTGATTGTCAACGTAATCAGTATGGTAAATACCAGAAAAAAAAAGCCACTGCGATTCATTTGAGTTGATCTAGATTATTTTCGAGATAAGTATTAAAGATAGCCTCAAGCATTCCTTTTGCTTCAAGGATAAATTCACACGCTTCGCGAACTGCGCCGCGACCACCATTTTCTTTTGTGATCAAATCCACATGTTTTTTTACAAACCAGTGCGCATCCCCGACCGCAATGGAAAAACCGACCTGACGCAAGATAGGAAGATCAATCACGTCATCTCCAATATACGCAATATGTTCTCTATCAAGACCAGTTTTTTTGAGTAAATCAAGAAGAGCCGGAAGTTTGTCACGATAACCTTGATAGATAAGGTCAGGCGAAATTTTAAGATTTTCAGCACGATATTTTAATAATTCTGAATTTCGACCTGTTATCAACGCTACTTCAACACCATTATCAAGTAATAGGCGAATGCCGTGTCCATCTTTAGAGTTGAAGGCTTTGTATTCCTGACCTTGATTATCAAAGTAAAGACTGCCATCGGTGAGTACACCGTCTACATCAAATATTATCAGTTTAATATTTCTAGCTTTGTTTTTTACTGCATCTGTAGAAGAGTTTTCCATTATACAATTCCGGCTTTAAGTAGATCGTGCATATGTATGATTCCTGTAACTTTATTTTGATCATCAATGACGGGCAATACGGTGATTTGTTTATCCTGCATCAGATTTACAACATTAACGCCAAGTTCATCTGCTTGAGTAGTTATACAATTTTGATGGGCAATTTGACCAACATTAACCTTTTTAAGGTCAATGCCCTGGTTAAATGCCCGCCTTAGATCTCCATCTGTAAAAATACCAAACAAACTATTATCAGCATTAACAACCAGTGTTGCTCCAAGTTTTTTACCTGTCATTTCCAGTATGGCATCATTTAGGGAAGTTTCAGGCAAGCAAACTGGGATTAAATCGCCGTTATGCATAATGTCCCCCACATGTACTAATAAACGTTTACCTAGACGTCCCCCTGGGTGCGAACGGGCAAAATCTTCAGGAGTGAAGCCGCGCGCTTCCAGCAATGCTACAGCAAGCGCGTCACCTAAAACCAGAGTTACTGTTGTACTTGAGGTCGGAGCTAAACCCATTGGGCAAGCTTCTTTCTCAACCGCAATATCAAGATGAAAATCTGAGATTTCCGCCAGGGGAGATTGTTTGTCGCCCGACATACCGATAACAACAGCACCTAATCTTTTTACCAGAGAAGCGAGCGTTAGTACTTCTTCGGTAGTACCAGAATTTGAAATTACGACTACTACATCTTCGCCGGTGATCATCCCTAAGTCACCATGCAAAGCTTCGCCTGGGTGCACAAAAAATGCAGGTGTACCAGTACTTGCAAGTGTAGCCGCTATCTTATTACTTATATGACCTGATTTTCCCATACCGGATATAATCACCCGTCCTTTGCAGGCTAATATCGCCTCACAAGATTTTATAAAATCGTCATCCAAACGTGCATTGAGTGCTTCAATAGCCTCAATTTCTGCGCTGATTACGGCTTTAGCCAAGCTGATAAAGTCATGATTTTTAAGTGTGTTTTGTGTCATAAAAAGTCACTCGAAACTGGATGTTGGTTAATTTCGTAATACACAGGGCATCAAATTATCATTGTTGCACAGTTTGAAAATAAAGCAGTGCTTCATAAGCGATAAAGGCTAACAATAATACTACACCATTTAAGCGAGTGATTTTATAGCGTCCCTGTTTAAGGATTCCATAGCTAAACATCAACAAAACTACGGTTAGCACAATCATCACAATAATATCCCTATCCAGGACACCTGCGGGTATTTGAAACGGCTGAATCAAGGCAGGTATAGCTAATACTGCTAATGTATTAAACAAATTTGAACCGACAATATTTCCCACCGCCAAATCAGTTTCTCCCTTTCGCGCACTGCTAATAGTCGCTGCCAGTTCGGGTAAACTGGTACCAATTGCAACAATAGTGAGGCCGATGATTAAATCGCTAACACCCATCTGACTAGCAATATTTGACGCGCCCCAAACCAATAATTTGGAACTGATCAATAATAATAGTAAGCCTATAACTGTCCATATAATTGAATAATTTAGCGGCATTTTTTCAGGTAATTCTTCAATTGTTTCATCAATTAACGGGTCGTGAAAATGCTTATCTTTCTTAGCTAAGAGCAACATCCAGATCAGCAGCGCGATCATACAAATAATGAGTATTATTCCATCTAAACGTGAAAAATGACCATCTGCCATTAACCACCAAGCCAGTACAGCAGATGACAAAACCAGTGGCATTTCCTGTTTTAACAAGCGTGAATGTACGGGTAACACGTAAAAAATAGCCGTTAGACCAAGTACTAATGTGATATTGGTGATATTTGAACCAATCGCATTGCCAATACCCAGACCGGGATTGCCTTGTAATGCGGCGGTTCCTGATACAAGCATTTCTGGTGCGGAAGTGCCCAGACCAATAATTACCATCCCCACGATTAACGGAGAAATCCCCATGATTCTGGCGATACTTGAAGCACCATCGATAAAGCGATCAGCACTCCAGATTAAAAGAAACAATCCAACAACGATAGCAGCGACAAAAGTCAGCATAAATTTTCTTTGTTTTTATAAAACTCAGGATTATACAGAAAATACGCTGTGGCTAAATACACAGATGCCCTTTAACCTTAAAAACTGCTTAAAAGTAGGGAGTGTCTTTTTTATACAATTGAGTTTGGCTTTTCCTGTGGCTGCAATCAGGTATAATGGTGTTAACTGTGAAAACACTAGAAATTCTATAACTAATGATTGAAAATAATCACAAAAACAATAAAGGCTATTTTCAAATAGCTCGTGAGAATTCGAATATTTCATTTGCTGATTTTCAGCAGCGATACTATCAAAGCGAACAGCCTGTTGTTATTGAAAATATTGGCGCGCTGTGGCCTGCGAAAGAACTCTGGACCGAAGACTATATCCGCGAACAACTATCCAGAGAACCTACAGCAAAAGCGGCCTCACTCTGGTACTGGATGGAGAAAGGGACTCTTGATAAAGACTATCAAACACCTGAGATAATCAACCGGTTTCTTGATTCTCCAGATGTGTTTCCCCGCACAGCATTAATGCGCATCTGGATTCACAAACAGGGTAATGTCTCCAGCTGGCACTATGATGCGAACATGGTGAATGTTTTCAACATTCAAGTGAAGGGTAAAAAAGAATTTATACTGGTCTCACCAGAAACTCCACTGGATTGTTATCCATTTACCAGTTTTGCGATTATGGATGATAACGACGAGCGCATATTTCAGCAAAAAATCTATACCAAGGTCACCTTAAACGAAGGTGATATGCTCTATATACCGCCGCTCTGGTTTCACAAAGTATTTTCCCTTGGCGAAGAAAATATCAACCTAAACTGGATATTCACCAAAAAAGAAACCACTGTGTCGACCAAAACATTGACCCGGGAATTAGAACGCTATTCTGTACAGATCTATCTCTCAAAGCACCGTTATCAATGGGTGAGAAATGCATTTCAGAATGCTAATGAAAAAATCCCGGGATATCTGCGCTGGAAGTGGCGCTATCCAGAAATGATTCGAACCCCACAACTACCCAGGCGTTTGAGTTTAATCAGACGTACCCTTGATGAAATGTCGGTGCTGGGAAAAGTCCTGTGGCACGCTAAAAAAATCCAGCCATATATTGATAATTTACGATCAGTTAAAAAACTTGAACGCAAATCGACTTAAGATTTAAAGCTAATCCTCACTTCATCTAAAAGTAACATGATGGATGTGGGACTTGTCTATTTGACTCTACTAAACATTAGCCCTGAATCGATCTGAAAGAATTCAAGCGTAATGAGAATCTACTGCGACACTTGCAATAGGTCACCACAGCTTAAATCAAATTGAAAACCCTTATGTAAAAAGGCAAGCGAATTATAGCGAAGACAGTATAGCTTTATCCCTCTCTTTATAACTTAGATTTTGCAAAATTAGGCTAAAAGTAGGGGGAGTCTTTTATAGAGTTAAAATTAAAGATAGTTTGCTAAGCCCATTATTAAAAGTGTCGTGATATTAATAAATATCTTACAATAACCAGCCGCCCGAAAAGTTCATTTTCACTTTCTGACTGGTAAATTAATTCGAAGCATCGATTTTTAAATCGATGATATCTAACAATATATGATGACCCTTAATGATTTATGCAATCGCAAATGCAAGTAATACCGGTGAATACGATGAAACGCTTCTTTTTGAAGCCATTGCTATAAATCTTCATGAAAAAGGTTATAGCATTCATCCCAACGCCTTATCACCAAGTCTGAATAGGTTACTTTTGGAACATCTGCAAATGATGCCGTCAGGGAAATTTAAGCGGGCAGGCCTGGGGCGATACCAACAGCATACCGTCAACGATTTCGTGCGCACTGATGCCGTCTGCTGGATTAACGGTGAAACCAAAGCTGGTTCGGTCTGGCTGGAATGGGCTGGCGCATTGCAACGCTATCTTAATCGCCGGCTTCTGTTGGGTTTATTTTCATTTGAAAGCCATTTCGCACACTATGCAAAAGGTGATTTCTATAAAAAACACCAGGACGCTTTTAAGGGCGAAGCCAATCGTGTGTTGTCGATCGTGGTCTATCTTAACCCTGATTGGCTTCATGATGATGGAGGTGAACTCGTTATCTACACGGGAGAAAGCGATGGCTCGACAGTAACAGTTACCCCTGGATTTGGAACCATCGTGGTTTTTTTAAGCGAAGATTTTCCGCACGAAGTACTCAAAACTAATCGTGAGCGATTTTCAATAGCAGGCTGGTTCCGCTTGAATAGCACTAGTACGGCGCGTGTTGATCCTCCATTATAATAATAGGCAAAAACCGCCAAAAAGGTGGGGGGTGTGTTTAAATAGAGCACAATAGAATTTAGAAAGGAACAATCAATATGGTAGAGAAAAAACTATCCATTTTTGAGCGCTATTTAACCCTTTGGGTATTACTTTGTATTGCTGGTGGAATTCTACTGGGAAAGGCAGCGCCCGATGTTGCCACCACACTGAATGATTTCTCGATTTATCAGGTATCCATTCCCATTGCTGTTTGCCTGTTTTTCATGATGTATCCGATCATGGTAAAAATCGATTTTTCCCAGGTGCTTCGATCAGCTAAAACGCCCAAGCCGGTTTTTCTCACGCTGTTTATAAACTGGGCAATCAAGCCGTTTAGCATGTTCGCCATTTCTTATTTCTTTCTGGGTTATTTATTCAAAGATTTGTTGCCAGGGACTGAAATTCTTGCCAATGGTGAAGAGGTCGAGTTATGGCGCAGCTATATCGCTGGTACCATTTTGCTCGGAATTGCACCGTGTACTGCAATGGTTCTGATGTGGAGTTATCTGTCAAAAGGCAACGATGGTTTGACCCTGGTGATGGTCGCGATCAACTCATTAATGATGCTGTTGCTATATGGTCCCTTAGGCGGGCTGTTGCTGAATGTAAATTCAATGCCGGTTCCGTGGCAGACAATGCTGCTTTCGGTTTCCATCTATGTTGCCTTGCCTTTAATTGCAGGCTATTTCTCAAGGAAGTGGATACTCAAAAACAAGGGGATTGAATGGTTCAATGAACAATTTTTACACTGGCTTACCCCGATCAGCATTACTGCGTTGCTGTTAACCCTGGTTCTGCTGTTTTCATTCAAAGGCGAAGTCATCATCAATAATCCGCTGACTATTTTGTGGATTGCAATTCCGCTGTTGATCCAGACAATCTTTATCTTCGCCATTGGATATTTTTTATTCGCAAGGTGGTTAAAGCTTTCCTACCATGATGCTGCTCCGGTGGCGTTGATTGGCGCCTCGAATCATTTTGAAGTGGCAATTGCAACCGCCATCATACTGTTCGGGCTATCCTCTGGTGCGGCATTAGCGACGGTGGTGGGCGTTTTAATCGAAGTCCCGTTGATGCTAGTGCTGGTGTCAGTCTGCAAAAGAAGCTGTTATCTATTCGATGACTGCCATCTGGACGACCCGAGGTGCAAGGCGACGATCATTACAAGCAATACGCTGAATTAAGCATTACAGGACACTAATGCGCAAAGCGTAGCGTGAGTTTAAATAAATGTAAGTGAGGTGGTCATGGCATGGACAAGAAAGTAAAAAGTTATCTCGAAAATCTACCATCACCACAAAAGGAGATTTGTAAACGGGTACGCAAGATAATTATTAAAACTTTCCCTGATTTAGAAGAATCATTTAAAAACGGGGTGCCGTGGTACGAATGTAAATATTATATTGTTGGTCTAAAAGATCATGTCAATATTGGTTTTTCCATCGAAGGCCTGACAGCTGAAGAAATGAGTTTGTTTGAAGGCAAGGGAAAACTGATGCGCCACATAAAATTATATTCACTTGACGATATAGATGAAAAGCGCATAGTGAAATTGTTAAAAAAAGTAAAATGAATTACAGCCTAGCAAAATTTTAAGATATACGTAAAAAGCATGCGCTTGCACCCTCGTGCGCTATGGCCACTAAACAACGTCATACTTATAAATCCAGTTTCTCTGAATTACATTAAAGGAGAGTTACCATGGAAATCAATACCTTACCCAAATATGATGACAGCGACAATCCGACTAACTGTTGTCCCAGATTCAACCCTGAAGGATGGAATGAGCAGGAACTGCATTTCAAGGATAAACTGTTTGTTAAAGCCAATACTAAAAGTATCTTTCACATCCCGCTCAATATGGGGTCTGTGTACCCTAAGACGTTTAAAGCCATAGAAGATGCGCACGCACAAAATATGGATCAGTTTATTGTGCTGTCGCATGATCCGTCTGCCTGGCGTGCAGAGCATTATTTCTCGGTAAGCAAAGAGGTACCGGGCCAGGAAATGGTAAAGATGAGCGGAGACTACATCACCAAGGTTTTCGAAGGCCCCTATAAAAATGCACCCAAGTGGGAAAAAGAAATGCAGGCCTATGTCGAAAGCAAAGGCAAACAAGTATTGAAGACCTACTTTTTTTACACCACCTGCCCAAAGTGTGCGAAATTTTACGGCAAAAACTATCTGGTTGCTGTTTCTGAAGTTCAGTAGTGATATGGCTAAATTGTATTTTGAAAAGCTATCCAAATTGGTATCTGATCTGGATATTCAAGTTGCGGTAGGTACAGAATTTGAAATAAAGCATTTTTTCAGTGGTGCGGCACTTTATGCGAATAAAACAATCTGTGTAACGTGGTCACCTGAAGGACTTGCTTTTAAATTGCCAGAATCAGAAGTTAAAAAACTACTATCTAGTGGTGAGGCAGTACCGCTAAAGTACTTTGAGAAAGGACATATAAAAGAGGGGTATGCAATGTTCGAGCACCCTGAGTCTTTAACAAAGATACCTTGAAAAAGTTACTTTATAAAGTCTATAGCGCAAGTGCTATGAGGATAAGCAATAACAAAGCAAGTATAAATACACCCAAAAAGTAGGGGTGTCTGCTTATTCTATATATTGTTATGAAATATCCTCAAAAAAGAAACAGAAAGCGAACAATTAAGCGGGGTAGTGGCCTACTAAATGGAAACAGAAAACTGATAAATTGAATTTTTTATAATATAAATAAGTTACTTATGAGGTGTTCTTGAAAACACTTAAGAAAAAAAGCAGGCTCGCGGTCTGATAAACTATTAAAAGGGCCAGCGGCCTTATTAATACACTGTTAAGCAAATATACTAATCACTAGAGCGATATTATGGAAAGATTACAAAAGCACCCACTAATAATATTGATCATGTTTATTGTTTCTTTATTTAGCGGAATAATTGGTATAGTTCTTGGGTGGGAGAAGTTTTACAACGAAACTCTATCAAAAACTGTAGACATCTCTATCTGGCTCTTATTACTAGTCATATTTGTTTCGGTAGTTGTCTATATTTGGCGGCCGCAGAAGAGTAAAGTTAAAGCTACTGAAGAAGAATTTGAAGTGATTGAAGGCCAAAAATTTGGTATTCAACAGGTTAATTTGGATGGCAGAAAATTTATTAATTGTAAATTCAATGGTACGGAGCTTCTATTTAGTGGTGAAAATGGTTTTCATCTTCACGGCAACGATTTAACAAATATCCCTTTCTCTGTAGCAAACCATGCAGCTCAAACTATTGTTATCCTTCAGTCTCTATATAAAGAGGAAGGGTTTAGGCAAATTGTCGAAGGGTTTATTAAGGATATTCAGTCAGGAAATATCTCTGAATCTATTCCCGCTAACACCAAACATGCTTTATAAAACCATCAATTCGACCGCCTTACGCTGCGCTTCTGGCGGCAAATTATGGCGGCGTTAGCTTCAAGAAAACCAAAAAACACCCAAGAAGTAGGGGGGTGTGCTTACAAACTATAGCCCTTTAGTACGCTAAAAAATTCTCCCGGATTATGTTATAAACGCTCAAATTTAATCTAATAATATTTTTAACCGCAATTTTTAACAAAACTTTTAACAGTAACTAGGAGATGTGTATGAATATTTTGGCTTTTGGTCCAAACGGAAGTGGTAAGGGTACTCAGGGTGCGATTGTAAAAGAGAAGTATGGAATGGATCATATAGAATCCGGCGCTATTTTTCGCGAGCATATAAAAGGTGGTACTGAGCTGGGTAAAAAAGCCAAGGCATTTATTGATGCAGGTGACTTGGTTCCTGATGAAATCACCATTCCAATGGTTCTGGAAACACTCGGTAACTCCAGAGACAAAGGCTGGTTGCTGGATGGTTTTCCGCGTTCTTTAGCGCAGGCAGAAGCACTGGATAAGGCACTGAATGAATCGGGCATGGCGCTGGATGTGGTCATCGAAATCGAGCTGGATCGCGAGATTGCGAAAGAACGCATTATGGGTCGCCGCTTGTGTGCGAATGATAATAATCATCCGAACCACATTGCTTTTGATGCGATCAAGCCGGTCGAAAAAGACGGTAAACTGGTTTGTCGCGTTTGTGGTGGTGAGCTTTCAGCGCGTGCAGATGATCAGGATGAAGATGCGATTAATAAACGACATAATATTTATTACGATGACAACACCGGCACCATGGCAGCGGTGAATTACTTTAAGAATAAAGGCAATGCGAAGTTTATTACTGTCAATGGTTCACAAGGCATCAAGGAAGTTACTGCCGAGATCATGGCGCAACTAGATTAATTAGATGTTTCTCCGATAGAGAAAGGACAATAATGCATCTCGCTAACTGTTTACAGTTTTGCGAGGTGATCTATCGGGGTTTTTCTTATTTAAAAAACTCATAAAAGGTGGGGGG
>CAWJZX010000009.1:0-21895 GCA_963847495.1 uncultured Gammaproteobacteria bacterium | reverse complement strand
ACCAAATCAGAATCCTTTTAAAATCAGCTCAAAAAGGAAGCGGCTTTTTCAATAACTTCAATGCCAGCGCCTTCTTTATGCGCGTTTTCACTGATGTATCTGCGCCACGCTTTAGCGCCATTTTGACCAGAAAATAATCCTAACAAATGACGACTCATATGTTTTAAATACACACCTCGAGACATCTGACGCTGCATATACTCCATATAAGCTTCGAGTACTTCCATACGCGTGAGATGATTTTCTACTGGATCCCCATAAATGCGCTGGTCAACTTCAATCATCATGTAGGGATTATGGTAGGCTTCACGACCGATCATTACGCCATCAACTTGAGTTAAATGCTGCTCACTTTCTTCTAATGTCTTTATGCCTCCATTGATAATTATTTCCAGATGCGGAAACTCGCGCTTCATTTGATGCACCAGTTCATAATTAAGCGGTGGTACATCCCGATTCTGTTTCGGACTCAAACCTTTTAACCATGCTTTGCGCGCGTGTACGATAAAGGTTTTACAACCAGCTTGGGATACAATCGATAAAAATCGCGGCAAACTTTGATACTCATCCATTTCATCAATGGCAATGCGGTTTTTAACCGTGATGGGTATATCGACCGCATTTGTCATAGCCGCGACATTTTCAGCAACCAATTCTGGCTCAGCCATTAAACAGGCACCAAAAGCACCATTTTGCACACGATCACTGGGACAGCCGACATTGATATTGACCTCATCATAGCCTTCGTCTTCTGCCATTCTTGCACATTCGGCCATTGCCTTTGGGTCACTGCCACCAAGTTGCAGTGCGACAGGGTGCTCTTCTTCATTGAAGTGTAAATGACGTCTTGCATCACCATGAATGAGCGCACCAGTGGTGACCATTTCGGTATAAAGCATGGTGTGCCTGGATAAGATTCGCAGAAACCTACGCTCATGATGATCAGTCCAATCAAGCATAGGTGCAACACAAAAACGGCGGTTGATTTTAGACAAGCTTTTCCCCAGCGAAAAAGTTAAAGATTATGATATGCTTGCCTACCATTGTAAATCACGTCAGATCATCGCGACAATAACAGGTTCGAAAAATATGGATGTAGGGGAATCAATCCAGGCAGGTAACTGGATAGCGCTTTTTACCTATATGGGTTTTAGCTTTTTTGCGGGATTTGTTATCGGCTACGCGACCCGCACTTTTTTAAAGTTTGTATTCTTTATTTCTGGCACTGTATTAATTTTGCTATTTGCCTTGCAATACGCTGACCTGATCCATGTGAAATGGGAAGCATTTGAGAATATCTATAATGGCTTGATCGCGTGGATATCACCTCACCTTGGCGGCTTGAAAGGATTTATTACAGCAAACCTTTCTTCCGCTGCAATGGCTAGTTTAGGATTATTCTGGGGTTTCAGACGAAAGAATTGATTAAAAAGTGCCTAAAAGGTGGGGGGTGCCATTTGATTAGCATCATCCCTTGTTTCGTCCAGCAATCGACATTTCCTCACGGTAACAACGATAGACTTTCTTGGCTTTTGGTAAGCCTAAGAAAGCTACCCCCCACCTTTTAGCACTTATTCTGTTAACGCTGGCATTTACCACAATAAAACGTTGAACGCTGCCCCTGCGTGATCTGTTTAATTTCAGAGTTGCATTGCATACAGGACTCGCCCTTTCTGCCATAAACATTTAATTGCTGTGCGAAATAACCCGGCGAACCACCAACCTGTAAAAAATCACGCAGTGTCGTACCTCCCTGCTCTATCGCATTCGCCAGCACAATCTTGATTTCCCCAACCAGTTTTACATAACGTTCTTTGGAAACTTTGCCCGCTGACCATTTCGGCGAAATGCCCGACTTGAACAAGGACTCACAGGCATAGATATTACCCACACCCACGACCACGCGCCCAGTCATAATAAATTGTTTGATACTCATACTGCGACCGCGTGAACACAGATAGAGATAATCTGCATTGAAATCAGCTGTAAGTGGTTCTGGGCCCAGTGAGCGAATCAATTTATGCTTGAGTGGGTTTTGTGTGGTCCATAAAAGTGCACCAAAACGTCGCGGGTCGCGCATCCTGACTGCCTTTCCACTGGCTAATACAATATCAACATGATCGTGTTTTTCGCATTCTGTACCTGCATCGACAACGCTTAAACTGCCCGACATTCCCAAATGTATCAAAGCAGTACCTGCACTAGTTTCCAATAAAATGTATTTGCCGCGACGTGTTACTGACTCTACTTGCTGCCCTTCCATTTGTTTGATTTCTACAGGTACAGGCCAGCGCAGTTGGAATTGACGAACGATGATTTCAGTCACAATCTGCTGATCAATATAGGGCTTGATTCCACGTCGGGTAGTTTCTACTTCGGGGAGTTCAGGCATTGCTAGTTGTTATTTTCTATTGCTTTTTTAGTTGCAGTATCGCTGGGATTAACATCGCTTATTTTAAATGCATTCGCACCTGATTCCAATAATCCAGAGACCGTCTCAGAAATTAAGTACATTTTTTTATCTTTTAAAATATAACGTTGTTGCGAGATTTCATTGAGTTTACCGAAGATCAATTTCACCCCATTAAAACTCACACTGAGCCGCTCTTGCTCAAGCCCATAAAGTGCAAGGTCTTTGCCCTCGACGTCATAGCTCGTGTCAGCATTTTCTGATAATAAGGTGAACAGGTGACGCACCTTATCTTCATCCGCAATAAATTTCGTCGGTTTTAGCACTTTCCAAACGCCGTTTTCATTCTTTAGCAGCGTATCCTCTTTGCCATCTGCATGAATGTATATTTCGCTTGCTTCTTCACCTATACTTTGATCATAAAGGGTTTTGTGTAACTCGGTGCTTGGTGGTTTGCGGTATGTAACAAAAACCACAAGCGCTGTTACCAGCACCAGTAAACCCAGGTTTAGTAATAGACGTTTTTTACTGGGGCTTGGCATTTTTATCTGTCTTGGCATCTTTGGAAACGGGTTCTTGTACCCCGTAAGCCATTCGCATTTCATCTTTTCTTGCCGGACCTTGCAGAGTAAAAGATAAATGTTTTAGTAACACTCCGTCATCGTCGTAAAGATAAACCTTATTGCCAATTTTGGTGTAGACGCAGTCACGCATTTCATGGGCATCTACTGGACTCAAGTATTTATAGTTACATTCCCCACTGAGATCAAATCCGAATTCCATACGAAATCGGCTTGGTGGAAATGAACGGCTGCCCTTGGGGCGGAAGATATTAGGTATTTTCTGCCCATTTTGTTCTTCGTATGAATGTACCCATTGTTGGTAAAAATTGGTATTAGCTGTTGCCTTGGAACCAAGCTCTCCTGAATCAAAACCACCACCTGCGCAAGCTGACAAAAGTACCGTCAAAAATGATGCAGCAAAAATCATTATATTCGTTTTCATTATCGTCCCCTTTTTCTATTAATTCAAATCGCCGTTGATGCCGCTAGCGATTTCTGCGTCTGATCCAGCGGAATACGCCCAGCACCAATAACATAAGTGGCAATCCCAACCATAAACTTGCCAATGCTACTCGCCCTGCATTGGATAATGACAAGCTATTACCCGGCGAAATGCTTGCCTTGATTGAGAGCAAATCATCATCTGTGCTTAGCCAGTTGAAAATATTACTGGCAAAATCGAGATTACTGCCTTGACCGATATAAGAATTCCGCATGAAGTCACTATCGCCCAGCACCACGACGCGTTGTTCAGTATTTTTCTTCTCGGGTTTATTTACAGAGTTGTTTTCAGTAGCATCCAATTCCGGTATTTCCCGTGTAACTATCATGCCAATATCCAAGGGTCCGGGTATATCAGCATCATCATCAAATTTCACATTGCCCTGAATGTCACCTGACTCTAACCAACTTGTTATTAAGGTACTCAGGATTGGCTGATATTTCCAGCCAGAATCTTTTATCTCCTGGTCTTTTTTGATTGATGTCGCAAATGGAAATAAAGTATGCGCACTTAAATCTTTGGTGAGTTCTGATTGCCCGTAATCAATCACGGCTATCGCAGCGGGATGTTTAATCCCCAGCATTTCTTGCAGAGCCTGATTGGCATCTAGCAAAGTACCTTGCTGCAATTCAACGCCGAGCTGTTGTTCAATATCATCCAGGCCATGTAAATCACCTGGTTCATGCAACCATAGTAAATTTCCTCCGCGCTTTAGATAATCAGTAATTATCTTTACTTCGGTTTCCAGAAAATCTTTTTGCGGCGCAGCAATAATCACAAAGCTCGCACTCTCAGGAATACTCTGAGTACGTAGAATATTATGTGGCTGCAGTAAAAAACCTTTTTTCTCCAGCACTGTTGCCAGTTTTGAGATACCATTCGATTTTTCTTCCAACGGTGAAGCTTCATTGTGACCTTCTAAAAAGATCACTAAGCGAGCTTCTTCACGTGATAGCCGTTGCAAGACATTAATCATAGTTTGCTCATCAACCGAACTTACTGCTTCGCTTTTATCACCCAGCTTAATCAGCAGTTGACCGCTGTATTCAATACCATCCTGTTTCGCTCTGATCGGATCGAGATCAGGGTTTACAAACTCCAGCTGAATAGCTTTATTGTGCTTGCGGTATTTCTCAATTAATTCTTTTAGACTGGAATGTACTACCGCATCATCTGGCACATACGCAATTAACTTGATCGGTTTTGTTATTTTTTTTAGTAAGTCCTGGGTTGTTTGGTGCAATGAATTCCGTTGGTTCTGGGTTATATCGAAACTCTTGTGATAGGTTTTACTGAGATACCCCAATAAGCCAATAATCACCACAAACAGAATATAGAAAATACTGTTTTGGATGCGTAAGGCCAGATGATTTGGTATTTTCATCAGCCTAACCTAACAATCTATCATTATCGAGTTTTCGCACCGACAAGATCAGAAAACCAAAGATAAAGAGCAAGTAGTAAACCAAATCACTGCTATCAATCACACCCCGAACAAAGGCTTCAAAATGACTAAAATGGGATAAATAGATAAATAACTCACTACTATTACTTTGGGAATCACCAGAAAGGTATAGCACCACTAAAAACATCAATAAACCAAAACTACTCACTGCGGCGATTACAGGCTGACTGGTCAGACTGGAAAGAAACAATCCAGCTGCAGCGAAAGAAGCGAGCAATAAAAATAAACCTAGAGATGATGACATAATCATGCCCCAATCAATCTCTGTAGCAAAAGACAATGCAATCGGCATCAGGCTCAACATAGCAATAAACAGCATCACAAAAAACAGTACACCCAGATATTTTCCCCAGACTATTTGCATGGATGAAAGCGGTGAAGAACTCAATAAAGTAAGCGTTTTATTCATGCGTTCTTCGGCAAAGGAACGCATGGTTAATATAGGCATAACAGCAAGCATAATGATTCCTGCCCACAAATAAATTGGAGATATTATGAAAAATGTCGCCCCAGGAGCATTTTCAGCCGTCGCTATCTGTTGTTGGTAGACTGTCATGAATTCATCAACACGCGTTAGAAATATCATTGCTAAAATAAACTGCAAGATTGCCAAAACACTCCAAGCAAACGGAGAATTAAACATGCGTTTGAAATCGGTAATCGCGATAGTAAGAATATTATTCATCACTGCTACCACTTGATTCGACACCGCTATCGGAATGTATCAACTTCATAAAGATCTGTTCCAGTGTTTCACTTTGTGGACACAATTCATTTATCACCCAGCCATTTTTTACCGCGAGCTGGAAAATATCAGAACCATCGTGTTGATTTTTGTAACTCAAGCGAAAACGGGTACCCTTATTATTAGAAGGTAAAGTTTCAACGGTATCAACACAGACGAGTGTTTCAAGCGTTTCCTTATCACCACCTTGAGTAAAACTTACCAAAACCTGTTTCGCTATTTGACGCCCGGAAAGTTCTTTAAAGCTATCCGCGAATACGGTTTTACCCTGATGGATAATTTGTACCCTATCACACACTTCTTGCACTTCTGGCAGAATATGTGTGGAAAGAATCACTGCGTGATCCTCACCTAATTCACGAATTAATTGACGTATTTGTGTTATTTGAATCGGGTCAAGCCCCACTGTCGGCTCATCAAGAATCACCACATCGGGCTTATGCAAGATTGCCTGGGCGATGCCAACGCGTTGCTGAAAACCTTTGGATAGATTTCCAATTAATTTATTCGGCACCTCCTTCAAACCACAACGTTCGAGTGCTTCAGCTACAAACAATTTTCTTTGTGATTTGGGAATACTATGCAAAGCGGCACAGTAGTTTAAAAATTCTGTTGCCGTCATATCCCTGTATACAGGCGGCTGCTCAGGCAAATAACCGATGGAATCTTTGGCTTGCTCTGGTTGTTCGATGAGGTTAACACCGTTGATAAAAACATCACCCGAGGAAGGTGAAATATTACCCGTGAGCATTTGCATGGTGCTAGATTTGCCCGCTCCATTTGGTCCGAGCAGGCCTAATACCTCACCCTTATGTAGCGTAAGGTTAAAATCAATAACAGCATGATAATCGCCGTAGTAGCGATTTAAAGCAGTAGCATGAACGAGAGCTTGAGTGCTCATTGAATCCCCATATGTATAAAACTCTGCCCAAGAGAAGTTATATTATTATTATCAGGCGCAAATTATATCAAGCTAATGTTTAAAAGACACCCCCCTACTTTTGAGCAATTTTTATACGGCTACACCTTCATTACGGGCCAGCTTGACAACAAAGCTATTGTCCCACTGCATTCTGCTGATACTTTTTAACTCAAGAGCACCTCTATTTACTAGAAGTTTCATCTGCGAACTTTCAAGCGCTCAGACTCTAGACATGTCTTGAAAGGAATGCTAATTGCCTTTCAAGTGACCACAACACAGAGTCTGGATTTTTAGCGTTGCCAGATGATATGCCTTATTTATAGAGGTGCCCTCAATATATAACAGGCTCATCATTATGTATGCCAATGTTATCCTCAAAAGGATCCAGATTACTTTGAAAAGATTCATATGCAGATTCTGCCTCACCAAGCTCATCAAAACGCGCTATGTGAAAGATAGCTTCACCTTCGTGAACTAATGGCAAAGTTGTTCTTCCTATTACCATACCGCTTACGGGCGCTATGACCTCAAACTCCGTTTCACCAAATGGATCAGATACAAATCCCAGCAAATCTCCTTTTTTTATCCTGTGCCCCATAGGATTTGTAGCGCGCAAAATTCCGCTCTGTGGAGCCCTTACCCATTTACTTGAGTGCGCTATCGCTGGCTCCATCTTTACACGTTTACGCGAGGCTGAAAGCATCCCAATTTTCCTCATAACATTGGTAATCCCATTGACGCCTGCGCGTATCGAGATTTCGTCAAAGCGCAATGCTTCACCCGCCTCGTAGAGTAATATTCTGGTGTCGTGACCTGATGATGCATCACGTAAAGTCCCTTCACGAAGAGGAGCATCTAATACCACTGGTGCGCCAAATGCCAAAGCCAGCTCTTTTATTTCATCATTGTCTAAAACCGCCCTTATCTGTGGGAGATTATCGCGCGAGATCGCCGCCGTATGCAGATCAATTCCGTAATCACAATGTCGTGCGATTTTATCCAGAAAAAGATGAGCCAGTTTTGAGGCCATAGATCCTTTTTCTGAACCAGGAAAGGATCTATTCAAGTCTCGGCGATCGGGTAGATAGCGAGATTTATTGATGAAGCCATACACATTAACAACCGGCACTGCAATCAATGTTCCCTTAAGGCGTTTCATCCAGGGTGAGTTGATTATTCGCCTGATAATTTCGACACCATTTATCTCATCGCCATGAACTGCAGCGCTAATAAATAGAACAGGGCCGGCATCTTTTCCGCAGCTTACATGCACTGGCATGTGAATATTTGTATGGGTGTATAGACCCGGTAATGGCAACTCAATAAACCTACTCTCACCTGGTTTAACGGTGATTCCGCCAAGTACAAAGGCTTTGTTAGTAGGCTTTCTTGCCATATCCTAACCCTTGCCTCGTGTTTTTGTGTTACCAACCATAGCGTTTTTTTCTATAAATTGGATGATCAATCCTGCGACATCCTTGCCGCTTGCTCCCTCGATACCTTCTAGCCCTGGAGAAGAGTTAACCTCCATAACGACAGGGCCATCATTAGAACGCAGCAAATCTACACCACAAACATTCAAACCCATTGTCTTGGCAGCTTTTACAGCGGTTGCGCGCTCTTTCGGTGTAATTTTTACTAGTTCAGCAGAACCACCTCGATGAAGATTAGATCGAAATTCTCCAGGTGCACCTTGACGTTTCATCGCTGCAACAACTTTGTCGCCAACAATAAAACAACGTATGTCCGCTCCTTTTGCCTCTTTCACAAACTGCTGAATTAAAATATTCGCTTTAACCCCCATAAAACCTTCAATAACACTCTCAGCAGCTTTCTGGGTTTCAGCCAGAACTACGCCTATACCTTGAGTTCCTTCAAGCAGTTTTATAACCAAAGGAGCTCCACCAACCAGTTTTATCAAATCTTTTACATCGCCCGGCTTATTTGCAAAACCAGTAACCGGTAAACCAACTCCCTTGCGTGACAATAATTGCATTGAGCGAAGTTTGTCACGAGAGCGTGTAACAGCAACCGATTCATTTAATGGATAAACTCCCATCATTTCAAATTGTCTGAGTACGGCCGAGGCATAGAAAGTTACTGATGCGCCAATACGTGGAATAACGGCATCAAAACCTACCAGGTCCTTGCCACCCAAGTGGATCGTCGGGTTATTGACTGCAATATTCATGTAACAACGCAGTGCATCAATGACTTGTACTTCGTGGCCCCGCTCTTGTGCGGCTTCAATTAGACGTCGAGTAGAATAGAGGTTCTTGTTGCGGGACATTATGGCGATTTTCATTGTTACTCCTGTTTTCGGGTTTGATTATTCATCTTTAGGGAATTTAATTTCTTTTTTTATTCATGTGTTTCTAATTAAAAACACATGAATAAAAAAAGAATAACCACAGCAAACGAATTCACTGTGATTATCTTGCGGATATGTTTTACTCAATAAACTGCTTTATTTGACTTTATTCCAACCCTCTAATCCATCCATCAGGTTGCGAACATTAGTATAGCCCATCTGCTGAAGCGTATTTGCTGCAAGGCCACCACGAATACCCTTAGAGCTGATGATAATGATAGATGCATCTTTATTGGACAGCTTCTCATAGGCTTCAACTTCCAGAAAGTTACGAGGAATATTTAAAGTTACGCCTTTTATCCCAGCTGTTTTCGCAAATTCACTACGAGGACGAATATCAAGCATAGTTACTTTATCACCACGGGCCATCAGTTCCTTCAATCTAGCCGACTTGATATGTGTTGTATCTTGCATAACAGACTGAATGTAAGGATTCTGTGAGTAAATAGCTATAGAAGTTTCACTAACTTTACGGTTGGCCTCAGCATCTTTAGTATCATCCTCAGTGATTGCTTTTTCCACTACAGCTTTTTCTGGCTCATTAGTAACACCATCACCTTCAGCATCACCTACTTTAGGTGCAGTTGAAGCACTTATTGGGATAGCTTTTTTTATACCACCAACTGTTTTTTTAACGACGTTTTTTACGCCTTCAACCAAGCCTTTACCGTTTGTCGCAGCCATCGCTCCGGTCTCTACTGCATCACCTTCGCTCAGTACTGAATCATCGGCATTGACGATTGCAGTGCCTAAAAATGCACTTAGCACCAAAGTTGAAATTAATACATGTGTTTTCATTCTTTTACTCCAGAGTTAATTTATCTCTTTGTTAATAAAGATTGTTAAAATATAAGACCACAATATGCGGCCTCTGTGAACTTAGACAGAAGTTAGATAGCAAGAGTCACAATTATTTTTTTAATTTATGAGTTAGTAGGATGCTGTAATATAATCGCCAATTAAAATGATATTTATAAAGATTTACTTTATCTTATCTCCAAACTGTGACTTTAGAGCTCTCAGAATAGTCCAACTCACAGTAATAAAAATCAAACCGCAGGAAATAATCATGGATCATGGTGTTTATAGCGTCATTGCTATTGTAGTTTTGCTTACAATTAACGCTTTTTTTGTCGCGGCAGAATTTGCATTGGTCAAAGCCAAAAGCTTTCGTATCAATCTACTTGCCGATAAAGGGGGAAAAGCGGCTATATTGACACAACGTATCCAAGCTAATCTGGAATCCTACCTGGCAGCTTGCCAGCTCGGAATTACCATGGCTTCACTAGGACTAGGATGGGTCGGTGAACCTGTAATAGCGGCATTACTTGAGCCAGTATTTCATGCCATTGGCTTACCGGAACAAGTGATTCATCCGGTTTCTTTCATTCTGGGATTCTTATTATTCTCTTCATTGCATATTGTTGTAGGAGAGCAAGTCCCCAAAACATTTGCAATTCGAAAGTCAGAATCAGTATCGATGTGGGTTTCCTATCCGCTGCATTGGTTCTATTTAATGGCGTACCCGTTAAACTGGCTACTGAATAAAGCTTCCGGCTCTATACTCTCAGTATTTAATGTAGAAGAAGCAACACATGCAGATGTTCTATCTGATGATGAAATCCGGGGAATTATCGACACCTCTGAAAAACACGGCGACCTCGATACCGATAAGGCATTGATGATTCACAATATGTTTGAATTTGATACGCACACCGTTGAGCAAATTATGGTGCCTCAAAATGAAGTAGACTTTTTGGATTTACAAGCATCCTGGGAAGATAACCTGGAAAAAATTCGCAGTACCCAGCATTCACGTTTTCCGGTTTTTGATGGCAATCCAGACAATCCGGTTGGAGTGCTATTGATTAAAGATCTTTATAATGTGCTGATTTACAACACAGAATCACTCGATCCTATGGATGTGATGCGGGATCATTTGCGTGAAGCCTTGCTGGTCCCTGAAACACAACCTATCAGCAAGCTGCTAGAAGCAATGCGTCGCAAACGCAGTCATATCGCTTTGGTAATGGATGAATACGGTAGTTTTTGTGGCGTTGTTACAATGGAAGACATGTTAGAAGAAATAGTGGGTGAAATAGCCGATGAAATGGACATTGATGAGCCAGACGCCCCTGCACGTTGGGTAATTGATCATTGGGAAACTGATGGCTTAGTGACAATGAGGGATCTGGAACGTGTCGTTAATATTGACTTTCCCGATGAAGTAGATGCTAACACCGTCACTGGTATGTTCATGAGTCAATTGCACCGCATGCCTCACCCTGGTGATGAAATTGAACAATCTGGTTTACGCTTCCTAGCGTTAGATGTACAAAACAATCGTGTCGGACAAGTTCAAATTTATCCTCTAGATGAGCTGGTTCTCGCCACTAAAACCAATGAAGAACGTACTTTGGAACAGAGTAGCAATGACTCCATGGTTGACTTGAACAACGAATTAAAAAAAAATGAAACACTCGATACCTAAGGATTAATTCCAATGACAGATTTAAATACTCTCATAGCCAATACACCTGATCTGATCGATACGGTGTTAGAAGCCATGGCGGATAATGACAAAGAAACATTACAGCAGACCTTTTTAAATCTAGAAGCATCAGAAATTGCGAATCTACTCGAATCGCTGCCCGATGCATTCCGTGCTCTCTTATGGGATTTTATACCTGAAGACCGCAATGGTGACGTTTTAGTCGAACTGGGAGATGTTGCCCGAATCTCTCTTGCAAAATCACTCGAGAATCAACAGGTTGTAGATGCTGTAACCAGCCTGGACAGCAATGACCTTGCTGAGGTCGTTGATACATTACCTGATGATATTGGTGATGCCATTCGACAATCACTAGACTATCACGGTTTACGCAACCTTGAAGCAGCGCTTGCTTTTGATGAGGATACAGCCGGACGTTTAATGGAAACAGAAGCAGTTGCGATTCGCTCAGACGTTACCCTGGAAACAATACTGCGATTTCTAAGAAGTAAGGAAATGATCCCTGAACATACCTTGGGTCTTATGGTAGTTGATCGAGAAGGTCGATTCCTGGGAGAACTACCTCTTTCTGAACTTTTGATTCGCCCACATTCGCTACTTGTTTCTGATGTAATGGATACTGATGTACTTTCAGTTTCACCTGAAATGCCGCAAAGTGAACTGGCGGTGTTATTTAGAGAATATGATCTTGTTTCAGTCCCGGTTATTGATGAAGACAACAAACTGATTGGCAGGGTGACGCTGGACGATATGATGGATGTCATGTCCGAAGAAGCCGATCACCAAATTCTGGGGGCAGTTGGTCTCGATGAAGAAGAAGACTTATTTTCACCTGTTTTGCCAAGTGCTAAACGCCGCTTATTTTGGCTTGGGATTAATCTTGCAACTGCATTTTTAGCCGCATGGGTAATCGGACTTTTTGAAGCCACACTGGAAAAAATTGTTGCTCTTGCGGTGTTAATGCCTATCGTTGCCAGCATGGGTGGCATCGCAGGAACACAAACCCTGACACTGATGATTCGCGGTCTGGCAACCGGCAAAATAAGCTCATCCAACTCGCGCTGGCTGGCTTATAAAGAAATAACAATCTCAGTCATTAGTGGAATTGTGTGGGCAATTGTAGTTGGTTTGGTATCTTATCTGTGGTTTAAGGATATTCGTATTAGCATGGTGCTTGGAGCCGCAATGATAATAAACCTGATAGTTGCGGCATTCTCTGGCTTTTTAATACCACTTTTGATGAAACGAGTAGGGATAGATCCAGCACTTGCAGGTGGTGTGGTTTTAACCACCGCCACTGATGTAATTGGTTTTGTCAGCTTTCTTGGATTAGCCACGATTTTTTTATTGTAGATTAAAGGAATACTTATGATAAACATCCATCATTTATGAATTTAACTAAACAAAAAATTATCCTACTGACTGACTCGAAATTCTTCGTACTCACAGGAACATTTTTTATTCAACAAGTAGAACCGAGCTCTTCGTTTCTGGACCTAACATGATATCTGAGACAACTTTGATAGAAATACTTAAATCAACATCGGCTTGGGTAGTAACTAACCTATTTAGTGTTGAAAGGATTACTCAATATACCATCATTATCATAGGCTTGATTGTTACCTATTTTATAGCCCGAATAATCCGAGAGAAACTCACACTATTACCGATTCAAGAAAGAGTCCATAGTGTCAAAGCGATTTTCTTTCGACTATCACAGCATTTAGCATTTCCGTTAATATTCATTTTATGGATTTTTACGTTTGAGGTGGTTTATAGCATATTGGATCAACGCCATTTAGTATTGATAACCGCTAGAGGGTTGACAATAGCGTGGCTGATTATCCGTTTTGGCTCCGTTTTTATTGATAACCCCTTTATCAGTAGAATCGTTGCTTCAATTATATGGGTCATCGCCGCATTAAAAATGCTAGGTTATCTGCCTGCCACTATCAACTATCTTGATGGTATCACTCTAGGAACTGAAAAAGATTCACTTTCAATGTATGACATCATTTCATCTGCCCTATCGGTTGGTGCTTTGATCTGGGTTGCCATGCTAGTTTCATCCATGTTGGAACGCATAATCGTTAACAATCAGCACATTAGTGGATCTGCAAAAGCCCTATTTAATAAATTCTCAAAATTCATTCTAATCAGCATAGCTTTTTTAATGGGACTGAAAATAGTCGGCATAAACCTGACTACCTTTGCAGTCTTTGGTGGCGCTATCGGTATCGGTATCGGTTTAGGCCTGCAAAAAGTTTTTTCCAACCTTATCGCGGGTGTTATTTTGTTGATGGACAAGTCGATAAAACCCGGTGACACCATTGTGATGAACGGGCAATACGGCAAGGTACACCTTCTGAGTTCCCGCTATGTTTCGATGATTACCCGAAATGGAATAGAACAATTGATTCCGAATGATGAGCTGATCAATAATTCCGTGGAAAACTGGTCATACAGCAATAATAATATTCGACTCAAAATTGCCGTCGGCATTCATTATAAATCCGATGTAAAAAAAGCCATGCAGTTATGTAATGATGCGGTGAATGAAACATCCAGAGCATTGAAAAAACCTCCTCCAAACTGTCTATTAATGAACTTTGGCGATAACTCGGTAAATCTTGAGCAACGTTTCTGGATAAATGACCCAATGAATGGCTGTTCAAACATAAAAAGTGAGATTATGTTAAAAATCTGGGATAAATTTCATGAAAATGGTATTGAGATACCTTATCCTCAGCGTGATTTACACTTGCGTAGTGTAGATAGTGAGATTGATACAAGCCTGATTCCAAAGAATAAAGCAGACTAGGGCTAATACTTCTATTGAATAAAGCTTAGTAAAAATTGCAGTAGTTATTTATTTACTATGTGGGTTTGGTTTCGTATTTATGGTTTAAGGATTATCGAATTAGCTTAGTACTTGGAGCAGCTATGATAATAAATCTCATAGTCGCAGCATTCTTTGGCTTTTTAATACCACTTTTGATGAAACGAGTAGGGATAGATCCAGCACTTGCTGGCGGCGTAGTATTAACCACTGCTACTGACGAAATTGGATTTGTCAGTTTTCTGGGATTGGCAACAATGTTTTTATTATAGGCGGACATAAACCCAGTTAGTAATAGTATCCATAACTGGGGTTATATTTAAGATTGTGACGAAACTACCATTAGCCAGATAATATAACCCGCGTACCCCGCAATAAAAATCAAACCATCTCGACGTTTTAATGTATTACTGTTTCGCACCAACGCCAGCGGAGCAAGGCTAAATAAAATCATCACTCCGATGTCAATCCATGTAACATTGCCTTGTGTTAATGGTGACAATATTGAGCTAGCTCCAAGTACACCAAAAGTATTAAATATATTTGAGCCAACTATATTTCCAACTGCCAGTTCACTCATTTTTTTTGTTGCCGCCAGTACCGATGTAGCCAACTCGGGCAGGCTCGTACCAATCGCTATTACGGTTAGTCCTATTACTGCCTCACTAATGCCCATAAATCTTGCAAGGTAGACAGCTCCATCAACAAGAAATTTTCCACCGATAGTTAGCATCGCTAAGCCAGCAGTGATAAATACAATCTCTTTAAACAAGCCGTCATTAAGGATAGGGATTCCTGATTTAAAGATATTATCGGCTCTCGGCTTTGCTTGCCTGGCCTTAACTACATTAAATGCCATATAAGCAATAATTCCTGTTATTAACATCATGCCGTCTATTCGCGACAATTGTGCATCAATAATTAACAAACTAAACAGAATTGTGGCTCCAATCATAATTGGAATGTCGATCCGGATTAATTTGATATCGAGTGTTACTGGCCTAATCACAACGGATATACCTAGAATCAGTCCAATATTTGCAATGTTGGAGCCTAATACATTCGCAATTGAGAGATCAGTTTGTCCCATATAGGCAGCATTCATGCTAACAGCAAGCTCAGGGGCACTAGTGCCAAAAGCAACAATTGTTAGCCCTACAACAAGAGGAGATAAGCCAAACCGTAAACCTAGACTTGAGCTGCCTCTAACAAGGCCTTCAGCTCCAAAATAAAGCAATGTCAAGCCAAAACAGGAAGAGACGAGTGCAACTATCATATAATTTTGGTATCGCTAGCCCTTTGCATTACCTGACTTATCATCAACTTCGTCTGCTTCAATATCGAGTTGCTCAATTTCTTTCAGCCGCCCGCGTACATCATCAATTTTCTTTTGGATTATTTTTTTATCCTCACCAGAAGCTGTTTCGAGTTTCTCTTTGTAAGCTTGATAGGTATCCAGTAACTGCTGTTTATTACTTTCTTTTTGTTGGGCTTTATCGGCTTTATCAAAAATGATTTCTTCAACAGTCTGGCTACTTTCTGCTAGTTTCGCATTAACTTTGGCCGGAATGATTTTCAAGTCATCAGCAAGTTTGCGCTGGTTCATAAAAGTAGGTGAAACAATTTCAATTCCGGCTCCATGAAAGCCGTCTAAAACATATCGGCAAAGATTCGAACGCGCTGTAAGCAGGCTTTTGATATCTGCCAACTTGCCGCTTGCTTTATAAGTAACCGCATAATCGCCAAGTTCGAGAACTTGCACAAACGGGTCTTCAAGACCGCATTTTTTGGCCGCATCAAGCAATAACGAATCGACAAGCGAATGATGTATATCATAGCCAAGCGATAATGTTGTAGAGACAATAGCTCCAGAACCATGTGTAACAGAAATGGGATTCATAATCATAACGGTATTAGGAATAGCCACCAGTTCACGGTTTTCTGTTTGTATCTCTGTGTCGAGCAAGCCACGTTCAACAATACGACCAAAATATCCCTTAACGTCGATATAATCTCCTGTACTGAAAGGTTTTGTCACCCTGAGCATCAATCCTGCCATCAGATTCGCAAATATTGTACTGGAAGAAAAAGCGATAATTCCCGAAATCACCAGACCCAGAAGCGCAAGAATTTGATTCAGGGAACTCTCTTTTACAGGCAGGGTAAGTGCAATAGCCAAAATACCAGCAAAAGTTAAGCCCAGCATAATGAGTTGCCTGGAAAATAACTTCTCATTTCCTAAATCAGGATGTCTCGCGATGAATATTTGATGTGAAACCCAGAGGACGATACCGACGACAATAGACGTAACAAAAAGCGGAACAAACGGGGAAATGATGTTAATAATATTATTCATATAAGACCTTTCTTATTATTTATTTAAGACTTGAGTTTCTAGTAATAGATGCGATTAAAAAATTCATAATCATCTTATGCTAAAGCTTATATAAACTGCAAACCTGAATGAGAGAACAACATAGAGTTTCCACTTGCATCAAGTTAATTTTTGGTACACCTTATCCCGTTAAGTCAATAGCCAAAAAACTACCTACGATAGCGATGAGACTACAACTTTGTTTAGAAGATAGTACGCAAGAACGGTAAGCTTCGTAAAAAGTGCCAAAAAGTAGGGGGGTGTCTTTTATAAATGAGTTATATGTCATAAAAACAAGGTAAACTTATCATTACCAGTTAAAAAAAAACAAATAAGGTTTAATTTACCTCCACTGTCAGTCGATTGATACTAGAATATATTTTTCTTAATACTTCTAATACCCCTGAAGAGAAAAACTTTCTTGTTTATTACCATGGTAGCAGTATGAACTTAGAGCAACTTGTCACAAACTATGGCTATGTCAGTGTCCTAATTGGTACATTTCTTGAAGGCGAAACCATACTCATTATTGCAGGTTTTTTGGCTCATCGGGGTTACCTGGATTTATTTTATGTTATCGCAACTGCTTTTGTTGGTACTTTAGCGGGTGACCAGCTATATTTTTATATTGGTCGTTTCAAAGGCAAAAAGTTCATCGAAAAACGGCCTTCATGGCAAACAAGAATCGTACGTGTAAACAGCATATTAGATAAGCACCAAACCTTATTAATCCTGGGCTTTCGTTTTATTTATGGCATTAGAACAGTTGTTCCTTTTGTTTTGGGTTCAAGTGGCATTTCTCCAACTCGCTTTCTAATACTAAATTCCTGCGGCGCATTGGTTTGGGCGACCGTGATTGGAGTGCTGGGTTATTATTTTGGCTATGCTGTTGAAACAGTACTTGGCAATATTAAGCGATATGAAAAATGGGTAATCATGGTAGTAGTTTTAGTGAGTTTTACGGTATGGTTTATATTTTTATGGCGAGCCAGAAAAGTCAAGCCAGAATAATAAAACAGATTGGTATTCAAGTTACTTTAAAACCTGTAAGAGAAAATAAATGTTCATCCAGAACCTAAAGAAAATATTTGATACATCCGTGAATATAGTATTCGCTATTATACTAGTATTCATTACACTTGGTATCGCTCTTGGGGCAATTCAGCTTTTTGGGTCAGTTTGGGCTTTACTCAAAATGGAGGGAATAACGGGACATTACATCGACCTGATTGCAGATGTTTTAACGCTTTACGTGTTAGTAGAATTATCCCGCTCACTTATTGAGTACTTCAGCACACATAAGCTTCGCTTAACTTTTATAGTTGATGCTGCCATCATATTTATTATACGCGAAGTACTTATCGGACTATTTAAGCATGAGATTAAAACTGACATGTTATATGCCTTATGTGCTTTCTTGTTTGTGCTTGGTGCACTGCGAACTTCGGCAATTATTGTCTATCAGCGCGAGAAAGCGCTTTCTAATGAAAAGTTGCTTAAATAACTAACTATTTATCATAACTGATTTATTAACCTCCCATATATGAGCAACAATATGAGCCCTGATAAAACAGAAACTTCCAGCTATCTCTCTGACAAAGCTGGAATGTCACCCGGTTCTCTTATTCATATTGGAAGTATTTATGAAAACGAGCCACGAATTTTCGTAACAGACTTCAATAAAAAAACGTCAACATCTCATAGTGTCAAATCAATTGATGATATTTTGCAATACAAAGACACGAATACTATCACCTGGGTAAACGTCGAAGGCTTGAGAAATAATGAATTCATTCAAGCTGTCGGTGAAGCATTCAATATTCACCCACTAGTACTCGAAGATATTCTGAACACACATCAAAGACCAAAACATGAAGATTTTGACAATTACCAATATATCGTTCTAAAAGGTTTATCACTAGAAAACGAAGCCTTATCAGCATCCGTTGTTTATGAACAAATTAGTATTTTATTACTGAAGAATTTTGTATTTACCTTTAAAGAAAAAAGGGATGAGTTATTTACACCAATAGAGAAACGTATAGAGAATCGTAACAGCCGTATTAGAAGTTTTGGTTCGGACTATCTGACATATGCTATTTTGGATACAGTTGTCGACCAATACTTTACATTGTTAGAGTCACTGGACGAGCAAATCGATCAAATCGAAGATAAATTATTACTTAATCCTTCGATTCAAACAGTTTCATCTATTCAGAGCATAAAGCGCGAATTGATCTATATACGAAGAGCAATTTCACCACTTCGAGAACTGCTGGCAGATATACTCAGAAACGAAGGACCGCTTATTCAGGATAAAACTCAGATCTATTTTAGAGATGTTTACGACCATGTACTGCGAATATCAGAAACCATAGAACTGCAAAGAGATATGGTTTATAGCCTACTGGATATGTATCAAACCACTATCAGCAACAAAATGAATGAAGTGATGAAAGTGCTAACGGTATTCGCCTCGATTTTTATTCCACTGACTTTTATAGCCGGGGTTTATGGGATGAATTTCGAATATATGCCAGAACTTAAGTGGCGATACGCCTACCCTATTTTATGGGTAGTATTTATTATAGTTAGTGTTGGTTTACTGGTATATTTTAGAAGAAAGAAGTGGTTATAGTTACTTAGGAAGCTAAAACCACTTAATTCTCAATATTTTACAGAGAAACTCATAACCCAATATTATTGCGGGCCTTACTCAAATACTCTGAACTCATACGGACAAAAACATTGCGCTACTTTAAACCATCAGTTATCCATCTTCTAGTTTTCATCTTTATCTTTATTTCAGCCCAGGCATTCGCAGAAGAAAAAGAGCTTGATCTACAAAAGCAATTTGATCAGATCAAAACACAATTTGAAAAGTTCGATCTAAAAAACCTTAAAATTAAAGATTTGGATAACATCCAAAGCAAAGCGGCAGGACTTCAAATTAAGCTTGATGAATGTGTATCGGCAAACACAGTTCAAATTGAGAGTGTACAAAAAAACCTGAAGTTACTAGGAGAACAAGTGGCAACGGAAGAGCTCGATATAAAAAACAAGCGGGTGGAATTAGAAAAACAGATTCAGTCTGCCGACACAGATCTAAAAAGATGCAACTTATTAAAAGTACAACTCAATCAAATTATTGAAAATGCCACTCAACAGAGACAAAACCTGTTAAAAAGCCAATTATCAAGCAAAGAAATGTCACTACTATCAGCATCTAAAAAACTGGCAAAACTAGATGAAACATTGGTAGATACTGAAGCAGAAGCAATTTTGCCACTGTTTGAAAAAATATACACAGCCGTTAGTTGGCCTTTACTGTTATTAGTTTTTGCTGGTATCGCTATTGGTTTTATATGGAAACGTAAAGTAGATACCTCTCCAATTGTTAATAATAGATTTTCCAGCCCTACAATGTTTGCCGCATTAAGAGGAATTAAACGCACCTCTTCAATCTTTCTTGCATTACTATTTGCCTGGCTATATATAAAGGCTCAAGACTCTTCTTCGATAATTTTTGTACGTACCCTGCAATATTCTCTATTGTTATTTCTCACATTTGCAGTTATGCGTGGTGTACTTTTTCCTGACCTATTAAAGAATACTTCAAACAAATATTCACGACATACAATTCTGACATTCTCCTTATTGTTTATTATTTTCAGCATCATTTCCTATGCTTTTAGTGACGAAACTTCTGGGCGCTTTTCCGACTCTGCTATTCTCTATCTAGTCTGGCTAGTTTCACTAACCATTGCCGCCTTAAGTTTCACATTAATGCTTTGGGCAGTTATCAGTAATATCAGCACAAAACGTTCATTCTCGCCAACTTTTCTTATCCCGATGGGCATCATGCTTGGCTCCATAATTACTGCATTTCTTGGCTACCGTAACTTATCAAATCTGCTTTTCTTTGGCACCCTAAACTCCTTGATCGTAATGATTTTTTCCTATTTGTTAATGCGTATTAGCAGTGAATTTTTTGATAGCCTTGATGCAGGCAAAATAGCCTGGCAGCATAAATTAAGAACCGCGATGTCTATCGAGGATGGTCGTTCATTCCCCGGTATTATCTGGCTACGAATTCTATTATTTTTCACCATCGTTTTTATTAGTATTAGCACCCTGATGTTTATCTGGGGGAATTCACAACAACAGATATCAACAACGGTAATGAGCCTAAAGGATGGCATAAAATTTGGAACCGTCGACTTCGATTTACTTAGTATTCTATATGCACTTTTGATACTAGTTATTGCTTTTAGTGTCTTACCTTTTATCAAAAACAACCTGGTTACTAGCTGGCTTAAACACAGTAACTTGAGCAGCGGTGCCAAAGACGCGACACAAACATTGGTTGGTTATGGCGGTGTCGCAATTGCTGTTTTATGGGCGCTTTTTGTACTGGGTCTGAATTTTAAAAATGTAGCAATTGTCGCGGGAGCATTATCTGTCGGTATTGGTTTTGGCTTGCAGAACATCGTGAATAATTTTGTTTCAGGCCTGATCCTGCTTTTCGAGCGCCCGATTCGACGTGGCGACTGGATCGTGGTTGGAAATACCGAGGGCTATGTACGAGACATCAGTATTCGCTCTACAAGAATCGAAACCTTTGACCGTGCTGATGTAATTGTTCCTAACTCTGAATTAATCTCTAACCAGGTAACTAACTGGATGCTCAGTAATAATGTTGGGCGCTTAAAATCAGCTGTGGGTGTTGCTTATGGATCGGATGTAGAAAAAGTAATGGAAGTCCTGGAAACCATTGCAGACACACATCCTGATGTAATCAGTGATCATCCTGACTATCCCATCCGTGTATTGTTTATCAATTTTGGCGATAGTGCATTGAATTTTGAGTTACGCTGTTATGTAAAAAATGTCGATAATCGGCTAAGAATACAAAGTGATATCAATCAAAGTATTGATAGAGAATTTAGAAAGGAAAATATCGAGATTCCTTTTCCACAACGGGTTGTGCATATGGAGAATACAGAAGATACGTAGAAACCAAGTTAATTAGGGCCTAAAACCAATTTAAAAGACACCCCACTACTTTTTACTCGATTTTCAATCTCGCCCTAAAGGGCCAGCTAAAGCTGTTGTCTCCGCTGCGCGGTTTCTGTGCGGCTGCGCCTACCCTTCGGGCCAGCATATACAACAGTACTGTTGCCTCGCTAAGG
>CAWJZX010000008.1:0-298657 GCA_963847495.1 uncultured Gammaproteobacteria bacterium | reverse complement strand
GTTCACCTCGCAAAATCGCAAACAGGCTGGATTTACCAGTGCCATTCGCGCCCGTTAGACCAACCTTGTAGCCAGGATGTATGCTGATTGAAATATCAGTCAGAAGTTTTTGCGGGCCACGACGCAGCGTGACATCGGAAAGTACAATCATTTATGTATGGATTACAGGCACAGAAAAGAAGCGCATTCTAACTGAAGAAAGTGTGTTTAGAATAATAAATATGACACCCCCCCTACTTTAAGTGACTTTTCATTTTTGTTTTTTAAAAAAAATGACTAAAAGATCTTATTCAGAACTCAGGCACTTTTTCATCCACGTTGACACTTATATTGAGAGTATTGTCTTGCGATAATACTGTAACTCTTCAATCGATTCCATAATATCATCCAACGCCAAGTGTGCTGATTTTTTAGTATAACCTTCTAAGACTTCAGGCTTCCAACGAGCCGCAAGTTCTTTCAGAGTACTAACGTCAAGATTGCGGTAGTGGAAATAGTCTTCCAGCTCGGGCATTTCTCGCGCCAGAAAGCGACGATCCTGACAGATGCTGTTACCGCACATGGGGGATGCACCATTCGGCACAAATTCTTCCAGAAATTCGATAGTTGCCAATTCTGCTTGCTCAGCTGTATAGCTACTGTTTTGAACTCGCTCGATAAGGCCAGAATCGCCATGATGGGTTTGGTTCCATTCATCCATCTCATTCAAAATGCTATCTGGTTGGTGAATCGCTATCACCGGGCCCTCTACCAGTATATTCAGATCTTTATCAGTAACTACGGTGGCAATTTCAATAATAGTATCGAGGACAGTATCCAGTCCGGTCATTTCCAGATCAATCCAAATGAGATTATTTTTGTCCTGGCTCATAGGTTATAATTCCTGCTTGATAATTTTATATGAAGCCACATTTTATAACACATGCATACATTTACTTTAATTTTTATCTTGTTATTGATCATTACAACGAGCATGCAGCTTTGGCTGTCATTACGCCAGGCAAAGCATGTCGCACAACATCGGTCTGCTGTTCCTAAAGAATTTGCTGAGACAATCACACTTGAAGAACACCAAAAAGCCGCTGATTACACTCGTGCCAAGGGCAATTTCGGTCGCTTTGGACTGCTGTTAAGTGCGGTAATTTTATTACTTTGGACATTTGGTGGTGGTCTCAACTGGCTAGATACTATAGTTCGTTCATTTGAATGGAGCCCCTTGATGACGGGTGTTGCTGTTATCATCACTTTTTCATTAATTTCCAGCATCATCGATATTCCTTCATCCTTATATAGCGCTTTTGTGATTGAAGAGAAGTTTGGTTTTAATACACTGACTGCAAAAGTATTTTTCATGGATATGCTCAAAGGCGCTGCTTTATCAGTTGTGATTGGCGTTCCTATAATAATGTTGGTTTTATGGCTAATGGAATCAGCGGGCGACTTATGGTGGCTTTACGCATGGGCAGCCTTGACGGCTTTCTCTGTGTTAATGATGTGGGCTTTCCCAAAATTTATCGCACCTATTTTCAATAAATTTAAACCACTCGAAGAAGGCGAAGTATTAGATCGCATCAAAACACTGTTAAAACGAACTGGCTTTAATTCAGATGGTGTTTTTGTCATGGATGGCTCCAAGCGCTCTAGCCACGGCAATGCTTATTTCACAGGATTCGGAAAAACCAAACGTATTGTGTTTTTCGACACTCTACTAAAACATTTAAGCCCAACTCAGGTAGAGGCTGTACTTGCACATGAATTAGGGCATTTCAAACATAAACACGTATTCAAAGGCATGATTTTATCAATGCTGATGACTTTAGTTGGATTTGCAGTGTTAGCGTGGCTAATGAAGCAGGAATGGTTCTATACCGCACTAGGGGTTCAACAACAATCAACGTATATGGCATTGCTACTGTTTATACTGGTCAGCCCTGCCTTCACTTTCTTTATTGGTCCAATTATGTCACGCTGGTCACGTAAACATGAATTTGAGGCAGACACGTTTGCTGCCCAACAATCAGATTCTGGTGAACTTATTAGTGCATTAGTAAGTCTATATAAGAAAAATGCAGGGACCTTGACGCCAGATCCTTTATATTCGGCGTTTTATGATTCCCACCCACCTGCTTCAATACGCATTGCGCATTTAAAACAGGCAGGGTAAATCAATACATGTAGCAGTAAAAATTATTGGATTGTAAATTACGGAGAGTAATATGAAATTATCTATAAAATCATTACTAATAACATTAGCGGGCATGCTAATTTCGGGTGTTGCGTTTGCAGAAGGTAATTCGGCGAATGGCCAGAGGCTTTTTACTGAATCTAAATGCAATCAATGTCATGGAACCGAAGTTTTTACACGAAAAGACCGCAAAGTAACAAGCGTGAAGGGCCTTGAAGCTCAAGTTAGACGTTGTGACTCAAACCTGAACACTAACTGGTTTGATGATGAAATACACGATGTAACTGCGTACCTAAACAAACAATACTATAAATTTTAAGCATTATGGTTAATTCTTGAGTACACAAATTAATACCGGACGGGTAGTAACACGTTTCGGCGCTGAACTTCTAGTAGAAAATAATAACGATCAAAAAAATCCCACCGTACGCTGTACCGCCAAGCGCAAATTTGACAGCATAGTCTGTGGTGACTTCATCACATGGCATCATAATGAACATGGTAATGCTTCTGTCGATGACTTACTACCCCGTACAAATGCATTAACCCGACCTGGTTATCGTGGCAAGCCCCGCACAATTGCAGCAAATATTGACCAACTCGTAATTGTTAACTCCTGGTTACCCGAGACTTCGTGGAATTTGGTCGATAGATACCTGATAGCTGCCGATCATTTAAAAGCTGAGGCTGTAATCGTGATGAACAAAAGCGACCTCGCGAAAGACCATGCTACAGATGAGGATTGGCATGCCATCAAAGCCTATCAGGAAATTGGCTATAGTGTATTGGAAATGAATGCGCATACAGGTGAAGGTATACAGGAATTGAAGGATCTGATGGGCAATAAAACCAGTATTTTCAGTGGTCGCT
Organism: uncultured Gammaproteobacteria bacterium; assembly: GCA_963847495.1. GTDB lineage: Bacteria > Pseudomonadota > Gammaproteobacteria > Thiotrichales > Thiotrichaceae > Cocleimonas. The sequence continues at coordinate 295,602 of CAWJZX010000008.1, read as the reverse complement.
CGGGTGTGGGGAAATCATCAATTGCGAATAAAATCCTTCCCGACTCTGATATTATGGTCGGGATAATTTCAGATTCTGGAGAAGGAAAACACACCACAACCACTGCAAACTTGTATCAACTAGGGAATGATGGCTATTTGATAGATTCCCCGGGCGTTAGAGATTATGCTTTAGGTGATATTAACACCTCTGATCTTATTGATGGTTATATTGAGTTTGCCAAATATAGCAATAACTGTCGGTTTCATAATTGCACTCATGACCATGAGCCAGGTTGCGCAGTAACCAAGGCTGTAGAATCTGGCGAGATTAATCAGGGACGTTATCAACGCTATATTGATGCACTAAAAAATTTGTAATTTATGCCTAGTGTTATACTTCAAATATGAGATAAAAATAGTCAAACTAGCAATAAAAAATAAATAAAAACTGATACATTATTACAACTGGGTATATTAAAAGACATCCCCCCACCTTTTGGGCGGTTTTTAGATTCTGGTAATTAACAGAGCAGATAAATACGTTTTATGGGCTTACGATTGAATAAAAATACTACGCTAAGGTTTACTGCAAGCTTAGTTTTGTTGGTCGTTTTGAGCTTTCCTCAAAACCTCCGGGCAAACAGTGGGCCGCAAATCGAATTTCTACAAGCCTATAAAACTCTACATAAAGGAAGGCTTTATGAAAGTGATCATCTAAAAGGTTACCTGCTTCATCCCTACCTTGAATACGAACGTTTGAAAAACAACATCAAAACCAGCAGTACTGGCAGCCTCGTAGAGTTTATTAACCACAATCAAGAAACCTGGCTTGGTGAAGATATTAGGACTGAGCTCTTGATCCGTTTATCCGAGCAAAAAAAATGGGGTCAAATTCTTAAATATTACGTAAAAGGACAAGGAGGCAATAAAGCAAAATGCATTGGCCTTGAGGCATTATTAAGAACAAAACCCTCCCAGACTTTATTTAAAGAGGCATTGCAACTATGGAAATCGGGTAGCTCTCGCCCCAATGTGTGTAATTCCTTATTCAAGCTATTAGAACAAAAGGCAATAATAAACGATACGCAAGCCTGGGAACGCATAACACTGGCAATGGAAAAAGGCAATACCAGTCTCGCAAGAAGTTTGAGCAAGCATTTATTGGAACCCTCACTAGTAACGCTGTGGATAAACCTGCGCAAAAAACCGGACTCGTATTTAAAAAATGAGCGATTAACTAGAAATGACCCAAGAAGTAAGCAACTGATCACTTACGGAATAAGACGTCTTGCCCGAAAAAACACCAAAGCAGCAAGAAGTACATGGAACCAAATTCAAAAGATCCATTCTTTTACAAAACAACAGAAAGCCGACGTAGAAAGCTATATAGCTGTTAGGGATGCGCAGGATCATAATCCCTATGCATTACAAAAGTTAGCGGCTATTCCCGCCAAATTGCGAAGCGAAGATGGCAGTATCTGGATGGCACGCATGGCATTACGCCAAGGAGACTGGAAAAAGCTTAAATCGGCCATCAACGCCATGCCAGCTGAAGACAAAAACAAAGATCGCTGGCGCTATTGGCGTGCTCATAGCAGCAAACGACTCGGAGATAAAAACGCTTATAATCAACTTGCCAGAATTGCTAACAATGCATCATTCTATGGTTTTCTAGCAGCCGATGAATTAAAAAGGCCGTACACTAAACTGCTTGAAAAAGAACCTAACTGGCAGGCGCTGACGCCGAAAATAGCAAATATGAAATCAATTCAACGAGCGACTGAGTTGTTTGCGATTGGTTTGCCAGATTTAGCAAAAAAAGAGTGGTACTGGACTTTAAAACGTCTCAATAAGCAGGACAAACTAAGCGCTGCAGCCTATGCACTCGAAATCAATCAACCGTTTTTAGCTATTATTACGGTATCTCAAACAAAAGACTGGAACCAGGTCGGATTACGTTTTCCAATGAAATATCAATCTCTGGTAAAAAAATCTGCACGTTCACATAAAATAACCGCTGCTTGGGTATATGGTATTATGCGCAGAGAGAGCGCGTTTGACCCTCAAATTGTATCAAGTGCCAAGGCCAAAGGTTTAATGCAAATACTCCCTGCCACGGCCAGGGGAGTGGCCAGAAAGCTCGGAATTAAATCACACAGAACTTCTGATTTATTGATCCCGGAAAAAAATGCTAATCTTGGTGCCGCCTATTTAAGCCAAATGTTAAAGCGTTTCAAAGGAAATTATATCAAAGCTACCGCAGCTTATAATGCGGGCCCCCACAGAATCCCCCGTTGGGCGCCCGATTTCAATATATCGGCTCCGCGCTGGATTGAGAGCATACCTTTTGATGAAACAAGAAATTATGTGCGTGCCGTGATGTCGTACACCACAATCTATGATCATAAATTACACCATAAAAATCATTCTAATCTGCGTTTATCACAGCGCATGCAAACCGTTGGGCCAGAGTAGTGTTAGCTAAACAACACGGTGTTGCGCTTATAACAGCGATGATTATTACAAGCATTGCAGTATCAATAGCAGCGATGATGATGTACCGTCAGCAGATTCAAATTAGACTTTCATCCAATATAAATCATCTGGAACAAAGTTATCTGTATGCCAATGGTATGGAAGATTGGGCTGGGACAATTCTAGAAAAAAGTTATAAAGATCATCCGGAATATGACTCCCATCTGGATGATTGGTATTCTGATAGTGCCCTGGTTCTCCCAATAACAGGGGGTATTATGTCAGGCAAGTTATATGACTTGCAGGCTAGGATTAATTTAAATTCACTTATTAGGCCAAAAGTGAAAATTAGCAAACCACCCACAGGCTCCAGTACTGGCTCTGCGACAGTACCGACTAATGAAGAGAAAAATAAAACAGAAGATAAATATTCAGATATCGCAGCAGTTACTAGACAACGACTTTTTTCACTGATCAATTCAATTGACCCTGACCAAGAAATGGGCCCCCCTGAAAACTTTGCTGAAATTCTCAAAGACTGGATCGATAAGGATCAAACCAATGGAAATTTAGTGGCAGAAGATCAAAGCAGTGGAAATGGCGCTGAAAGCCCTTATTACCAATCATTAGAGCCAGCATATTATAGCGCAGACACTGTACTAGTGAGTCCAACAGAATTACGCTTGCTAAAAGGTATGAATGAAAAAATCTATAAGGCTCTAGTAGAAAACACATCCACCTTAGCTATCGAAGTGAATCAAAAATCAAATGACACTCCGATTAATGTAAATACAACGCCAGATCAAGTACTTAAAGCAATTGGTTTTGCTCCCAATGAAGTTGAAGAGATTAATAAAGCCCGACAAGATGAACCTTTCAAAACCATCAAAGACTTCAAAGCACTACCTGTAGTTGCTAATGCGTTAATGACTGATGAAAACGATCAGGAGGGTGTGGACCCACTGGATTTAGATGTGAAAAGCAGTTATTTCCTACTCCAGGGCAAGGTTGAAATTAATAATGCACGCCTATTTATAAATTCAATATTAGAGCGGAAAAATGGACAAGTATCTGTCATAATGCGCGACTTTAGTAATCCTGAAACCATAACGAAAGCAATCGATTAAATGCAACTGTTAGTGATTAAAGTAGGCCGGCAGGGTGCAAATCCTGAATACGCATTATTAGGTAAGAAACAAGCACAGGATCGCTTTACTCCTGGTGACTGGAAACGCATCCGTACACTAACACGTGGAAGACGGGTACTATTGTTGATACCTAATGAAGAAGTTTCGCTAACTACGGTCAATATACCCAGCAAGAATAAAAAACAGCTATTACAAGCGGTACCTTATTCACTCGAAGACTCTCTCGCTGAAGACATTGAAAACCTGCACTTCTCAGTACACCAGGTGAGCGGCAGTAGCACTGCACAAGTTGCTATAATTAAGCACTCCACTCTGGCAAAATACCTTGAAGATATCCGTTCCCAAGGAATAGCTGTACATTTCATATTACCTGAGTTACTTACTCAGCAGTCTAAACCCGAGAGTTGGTCACTGGTTTACAAAGAACATAACAACGAATCAAATGTGAGTGTTCGTTTATATGGCTTCAATGGTTTTTCTTGTCATGAAAGTATGCTTGAGATGTTTTTATCCGAGCAGTTAGAAATACAACGTCCTGAACTCATCTACAGTAATATCGAAAAACAAAATCTTCCGCTAACATTACAGGACATACCTTTCGAAACAATTGACGATGGATTAATTCAATACAAAAGTACCAGCAGTGCTTTACCTTTAAACCTGCTAACAAATTTTGTCGCAAAAAACAGCGCACCTGTTATCAATTGGAAAGCGTGGCGTCCCGTGGCTATATTAGGCAGCTTGCTGGCAGCCATTTGGATGGGAGTGTTTTTCTGGCAAAATAATTTGTTACAAAAACAGAGTGATCAGTTAGCCCAGCAAACCGAACAAGTTTTCAAAGCATCGTTCCCCAAGAGCCGTATCGTGGATGCCGCCGTTCAAATGAAAACGGAGCTGGATAAATTAAAGCAGAATGCAGGAAAGTCAATAGACTCACCTTTACCCTTAATTTCTGGTATTAGTCCACTGCTTAAAGAATATAAAGATATAACCCTGAGTGAATTGCGCTATCAGGAGAATGAATTATCGCTGATCATGCAATCTCCCAGCTTGACTCGCCTGGAAACATTTAAAAAAGATGCGGCTGATAAAATGAAGCTAAAAGTTGAGATTAAATCATCGACTACTACTTCTAACAAGGTTGAAGCAACACTCATTATTTCTCCATTAGTAAATTCTACTGTGAAAGAATCCTTGATTGGCATTAAAAAACAGGAGAACGTATGAAGAATTGGTACAATTCACTTTCTCAGCGTGAACGAATGCTTGTTGTCTATGGCTTAATTGTCGCATCAATAATTTTATTATGGCTGTTAGCTGTCAAACCTATATATAACAATCACTTAAAATTAAATAAGACTATTGAACAACAATATAACACACTGTCACTGATGCAAAAGCAGAGTCTTCAGATAAAACAATTACAACAACAAAGTCTGCGCAAGCCAGCATCGAATACCTCTCAAAATCCACAGCAATTAATTGAAAGATCACTGCAAACATGGCGTCTTAAAACTTCCCTTGTACGTATGCAATCACAGGGAAAAGGAGTAAGGCTGATCCTGAATGACGCTGACGCGGATCGCGTCATGCGCTTTTTATACGAGCTAGAAAATCAACACGCACTAGTTATCGATAGTATGGCTATCAGCACTAATAAAAAAGCATCAGGACTTGCTGATTTTCGACTCACCATTACATCTAATCAAAGCCAATGAAGAAAAAAATCTTGTTAGGAATATTCTCCTTCCTTTTGGCTACTCTATGGCTACTACCGCTTTCAATTATTAAACCCTATGCTGAGAAAATGGTAAACGGACTCAAACTTGAAGGTGTTCGTGGAACCGTTTGGAGAGGTGGAGCACAGCATTTTACTGCAAATAACAACTATCTCGGCAAAGTCAATTGGCATGTACAACCATTGCAAAGCTTAACTTCACTTTCATTGAAATCAAACTTTAGCATAGACGGAGATGAATTATCAGCTATGGGTCTGGCAGGCTTAACATTGGATAATAAAATAATCCTAAATAATACACAATTTGATCTAAATGCCAGCTATATCAATAGACTACAAAAGAATACAAAATTATCCGGTAACTTTAAAGGAAACATTAAGTATGCTGAAATTGATCAGCAAGTAGCTCCTCAAATTGATGGTGTTGTAGATTGGAAGGAAGGTGCCGTAAATTCTCCAATAAAAATTGAAGCCGGTGATTATCGTGCAGTAATTAAACCTGTATCTGGCGATCTTGATATTAAACTCAGTTCAAACGAAGCCCCTATTGAACTTAATGGAGACTTTAAACTCAAAAGTGACTGGACATTTACTACTAAATTAAGAGCCAAAACCAATAATCCAGGCTTATCTGCCATGTTAAATCTTGCTGGTAAACCACAAGCTGATGGTTCAGTTTTAATTAATAAGACAGGCAATCTCAAACCATATATTAGCCGTTAAGGAAAACATGCGCTATGGATAAACCAAACCAAATCGATGACCTGGCAAAAAAACTGGCGGGATTTCTGCCAAGCTCTATGCAAAATCTTCATGCTGATATCGAGAAAAATATGCGCTCTGGATTAGAAAGCGGTTTAAAGAAGATGAACTTAGTAAGTCGGGAAGAGTTCGACATACAAAGTGCCGTATTGTTAAGAACACGAGAGAAACTTGAGGCACTGGAAAAAACAGTCTCAAAGCTTGAGAAAGAAATGGAGAAAACCATATGAAAAAAATTATAGGCTTATTTATTCTTATAACACCCTGGATTTTTTTATCGATGTCATCAGCGAAAGCCCAACCACACTCACATGCTGGCAGAACCCATACTCACCCACTTCCCGCACAAGGCATGGGGCATAAACATAATGCAGGTGCGCCCGGACGCGCGGCAGGTGGCCAGGTAACTGCACCTAAAGTAACTCCACTTCCAAAAACAAACAATAGAATAGTTACTGCAGCTAAAACGAAACCAGTATCTGGTAACTCTAATAATGCTAACAATGAATTACAACAAGCTTATAAACAAAAAAACTACGCCAAGGTTCATCAAATAGCATCTGTATATGCTCAGCGTGGAGACCCAGCAGGTCAATACGTTATGGGACAGTTATTCTTACTTGGTCAAGGGCAAAAAAAGAACCCTAAAACAGCTTATACATGGTTTAAAAAATCCGCGGCTCAAGGGCATCCAGGTTCTCAATATTTATTAGGCTCCTTATATGCAACTGGAACTGGAACAGGTAAAAACCTAGCACAAGCTCATAAATATTATCAATTAGCCGCTAAAGCAGGAGTTTCGGACGCATCGGCCAGCCTTGGACTAATGTATGAAAATGGTCAAGGCGTTAAAAAAAGTATGCCGACAGCCATTACACACTACGAACAAGCCGCAAATAAAGGCTTAACTAATGTTCAGCTGATGCTTGGTGAACGTTACATTAAGGGCATTGGCATAACAAAGAGTCCAGCTAAAGGCTTTAAATACATCAATATGGCGCATAAAGCGGGCGACAAATCTGCCAGTTATTTATTGGGCGTATTGTATGCTAATGGTGTAGGCACGAAGAAAAATCCGAGCTTGGCATTTAAACATATCTCTACCGCAGCAAAAAGAAACAACGCTGACGCACAATATGACCTTGCATCGATGTATGCCCAGGGTATTGGCACAAAGAAAAATATGAGCCAGGCAATAAGTTGGTATAAAAAAGCTGGAAATCAGGGGGTTACGCTTGCTCAACACAATCTTGGATTGATTTATCTGCAAGGCATGGGAACTACCAAGAATGAAAAAACTGCTTTTTCGTGGTTCAGTAAAGCAGCAAACAAAGGTAACCCTCTATCACAATATTTTCTTGGTGATTTATATGTGGACGGAGTTGGGGTAGGAAAAGATCATGCAAAAGCATTAAGCTGGTATAAAAAAGCCGCTGCCCAAAAGTTACCTGCCGCTGAATATAGCGTTGGTGCAATGTATGCTAATGGCTATGGCACAAAGAAAAACCTTAAAGAAGCTAAAAAATGGTTTCAGAAAGCATCTAAGAATGGAAATCCCAAAGCGACGAATGCTTTAGCTATATTGAAGAAAAATGGGATATAAATGCATTTATATAGTAAAAACTGTTAACTCGATTATTTAAAAGACACCCCCCCCCTTTTATGTGGTTTTTGGGCAAGGATTTATAATCGACAATGAATTATTAGATTTAAAGTATTGACGAAGTTTTTGTCATAACTTTAGACATCAGAGGCATTAGTATTTTTCGTACTGGAAACGGTAAGCGAGCTGCTCCCGCCTTTACAGCAACATCAGCATGATGCGATTCATCGGTTTTCATTTGTTGTAAGATAGCCCTACTCGCATCATCTACAGCGGGTAATTTCCCTATATGTTTTTCAAGATGTTTGACAACTTGATCTTCAGTTTCTTTGACAAAACCCAGGCTCCATTTATCACCGGCTAAACCTGCTAAAGCGCCGATTGCTAATGAGCCTATATACCAAACAGGACTAAAGTAGCTTTTGTGCGAGCCTAGTTCATTGAGGCGTGTCTCACACCAGTTCAAATGATCATTTTCTTCCATCGCTGAAACTTCCATTTGCTGACGAATTTCATCAGATCTGGTGGTTAAAGCCTGACCGCGATATAAGCCTTGTGCAGATATTTCACCTGCGTGATTAACCCTCATCAAACTCGCTGATGTTCGTCGCTCACTATCATTTAATTCACTATATTCCGTATCAGCAGAAGGATTGAGTCGCTCTGTGGTTGGAGCAAGTGTATGCACAGTACGTAACGCCATATCCACCTCGCGAATCAGCTTATCGAAAGCATTGAGTTTTCTCACACTATTTTCCTATAGAGTACATTTAAAGAAAAAATCATATAATTACTTATTTTCACGCTTGGTCAACATTTCAACAACCTTCATGACTTGCTCATTACCTCCAGCCATATAAGGACTAGTTCGGTACTTACCATTGATTATGAGAGTTGGCACCGATTGAGCCTGAGCCGCCGCCCCAATTTCTTGCGCACGTTTTAATTTAGTTTGAAAAGCCATTGAATCCTTAACAGCGTTTACTTGTTCTTCGGTATAACCTTGCTGAACAAAAAACCGGGTAACTGCACCTGCGTCCTTTAAACGCCGCTTTTGGTCATGTATGGATTGGAAAATACGTGTAATTAAATCTGTCTCACCAGTTGGATCAAGCATATCAGCAATGTAAAAAGTATTCGCATCAGATGCCCAGCTTGGGTTTAACATTGCCGGTACCTGCTTAAACTCAACGAAGTCAGGGTGGTTCTTTTTATACTCAAGTATCATCGGCTCTAGATGATAACAATGTGGGCAGCCAAGCCACATTAGCTCAATAACTTCAACTTTACCAGGACTCGCATCAGTCTGCATTTCGGGGAAAATCTCAACGTAATGTTTGCCCTCTTCAAACTCACTTTTTACAACCTTTGCTGTTGCTGTCTGTTCTGTTGTAGCAGTATTGACGACCTTTTTAACATCTACCTTTTTAACATCTACCTTTTGAACCTCTACCTTCTTAGCATCTGATGATGCTGAATCGCATGCGCTTATAAAAAAAAGTGCTATAAATACAAAAAGAATATATTTTTGAAGTGTTATCATTAAATTATGTCCTGTTACTTAAGTTTCCTTTGACTGCAATCATATCGCATAGTTCACCCTTGATAAACAGTCATTTAATCGATAGTACAATTACAGAAGTAATAAATTCACATTAAAAAAGGCGACTTAAAGTCGCCTTTTGCAGAATCTAATTACAGAATGAAATAATCTTAATCACGTAAACCCGAGATGTATTCTGCAACCGCATCCATTTCTGCATCAGTCATTTTCAGAGCAATATTACGCATCATTTTACCTGTGTCATTGGCTCGTGAACCTGCTTTAAAATATTTTAACTGATCAACTGTATATTTAGCATGTTGCCCAGAGATTTTAGGGAATCTCGCAGCCGGGTTACCTGCACCTGTAGGGCCATGACAACCAGCACAGGCAGCAACTCCCGAAGACATAACTCCACCCTTATAGATAGCTTCGCCCGCGGCTATTTTATCTTTATTAGCAGTACCGGGCTTGGCTTTTGAACTAGAATAATAAGCGGCAAGGTCTGCAACATCTGCATCAGTCTTAATTCCTTTAGCCATTGCGTTCATAGTCGCATTGCTACGCTTACCTGCTCTATAATCATGCAATTGCTTCGCAAGATAAGCTTCACCTTGACCCGCAAGTTTTGGCCACTCTGGATTAACACTATTACCATCAGCGCCATGACAAGCTGCACAAGTCGAACTCAAGGTTTTACCATTATCTGCATCAGCAGTTTTTTTTGCTTCACTTGCGTTTGCAACCATACTCAAACCTAGATATGCAACGAGCCCTAACATTACTAATTTTTTCATCTGAAACTACTCCTAAATACTTGTATAATTCGTGACATCTATTGGCTAAAAGAACAGCCGCGATTTATACCACATCCATTTCAAGACAGCAAAGAGTGAGACAATTTATGAGTGCTTTTTATCAACAAGCTAGCTTCTTGCAGAGTGCATCAACATTGAAAACTCTGCCTCCCGAGCTTGGTTATGAGGTAGCCTTTGCTGGACGCTCGAATTCTGGAAAATCAAGTACCCTAAACCGCCTTTGCCAACAAAAAAGTCTTGCACGAACAAGTAAAACACCCGGACGTACACAATTGATTAACTTTTTTAGTTTGCCCGAAGATAAATTCCTGGTTGATTTACCAGGTTATGGTTATGCCAAGGTTCCAGAAAAGATAAAACTCGAGTGGCAAAAATTCATCGAGTCATACCTAACACAGCGATCCCCTCTTTGCGGTTTAGTCATTGTAATGGATATTCGTCGTCCTATGCTTGAATATGACCTAAATATACTGAACTGGACTAATACACGTAATCTACCCGTACATGTAGTTCTTAACAAGACCGATAAATTAAAGCATGGACAAGCTAAAAGCGCCCTTTTAAAAACTCAACAACTGCTCAAAAAAATCAATCCTGGCTATACAGTACAAATGTTTTCAGCACTAAAAGGCTCCGGTGTTAATGAACTTGGGGCACATTTAGATAAATGGCTTAATGCTGAAGAAACGAATAAAGAATCAGAATAAAAAAACCCCGCCCGGTAGGGGGCTACCGTCGGGGTTAAAAAACAGGTCTGGATTGGGGACACCAAACCTGTGTCCGCAAGGAAAATAAAGAACACCGGGCTTAAGTGTTCATATGTTTTACTTTCCCTTGCTTGCGGATTCGAGATAAATACAGAAACAAAAAATCTCTCTTACGTTTACTGCATATATCTATAAAACTACATTTCAACTCTACCTGTACAGTCGCAAATGATAAAGCCTACAATCAATAGGATAGCTGGCAAATCGATAATCTGCAAGTATTGACTATCAATTAATTAGATATACCTGATTTTTACTTATTTCCTTCAAATATATCCCATGGTTCATTTGATAAACCATTATCACTTTTTTCATCAGCTGTTACAGTGTTGACCTTGCCAATTTCGCCATACTTTACTGCACTTACTTGACCAATCTCAGCCACAGATTTCTGTATCGCACCATCACGCACATACTCCATTTGCACCTTTGATCCCATACGCAGATTACCGATCATACTCTTTAAATTTGAACTATTTCTGACAGTTGTACCATTTACATGAGTAATGATATCACCTTCCTTTATCCCAGCCTTATCTGCCGGCGAAAGAGATACCACACCTGAAATCAATGCACCCTGACCATCTGAAAGGTTGAAAGCTTTAACGAGTGCAGGACGAATATCTTGTATTTCTATACCGAGTTGCCCCCTTTCGACACGGCCATTCAACACTAATTGATCCGTGATATTCAAGATCATATTAGCCGGAATAGCAAATCCAATGCCTACATTTCCACCAGATCGACCACCTAAAATTGCAGTATTAATCCCGATTAATTCGCCTCGTAGATTAACCAGTGCGCCACCTGAATTACCTGGGTTAATTGGAGCATCCGTTTGAATAAAATCCTCATAATGCTCAATACCCAAACCAGTCCTTCCTAATGCGCTTACGATACCTGAAGTGACAGACTGTCCAAGACCATAGGGGTTACCAATAGCTACAACAAAATCTCCAACTCTTGTGAATTTGCTATCAGCAATTACCATTGCAGACAATCGATCGGGTTGTATCCTAATCACGGCCACATCAGCTTTCAAGTCTGTACCAATTAACTGTGCATAAAACTGACGCTTATCTTTTAATGTGACAACTATCTTTTTTGCATTTTCAATTACATGGGCATTGGTAACAATATAGCCATTGACTTCATCAATAATAATTCCGGAACCGGTTCCTAGTATTTTATTTTCATTAGAAGGGACATTTTTGCCAAAGAAATGACGATAAACCGGATCTTTAACTGGGGTTGAACCTGACCCACTTTCAGTGGAAATATTAACTACCGAAGGTGTAATTCTTTCTAACATATCGGCTAAGGAAGGCAGTGGCTGCCCATCAACAGCCGTAGGTAATGCAGCCAGCACCACGCCTCCAAAGTTTAAGAGACTTAGCATAGTTAGAACTGTTGCTATTACTTTGAGAAACTTCATTGCTACTTCCTATTACTACAGTTGGCCACCCCACCACCATTACATCATGACTGGAGTATAAACATTTATAAGCCTATCGAGGCTTCCAGTCAAATTTCTTCTTCATATCTTCATAGAACTCTATCTCAATTTCAGAGTTAGCAGGGGGTGTAGCAATCTGCAAAACCACAAACTGGTCTCCACTGAGTACACCAGGTAAACCTCTGCCTTTGATTCTCATTTTTTTCCCCGATGTGGAATTAGCCGGTATAGTAAGCTTTAACTGGCCTGCTAAAGTGTCAATTGTAGCACTGGCTCCTAGTGCAGCCTCCCATGGCGCAATGGGTAAGTCGAGATAAATATCTTTGCCTTCACGTCTGAAACGAGGGTGTTTTTTCAGTTGTATTTGCAAATGCAGATCACCACCGGTTGAGGCTTTCCCCGACAATCGAATTTTTTTCCCTTCATCGATACCTTTGGGTATTTTGACCTCGACACTTGATCCGTCTGGTAATCGAACTCTTTTGGTATTACCGGCATAAACATCTTCAAGATCAACGTAAAGACTCAACACTTCTGCTGGTGGTTTGGGTCGCCTTTGATTAAACCCCTGCTGATGTCCGCTTTGTTGGAAGCCACCACCGAACATTGAATCAAAAAAATCACTAAAGCCCGAACTCGTTGAGCTACCTCGACCACCTGAATTAAATTGACTAAAATCAAAACCACCTTCCCATCCCGGAGGAGGATTGAAATTCTGGCCATTTTTCCAATTAGCACCTAATGTATCGTATTGAGAGCGCTTTTCCTCATCACCCAAGACTTCATAGGCCTCATTGACTTCCTTAAAACGCTCTTCAGCATTCGGTTCCTTACTCACATCAGGATGATATTTTCGTGCTAATTTACGATAGCTCTTCTTTAAATCGGCTTGGCTAGTATCGCGCTCAACACCTAAAATTTTATAGTAATCCTTGTACTCCATTGTATTGCCATTTACCTATGATTAGTTTGCTACTATGATGGTATCAGACATCTAATTATCAAGTTCAGACAAAAAGGATCAAATGAAAATACATAAGCTATTTATCGCGTTTGCCGCATTATTCGGAATTTTAGCAGTCATAATAGGCTCACTTGCTGCACATGCCATAGATCAAGGCCTATCAACAGAAGCCTTACAGCGTCTTGACACAGGCCTCAAGTATCAGTTTTACCATGTAACAGCTCTGCTAGGTATTGGGATTCTAGCTTCCTTACACCGCAATGCTGGTTCATTACTAATTAAATTATCTGGTTTGGCATTTATTCTAGGGATTCTATTATTCTCTGGAAGTCTTTATGCTTATGCGATTACGGGCAATGAACTATTTGGTAAAGTGACACCCTTTGGTGGTGTTTCATTTATTATTGGATGGCTGATGCTATTCTTTTTTTCATTTAGAAAATAATTACTATATTAGAAATAATAAACCTGGAATTCTTTTATGAGCATACTCAATCTGTCAAAAAACAAATCGATAGTACCTGCAGATGCTCAAACTAGGCGCTCAGCTAAGCCAGTAATTTGTTACGAAGTAGACTGTTTACCAATTTTTGAGATGGCCACATACCAAAATGCCAGGCAAACTATGAAAAAAACCTCTGAAGTTATTGTTCCTCCTCGAGATGGAGCTACGTTTGAAGTGCCAGCTGGACATTTTTTTCGTATTGTGAGTATCGAGGGACCGCAGGTAGGTGACCTGAACCTGTGGAATGCAGATGATCTTTCTGAGAGATTTTATAGTGGCAAAACACGTCAACTTCACGCGACCCATATCACTACAGGAGACCGCTTATGGAGCAACATGCCAGGCCTTCGTCCAATGGCAACTATCACGCATGATACTCTAGACTGGTATGGCTGGGATGAGGATGGAGCTGGTATTCACGACGTTATCGGAACTCGGTGTGACCCTTATACTAACTATCTGTTGAAAGGTGTCGACTATAACAATTGTTGCCATTCAAACTTAATTCGCGCTTTAGCTAGCACAAAGTCTATTTCTGTTGATGAAGCGGAGCCGCATATACACGATGTTCTTAATGTCTTTATGTGCACGGGCTTTACACGTGATACGAACCAGTACTTTATGAAAGCAAGCCCGGTTAGACTCGGAGATTACATCGAATTTTTTGCAGAAATAGATCTTATAGGCGCTCTTTCTGCATGTCCTGGGGGTGATTGTGGCAGCAGCCATTCTGATGACAACACTCCCTGCTATCCCTTGCTAATAGAAATTTACAAACCTGAAGAAACGGCATTAAAGGACTGGAAATCCCCTGAGCCCAATAAATATAGCGGCAAACATACTAACTAAGTATTCACAAATACGGGAATCTTATGCGGTTAAAATTAAATTGTGACTTGGGAGAAAGCTTCGGCTCCTGGAACATGGGAGCAGACGAAGCAGTGATGCCCCATATTGATCAAGCCAACATCGCTTGTGGTTTTCATGCAGGTGATGCCGTCGTAATGCGCCGCACACTGGAGCTTGCCAGAGCCAATAATGTAAATGTGGGTGCACATACTTCTTACCCTGATTTACAAGGGTTTGGGCGTCGATCAATGCAATGCAGTCATGATGAAATTGTAGCCATTATTCAATACCAGATTTCAGCCTTGGAAGGGGTAGCGAAGAACCTTGCCATGTCTGTCGATTATGTAAAGCCGCACGGAGCAATGTACAACGATATGATGGCGAAAAAAGTAGTACGGATGGCGATTATGCAAGCGGTTTCAGAACATCATTCGCACCCACACCTGATGCTGCAGGCATTGCCGGAAAATCAGCAACACACTCAAGAAGCAGAACAATTCGGTCTTTCATTATATTTCGAGGCCTTTGCAGATCGTTGCTATGATGACAATGGAAAACTTCTCTCACGAAGTAAATCCGGTGCCTTGCATACGCACAGTAAAATGTTGACACAAGTACAGCAGTTATGTGAATCGGGTACAGTTACATCCATCGGTGGCCATACAATAAAACTAAACCCGGATACCTTATGTATTCATGGTGATAATGAAACCAGTGTAAAAGCCATTGCTGATATTAAAACCTTAGTAAACACCATAATGAAGGTATGAAAATTGAAGTAGCAGGTGAGAATTCTTTAATTCTTTATTTTGGCGACACCGCAAACCCAGAAATATCTGCACAAATTCAACAGACCTCTTATAAAATAGCTTCAGTCATGGGCGATCGATTAGTTGACCAGATAGCTTCCTACGCCTCATTACTAATAATATACGACGCACTTCAGTGTGATCACATAGAAGTAGGTAAGCTAATCCGTGAAGCCCTCCTCGATCTAGACCGAACAAGCATTGTCACTGGAACTAAAGCAAACGACTGTATCGAACTACCCGTATATTACAGTGAAGAATCTGGTCCAGACTTAAAGCTGATCAGTGAGCGTTCTGGCCTTGATATTAACGAGATCATAGAAATTCACCAAGGTACTGTCTACAGGGCATATGCAATTGGGTTTGCTCTTGGTTTTGCCTTTCTCGGACATGTCGATGAACGCATTGCAACACCGCGCTTGAAAACCCCTCGACTAAAAGTTCCCCGGGGTGCTGTTGCTATTGCCGATCGCCAGACAGCGGTATACCCAAACGAATCACCCGGTGGATGGAATCTGATAGGGCTTTGCCCTAGCCCAATGTTTACCCCCGATAGCACACCACACATGCCAATAAAAGTTGGCGATGAAGTCCGCTTTAAAGCCATCGACCGTGAAGAATTTATTGATCTTGGTGGCGAGTTAGGCTTGCCAATATGAATACTTCGAATACCGCCGGCTTTAAAGTGATCAAACCCGGATTTCTATCTTTACTTCAAGACCAGGGACGCTTTGGCCAACATGCTATCGGACTGACAACCGGCGGTCCTCTGGATAAATTCTCTTTTGACTGGGCCAACCGCTTATGCAATAACCCAGTTAACGCCTGCGCTATAGAATCCAGCATCGGAGGTTTGTGTTTAGAAGCACAGGCCAATGTGCAGATTGCAGTTACTGGCGGTGATGCTACTGTAATGATTAACCGCCAGGCAGTAAAAAGCTGGCGCACGCATTTAATCGAGGCTGGCGATATTCTCGAAATGGGCTATGCTCGGAACACCACCCGACATTATATTGCTGTATCAGGAGGTTTTCTGATATCTCCTATGTTTGAAAGCTGTTCGACTGTCACTCGTGAGAAGATCGGTGGACTCAATGGTGATGCTCTTAAGAAGGGTGATTTTTTGCCCTACTCGACACAATATGATTCTGAGGTGTCTCAATGGTCGCTTCCCGAAGTGAATCGCCCTGATTATATTGGCGAGGTAAGCTTGAGAGTAATATTGGGGTACCAGCAGCACGATTTTAGCAAATCTGTACAACAGCTATTTTTCAATACTGAATTCACGATAGATAAACGTTCTGATCGTATGGGTTTTCGTCTGTCTGGTCCCAAAATTCAGGCTAATATTGATGGCATATTATCCGAAGGCATCTGTTATGGTGCAATTCAGGTACCTCCTGATGGCCAACCCATTATTTTACTCAACGATCGACAAACAATCGGCGGCTATCCGAAGATTGGTTCGATACTCTCGCTGGACATCCCGAAACTTACCCAGCGTCTACCCGGTACTAAAATACGTTTTGAAGCTATTACAATTGACGAGGCACAGCGGCTATTACAGTTAGCGCATAAAAACTATCAAGCAACACGTGCGATGCGAATAGTCCGGGTTTAAAAAGGAGCTATTACTTAATCAGAAGCTCATTAAGAAGCACACCCCCCACCTTTTAGGCTGTTTTTCATTTATGATTAAGCGAACTCATAAATACAGTACTTATTATTTCTATCCGTACACAAAGATATCCAGCAGCAGATAGGCAACCAGAATAATCGAAATCCATAATACCATGCTGCCCGTCGGCCAACTTTCAGAGAGATGATATTTGGCCATGGAGGATTGAGAAAATGAGTGACGAATAATGTGCATGGGGGCAATCGCCGTAGTTATCGCAGATTCTTTTGCATTTCGAAAATAAACCAAGCCACGATGGACACCCGCAGGCAGGAATTTTCGGTAGATCCACTCCGCATCCAGATTGGTTGAGCGCAATTCCGGCGGATATAGCCCTTGTTTATTCAACCAGACAAATGCCAATGCAGAGAAGAAGAGTAATTGCAACTGAGTAAGTACATGGGTCGCATCGTATGGCCAGTAGTCTACTTCCCATGGCAGCAGTGAATAGAGATATTGTGGCTGGGAGCCGATGAACAGGCAGAGTGCTGCGGCCAGCCCCATGGCAATCAACATATTGATGGGCGCATCCTTGGGGCGGAGACCGGAATCATGTGCGAAGAATGCAAAGTAAGGGATCTTGATGCCGGCGTCGTGAAATACACCAGCTGAGGCAAACAACATGAATAGCCATAAATAACTGTAGTCTTCCTCTACCAGAGCAGCCATAACCATGGACTTGCTGACGAAGCCGCTGAACAGCGGAAACGCAGAGATCGATAAGGCGCCGACAATACAGAGAGCGGTGGTTTTTGGCATGGATTTATAGAGTCCACCTAAGTTGGAGCCATTAACATGTCCAACGCGATGTAACACGACACCCATAGTCATAAACAACAATCCCTTAAAAATAACATCACTAAAGGCATGTGCAACCGCGCCATTCAAGGCCAGTGAGGTTCCAATGCCGATGCCGGTCACCATAAAGCCGACCTGGTTTATCAAGCTATAGGCCAGCACCTTGCGCAGATCATTTTCGATGACGGCATGAAAATCGGAAAACACGCCATGGTGATTCCGATGTATACCATATCTCTTCACCAGCAAACCTCGCGCCAAAGCATAGACCGCAACCTTGGTTGTGAATGCCGACAAAAATACCGTACCGGTTGCTAGCCGTAGCCAGCCGTGCAGAAAAGGGAATGCGCTTTTGATGCCAAAGGCGATGAAGATTAACCAGCCCGCCAGCTTCCAGCCAATATGTTCAAAGGCAAAGAACCGGTAGCCTGATAATGCCCAGTGCGCCGCAGAATACGCCGACAATACCTGAAAGACAAGGTATAGCATCCCCGTATCAATTGCTCTCTCAGTACCACGCGCCCAGATAAAGACCACCGAACTGATGGCCAGCAGCTCCCAAAAAATAAATAGGGTTATTTAAACCATGGAATATAATTCAAGTAGCCCAATAGACTCTTACGATAAAAAGATACTAACCATTATGGCAATTGATGGAAGAATCAGCGTTGCTAAACTAGCCAATAGTATAGGGCTAAGCAAAACCCCTACACTGAAGCGACTAAGAAAGCTTGAAAAAACTGGTTACATCACAGGTTATCAGGCGCAGCTAGATTTTGATTTACTGAATGAAGCGCACGTAGCTTTTATCAATGTAACACTCAGCGACACCACCGCAGCCTCCCTTAAAGAATTCAACGACGCCGTCAAAAAGCTCGTCGCAGTAGAGCAATGCAATATGATTGCGGGTAATTTTGATTATTTACTAAAAGTGCGTACCACGGACATTCAAGAATATCGCCATCTCCTAGGTGAACAAATAGCCACATTACCCTATATATCTCATACCTCTACCTTTGTTTCGATGGAAACAGTTTGCGACAGGCAAAAGGTAAGTCTTTAAAATTCATAAAACACACCCTCTCCTTTTTTAGTGTGATTACCGTTTTTTTAAGACGCAGAACTCACTTATGTAGAACTGCCCCTTTTCCAAAATCACATGCCTAGAAGTAACGCCTATAAGCAGGGAGGTGAATCCCCAGGACATCATATATTCCAATCTAAAGCATCTGGAAAACGTGTAGGTCGCCTAATTATTAGAAACTTATGATTTCAGCTGTGTTTTATTGGGCTTCTATTCGTAACACTTCAGCAAGTGTCAAACCTGTCATCCTATTGATTGTACGTGATAAATAATACAAAACAGCCATCATCATGAGCATCGATGGAATAGCAATCATCGGGTAGCTATACAGTGTCATTTGCCCTAACTCTTCATTAAAAGCAGTACTACCTGAAGGACTTGTAACTATCCATTTTGCGAGTATGTAATTCATCATAGCCGAAAAGAAAAATGTCCCTGCCAGCAGATAAGTTGTAGTCAATAAGCGATCTTCAAAATCCTTGGCATTACCCAATTCATCGAGTTTTTTCTTTATTTTTTCGACATCCATAATTTTAGGGTTATAGAGCAATAATTTAATCAGCGGATTGCGTGTTTGGGCAGAGATGATTACTGCTATACCAATTATCGCGGGGATTGCTGCCTCTTTAACTGCTAACCATTCCGTATCCAGTTTTAATAAGCCTATGCCTCCCGTCAATATCACACTAAACAAGCCTAGCAATGCAATAAAGTTGAATTTCTTGTACTTAGCTAATTCATACAGACCCCAAGTTAAAGGAAAAGCTAATGCAACTAACAAAGCAGCACTTGCCCCCAAGGCATCATCAGCACTAAATTTCATCAAAATAACAGACGGGATAATAATGCTTACCAGCAAATCAACTAAGGGGCGTGGCTTATGAGTGGGCAATTTATCTGTATTCTTGGAAGTCATATTCATTCTTTGTTTTCAGTATATTAAAAGGTATATTTAGCTGTTTGTTTTTCTATTTTTTGTATAGTTACAAGGGCAGTCATGCTGATTTCTTGATTGCCGCCACTGACACTGCGCGAAGAATTGTTGCCGAAGATATAATCTGCGATAAATCTAAAGCCTTTGCTGGAGGCTTGTTTTAAGGTGCCTGACACTTCAACTACCGCAATGATTTTAGGATTATAAACTCCTAACTCTAAGATTCCTAATAGTTCTATTACCCTGTATTTAAGTTCTTCAATGGCTATTGCAATTCCAGATAATAATAAAAGAAACAATCCTAAAATTAGTCGCTTTGCCATACAAATACCTCAATCAACAGAGTGTTAGTGAACACGTGGGCTTATTTATTTGTCTTTAGTTCTTTATGAAATGAAGAATCATTGCAGCGACTAACATTATAGCAACCCATAGCACCATACTGGCACTCGGCCAGGTGCGCGCCAAAATTCCTTGTGGGCCGTGTACTTTTAGCATGCGGTCGAAGTATCGTTGGCCAAAACCTTTGAGGCTTAATAGTGCTGGGCCAAAAAATTTAGGACTGTGTTCTTTAATCCAAACAACTACACCAAACATAAGCTTACGGTAGAACCAATCAAAGTCAAGACTGATGGTTAGCGTGCGTTTCATCAGTGTCAGTAGCGCGAAGAACGCAAAGCCTGCAAACAGCAGTAATTGCATCTGTGTGACTACGTGGTCAGCCGTGTAGGGTTCGTAGTCCAATGCGTAGGGCATTATGCCGTAGATTATGGATGGCACGATACCGATCAAGATACATAGGAATGACATGATCCACATGGCTAAGCGCATATTCCACGGTGGATCTGGTGGGCGCAGCCCAGAGTCTTTTTGGAAGAAGACAAACCACGGGAACTTGATTCCCGCATGAAGGAATACACCCGCAGAGGCCGCAACTAAGGAGAACCATACCCATGGCATTCCAGCTTCGGCAGCGGCACTAGTCTCTAATGACTTTGTGACGAAACCTGAAGTCAGTGGGACAGCAGATATCGCCAGTGCACCTATAATACCGTTGATGGCGGTCACGGGCATGGACTGAAACAATCCACCTAGGTCAGTACATTTTCGCTTACCGGTCATGAGCAATACGCTACCCGCCGACATTAATAGTAATGCTTTATAAATGATGTGAGCAAAAGCGTGTGCGGTTGCACCATTTAAGGCAAGTTCGCTACCAATTCCAATCGCTACCACCATAAAGCCAACCTGGTTAACAATACTGTAGGCCAGGATGCGACGCATATCATTTTCTAGTAGTGCATAGATGATGCCGTAGAACACCATGTACATACCGACGTAGATAAGAATGCTCTCTCCGGGGAAGCCTATTAATAAGGCAAAAACGGCTGTTTTAGTGGTGAATGCCGATAGAAAAACCGTGCCACTCGCGCTGGCTTCTGGGTAGGCATCAGCAATCCATGCAGAGAGTGGCGGCGCACCAGCATTGACCAGAAAGCCAATCATAATCAGTATGGTTGCGTAGTTATCCGCTTTCATTGCGTTAAATTCAATACTGCCAGTATTTGCAACATGGGAAGCGATTCCAAGCATTAAAATCACTCCACCGAGTAAATGAACCAGCAAGTAACGGATGCTTGCGCCATAAGCACGGTCATTCTGATGGCAGTTTGCCCATATCACAAGGGTCGAGCCAATCGCCATGATTTCCCAGAATACGAATAGACTTATCAAGTCACCACAGAACGTCACGCCAACTGCAGAGCCGGCATAAACAAAAGCAGCACTTAGCTCCAAGGTGCGAGCATGTTTTAGTGCATAGAGCGCACCGATGCCTGCCATCATGGAGAATACGGTGGCAAACACGCGGCCTTCGGGTGTTAGGTGCAGTATATCCAACTGATACTCTAGGAAGGTTAGAGTCATGCTGTGCTCAGGCGTCACTAGCCACACCATAATCAGTGTCAGTAGTGGAAAGCCAATCGCAATTAGGCTACGAAAGCGTGGCGCTACCCAAGGCAGTATTAAACCACCCAAAATCAAGATTAAGCCGGGAGGGATTACCAAACTACTCATCGTAATAATCATCCTTACGTTTAAGAACAACGGCAAGCAGCTTAGCCACTATTATCATGGCCGCACAGGTTAAAAAACCATACCAGGCATAGAAACCAAATGAAGCATCTAGGTGGATACCTTGCGCTTCAAAACTTGCGTGATGATGCATAAAAAACTCAGGCAAAATAGCGACTAATAGAATGCTGAATTGGATTATCCAAAGCTTACGTCGGTTTTCTTCACGGTATAACCAATGTTTTTGCTTGTTAGGGTTTTGATTTTGGCTCATGAAACAGGTACTCCAACGGCTTGGGCAAGCTCTAAAGCAAGGCCAGGGAATAAGAATAACAAGATGGTTGCAGCGGCAGTGATTGTCAGGGCAATGACCATCGGTAGTGGTGCTTCTTTATGATCACGTTCTTGCACAGGGTCTTCAGGCTTTAGGAAGGCTGAGTAAATGATCGGTACAAAGTAAGCGGCATTAAGCAGCGTTGATAGGACAATCACCGCCATTGCGATGTATTGCTGCTCCTGACTTGCACCCATTAGTAAATACCACTTTGATAAGAAGCCTGCAGCAGGCGGTAATGCAATCATCGACACTGCTCCGATACTAAAAGCAGTCATCGTCCACGGCATACGTCGACCAATGCCATTTAGTTGGCTGATATTGGTTTTCTTGCTGGCGGTATAGATCGAACCCGCGGCAAAAAACAGGGTGATTTTACCAAAGGCGTGAACTGCAATATGAAGCGACGCACCGACCAGTGAAAGAGGTGCAAGAATCAGCGCACCCATGACCACATAAGACAGTTGGCTAATGGTTGAATAAGCTAGACGCTTTTTCAGGTTGTCTTGTTGTAAGGCAATGATCGAGGCAACGACCACAGTGAAGCAAGCAATGTAGAGTAACCACTCAATACCTGGTGCCGTTTTTAGTAGATCCAGGCCAAAAATGTAAGCAACCACTTTGACCACACTGAACACACCCGCTTTTACAACGGCCACAGCATGTAGTAGGGCACTAACAGGCGTTGGTGCGACCATAGCCGCAGGTAACCAGCGGTGTGTTGGCATCACAGCCGCTTTGCCTATACCGAAGATAAATAACGCGGCGAGTAGCGTCAATAATGGCCCACTGATATGACCCGCCAAAATACCACCAGCGGTAAAGTCTGTGGTGCCAGCAACATACCAGACCCAAATAATAGCAGGAAGTAAGAGACCGATTGAGGTACTAATTAATATGCCTAGGTAAACACGGCCTGCATTACGCGCTTTTTCATGACCAGCATGGGTCACAAGTGGATAGGTTGAAAGTGTCAGTACTTCGTAGAATACAAACAAAGTTAACAGGTTGCCGGCAAATGCGATTCCCATCACTGAGGACAATGCTATTGCAAAAAAGATATAAAAGCGTGTTTGCTTACGCTCGTTGTTACCACGCATATAACCAATTGAGTACAACGAATTAATTGGCCAAAGGGTAGCAGCGACGAGCGCGAATATCATACCCAGTGGTTCAACGGTAAAGCTGATTTCCAAGCCGGGTAATATCTCAGTCAGTGCTAAGCTAGGGCGTTCACCAGCAAGAATATGCGGTGTTAACGCTACTACTGTAATAAATAACAATACTGAGCCAACTAAGGTAACTCCTTCACGCACGTTGGGCCAAGGGTCAGCAAGGTAGATGCCCACGGCTGTGAATAGTGGAATACACAGCGCAAGTATAATTAAGTCGTCAGGCATTAATCCCATTAGAAAGCCCATCAGAGACTTCCTCCGAATAACATTTTTGCGGCGCTAGACGCTAGGTCAGTACTGAGTCCTGAATTTATTCCGAAATACAAGTTGGCTGCAATAATTGTCCATGCAGGAATCAATAAGCTTAATGGGGCTTCTGTTACCGGTGCAGCACCGGCTGGCCTCTCTTGAAAGTAAGCTCTTTCAATAATACGCCATGTATAAACGACGGCCATTAATGAAGAAATAACGATCAGCACCGTGAGTGGCCAAAAGCCTTTTTCTAGGGTAGCGAGTATCAAATACCACTTCGAAATGAAGCCGACAGTTAGCGGCACACCAATTAAGCTTAAAGCTCCGATGACAAACGCGGCCATGGTAAATGGCATCGCCTGGCCAAGGCCTGCAACGCTCTTAACGTTTGTACTACCGATTCGGTAAGCAATCGCGCCTAGGATTAAAAATAAACCTCCCTTCATTAAGGCATGATTGAATATATGTAATAGGGTGGCGGTTAGGCCCGTGACATTAACCAGTGAGATACCCAGCAGAATGTAACCAATTTGTGCGACTGATGAATAAGCCAGAAGACGTTTCATGCCGTCTTGGAATATCGCTACGATAGAGGCAAACATGATCGCGGTCACAGCCAAAGGCATTAGCAACCAGTGGATCTGCATGTAGTCAAAACTAAATTTAGCGCCAAAAATGGTGTACAGGAAGCGTAGTAGTGCATAAATAGCAACCTTGGTAGCCGTAGAACCAATGAAAGCTGTAACCGCAGAAGGTGCAAAGGCGTAAGCATTTGGAAGCCATAAGTGAAGCGGGAACATGGCGAGCTTTAAACCAAAACCAACAATCAAGAAAGCGAATGCAGCTTCTAATGTACGCGAGCCAGCCAGTGCTGGAATTCGGGATGCCAAGTCAGTCATGTTCAGCGTGCCGGTTAGGGCATACAGCAAACCGATACCGATCAAGATAAAAGTGGCACCAATGGTTCCCATAATCAGGTATTGGAATGAAGCTGTCAGTGCGCGGCGGTCACGACCCAGGCTGATCAAGGTATAGCTCGATAGTGAGGATATTTCTAATAATACAAACAGGTTAAACGCATCACCTGTTATGCTCATGCCTAAGAGTCCAGCCAGACACAGCATCATCGCCGTAAAGAAGATGCGGTGATGGCTCTCAGGGATTTCCTTTTGGATACTTTTCCAACTATATGGGAAAACAGCCGCCGCGATACCACATACAATTAATAATACGTAGGCATTGAGTATATCGACTCTATATTCAATTCCCCAAGGTGGCGCCCAACCTCCAAACTCGTAATTTAAAACAGTACCGTCTTGTACTTCCATTACCAACAATATAGAGATGGCAAAGGTTAGCCAACTAACCAGTGTTGCAAACAACCATGATAAACGATTGTTAAGGATGAGGAAGCATATTGGCGCGGCAAGGAGCGGAACGACGACCTGGAGTGCAGGCAAGTGTTCATTGATCATGCTTGCGGCCCCTCATCGGCAATCTGATCGAGCTCGAGAATTTCATCTTCCTGAACAGTGTCATAGGACTCTTTAATTCGAATAACCAAAGCTAGCGCCAATGAAGTCGTTGCAATGCCCACTACAATAGCGGTCAGTATCAAGACGTGGGGTAGTGGATTGGAGTAGGTTTCAATGCCTTCTGCCGCGATTGGTGGAGTACCACCTGCTACCTTACCTAATGAGATGTAAAGCATAAATACAGAGGTTTGGAAAATATTCAAGCCAACGATTTTTTTTATCAGGTTGTTACTGGCGATTAGAATGTAAAAGCCAGCCATCATTAGAAAGATAACAACCCAGTAGTTATAATGTTCTAAAGTCATCATGGGTTTTTGTCACCACGGCTAATAAAGGCAAAAAAGATCAACATCATCACACAGGCAACGGTCAGTCCAACGCCAAACTCAATGATCAAAATACCGTAATGTTGACCGTGTACAGGGTCATGGGCTAATACGTTGTAATCGAGGAAGTTGCCGCCTTTCAGTATCGAAACAACCCCTGTTCCACCGTAGATAAGCACACCAAATGCGGCAAGGCGCTTTAATAACCAGGGTGGAACTAAATCCATAGCGTCTTGTTGGCTAAAGGTCAATGTGTACAGAATGATAGCGACCGCAAAGATAACCCCTGCCTGAAAACCACCACCGGGACCAAAGTCGCCATGAAACTGAACATACAAAGAAAACAAAATAATAAACGGAATCATGAGCTTAGCCATGACTTGTAAAATGGGACGCGCTGGTGGCTCAGCGTGATGTGGGTCACTGGTCTTTTTACGGATGCCGATCAGTGACAAAACACCAATCAAAGCTGCGAAGACAACGATCACTTCACCCATGGTGTCGTAACCACGATAGCTTGCCAGTACTGATGTCACCATATTTGGGATGCCGACTTCGGTGGGTGAGTCATTGATATAGCGAGGCGCAACATGCTGGTGAACAGGGGCGTTTGGGTCGCTAAAGGCAGGCATGTCCAAGGTTCCGTAAACCAATACTGCACCTGTAATAAGCACCACAATCATCGGTGCGATTGAGCTAATGGTTCGTCGCTCTTTTAGCTCATAACCTGTGATACCAATGGTTGCTAACATCAGTACGGTAGAGATACCCGCACCCACAGCCGCTTCAGTAAAGGCCACGTCAACGGCATCTAGAATAACGAAGATATTCGCTGAGAGTAGACTATAAACGCTAGATAGCATCACGATAGCAAACAAGCTTCGCAAGCGAACAATGGCAATCGTTGTAAACACCAGCATGGTGAGTAAAACGATATCAATCAGCAGGTTGATACTACTCATGACTGTCCTCGCTTTGCAGACTCTTTGCGAGTGGTCGATAGCTTAGGTTTTAAACCTGTGTGATAAGCTGCGCGAATAAGTGCATGGCTTGCTAAGGGGCTGGTTAACCAAAGCAGACCAACTGCAAAAATCAGCTTTACAGTAACCAGAGTGAAGCCTGACTGCAAAATGAGTCCTGCCATAATGAAGAATACACACAAAGTGTCCGTCACACTGGCTGCATGAGCGCGACTGTAGAATTCTTTAAAACGGAAAGTACCGATTGCGCCGCTAATTCCCAGAAAGCAACCCAACATAAGACATACCCAACTGAGGGCATCAATTATAAAATTCATAGTAGATTACTCGTCACTGTGGGCTGAAGGAGGAGGGTAGCGTTCAACAAACTTGAGTACCGCAATAACCCCGACAAAGTTGATCAAGGCATAAATCAATGCAACATCCATAAACTCTGGTCGCTCGGTAAGAAAGCCATACACTGCGATAAACAGCACCGTCTTTGTACCAAACATATTGACCGCTAAAATGCGATCGTAAACGGTTGGTCCAATAAAGGCACGTGCGAGTGCTATGCCCATGACCACTAAAATAGCTAGGCAAGTTATTGCAAACATCAGTCAACACCCTCTAGCTTATGAACTCGGCGACCCATTTCCCCACCTTCTAAATCTTTCATTGCATCATCTAACAAGGCATATACAAGAATCTCTTCGTCTCGTACTTCTATGGAAACAGTACCAGGCGTGAGCGTTATCGAGTTTGCATAGAGAGTTCTAGCAATACTTGATTGTGGCTGCATTTTAAGTTGACGAATGATGGGAGAAATAGGGTGGGACTTAGGCATCCAGATACACTTTAAAACAGCGATATTGGATTTTACGATCTCAAGGAATAACCAGGGCCAGAAAGTATGTAACCGCACAAGAATCGCGACACCTTTGTCTTGGAATGCGTACTTATTTTCGATACGCAGGGCTATCCATGTTGCCAATGCTACTGAGGCAGCACCGAGCGTTAAGATAAGCGGGTTAGTCCAATATCCAGATAGGAGCAACCAAAAAATTGTAAGGCCAATAATCAATAGATAACGGTAAGGCATTGTCTTTGAATGTCTCCATCAAGTTTTAAAAATGTAGCTGTCGTTGTTCCTTTGTCGTTATGTATGATTCTCTATATATATAATTTTTTAGATGTTGCCATTTAAATATAGCCATGGAATCGCCAGTTTTCTTTATAGAATTATAAGCATTTTAATTCGGATTAAACAGTTTTCAAGTAAAAGGCTGGGTTATATTAAAAGTTTTTTGATGTGTGTTGGTAACTGCCTTTAGGCAGGAATACAATCCTACAAAATTTACACATACCATAGCCTATAACGTTATACCGATATTTGCACTCGCTAATGCGGGCATTCCCATTGAAATCACAGAAATTGGTTTAAGTATCTATAAATCCTGTTAGTCTAGGTCGTATTACAGGGCTGGTGATTGCAAAGCTTGTGGGTATTGCTGGTTTTGTGTGGATGGTTCTTAAATAAGGTCTATGCACCTTCCATCAAATTTAGACATAAATGATATAATAGGTTTCAGCTTTCTGGGAGAAATAGGTCTTACCATGTCAATATTTATCGCTGAATTAGGTTTCTCCCAAAGCACTGAAGATTTGTTATTAGCTAAAACGGGTATTTTAGTGGCTTCTGCCATCGCTGGATTTACTGGTTTTATATGGCTTTAAATCTACAGTAAAAAAAGTATAAACTAAATAAACTTAAATAATTAGAATTCTACTATGAAATTAATATTGATGTGTCTTTCGGTTGTTTCTTTGTTGCTCTCCACGACTTCTGCTAAAACTGTTGAAGCATTGACAGCGGAGGAATTGGCTTTATATTGTTCTCATTATGAAAAAGGCCCACAAGGAACTGATGCGGTTTTTTGTGTGCGTTATATTCAAGATTTTATCGATGCTGCTGTGGCAACCGACTAATGTGTGGTTTCAAACATCGTTACAGGTAAAGAGGAAGAAACCTTTTCAGAGCGAGCAATGCGGACCAGACTCGGTAAAATGAGATTATACGGATCAACTCACTATGCAGACTTTGTTGATCTAAGGCTTTACTGCTCCTAGATCTTGGGATAAATTTAATTTCCAGCTCTAAGCAGTTAAGTCCCCCTGGGGAATAAATGCTCACCCATTGTTTTGATTTCTTCGGTTGAGCTTTCTGGTAAAACAACCAGTTCTTCCCCAGCTAATTTATCAGCCTGTTGTGCTGTATTCTCACATGTTAAAAAAATGTTATATTGAGACTGTCGGCGACGATTTTGTTCAATCATGCTATTAGTTTCGCTGACCTTATCTTTCATGATGAGTAACTCACTAGCAAAACCTATAGGATTATTTTATATTTTTCTTCAAATTTATGGAGTAAGACTATAAACCTTGGAGTAAATTTAATAGTTTTTCATTTGATGAGGGGTAGTGACAAACGAAGTAATTTACTGGTGAAAGTATGGCAGCTGGGTCGTTAAGGTATCCATTACTGCTAAAGAAGTCGAAGCTTCATTTGATTTAAAGGCTATTGGTCAAACCATGGATGTAATGGAATCTTCCTATGCTATTTCGATAGATCGTAAAGTTAATCATCCTGGTGTAGCGACAATCTTAAATACAGCTAGAGAGCAATTTTTTACTATCTCAGATCAATAATGTTGAATTTTTTGGGTTGCTTATTTAAACGACTTGAAACATCATTCAATATTCATCACCTGCTCTCGCATTTGTTCAATCAGCACCTTAAGTTCTACTGCAGCCTTTGTGGTTTCAGCATCGTTTGACTTTGATGCAAGTGTATTCGCTTCACGGTTTAGCTCCTGCATCAGAAAATCCATACGCCTGCCGATAGGCTCATCACGTTCTAACACCGCAATTAGCTCATCAATATGAGAGTCCAGACGATCTAGCTCTTCATCTACATCAAGTCGTTGCGCCTGGTAGACGAGCTCCTGCTCTAAACGATTTTCATCAGCTGATACGTCTAGTTCAGAGAGCTTTTTTAGAACCTTCTCACGTAATGCCGCCATAACCTCAATACGCCTTTTACGAACGCTTTTTACAATTTTAGTAATCACTTTCGCTCGAGACAAAAGTAACTTGCTTAAACGGCCGCCTTCTTCCTCACGAGTTTTAATTAATTCATCAATGGCATCAATAAATAGCGACTTCGCAGGCTTTGTATACGCGCTAAAATCACTCTGCATATCATCCATAACACCCGGCCACTGCAATATATCCATGCTGGAAAAGCTCATGGATTTCTTCGTTAACTTTTCTAGTTTATATTTTGTATCAAGCAGATTTTTAACCAGAGCTTCGTTTATTTTTATTTCTCCTTGTTGCGAGCTAGCTATGTTTTTACAGACTAATTTAGCATCGACTTTCCCACGACCCAGCTTTTTCCTCAGAATTTCTTTGAAATCATTTTCCAGACTATTAAATCCTTCTGGCATATATAGGCTGATATCCAGATAGCGATGATTAACACTCCTAATTTCCCAACTAAGCACTATGTCATCTTGCTGAATTTCACTGCTTGAAAATGCTGTCATACTTTTAATCATAAGTTTTCTCTTGATTTGATTTTGCGGCCAGCCAGAAACCTTATCTGGTTTAATTAATGTCTGCTCTCGCAATTGACCACACGCCAACTCTCTTAACGCCAACATTTTTCAAGGTTTTGGCGAGCTCATTGACGGTCGCTCCAGTTGTTACCACATCATCAATAATGACAATATGCGAATAAATTGGTGCAGAGACAATTTCAAAGCAGCCTCGAATGTTCTTTTGCCTGTCCTTTTTGCTAAGCTTTGTTTGTTCCAGAGTCTCTTTGCTGCGTTTTACTGCATTTAATAACAAAGGCAGCGGTTTGTTTCTGACGATTGCACGTGAAATCTCAATCGACTGATTAAAGCCTCTCTTTACGATGCGCTTCTTATGTAATGGCATGGGCAATATGGCATCGGGCATCGCTGAATCTGGAGTAAGCTCTAGTATTCGACTTTTAAATAGCTCACCCAGAATAGCCGCATAAGAAAGCTGTTGCTGAAATTTCATTTGGCTGATCATGTAGTCTAGCGGTGTTTCATAGTGATAGACACTTATTGTGTAATCCACCGCTGGTGGCTTTTGAATACATTGCCCACATAGTGAAACAATTATATCTTGTTTGGCATCGTTTAATGGAATACCGCACTGCTTGCAAGCACGTGTTATCAGCGGCAGATCAGCCTGGCAGAACTCACAAAGTGAGATCGACCGATCCACAGAATCACCACATAAGACACAACTAGAGCTAAATAGTGCCAATTTAATAAGTAATCCTCATGGTGGTTCAAATATTGAAAAAGCGCCTAAAAGTAGGGGGGTGTCTTTTTAAGTTTTTATTTATAAAGACACTCTTAAAGAATACTGGGTTTCGACTATAATGTCAGATTAGAGTAACAAAAAGGAACAATAATGAGCCGTTCAGATAATCAGCTAACGCATTTCAATCAACAGGGTGAAGCTCACATGGTTGATATTGGGAATAAAGATATCACCAAAAGAATTGCTGTGACAGAGGGACGAATACTGATGAAGCCTGAAACCCTGCAACATATCCTGGAGGGTAATAACAAGAAAGGTGATGTATTGGGTATCGCTCGTATTGCAGGGATTATGGCGGCAAAGAAAACTCCAGATCTAATCCCGCTTTGTCATCCCTTAGCACTGACACACGTTGAAATTGAATTACAGACTATCAGTAAGCCACCTTCCGTTTATTGCCAGGCCAATGTCGCTACCAGTGGTAAAACCGGCGTTGAAATGGAAGCCTTAAACGCTACACAAGTGGCACTGCTAACTATCTATGATATGTGCAAAGCAGTGGATAAAGGCATGATTATCGATGGTGTAAAACTTTTGAAAAAAAGCGGTGGAAAATCGGGTGAATGGATAGCTGACAAAAATCCTTAATCAGCACTTTCTTAAATTTCGCCAGAAAGTGGGGGGTGTCTATTTATACTACCATAAGAAAAAATCAGTAACCTTTAGTATTCTCTTCAACCCACCGCGTTGAACCGGTTGTCAGTGATTCCTTCTTCCAGAAGGGCGCTTTATGTTTTAAAGCTTCCATAATGTATCGACATGCGTCGAACGCAGCACCACGATGTGTTGACCATACAGCAACCAGAACAATCGCTTCAGAGGGAAAAATCTCACCAACCCGATGTACTACCAGCGTATTCTGAATCGGCCATTGTTCACAAGCCTCGTCAACAATTTGATTGAGTTGTTTATCCGTCATCGCAGGGTAATGCTCTAGCACCATGCTTTGCACATCGTCACCTTCATTAAAGTCCCGCATGGTGCCGATGAAATTTGCAGTAGCACCAAAAATGGTGTGCCCCTGCATGCTTTGCACTTGATAGTCGCGTTGCGTTGCCAAGGGGTCAAATACACCATCAACCACAACAATCTTGCGTTGGTTTTTGTCGACAGACACAGGCAGATGTTCTGATAATTTAGCCACCGGTTACTGGCGGAAAAAACGCCACCTCATCACCATCGCTAACACTGGCCTTGCTATCGGTATATTCCTGATTAACGGCGACCAACAGATGCTCAGGGAAAGACTCTTGACCAGTAGCTTGTTGCCACAATTGCTCTATATTCATAGTAGCGGTCAAATCAGCCGGATAATCAAAAGCATCGCTACTGCGACCTACCTCTTCTCTTAAGCTGGCAAAATATAATACTTTAATGCTCATAGGGAAAATGTAGCATAAAAAAAAGACCTCCACAGAGGTCTTTATCATTTAAATTAGATCTAATTGGCAAATGGTTAGCTATTATGCGTAACAGTTAAAATAGGTTCTATATCGATAGCATCACCAAATTTTTCTTTGGCAAAACGAGCTGCCGAGGTGCGCTCGCGGAAGAAACGCTCCTCGCCAATCTTCTGCATTAAACCGGAACGGGTAAAAGCATCACGCATGGTTCTTTTGGCCCTGGCAATATAGAGCTCAATACCTGCAGCCTCTAGACGTTCGACAATTCTTGCGAGAGTTTCTTCACCGGTAGAATCGATTAAGTCGACCGATTCAAAATCCAGAATCATCACTTTCAGATTTGGTTTCTGCGCAATACTGTTTAATACTTTTCCCTCAAGATATCCTGCATTAGCAAAATAAAGATCACCGTCATAGCGAAATACTGACACTGTCTCACTGGTTTTAAGATCAAACAGTTCAGCACTTCTTAGGCTGCCATCTTCGTGTCGGCCCACCTCCACAAATTTGGGACTCATTGTCCGATACAAGAATAAACCTAGTGACAGCAACACACCGGTCATAATGCCTTTTTCCAGATGCGGGGCAAAAAATAACGTAGTAAAAAATACAGCTACTGCGACAAAACCATCATGACGATGTACTTTCCATGCATGAATTATAGGCTCGACTTTAATCAGATTGAAAACCGCAACCATGATAACCGCTGCCAAAGTCGCTTGTGGCAAATGGTAAAGCAACGGTGTTAAAAACAATAAAGTAATTCCAACTAAAACACCGGAAACTATAGACGAGAAACCCGTCTTTGCGTCTGCAGCAAAATTTACCGCAGAACGCGAAAACGAACCCGAAACAGGATAAGCCTGAAAACCTGAGGCCACAATATTTGCAACACCTTGTCCTATTAATTCCTGATTTGCAGACAGGCGTTGCCTAGTCTCGGAGGCGATTGCTTTTGCGACCGAAATAGCCTCAACAAAACCGAGGATACCGATTACCGCAGCTGAGACAACCAAGTTAACCATTTGGTTAAATTGAACATCCGGGATCTTAAGTCCTGGTAGTCCGCTGGGAACAACACCAATAACACTGCCACCTCTAGATTCATAATCCAAAAAATATGAAAGCAATATGCAAATCACTACTGTAATCAAAACGTTTGGCAATCTAGGTGCATACTTTTTAATTAAAACCAATAATAAAATTGAAAATATGCCCATGACTAGAGTTGCAAGATGAGTGGTCGGTATATCCTGAAATAGATTCCACACTGTTTCATAGTGGTGATCGCCCTTACGGGTGGATATGCCGAAGATCTTGCCAAATTGCGAGCTTGCAATAATGATTGCTGCTGCATTGGTAAAACCGACAACCACCGGATGTGACAGGAAATCAACCAGGATACCTAAACGCAATAATCCCAATGAGAGTTGAAAAACACCAACCATAAAAGCAAGAATTGCTGCATAAGCCAAGTAACCTTCAGGGTTCTGGATTGCCAATGGTTCAAGTGCTGCAGCCGTCAGCAATGAAACTATCGCAACCGGGCCGGTCGCTAATTGCCTAGAAGACCCCAATACAGATGCAAAAATAACAGGGAGGAAAGACGCATATAATCCAACATAGGCTGGCAAACCGGCCAACTGTGCATAAGCCATTGATTGCGGAATAAGAACAAGCGCCACTGTTAACCCAGCTACTGCATCGGCTTTGAGTGTACTTAAATTCTTTAATTCACCAATCCATTCTGAAAATGGAGTGAAGCGATCTATAAATTCTTTGAAGAAGGACTTAATGGCACTTTCCATGTGGATTCTCTTTGCATTTTTAAACGAAAGCTTCACACAGGGCACTCAACGTGAATACGCTATCTTGCTGTACGGAGCAAAGTTTCTATTTTAGCCACAAGAAATGATGGCTAACAATGGCGCGCGATTATATTAGAAAAGGCTTATAGTTTCAGCTGTTTTTACAACAAATTAGCAAAATACTAAAAATAAATATTAAAAGCTATCGTGCTTAATACTGATTTTTTGAAAATAGATGCAGATGTAGATCCTTACAAAGCTTATTGACTGTATTATTCAAAATTTTATCTTTATGATTCCGGTGTCATCAAAATAGCTAAAAATGGAGTAACGAGCGATATTTTTAGCACTTTTTAGAATAGTTTTTTAGGTTCTAGTCCTAACTGTTTCAAAAACGTCATTCTTGCTTTTTTAGCTGTGAGCTATCCATTGATGCTAATTCTCGGAGGTCATCTTGGCAATATGGTTGTTGGCTGGGAATTATAGCGATGTTCATCCTGACCTTAGCGATGGCACTAAAATGTTATCCACTCCAGTCAGGCGGCTTACTTGCCATGGCCGCACTTCTATTCGGATTAACATCGCCTGAAACTGTTTGGCACGAAATCCAGCAAACCTGGGTGTAATATTATTATTGCTATTCATGGTAAGCTTTATCTACTTCATGAAGCCCCTACTAATCTTTATTTTTGGCAAAATTTTGTTAAAAGTTGAAAATAAAGTTGTCTTGTCTTTGATGTTTTCAAGTGCAGCTGCAGTGCTTTCTGCCTTCCTGGATGCACTTACAGTAGCAGTATTGATTACTGTATTTATTGCTCTCTAATGGCGTTTATGAAAAAGTACATTCTTCTATCGGTGTTGATTACAATGAGAATGAACAATTCGACCGTAAAAAATGGGGGGTGATTCACTTGAAAACTTTCGTTCATTTCTACGCTCTTTAGTCATGCATGGAACTGTAGGTACCTCACTAGGCGGAGTTGCCACGTTGGTCGGCGAACCTCAAAACCTGCTCATTGGTCAGAAAATGGGCTGGGATTTTATGACCTTTGCGACCGAAGTCGCACACGTCTCTTTCTCTGCTTTTATTGCCGGACTATGTGTGGTAATAGCGGTAGAATTAACGGGTACTTTTGGTTTTGACGCAAAACTTGAACCACATGTAAGGAACATACTAAAAGGCTACATCGAAGCAGAAAATGCCAAACGAACGCAAAAAGATAACTATGCGCTCATCGTTCAAGGGATCTGTGCAATATTACTGATTTTGGGTTTGGCCTTTCATGTGATGGAAGTCGGCTTGATCGGTTTAATGCTGCTGGTACTTGTTACGGCACTATCAGATATCGTCGAAGAAAAGCGTATCGGCCATGCCTTTGAATAATCGCTACCCTTTGTATCGCTAGTTGTTATCTTTTTTGTGATCCTTGGCATGATCCACGATCAGCACTTATTTACACCAGTCGTTCAGTGGGTAATTGCTTTACCCATAGAGCAGCAACCCAGAGCCTTCTTCCTCGCCAATGGAATACTTTCAGCCATTCGTGACAATGTCTTCGTTGCTACGGTTTATATCAATGAAGTAAGAACGGCATTCGATGCTGGCAGTTTTTCACGTGAACATTTTGATGCGTTAGCTGTTGCAATCAATACTGGAACCAATCTCCCACGTGTTGCTACACCCAATGGCCAGGCAGCATTTTTATTCTTGTTAACTTCTGCCTTAGCTCCAGCTATTCGTTTGGGCTATATGAAAATGGTCGTCATGGCGTTGCCTTATACGATTGTACTGACGATTGTCGGATATTTAGCTCAGTAAAGTATTATTTATGGCTTAAAAGGACACCTCCCTACTTTTAAGCCCTTTTTCAATAAGGTCTCAGTCCATAATAATTGAGTTAAAGTCTATTATTCGACTGTCACCGATTTTGCCAGATTACGTGGTTTATCAACATCGGTACCCTTAAATACAGCAACGTGATAAGACAGTAACTGCAACGGAATGGTGTAAATGATTGGGGCAATACCTTCTGGCACTTCTTCCATTTCGATAAGCTGAATATTATCTTGTGGGGTAATTCCAGAAGATTTATCTGCAAATAAGTATAAAACACCACCACGAGACCTGACTTCTTCCAGATTCGATTTTAATTTTTCCAACAAGCTGGTATTGGGTGCCACCGCGACAATCGGCATTTCACTATCCACTAAAGCTAATGGACCATGTTTTAATTCACCCGCTGGATAAGCCTCAGCATGGATATAAGAGATTTCTTTGAGCTTCAGCGCCCCTTCCATGGCAACAGGGTATTGATCGCCACGACCAAGGAATAAGGCGTTATGCTTATCAACAAAATGTTCTGCCATGATTTCAATGGCTTTGTCATGCTCCAGCGCTTGCTCGACGAGTGTTGGTAATTTTTTTAGGTCTGCCACCAATCTGGCAACCTCCGCTGGTTGATTACCTTTGGCTTGCATTAATAAACCGATGAGTAACTGTAAAGCGACTAATTGTGTAGTAAATGCCTTGGTTGATGCCACCCCAATTTCCGGGCCTGCTATCGTCATTAGTGAAAAATCTGACTCTCGCTGTAAAGAGCTTTCTGCAACATTACAAATACTTAGGCTGGCAAGACAGCCATCCGTTTTTACCTTTTCTAGCGCCGCTAGTGTGTCTGCAGTTTCACCAGACTGCGATATGGTAACAAACAGCATGTTTTTCCTGGGCACCTGACGACGGTAGCGATATTCGCTGGCAACTTCGACATGACAAGGTATATCGGTTAATCTCTCCATCCAGTAACGGGCAATCAACCCCGCATGATAACTAGTACCACAGGCGACAATTTGTACCTCCTGGACCTTTTCCAAAGTTTCTAATACATTTTCGCCCGTGATACATTGCTTTATCTTTATATCATTTCGACCTAAACGCTCTTCCAGGGTCTTCTGGATCGCTTGTGGTTGCTCGTAAATTTCTTTCAGCATGTAATGGCGGTATTCACCAAGATCTGACTCCAGTGAGCTTGCCTGAGACTGTCTTACCTCACGTTTAACCTGATTGCCGGATTCATCCTGAATCGTAACCTGATGTCGCTCAACTGCTGCCACATCACCATTTTCCAAATACATAAATCTACTTGTAACAGGAAGAATTGCCTGAATATCCGAACCAATAAAATGCTCACCAAGGCCAATACCAATAACTAAGGGGCTTCCCTGACGGGCACAAATCAGAATATCTGGGTCATCTGAAGAAATTACCCCTAAAGCATATGCACCAGTCAATTGCTTAACGGATGTTTTTACGGCCTCTAATAAACTGTTTCCATCTTTAAGCTTTGATTCAATCAGATGAACAATGACCTCCGTATCGGTCTCAGATTCAAATACATAACCTTTGGCACGCAATATTTCCCTAAGTGCTTCATAATTTTCAATAATACCATTATGCACGACGGCCACACGCTCGTTGCTCATGTGAGGATGTGCATTGAGCTCTGACGGCTCACCGTGAGTGGCCCAGCGCGTATGTGAAATCCCAATATGCCCCACCTGAGGAAATTTCAGTAATTTACTTTCCAGTTCAGCAACTCTTCCAAGAGCACGAACCCGCTGAATTCGTTGCTTATCATCCAATATGGCAACCCCAGCTGAGTCATAACCACGGTACTCTAATCTTCTTAGGCCTTCCAGTAGAATTTCTGAAACTGGGCGTTGAGCAATAGCTCCGACAATTCCGCACATTATGTTGATTCCTTTTTGTTATTTTTGGTAGGTCTTTGCCAACCCGTAATAGTGTTTTGTTTGGCACGTGACAGCGTCAACTCGCCAGCTGGAGTGTCTTTAGTGATCGTTGATCCGGCACCGATTGTAGAACCATTACCTATATTTACAGGAGCAACCAATTGAGTATTAGAGCCCACAAAAACCTTATCACCAATAATCGTTTGAAATTTATTCGCACCATCGTAATTACAAGTGATAGTTCCTGCGCCGATATTGACATCATCACCCATTACAGTATCACCAATATAACTTAGATGACTTACTTTACTGCCAAGACCGATGGTCGATTTCTTAACCTCTACAAAATTACCGACTTTTGCATGATCTTTAAGAACAGTATCAGGGCGAATTCTTGCAAAGGGCCCGATATCGCAAGATTGTCCAATAGTCGCAGACTCAATGACTGAATTTGCTTTAATAACTGAATTGTTTCCTATAACTGTATTTTGAATAACGCAACCTGATTCGATACTAACGCCATCACCAATTTCTACCTGTCCAATCATGACTGTATTAACATCTATAAACACATCTTTTCCGGCCGTTACAGTGCCTCGTACCTCAATACGTTGTGGATCTGCCAAGGTAACACCTGAAAGCATCAGTTTTAGGGCCTGTGCAGATTGATATGCCCTTTCTTGTTGTGCTTGTTGAACACGATTATTTACGCCTTGAACCTCCAGGGAGTCATCACATATGACCGCTTCAACCAAAACGTCCTCAGCAACGGCTAAAGAAACACAATCCGTTAGATAATACTCACCTTGCTTATTATTAGTAGTAATAGAAGTCAGCCAACGCTTGATATCAGAACCTTTAGCAGCAATAAATCCCGTATTAACTTCTGTGATTTTTTGTTCTTCAAGATCCGCATCTTTTTCTTCAACAATATATTTAATATTTGAGTTTTTATCACGAATTATTCGGCCATAACCAAAAGGATTGTCCATGATTGTCGTTAAGACTGTTAATTTAGCGTCACCAAGTTTATCGGCTAATAAACGAAGTGTATTTGTTTTAATCAATGGGACATCACCATAGGCGATTATCACGATAGCATCATCCTCAATAATATCAAATGCCTGCAAAACAGCATGGCCTGTACCTTTTTGTTCTATTTGGTGAACCCATTTAATATCAGTATCTTGAATATTTTCACGGACTATTTCACCACTATGACCATATACAACAACCAGATTTTCAACACCAAGTTCGCGACAACTCTCAACCACATGCTGCAACATTGGCTTACCCCCTATACGGTGCAATACTTTTGGAAGTGAGGAGTTCATTCGCGTGCCTTGACCAGCGGCAAGAATTATAGGTAGTAGTTTCATGAGCTAGTGCAATATCTATTATTATAAACAATCATATTATAACCAATAAACAAAAAACCGCAGTATCATAAAAAATGATTAAACGACGCGCTGTGTAGATAAAAATAGTCAGTAAATAACCCAACAAGTACTTAATAAGTCTTACACTGGGGTTTATACGGCGACAGCTGTGCTCCCCAACGGTATTCTAGCGGAGCATGTGGGTCAGAAATCACCTTGCCAGCAAATAAGTTCTGTCTTAATTCTCTCAATGGAATGAAATATTCTTCACCAAGACTCATTTGTACTTTACAGAAACTATTTAAGTCTTTTATCTCCGTAGGACTAGGTTCCTCAATTGTAAATAAGGTTTTTGCCCAACGCTGTGGCTGCGTCCAATGTTTATACTTGTTGTTTTTCTCGAAATGATTTTTTACTGCAACAAAAAAGGCTGTTAATCGCCTGTCCCGCGATGGTGTCGAGTAATTATCATACTCGTTACGTGTCATACATTTACGTCCTTTCTTACGTATTTGTTGTAAATGCCATAAAGCATCGTATACATAGATACTACGATCATTCGCATACATACACATCGCTATTAATAAACGTAACGTTTTCTCGTCAGGTTCTTCAGTGCGCTTACCCAAAGCACTTGAAATAATATCTGTGAACTTAACATAATCATAATTTACAGCTTCAGCAATCTCGAACTGTTCTTCATTATACTTAGGCTGTTTTTTAATTGCTTTTCTGATGTTCTGCGGTTGAATAAAGCGCCGATAACCATCACCCTTCCTCTTTGCATCCTCTGGAACGTAAAACGGGAAAGACGGAATACGATCTAGAAAACGTGGAGCTTTAGGCGTTGTTGATGACATTACTTCTGCTATTCCTGCATCTGTAATATTTACAATCTGATATGAATGTACGTCAGGAGCAACATAAACATCACCTGGTTTAATATCATCTAAAGCTATTGGATATGTATCATTTTCCAATGATCTTGTACTTGTCATATCTGCCACATAATCCATAAATTTACGAACGCGTTGCTCCTCTGGAAGCTTATCCCAGCTGGTTTTACCATTGCTTATTGTTTTGCCGCGTTTACTTGGATTATGTATGACAAATGGCAATTTATATTCATAGGAAAATACTAAACGCATTGCATAGACTGCATCGGCACAATCATGAGAAAACATATAGTAGATAGGCTTCTTCTCATCCATAAAGAATTCTTCAGTCCAATTGTTTTTCACCCAGTGCTGATAACGTTTCTCCCAAACATCGTCCCAAAAATTCTCAGATTTCCATACCATAGCCAGGGAAGGAGTACTAATACTAGATAGAATGATAAATAAAAGCCCAGTAATTAATTGTTTAATAAGATATTCCTTAAAGATCATTTTTATATTTAACCCCAATTCTAATGATCATATTTGCTTAGATAAGTTCAAAAACAATAATATTAAAAACATAAGCCAATAATATAGAAAATGGTTTCAAAAAAAATGGGACTAAGAATTACTTCCTAGTCCCAATTTAATCCCTGAGTGATCAGAGAAAAACTATTAACTCAATAGTTTAACGTTGCATGAAACGTTGTAGCGCATCACGCGTACTAGGTCCAACAACACCATCGATAGGTCCTTTGTAGTAGCCCTTGGCTTTCAATTTACGCTGCAGAGCAAATACATCAACTTGTGGCTTTTGACCACAGCCATACCTATGTGTATGAGCTGCATTAGTGTATGGGTGAGAGTGACTAACAGTGTTAGTGCAATCAGGAATTGCAGGGTGAGTATGAGCCCAACGATCCATCACAGGAGCTGGAGCTGGAGCTGGAGCTGGAGCTGGAGCCACTACAACTGGTGCTGCCGCTTCAACTTGCTGCTGAGAGCCTCCAACTTGTGAACCGCCTTCTACTTGTTGTTGAGATCCACCACCTACCTGACTTCCGCCAGCTACTTGTTGAGATCCACCAGCAGTTTGTTGAGAGCAACCTGATGCAAAAACACCTGCCATTACCAAGGTTGCTATAGAGAGTTGATGTTTAATCTTCATATTTGTACATCCTTACTTCTTGTTAGTTATAAAATTAGAAATGACCATTTAAAGCAAACGATCCATTATTACTGTTTATCCGCACACGGAGTATAGTCTTAATTCTAGATATATTCAAAAAAAATGGTAAAAAAACAACATTATTTTTACGTTTTCTACAAAACCCTATAAAAGCAATTAGATAGGCCAAGATAATATTTATTAAAAAAAAGTATTTGAATAATAAAAAGTGGTTAAACTGCCACTTTTTATTATTTTCTCAACGTTTTACCAATTCGGTGAATCATTTCAATCTGTGCTTTTGCAGCATCAAGTTCTGCTTTTATGGTTTCATAATCCATATCATCTGGATCTTTACCATTCAATGCATCTTCAGCACGTTTTTTTGCCTCTTCAGCGGCCTGCTCATCAAGATCTTCTGCACGTACAACTGTGTCGGCCAAAACTGTCACAATTGACGGCTGAACTTCCATTACACCACCTGCAACAAATAGAGATGCTTCTCCATCATTGGTTTTATAACGAAGTTCACCTGCTTTAAGTGTAGTTATTAGCTGCGAATGGCGCGGTAATATACCTAGGTCACCCATAGTACCTGGTGCCACTAACTCCTCCACAACACCGGAGAATATTGACTCTTCAGCGCTTACTACATCCAAATGCATTGTCATTGCCATTCTTAATTACCTGTTACTACTTATATCGAGTAGCTTATGTGCAAATTTAAATTACCAAGACTTAAGTCTCTTTGCTGCCTTTCTCTAAAACTTCTTCGATGCCGCCAACCATATAGAAGGCCTGCTCTGGCAAATGGTCATACTCACCAGCAAGAATACCCTTAAAACCTGATAGTGTATCTGCCAAAGATACGTACTTTCCTGGTGCCCCAGTAAACACTTCAGCAACATGGAATGGCTGCGATAAGAATCGCTGGATACGACGTGCACGAGCAACTGTTTGCTTATCTTCTTCTGACAATTCATCCATACCAAGAATCGCGATAATATCCTGTAATTCTTTATAACGCTGAAGAACACCCTGAACACCACGGGCAATATTATAGTGTTCTTCTCCAATCACTAAAGGATCAAGCTGGCGCGAAGAAGAATCCAGAGGATCAACAGCAGGGTAAATACCTAACTCGGCAATATTACGTGATAGTACTAATGTTGCATCCAAGTGAGCAAAGGTTGTTGCTGGAGATGGGTCGGTTAAGTCGTCCGCAGGCACGTATACTGCCTGGAAAGATGTAATAGAACCTTTCTTGGTGGAAGTGATACGCTCTTGAAGTGCGCCCATTTCTTCAGCCAAAGTAGGCTGATAGCCAACCGCTGACGGCATACGGCCTAGAAGCGCTGATACCTCGGTACCTGCCAATGTATATCGATAGATATTATCGATAAACATCAAAACATCACGGCCTTCGTCCCGGAAATGCTCAGCCATTGTCAAACCCGTTAAGGCAACACGAAGTCTGCTCCCGGGAGGTTCATTCATCTGACCGTAAACCAGTGCTACTTTATCAAGTACACCACCTTCTTCCATCTCATAGTAGAAGTCGTTTCCTTCACGAGTTCGCTCACCAACACCAGCAAACACAGATAAGCCACTATGCGCTTTCGCAATGTTGTTGATTAACTCCATCAATGTAACCGTTTTACCTACACCCGCACCACCGAATAGACCGATCTTTCCGCCTTTGGCAATCGGCATAACTAAGTCGATAACCTTTACACCAGTTTCAAGAATATCCAATGTAGAAGATAACTCTTCATAACTCGGCGGATCGCGATGGATGGGCATATATTTTTCAACTTTAACCTCACCAGCCATATCTACTGGTTCACCCAACACATTCATGATGCGGCCTAGTGTACCTTCGCCAACAGGAACTTTAATAGGCTCACCGGTGTTAACAGTTTCCATGCCTCGTTTAAGACCTTCAGCCTCACCCATTGCAATGGTACGAACTATACCGTCACCAAGCTGACCCTGGACTTCCAGCGTAAGACCGTTATGGTCAGTTACAGTTAACGCGCTATATATTGCGGGAACTGCATCCCGTGGGAATTCCACATCAACTACAGGACCTATAACTTGAACAATATTTCCAGTACTCATTGAGTTAGTACCTCTACCTTAAATTTTAAATTTGTTTATAAATTGTTTTAGAACGAGCTGATACGGGTCGGTTTACTCGACCGCTGCCGCACCCGAAACAATTTCTGAAATTTCTTGTGTAATCGATGCTTGACGTGCCTTGTTATATTTCAACTTAAGCTTATCAATCATATCACCAGCATTATCTGTTGCACTTTTCATTGCAACCATACGAGCTGACATTTCGCAGGCAATATTTTCAACCACTCCCTGATATACCAAAGATTCAATATAGCGAGTCATCAGCATATCAATCACTTCTTTTGATTCTGGTTCATACAAATAATCCCAGTGATGCTTTATTTCTTCCATTTCAGCTGGAACTATCGGAATCATTTGAGTTACACGAGGAGTTTGGGTCATACTGTTAACAAACTCATTCTCAACCAAAAACAAACGATCGATACGCCCTTCTTCATAGGCATCCAGCATTACTTTAACTGTTCCGAGCATATCATTGACACTGGGCTTATCACCCAGTCCTGTTGATTCTGCAACAACACCAAAACGTTTAAATGTAGATAATGCTTTTTTACCAAAAACGGCAATATCTACTTCTACATCCTGCTGCTTCCAGAGTGCTATATCCTGAAATGCTTTCTTGAATAAATTAGTATTCAAGCCACCACATAAACCACGATCAGAGGATATTATGATATACCCTACTCGTTTTACTTTTTCACGCTCTTGTACAAAACTATGCTGATACTCGAGTTGGCCTAATGCCATGTGGCTAACTACTTGACGCATTTTTTCAGCATAGGGGCGTGAAGCATCCATTCGATCTCTCGCACGACGCATTTTTGAAGCCGCTACCATTTCCATTGCTTTGGTAATTTTCTTGGTATTCTGAATACTACCAATCTGTGAGCGTATTTCTTTAAGACCTGCCATTGCTTAACTCCTTATCTCTGGAAGCGCTTGTTTACCAAGCACTCTTCGATTTAAAGTCTTCAAGAGTACTTCGCATTTCAGCAACGATCTCGTCGTTATAATCGCCAGATTCATTCAATGCCTTCAGGAAGTCAGTTTTTTCAGTGCGAATATAAGACAACATGGCAGCTTCAAAGTCAGTTACTTTGTTAACCTCAACATCATCAATAAAACCCTCGTTAGCAGCGAACAATGAAAATGCCAACTCGCCTGTTTTCAAGGGAGAGTATTGAGGCTGGGTCATCAGTGCCGTTACACGCGCACCGCGCTCGAGTTGTTTTCTTGTACCCTCATCAAGATCGGATGCAAATTGCGAGAATGCAGCCAATTCACGATACTGAGCCAAGTCAAGACGAATACCACCACCCAACTTTTTGATAATCTTTGTCTGTGC
Organism: uncultured Gammaproteobacteria bacterium; assembly: GCA_963847495.1. Classification (GTDB taxonomy): domain Bacteria; phylum Pseudomonadota; class Gammaproteobacteria; order Thiotrichales; family Thiotrichaceae; genus Cocleimonas. Next base: position 250,741 of record CAWJZX010000008.1, on the reverse strand, counting down.
AGCACCGCCAACACGAGAAACAGAAAGACCCGCATCAATCGCTGGACGATTCCCTGAGTTAAACAAATCAGTATCAAGGAATATTTGACCATCTGTAATCGAAATTACATTAGTAGGTACGAAAGCTGATACATCACCCTCTTGGGTTTCAATAATTGGATAAGCCGTCAAAGAACCTGTCTTACCTTTAACTCTTCCTTCAGTATATCGCTCTACATAATCAGCATTTACGCGCGATGAACGTTCTAGCAAACGTGAATGCAGGAAGAAAACATCACCAGGGTAAGCTTCTCGACCCGGAGGGCGACGAAGTAATAATGAAACCTGACGATACGCCCATGCTTGCTTGGTCAAATCATCATAAATTATTAGTGCGTCCTCACCGTTATCACGGAAGTACTCACCCATCGCACAACCTGCATAAGGTGCAAGGAATTGCATAGAAGCTGGATCAGATGCATTTGCAGCAACAACAATGGTGTATTCCATTGCACCAAACTCTTCAAGCTTGCGTACAACACCCGCTACAGATGAAGCTTTCTGCCCAACTGCCACATAAATACACTTAACGTCTTTACCTTTCTGATTGATAATCGCATCAACCGCAACTGCTGTTTTTCCAGTCTGACGATCACCGATAATCAATTCACGTTGACCACGTCCTACTGGAACCATCGAATCAAGAGCTTTGATTCCAGTTTCCATTGGCTCATCAACTGATTTACGCTCAATAACACCAGGTGCTTGACGCTCTATAGGATTCACAGCTGAAGTGTTGACTGGACCTTTTCCATCTATCGGCGCGCCCAACGTATTAACAACACGCCCCATAAGCTCTGGACCTACCGGAACTTCAAGGATACGACCAGTACATTTCACTGTATCACCTTCAGTGATATTCTTGTAGTCGCCTAATACAACCGCTCCTACCGAATCTCGCTCCAAGTTCATAGCAAGACCATAAACACCATTTGAGAATTCAATCATCTCGCCTGACATAACATCAGACAAGCCGTGTATTCGCACGATACCGTCCATTATAGATACGATAGTACCTTCGGTACGCGCTTCAGCATCTGCTTCAAAGCCTTCAATACGCTTTTTTATCAGATCACTAATTTCTGTCGGGTTAAGTTGCATTTACCTATACCTTTTTAAATTGTGTGGTTGATTAGCCGGACATCACAGACGTCATTTTAACTAAACGTCCTTGAATTGATCCATCTATCACCAAGTCGCCAGCATGAATTATTGCACCACCAAGTAATGCCTCATCTACGCTAACCTTAAGTTTTACATTTCGTCCCAAGCGATTCCTCAGAGCATCTGCAATCGATTTCTCTTCAGCCTGAGTTAATTTTTTTGCTGTCGTTACTTTTGCTTCAACTGAACCCTCGGCTTCATCTTTAAGTGTTTCATAAATCACACTCATTTCAGGCAAAAGTGACAAACGATCATTTTCAGCCAGCATAGAGACAAGGTTCTTAGCTTGGTCATTCAGTTTGTTATCACAGAATTGAACAAAAGCTTCAGCGCCAGATTGTTTCGCCATCTTTGGAGTAGCCAACAATCTTCTTACTTGCTCATTATTTGCAATCGCGCCCATCAAACCTAAAGTTTCAGACCATTCACTTAATTGCCCAGCTGCTTCTGCCATTTCGAAAACGGCACGTGCATAGGGACGAGCTGCTGTAGTCAATTCAGACATAATATCTTCCTATATCTGCTCAATCAGTTCTTTAAGTGCCGCTTTGTGCACACTTGCATCAACCTCTTTACCAAGAATCTTACTCGCGCCTGCTACTGCCAAATCTGACACCTGAGTACGTAAAGAATCTTTAGCGCGATTAACCTCTTGATCGATCTCAGCTTGAGCACCAGCCATCACACGACCAGCCTCTTCAACTGCTTTGTCTTTGGCTTCTTGAATCATTTGGGAATCACGTGCTTTAGCTTGAGCAATTATTTCAGCCGCTTCTAGTTTGGCTTTCTTTATTACTTGCTTCGCATTGTCCTCCGCCAGCTCTTGATCTTTAAGCCCCTTTTCAGACGCCGCAAGGCCATCTGCAATGCGACTTTTTCGATCTTCCAGAACATTGATTACGGGCTCCCAAAGTACTGCCTTGATAAACCAAATCAATATTGAAAAAACAATCAACTGACCAATTAATGTTGCTGTTACATTCATGGGTTATTACCTCCAACTAGACTAATTGGATGATTATCCACCAATCGCTGCTTTTGCCGCACCAATAAACGGGTTAGCAAAGATGAACCACATTGAGATACCCAATACGATCATTGGGAATGCTTCCATCAAACCACCTGTAAAAAGCATTTGACCTGTTAATTGAGCACGCATCTCAGGTTGACGAGCAATACCTTCAATAAACTTCGAACAAATCAAACCCCAACCTAATGCAGAACCAAGACCAGCAGCCGCTAGAATGATACCTACACCGATAGCAGTGGCAGACATGATTTCAGATACAATTGCAGCATCCATAGTAAATCTCCTAAATGAAAAATATTAAAAATTAAAAATTAAAAAACTATTTTATATAAGCACTTTAATGCTCATCAACACCCTGACTCGCCAAACCTAGATAAACGATAGTCAAAAGCATAAAAATAAACGCCTGCAAGGTAATAACCAGTATATGGAATATTGCCCAAAGTGTACCCAGAACCACTTGCCCTGGCATTGCCCAATAAGAAAAAGCCAAGAGAGCAATCAATAAGAATAACAGTTCCCCTGCGAACATATTACCGAATAGTCGTAAGCCCATACTGACAGGCTTAGCCACTTCCTCAACTGCCGTCATCACAATATTGATAGGCATTAGCCATTTACCAAAAGGATGAAACAGAAACATCTTTATATAACCCACCAAGCCTTTATGCTTGATGTTGTAGAAAATAATCAATGCAAATACCAATATTGCAAGTGCAAAAGTAGTATCTAGATTAGTCGTTGGCACCGCCTTAAAATACACATTGTGAGGATCATAGCCAAACAGACTGGCAACACCACCAACTAAAGAAGGAATCAAATCAACTGGTAGCAAATCCATTGCATTCAAAAGAATTACCCAAACAAAAATGGTAATTGCCAGAGGTCCTATCCACTTATCAGCCGTAGGAAAAATATCCTTAACTTGCTGATTAACAAATTCAACAATAGTTTCTAGCACATTCTGCATTCCGGTTGGCTTATCTGGATCCAGGTTTTTACCTACTTTCCAGGACACAAAACCAAATAGTACCGCCAACAAAAGACTTACCACAAAGGTATCTACAAAAAATACACTAAAATCCACAAGATCTGCTGGACGCTCACCATTGTGAGTCATATTACCCAAATGATGCTGAATATATTCAACCGGATTTGAAATTGCTGGCGCGTTGGACTCGCTCACGATTTACATTCTCCACTAAAAAATAAATAACTACTTGTTTGCCTTCTTGGCCGCAGCTTCTTCCGCCGCAATTTTTGTCTGCTTTGAGCCAAATAGCATAAAAGCTAGTTGCGCAGCGGCAAACGTACCAAGCATTGGTGGTGGCAATAATTTAAGCACGCCCATTCCAATACCAAACATGACAAGCACAAAAACAAATCTTTGAATCACCCCAAGATATAGCGTTAAAACACCACCCTCAGGATTTTCCTTAGCCATTTCGCCGGCTGAATCCAGACGACGTGACAATAAAATAGTGTTAGCTATTGCAACGGCACCGCCATAAGCGGCTGACAATATGCCTTCATTAACTAATTCTTCATCAACTAAAAAGAATGAAACCGCAATGCCAATTATCACCAGTGAAGCTTGAATGATTAATAAACTACGCATTTCATTTCACTCTATTCGAATAGACCTAACAAGTCTTTCTTTTTCTTAAACCACTTAAGTTCCACCCTACTTTTTAGCACTCGCAACTTAAGAGGCGGGATTCTAGCATCACAATTTCCCATACTCAACTAATCAATAGTGATTTACTAGTGTTTGTTAATATTTTAATATTAATTATCTGATTACTCGTGAGTGTCAAAATGAATGATTAATACTTTGACTATGAAATACAACAAAATTCCTGAAAAATCAGCCAGTATATCCAACAAGGAAAAGGATCTAAACGGTGTAAAGTATTGTAATAACTCAACAAATAGTCCATACATTAACAAAGGAAATCCCTTCCATAACCAGAATGGATGGCGCGAGCTGGCAAGATCAAGCAACAAGGCAAAACCAAAAAACACCACCGCATGAATTAATTTATCATTGACTGAAATACTCGGCGGAAAATCGAGCTCTATAGTTGCCATCCAAAGCCCTAATAGCATCAAGGAAATTACGACTGTGCGCGTACTTACCTTAAATAAGGCAATACGTCTTAACTGCCGTACCAAAAGTATGATTTTATGCATTAGCTGAGAGCCCTGAAAAATTCTCGCGATACTATCTACATTCATTGCAAATTCCAAGCGCTTATCCGTTACAATCATTTCCCATGGACGTATCACACATATTAGATGAATTAAACAAACCCCAGAGAGAAGCCGTCTCCGCAGGAACCAACCCATTGCTAATACTTGCTGGCGCAGGCAGCGGTAAAACTCGTGTACTGGTACATCGTATTGCTTGGTTGATTCAAGTTGAGCAAATATCACCTTTTGCAATTTTAGCGGTGACCTTCACCAATAAAGCCGCCGCAGAAATGCGAGGCCGTATCGAAGGATTGCTAGGATCACCGATTGGAGGCATGTGGGTCGGCACCTTTCATGGTCTCTCACATCGTTTATTAAGAAGGCACTGGCAAGAAGCCAAACTGCAACAGAATTTTCAGATTCTGGATTCTGACGATCAGCTACGTTTGGTTAAAAGAGTATCGCGCGGATTACAACTCGATGAAAAACTCTGGCCAGCAAAACAGTCACAGTGGTACATCAATAAACGCAAAGATGAAGGCGTTCGCCCACAGCATATTGAAGATAAGGGCGACCCCACCACACGCCAGTTAATTGAAGTTTATACACAATATGAAGAAGCCTGCCAGCGCGCAGGCGTGATTGATTTTGCCGAACTGCTGTTACGCTCACTCGAATTACTGCGTGATAACGCAGAAATATTGATTCACTATCGCACCCGCTTTCAGCATATTCTGGTGGATGAATTCCAGGATACCAACACCTTGCAATACGCATGGATACGCTTACTAGCAGGTGATGCTATTCCGCCATTTGTGGTGGGTGACGATGACCAATCCATCTACGGCTGGCGCGGCGCGAAGATTGAACATATTCGTGATTTCTCCAAACACTTTGCACAAACGCAAACCATCAAACTCGAACAGAATTACCGTTCAACTGGCAATATCCTGAATGCCGCAAATGCCGTCATCGATAATAACCAGGGACGCTTGGGCAAAAACCTCTGGACCAATGATGGCGATGGCGAACCGATTCATTTGTACGCCGCCTACAATGAGCTGGATGAGGCAAACTATGTCGCCTCACGCATCCAGCAATGGGTCAGCCATGGCAATTCGCACAAAGAAATTGCGATACTGTATCGCTCCAATGCCCAATCGCGCGTATTTGAAAGCATCCTCAATGAAAACAGCATTGCCTACCGTGTCTATGGTGGCCAGCGCTTTTTCGAACGAGCTGAAATCAAGGACGCACTTGCCTACCTGCGCCTATGCGCCAATCGACACGACGACCCATCTTTCGAACGAGTGGTCAATCAACCCACACGCGGCATCGGCGACAAGACCATCAGCATCATTCGTGAACAGGCGCGCAACATCAGCAGCTCCATGTGGCAAGCAGCCACGGCCTTACTCGAAAACTCTATCTTCACCGCCCGCGCAGGCGAAGCTTTGAACGGTTTTATAAGGTTGATCAATCAGATGGCTGATGATATCGACGGTTTACCACTGGATGAACAAGTAGAACACGTCATCGACGCATCTAAACTCAAAGACCACTACCTGAAAAAAGAGAAAGGTGATGCTGGCCAGGCGCGCATCGAAAACCTCAATGAATTAATCTCCGCGGCGCAGGGCTTTACCTACAAACCCGATGACGAACACGCCGACATGGACTTCCTCACCGCCTTTCTCGCGCACGCATCATTGGAAGCAGGAGAAGGGCAAGGCCAGGCAGGCGATGACTGCGTGCAACTGATGACCCTGCATTCCGCCAAAGGCCTGGAATTTCCTCTGGTATTTCTGGTAGGGCTGGAAGAAGGCCTATTCCCGCATCAAATGTCAATCGAAGAAGAAGGCCGACTCGAAGAAGAACGCCGCCTCTGCTACGTAGGCATAACACGCGCCGAAACGCAGTTAGTCATGTGTTACGCCGAACAACGCCGCCTCTATGGCAATACGCTGTATGGCATACCGTCACGGTTCCTCAAAGAAATTCCCGACACGCTTATCGAGGAAATCCGTCCCAAAGTAAATACCTACAGCAATAGCTGGCAATCAGATTATGAGCGCGAAGTAAAACCACGAGTATCCGTTCGAACCAACGAAACTGGCATGTCGGTTGGACAGCGCGTGGCGCACGTCAAATTTGGCGAAGGCATCATCACCGATGTAGAGGGTGCCGGAAGTCACGCACGGGTGCAGGTGAATTTTGATAATGAGGGGTCAAAGTGGCTCGTTTTAAGTTATGCGAATCTGAGCGTTTTGTGAAACGCGGTCACTTTTTTTGTGTGATTTATTGAAAAAATGGTTAAAAGTTAGGGGGGTGTCTTATTTATTATCGTTTTAAGGTGTTAAAAAGGACACCCCCACCTTTTTGACAGTTTTTGGGGATTTTATCATTTTACCAGGTGGTAATTGTTTCGTAGCTTGGTAGCTATGTACTTCTCCTCGGATTGTTGGTTCTCGGCTACGAGTTCATTTATTTTGCTCAGCCAAAATAAATGAACTCGTAGCCTATCACCGAAAGGCAGAGGAAAAGAAACAAGCTCACAAGCTTCGGAAAAGCTCACTCAAAAACTTGACCTAAGTTACATAAACAATAATTAACCTTTGCAAAGTCCTTGTTTAGATTTCATTAAAATTTAATTAACGTATCATTCGTTGACTATAAAATAAGCTTTCATTCTAATATATAAGGGCAAAAATAAAATGAGCATCACCCTATTTCAAGATAATATCTTCCCACGCCATGTATCTGATTTGATGAATCTTATGCATATGATGGTTTTCAATGGTACTGACGGTGAAGAACAATGGGATACCTTTCTAGATTTAAGGCAAAAAGAATGTGTTGCCCTGGCGCTAGCACAATACTACCAGTGTGATCACTGTATTACGCACCATTTAAAAGCAGCCGAAAAACTGGGGAAGATGGAGCAGAATACGCTACGTAAAAATATCAGTTCAATCATACTGTTCTTGCGAATTGATACAAGAACCATTAGCAAATCTGAAAAAGAACACTGGATTAATGCCTGGCAACGCTTCGCCAGTAAAATAGCCGCAACCAGTGGCGATGGTGCTACACCCTACCTTATTGGTTTAGCGATAGGGATTGCACGTAATGATGATTTCCTGATTGATTTCTGCGGTAAAGACATGAAACAGATTCTAAGAGATCAGAACATAGCGGTTCTCCCCGCCATCGGGGAACTGGAATCTATTGTTATATTCATGAAAGCGGCGGCTTCCAAGAACCGCGTAGCTGAGAAGCTGGATAAGTTATTTGGAGAATCTGATAAATCAATGGGAGTCTATAGGTAATTATTCGAGGATAATCTCCAGGTTCGCAAGCTTCGAAAAAGCGTACTCAAAATCTAAATATCAGAAAAACAGCCTAAAAGGTGGGGGGTGTCTTTAAAGTCTTAAATAAAAGATGATAAAGGACACCCCCCACCTTTTTGAGCACTATTTAGAAAAAGAAATGACTTACGCCAATTCCTCTTCCTTAACTACCCGCAATTGCGCCACCAACGCATCCGGCAATTCCATTGTCCGCGCTAGCGTCTCAAGGTACTCGCGTTCCATATTATTTTCTTTATCTGTAACTACGGCAGACACCAGATAGATCTCGGCGGCCATTTCCTGATTTTCGGCCATTGCGGCGATTTCTTTTATATCCAGCGGTTTAGCGATTTCGGCCTGGATTAAATCAGCGACTTCACCGTCTAATTTCAGTTTGGTGATTTGCTCGGTGATGCCTGCCATTTCTTTAGCGTTTACATGGCCGTCGGCCTTGGCGGCGGCGATCATGGCTTTTAGCAAGATTTCGCTGCGTTTATTGGCCTGCTCTTTGCTGAGTTCGTTGACGGGGATTATTCTGGCATCCTCTGCGATGTCTTTAATTTCCTGATTGGTGACTTGTTTCTGCGCCATCCAGTTCTGGTAGGCTTTCCAGCCGATACCGCCGATTGCCGCGAGACTTCCGATTTTGAGTGCCGACCCCGTGACCCTGCGCCCTGCTCCGGTTCCCAGCAATAACGCTAAAACGCCTGCGGCGATGGCGCCTTTTTTCATTCCATCCAGAGTTGCGTCGCGCTCATCACCTTCTTTGGGCATTTGTAATTTTTCTTCGGTGATGGCCTGGCCTTTGCTGGCTAAGTCCTTGCCTGTTTTTAGTAATTCATCGAGGAATGATTTGGTGTCCATTTTACAGCTCCTTTGATAAGCGTATTGCTGTTAGCTTACTATTCTATAGGGTTAAAAACGGGCTTTTTCAAGTCTTATGAATATTAAATACCTAAAAGATAGCTACTTTCTTTAGGGCGCTTTTATTAGAATTCTATCAATTACGAACAAAAAAAAGCGAGGCCTTTCGGACTCGCTTTCTTACTATTCTCACCTCCTGAGAGGTAAGAACTGCAATTTAATTAACTAGTAGTTTTTACTAATAATTATACTGCAACGATGTTTTCTGCTTGAGGGCCTTTCTGGCCGTCAGTAACAGTAAACTCAACTTTCTGACCTTCTTGTAAAGTCTTGAAGCCGTCACCAGTGATTGCACTGAAGTGTGCGAATACGTCTGGGCCAGACTCTTGCTCGATAAAACCAAAGCCTTTAGATTCGTTGAACCATTTAACAGTTCCAGTAGTTGTAGCCATAATATTTTCCTATTATTCAAAGTTTATTAATGTGTCTTAATATTCCAACATGGAGTATTTAAAGACGGATTGTGCTGAAGTGGTGTTGCTATAACTTTATGAATAACAGAACGAAATACTAAACAGATGGAACTTCGAGATGGTGTTGCATAAATAGTAAACTTACTTTCAAGCTGTATAGTATTATATACCACACGCTTAGTTAGTCAAACCCTAAGCCAAATAGTTCATAAAATTGTCATAAAAACTGTTAATAAACTTCAATTGCCTGCTCCAGCGTCGTTTACATCGTATTCACTTTACGATATTAATTTGAAATCAACCAATTAAAACAAACAAATCAAGATCTGGACTCTTCCAGAACCTGTTTTACAAAGGGTACTGTGATGACCGTTTTCTTGCGTAGGCTCTCTTCATCCAGTTTATTCAGTATTTCCATCATCGATTCTATATCTCTGGCATAGTGTCTGAACAGGTATTCAAGGACACGATCGGTCAATTCAAAACCACGTTGATCTGCCCTTGCTTGCAAAGCCTTGGGTTTTTCTTCGTCGCTTAAAGAATGCAACTGGTAACTTCCGCCCCATATCAACCTTGAAGCCAGATCTGGCAATACACAATCTAATCTGCGTGGGTTTTGTTGCGAGCTTAATAAAAGCCGTTGACCTTTATCCCGGGTTTGATTGATCAAATTGAATAAGGCGGTTTCCCAAAGCTTTTCGCCAATCGCGCTATCCACATCATCAACCACGATAAGCTGTGACTGCGTCAAACCATCCAAAACTTCCGGCCCATATATAGCTAGTGCCTTAAGTGGAATATAACTGACAGGATGATTGTTCTCGGCTTCTTTGGCACAGCAAGCCTGAAGCAGATGTGTTTTACCTGAGAGGCTTTCGCCCCAGATAATATTTTGCTGTTGTTCCGATGAAGCTAGAAATGCTTCTAAAACTTTCAAGGTCTGTAAATTGTCACTGTCCAGGGCTGCATAAAAGGAGTCAAAACGAAATCCTTCGCGCAGACCGACATTTAAGGTGAGTTGTTGTGACGACATTGCGATTATCTGTGCCTAATTTAATCCAGGAAAATCAACTATGCGATTTTTCAGCAGTTACATCTGCTTCTACATCAACTAACGTTTCATTCGCCGTGCCATATATATGACTGCCTTTGTAATAGGTATGAAAATACCTCATCAGCACGGCCAGTACCGCAAATACCGGCAAGGCTAGTAGAATTCCAAAGAAACCAAATAATTGTCCGCCCGCTAGTACTGAAAAGATAACTGCTACAGGGTGCAAGCCAATCCGGTCACCAACCAGCAGCGGGGTTAAAACAGTTCCTTCAAGCATCTGTGCAGCGACGAAAACCAGCCCCACCCAGAGTAAATTGGTTGGATCCTGGGTTTGCAACATAACCGCAATACCAGCCACAATTATGCCAACAATCAAGCCCATATAGGGAATAAAACTGAGTAGCCCCGCCAGCATACCAATCAATAAAGAAAATTCCAGGCCCACTATTTTCAGGCCAATCGCATAGATGGTTCCCAGTGCCAGCATGACCAGCATTTGGCCGCGTAAAAAAGCACCCAAAACTTCATCTGATTGCTTGGTTAACAATGACACTGTCGGTTCAACATCGCGTGGCAACAAGTCGTGGATGTATGCCACCAGACGATCCCAGTCTCGTAATAAATAAAAAGTGATCACTGGAATCAGGAATAGATTAGCTACCCAGCCGGCTACCACAAAACCTGAATGGGTCACCGTTCTAAGCAGACTCTTAAAGAAGCTTCCAGCATTTGAGAACTGCTCGGTAAAAGTGCTCTTTAATTGCTCGATTTCCAGGGCCGGAATATTAAAACCAAAGGTATCTTGCAGAGTTGGTTCTAGATTCACCATTAGCCAGTCTATATATCCCGGGGTTTTAGCAATTAACAGTTTGATTTGTGACTCAAGCAGCGGAATTATATAAAATAAAATCGGCAGCATTATCAATAAAATCACAAAGAAAACGATAACTACCGAAAGCGTCCGGGATATTTTCCATTTTTCCAGCCGATCAACCAGCGGATCACCCAGATAGGCAAGCAATGCGCCAGCAACAAATGGCAACAGGATAGGCGCTAATAAATATAATAAGACGGAGCTAATAATCGCTATCGTCAACCAAAACCAGCGCGCGCTTTGTGTCATTGTCTCCCCTCCCCAAATTGACAGTTATTAACTACTGCTTTTTGCATTTTTCTTTTTATAAAAATTTATTGTATGGCGCGACCATGTAATCACATATGAAATTCCGCTAAACAGTATGGTTATTGCAACGCCAGTTTGTAATGCACTGAGCAAAGACTCTGATAACGGCGCCACCGCAATATGATATATAAGCGCCAATACATAACTTATCTGCAAGGCAGTGTTAATTTTACTACTGAAAAGTGGCGTGATGGTTAATTCACGTGTCAGCCAATGGTACGTCATGGCTCCCATAATTATGACAATATCCCGCAGCACAACCAAAGCTGTTAACCACACGGGAATAACGCCTTTATATGACAGCGTGACGAAAATCACGACCAATAAAAGCTTATCGGCTATTGGGTCAAGCATTGATCCCAGCTTGCTCTGCCAATTATAAGCACGTGCTAAAAAGCCGTCGATACCGTCAGAGACACCTGCTATAAAAAATAAAACAAAAGCGCTCATCCAGGCTTCGTTATATAGCTGGATAGCAATAGGTAGAACCAGAAGAATCCTTAAGATACTGATTATATTTGGAATATGGTGCAATGCTTCTTAAAACTCCGAAAAAAACACATCTATAATTCTAACACATCTTGCATATCATAAACGCCTGGAGACTTACTCGTCACCCATACAGCCGAACGCACCGCACCCTTGGCAAAAGTCATTCTGCTGGATGCTTTGTGGGTGATTTCCAGGCGTTCACCAATATCAGCGAACATAACAGTATGCTCGCCAACAATATCACCTGCACGTATAGTTTCAAAACCGATGGTTTTTCTTACCCGTTCACCAGTAAATCCTTCGCGCCCATAAACAGCACATTCGTCCAAGTCTCGATCCAGTGCTCCTGCAATAACCTCGCCCATTTTAAGTGCTGTGCCAGAAGGTGCATCAACTTTGTGACGATGATGTGCTTCGATTATTTCAATATCAACACTGTCACCCAGAACCTTCGCTGCCAGTTCTAATAACTTTAAACTTAAGGTAACTCCAACACTGAAATTCGCTGCAAATACAATTGAAACCTGTTTTCCGGCAGCTTTAATTTGTGCCTTTTCGTCTTCAGAAAAACCAGTGGTGCCAATAATTATAGATTTATCATTTTTAACGCACCAGTCAAGGTGATTGAGGGTTGGCACAGGACGGGTAAAATCGATCAACACATCAAAATCACTTTCTGCATCATCCAGACTAGGAGCAATGATTACACCATTTTTACCAACTCCCGCAACTTCGCCGGCATCTGCGCCGATTAACGAGCTATCTGGATGTTCTGTAGCAACAGTCAACTTTGCATCATCAGATTCAGCACAAGCTTCGATTAGGATCTTGCCCATGCGCCCTGCTGCGCCAACGATTGCGATATTGATCATAAACTATCCTTTAAAACTGAAACCAGACCAATTATAGGGCTTAAAAAGACACCTCCCTACTTTTCAGCGATTTTTCAACTGCTTTTTGGCTGATCCTACCGCTTATGCTGAGCTTAGTCTTATTTTGTTTTGATTAAAACAATATAAGCCTTAGCGATTTGTTGGCACTTTTTACTTTTCTGCTTCAAACCACCCTTTCACTTCATCGAAGAATGACTTGGCTTTAGTGCCCCAACCATGTTGCTGCGGGCTGTGTTTCTCGCCGCCTTTCTCTATAGCTGCTTGAAACTGCTCTAACAGTTTTTTCTGCTTTGAAGTCAAATTGATAGGCGTTTCAACATCAATACGGCAGAGTAAATCACCGGTCATACTGCTGCGTACAGACTTCACCCCTTTGCCGCGCACACGGAAAACTTTTGCGGTTTGCGTTTCCGGCGGTATTTTTAAGTTTACTTCACCTCTTAAGGTTGGCACTTTAAGCGTGCCACCGAGTGCTGCCTGAGTAAAAGGAATCGGCATCGCGCAATGTAGGTCATTGCCCTCACGGGTAAATAAGTCATGCGGTTTAAGGTGCATTTGCACGTATAAATCACCTGCTGGACCTCCATTTATGCCCGCTTCTCCTTCACCACTCAGGCGAATTCGATCACCGGTATCAACACCTTCCGGGATCTTAACTTCGAGTGTCTTCTTCTTCTCGACACGACCTTCTCCGTGACAATCGCCACAAGGATTCGAGATTATCGTACCTGCACCCTGACAATGTGGGCAGGTTTGCTGGACTGAGAAAAAGCCTTGTTGAATACGCACCTGGCCCTGGCCATGACAGGTGCGACAAGTCTGTGGCTGACTGCCTTCTTTCGCACCTGTACCATTACAGGTATCACAAGTTTGCTTACTAGGAACACGAATATCAACCGTGGTGCCAAAAACAGCTTCTTCCAGGGTAAGTTCGAGATTGTATTGTAGGTCACTGCCGCGATATGCCGCATTAGCTCCGCCTCTTTGTCCTCGAGAGCCACCGAAGATGTCTTCAAAGATATCACCAAAGCCGCCAAAACCAGAACCACCGCCCCCTTGCGAATTATCTACACCTGCATGTCCAAATTGATCATATGCCGCGCGTTTTTGCGGGTCTGTAAGCACTTCGTAGGCTTCTTTGACTTCTTTAAACTTGTGTTCAGCTTCTTCGTTATCAGGGTTACGATCGGGATGATATTTCATTGCCATGCGGCGATAGGCTTTTTTCAATTCACCTTCACTGCTGTTTTTTTGTATTTCGAGAGTTTCGTAATAACACTGTTTGGACATGTCTATACTCGTTTCAATTACTTATTAGCTAAAACAAAATAAGGTGCATGGACTATATGCCCATGCACCTTAAGTTTATTTTTTAACCTGCCTTAACTCTACAATAAGGCAAGGCAGATTATTAAGGAAGCAATTTATGCTTTCTTGTTATCATCAACTTCTTCGAACTCAGCGTCAACGACATCATCATCTTCAGCTGATGATGCTTCTGCACCTTCAGGGGCGCCGGTTTCAGCACCAGCAGCAGCTTGAGCCAAAGCACCTGAAGCTTCCATCAACTCTTGAGTTTTCTTCTCAATTAAGTCTTTGTCGTCACCTTCAGCAGCTTTCTTAAGCTCGTCAAGCAAAGCGCTTACTTTAGTCTTTTCAGCTTCATCAACTTTATCACCATACTCTTTGAGTGATTTTTCAGTTGAATGTATTAAGCCATCAGCATGATTACGGGCGTCAACTAAAGCACGTGCTTTTTTATCTTCTTCAGCGTGTGCTTCAGCGTCTTTTACCATTGCTTCGACTTCTTCATCACTTAAACCAGAAGAAGCTTTGATCTGGATTGATTGCTCTTTACCTGTTGCTTTATCCTTCGCCGATACATTCAAAATTCCGTTAGCATCAATATCCAATGTTACTTCAATTTGAGGTTGACCACGAGGTGCAGGTGGAATATCGGTTAAGTCAAAACGACCTAATGATTTATTGCCTGACGCCATTTCGCGCTCTCCCTGCAGCACATGAACCGTTACCGCATTCTGGTTATCATCAGCGGTAGAGAATATTTGCTGCGCCTTGGTAGGAATCGTTGTATTTTTATCAATCAGCTTGGTCATGACACCGCCCATTGTCTCGATACCAAGAGACAAAGGTGTAACGTCTAGCAATAGCACGTCGGTTACAGTTCCACCTAAAACACCACCTTGAATTGCTGCACCAACGGCAACCGCTTCATCAGGATTAACGTCTTTACGTGGCTCTTTTCCGAAGAAATCTGTTACTGATTTTTGAACCATCGGCATACGTGTTTGGCCGCCCACCAAAATCACATCATTGATTTCTGAGGCTTTCAAGCCAGCGTCTTTCAATGCAACTTTACACGGATCAATGGTACGCTTAACCAAATCCTCTACCAAAGACTCAAGTTTGGCTCGCGTCACTTTGACATTTAAGTGCTTAGGACCAGAAGCATCAGCCGTCACATAAGGAAGGTTCACATCTGTTTGTGTCGCCGATGAAAGCTCAATTTTAGCTTTTTCTGCCGCTTCCTTAAGACGTTGAAGCGCGAGTGGATCATTGTGTAGATCAACACTGTTGTCTTTCTTGAACTCATCCGCTAAATAGTCGATAAGGCGCATATCAAAGTCTTCACCACCAAGGAATGTATCACCGTTGGTTGACAAAACTTCAAACTGGTACTCGCCATCAATTTCTGCGATTTCGATAATTGATACGTCAAAGGTACCACCACCCAGGTCATAGACTGCAATGGTACTATCGCCTTTGGATTTGTCCATACCATAAGCCAAAGCCGCAGCGGTTGGCTCATTGATGATACGTTTTACATCAAGACCCGCAATTTTACCTGCATCTTTTGTTGCCTGGCGCTGTGAGTCATTAAAATAAGCAGGCACAGTAATAACCGCTTCTGTTACTGATTCACCTAGATAGTCTTCAGCGTCTTTCTTAAGCTTCTGCAAAATACGCGCCGAAACTTCAGGCGGCGACATTTTCTTGCCGTTTACTTCAACCCATGCATCGCCGTTATCTGCTTTAATAATCTTGTAGGGTACGAGTTTGATGTCTTTTTGTACAACATCTTCATCAAAGGTACGGCCTATCAAACGCTTGATAGCGTTTAAAGTATTTTCAGGATTAGTTACTGACTGACGTTTTGCCGGTTGGCCCACCAAAACTTCGTCGTTAGCAAAAGCAACGATTGATGGCGTTGTACGATCGCCTTCAGCGTTCTCAATTACTCTTGGCTTGCCGCCTTCCATAACTGCAACGCAGGAGTTTGTTGTTCCCAAGTCAATTCCGATTATTTTTCCCATGTTAATTCTCTCTTCAAAATTTCTGTAATAAGGTTATACAAGTTAATCTGTTGTAATAAATGTGTGGATGTTTGTTTGTTTATCAAGATTAAAGTTGATAAAAACCACACAAATTTTAATTCTTTACCACCATCACCATTGCAGGGCGTACCAAACGGCCATTTAGTGTATAGCCTTTTTGCATAACCGCACTCACATGACCGTTCTCATACTCTTGGCTCGGCTGCGTTGCCATAGCTTGATGCAAGTCTGGATTAAACTTTTCTCCCAGTGGATCAACCGCCACTATTGAAAACTTTTCCATTGCCGCTTTAAGTACATTCATGGTCAAACCAATACCTTCTCGGATCTGCTCAACTTCACCCTCAACAGCCATGCCCATTTCAAGGCTATCGGCAACAGGCAAAAGTTCTTCGACAAATTTCTGAACAGCGTATTTATGCGCGTCCTCAACTTGTTTTTCAGAGCGTTTACGCAGGTTGTCCATATCAGCTTGAATTCTGAGAGCTGTTTCCCAGTGTTCATCGGCTTTTGCCTGAGCTGCTGCTAATTCAGCTTGCAGTGATTCAGTCGTGACCTTAGGGTCTTTCCAGACATCTTCAGTGCTTTCAGACTGTGTGTCATCGAGATCTTCTAGAAGTTCTTCCAGTTTTTCTTCATTATTGTCTTTAGATTTGCTCATGCGCTTATCTACCTGAATTTAGTTAATAATTAATTGCCATAAAAAGTGGGGTTATCGTATTCGTTTTCAAGAATTTTTTTGAATTAAATTCATTTTAAACAGAATGAATTTAATTCATTCTGTTTAAAATGACGTTATTTACTCAGTGCAGCAGAAAGAAGTTTCGCGGTAATATCTACTACTGGAATCACCCGATTATAATGCATACGCTTCGGACCAATAACACCCAGCACACCAATATGTGATTCATCAATCTGATAAGGGGCAGTAACCACACTACAATCTCCAAAGACCTCATTACCCGATTCACGACCAATGAAAATTTGTACCCCATCGGCATTCATACAGCGATCCAGCAGACCTAAAATATCACGCTTCTGATTAAACGCATTAAACAGTTGGCGCAATTTTGTCACATCAGATAAATCATCATAATCCATTAGTTTGGTGCGTCCTGCGACAACATAGTCTTCATGCTTTTCATCGAACATGCCTGCAACTGCCTGCTCACCCAGATCAATCGCGGATAACATCATTGCATTCATATCGGCACGCACTTGCTTCATTTCACTGATCAAGGTTACGCGTGCCTGTTGCAACTCTTTACCAACTAGAATTTCATTCAGATAATTGCTACTTTGTTGTAATTCGGAACTCGAAATATTTCGGTCAATGTGAATCATGCGGTTTTCAATGTCGTTATTCGACATCACTAAAACGACCAATACCTGAGATTCTGAAAGTTTTAGAAATTCTATTTTTCGAATCGAGCGCGCCTCCATTTTTGGCGCCATCACAATACCGGTTAACTGGGTTAAACCTGAGAGCATATTAGATGCGGAATGAATCAGATTCACCGATGATGCATTCTTCAACTCAATTTCTAAAGACTCACACTCCCGAGCCTCCAAAGGTGTTACATTCAGCAGAGCATCAACAAATAATCGATAACCCTGAGAAGTTGGTATACGACCCGCTGAAGTATGAGGCGAATGGATGTAACCCGCCTCTTCTAATGATGCCATGACATTACGAATGGTTGCAGGACTCAAGTCTAGACCACTGCGTTTCGCCAGCAAGGTCGAGCCGATAGGCTGACCATCTGAAATATAGCCCTCAATCAGGACTTTCAGCAGGTGTTTGGCTCGATCGTTTAAATCAGGAGAATCATTTGACATAGGAATATCATGATGGTTTTTCTTTAATTTACAAGTTTAAAATAGGGTTTAAAAGACACCCCCCCACTTTTAGGCACTTTTTCAATCAATAAGGTACATTTGTTCTGCGTATCATACCCACTCATCCTTTACAATATTGATTAAATTTTATGCTATGAGAAACTACTAATACTAAAATGAATGACAACAATAAGGTAAATCAAGTGATCAAAGTAGCACATATTACCACTGGCCTGGAAACAGGCGGGGCTGAAGTCCAGTTATTACGTCTGTTGACTGATCTCGACAAAAGTAAATTCGAAATGATCGTAATCTCACTACACGAAGAAACCTATCTGGCTGATCGAATTCGTGAGAACTTGAGTTTACCTGTGTATTCATTACAGGCTAAAAAAGAATCCGCTTAAAATTCACAGAAGCCTATAAAATTCTTAAAGAATTCAACCCAGACGTGATTCATGGAACCATGTATGAAGGCGGTGTCGTAGGCACGCTCTTCAATAAATTTTTACCGAAGAAACCGCCTGTGATCTGGACTGTGCACGAAGCCGCTTGAGCATTACGAAAGAGAGCCAATAGAAAACGACTTCAACTACAACCTGGAGTCTAATATCTAAATTACCTGCATTGCATGATGTATGTTTCTAACCTGAATAAGGAACAGCATGTCGCCTGGGGCTTTAATAACCGACAAAGCGATAGTGATTCCAAACGGTGTTGATACTAGTAAATGTTTCACCAAATAAAGCGGCAGAAATGAAATCCGAAAATGCCTGGGATATTCCTGAAGATGCATTTGTCATTGGAAAAACGGCACGTTTTCACCGGCAGAAAAACCACATGGATTTCTTACACTCTGCAGCGCTTTTACAAAACACACCCTCATGTGCATTTCGTGATGGTCGGCACCAATGTTGATGAGAATAACCAGGAACTAAATACATCTCGCAAAAGAATAGCATTCAGGATAATGTCCATATGCTGGGCAACCGTGAAGACATACCTGATGTCGTAAATGCATTTGATCTTGCTTCACTGACTTCTCTTGGAGAAGCTTTTCCGCTTACACTCGGTGAAGCAATGGTATCTGGGAAACCTTGTGTTGCGACCAGATGTAGGTGACAATGATTTCATTATTGAGGACACCGGTCGAGTTGCTCCTGTTAATGATGACCCAGCAATGGCAACTGCATGGCAAAAATTGGTGGAAATGGATAAAGACGAATCTTTTGAAGCTTGGTAAAAAAGCCAGACAACGTACTTAAAAAATTTCACTCTTAAGAAACAAGTACAAGAACACGAAAATCTTTATGAAAAACTGCATAATAGTAATGCAGATAATTAATCTGACTTAAATTATGCATAATTTGCTTTCAAATTAAACAAACTGTTTTATAAAAAAACACTGTGATGACAACTGAGTACTCCCTTACCATTGCGGGTGAAAATTCCCTACATCAAGGGTATTCACCACGCAACCATAATGCATGAAAGCGTTAATCTGATTTTTTCCAAAAATGGGGAGATTATCAAACAGCGAATCTAGCTGCAGACAGAACTTCGTTGAGTCGCACGCTTGAAATGACACAAGAGAAAATAGACCTCATTTGCAAGCGACTGGAAATCAAAGAATCTGATCTAAAATACGACCGTACCGCATTATCAAAGCCTGCTAAACTGGTCTACAAGTTATTATTTCTAAAGAAAATTCTTTTTGAGGTTTTTATCCCTACCCAATGGATAATTGTATATCGAAAAACCAATGAGAAAAAATGGCATAAGATCATTCCAGACTCCAAAATCTTTCAAGCCGATCCTTTTGTGGTTTTTAAAGACGATAAATACTATGTATTTTATGAAGAGCTTAAATTTGAGGATTATCATGGCTACCTTAGGGCAGCCGAACTCGATATTGAAAATAATCGTTTAATCAACGACAAAGTTATTCTGAACCTCGACTATCACCTATCTTTCCCTAATGTATTTTTAGAGAATGGTAGGTATTACATGATTCCTGAGAGTGGTGAGAGTAATAGTGTAGACCTATTTGAATGCACTTCATTTCCTTATAAATGGAAGAAAAAGCAAACCTTAATTGATGGCATTCAAGCGGTCGATACAACACCGTTAAAAACAGAAAACGGTTGGTATTTGTTTACCTCAGAAATCGTTAAAGGCGCAGATTGTAACGACGAATTGTCTATTTATAAATCTTCGGATTTACTCAATAGCCATTTTGTAAAACTCTATGATGAGCCAGTTATTAGTGATGTGACAAAAGCAAGAATGGGTGGGCACTTTATACAAAAAGATGGTGATATCATTCGTATTTCGCAAAATTGCGGTAAGCGTTACGGTCATCAGGTGAAACTCAACAAAGTTATTCAAATCGAAAATGGTTACATCGAAGAACCACTAGAAACTATCGGGCCGACCCAAGGTGCCATAGGGTTTCATACTTACAATCAAGACCATGACATCATCATAGGCGATATGGAGATACCACGCTTCGACCCTTACTCAATCAAGCGGTTTATTGGCGGCAATATTAAGCGTGCTTTTGAAATCATACTGGGCAAGTAGAATTCCACTGAATATTAGTATAAACCCAAATAGCATTCGCACAGTCATTTCTTCTCCCAGTAACCAGACTCCACCAATAACTGCGAATACCGCCTCTAACGATAAAATCAGAGCAGCATTTTGCGATGGTACCGAACGCTGCGCAAAAACCTGCAAGGTGTAGGCGATTGCTACCGATGCGATACTGGCGTAAGCCAGTTCTAATAATCCGCCGTTAATACCTTTTATAATTTCACTAAAAACCACAGGCTCAAACAGAAATGCACCGACTAAACACAATACCGAACAGGTATAGAACTGCACAATGGATAAGTGCAGCGGATCATACCATTTCACTGCTTTTTCGATCATTAGAATATGGATTGCCCAGAATATCGATGATGACAATACCCAGTAATCGCCCGCATTGATTGAGTGAAATTCATTGCTTTTCACACTTAAGAAATATAAACCAAAAAACGCAAGAAATGCCGCTGGCCAAACTTGTATGGGTAATCGTTTACCCGAAAACGACAATAATATAGGTACCAGCAAGATATAGATTGCAGTAATAAAACCACCTTTACCTGCGGTAGTTTCTACAATACCAATTTGCTGTAGCATTGCCCCGAAAGTCAGTACCACGCCCATCCCAACGCCGTACTTAAAACCCCTTTGATCCAGCTTTTTACCGCCAAACCAGTACAGTAATAACACCAAACAAGAAGCCCCCACTGCAAAACGTATCGCACTAAACATGAAAGGCCCAAGATAATCCATACCCGTCTTTTGCGCGACAAAAGCAAAGCCCCACAAAGCTGCAGTGATTATCATAAGTAAACTACCAATTGCAGCTGAGTGTGGAGATTTCATAATTTCTCTTTATGCAGTTTTTTACGTTATAGTTAGAAGACTATATTTAGTAACAAGTCTGATTTAGCAAGTGTAGTCATATGAGCAATATGATAAAAGGAATTAAATGAAACAGTTTTCAACAATCGGAATTTTTGCAAAAGATAAAGATGACCGCCTTGAAGCCACGCTCAAGCTATTACATGATTTTTTGGCAAATGAAAATTTTTACATTGTAGTAGAGAAAAATGCAGCTCAATACATTGATGTACCCGCCATGCCTACTGGGCAGTTTTGTGAATGTATCGACCTTGCTATTGTCGTCGGGGGTGACGGTACTTTATTAAAAGCGGGACGCATGCTTGCAGATAAAAACGTACCTGTGATTGGTATCAATCTTGGGCGCCTCGGCTTTCTGGTAGATATTTCACCCGACGAGATCTCCGAACAACTAAGTCGAATGTTAAAGGGTGAATATGTCCTAGAAACCCGCTCACTACTGCATGCAGAAGCATTTCGCGGCAAAAAAAGCCTAGGTGAAAGTGTCGCCTTCAATGATGTGGTTTTACATGTCAGAAATGATATCCGCATGATCGAATTTACCACGCATATCGATGACTCTTTCGTAAACACGCAACGTGCCGACGGCATCGTGGTTGCAACGCCAACTGGCTCGACTGCCTATTCACTCTCTGGTGGCGGCCCTATCCTTCATCCAGGCTTAGATGCTGTGGTGCTGGTACCCATTTGCCCGCACACCCTCAGCAGTCGCCCACTTGTTGTCAGCAACGATAGTCAGATAATTATTAGTCTGGATGAAAGTCGCAATGTCGACGCGCGCCTGTCGTTTGATGGACAAGCGAATATTGAATTACAAGCCGGTGATAATGTGATGATCCGGCACAAATCGCACAAGCTTCAGCTGATGCACCCGAAGGATTATGATTTCTTTAATATTCTCAGGAACAAATTGGGGTGGAGTTTTTCTCCCTAGGTTCATGAAAAAAAACTGGTAGCCGAAGCGAAGTGGAGACAACAGCTTTGTTGTTAAAGCTGGCCCGTAGGGCGAGTGTTTTAAAAACGAGTCAAAAGTGGGGGGTGTCTTTTTAATTAGTATTATTAGCTACTCAGCGATAAGTTTTGCAATAGTCTCTTCAATTTGTTTCGCTTGCGCTGAATTTATATGAGTTTCACCGATAAAATTCGCACGTACCTGGCCTTTTTTATCCACAATATAATAGGCAGGCCAATAGCGGTTATTCATCTTGCGCCAGAAGCCCATATCATTATCCACCATCACAGCATTGCTAATATTAAATTCCTTAATCTTGGCTTTGATATTTGCATGCATCTTCTCGCTTTCAAACTCAGGCGAATGAATCCCGACTATCTGGAAACCCTTCTTTTTATATTCGTTTTCAACTCCGTGCAACCAAGGAAAGGATCTATAACAATTCCAACAACCATAGGTCCAAAAATCAATCAGTGTAACTTTACCCAGCAAATCTTTTTTAGTCAGTGGTTTTGAATTCAGCCACTCCTTCGGTGAAGTTTGGGTGAATTCTGGCAATGGGTAATTTTCTTTTGCCTGTAGCGGCGCAAATATCACTAATGTTAATAGAAATCCAAATGCTAAATTTAAAAATCGCATAGCCGCAATTACTCCGTAGTATCCTTACCCCACTCAATCCTCTCAAACGTTTCTAATTGCTCTTTGGATGCCTTTTCCTGGTGTTTTTCTTTATATTCATCATAGGGCATGCCGTAAACCACTTCGCGTGCCTGATCATAATCAACCTCTTCACTACGTTCTTTCGCCTCACTCATATACCATTTAGCGAGGCAGTTACGGCAAAAACCTGCCATATTCATCAGGTCAATGTTTTGTACATCGGTGCGTTTCTGAAAATGGCTGAGCATCTTGCGCCATGCAGCAGCTTCGATTTCTGTTTGAGTTTGCTTGTCCAAGTCTAGTCCTCTATGTTATTTCATCGCGATTATAGAATTATAATAGGTGAAATTTAATAAATAGTTTATGTCTATATAAAAACACACCCCCCCACTTTTGGGCACTTTTTCAAACATTATAAATACCAGCATCCCATGCTTCGACAAGCAATCGACCTTTCCTTACGGAAACTACAATAGGCTTTCTTGGCTTTTTGGTAAGCCTAAGAAAGCCACTCCCCTTAGGGGCCAGCTATAACAACTAAGCTGTTGTCTCCGCTCGCTTCGGTTGGCTGTTTTTATATCCAGGGCAAATTATGTTTCATTTTTGTTCTATTTTCTGTATTCTTCATTTTAATTATTTGCAATAATTTCATTATCTACTATTTTCGGCTTGTATAAATTAGAACGTAAAATGCTCTCTCATATATATTTAAAAGATTTCGCCATCATTGAAAAGCTCGACCTTGAACTTAAGTCGGGTATGACAGCATTAACCGGTGAGACCGGAGCGGGAAAATCAATTCTAATCGATGCAATCGGGCTAGTGCTGGGTGATCGTGCAGATAATGGCGTCGTTCGCTATGGTGCAGATAAGGCAGAAATTATTCTCAGCGTTGAGCTTGATGACACTCCATCTGCGCATCAATGGTTGAAAGACCAGGATTTAGTGCTTGATGACGCTGATGATCAATGTATTTTACGACGCGTAATCACATCATCCGGTAAGTCTCGTGCCTGGATCAATGGCACACCGTGCAATTTAAAATTATTACGTGGACTAGGCGAACAGTTAGTCGACATTCATGGCCAGCACGAACATCAATCACTAATGAAAAAAAACATGCAGCGTTCGATGTTGGATGAGTTTGCCGAAAATCAGACATTATCGGCGCGAGTAGCCTCTGATTACGAAGAGTGGAAAATACTTTATAACAAACTCGAAATACTGAGTAATCAAAATAGCGAGCATCAGGCGAAACTGGATTTATTACGCTTTCAAACTCAAGAGTTAGACGAACTACAACTTACAGAAAACGAAGCCACGCAGCTAGACGAGGAACACTCGCGTTTATCTAATGCCGGGAATTTACTCGAAGTTAGTGCGCATAGTGTTATGCAACTTTACGATGACGATGAGCAGTCTATTTACTCCAGGATTAGTGATGTATTAAATAGAATCGAGGGGAGCAGGAGACTCGATTTAGCCCTGCAAGAACCAGTCGAAATGTTACTCAATGTACAGATTCAAATCCAGGAAGCTACCGACTTATTACGACGTTATCAGGATTCTGTAGGGCTTGACCCAGAGCGTCTGGATTGGGTTAACCAAAGACTTTCTAGCTTGCATGAATTATCCCGCAAGCATCAAACCACACCTGTAGAACTTTTTAATAAGTGGCAATCTCTGCATGCACAATTAAGCGAGCTCGATAGCGATGAATACGATCTAGATACACTTCAAAATAAGCTTGAATTATCTAAAAGCAACTACATTAAATCAGCAACTCAACTCACTAGTACAAGGAAAACTGCAGCGAAACAACTATCGGCTGGAGTGACTGATGCAATGCAAATGCTTGGCATGGAAGGCGGGCAATTTACCATTTCTGTTGAGTCACATGAGAATTTTGCCAGTCACGGCATGGATTCAATTGATTTTCTGGTCAGCACTAATCCCGGACAACCTTTAAAACCCTTACAGAAAGTTGCGTCTGGTGGCGAGCTTTCCAGAATCTCACTGGCCATTCAAATGATTGCAGCCCAACGAATCACATTGCCGGCTTTAATTTTTGATGAGGTGGATAGTGGTATCGGTGGCGGTATTGCTGAAGTAGTTGGCCAGCAATTACGCAAACTGGGAACTAACAGGCAGGTTCTTTGTGTTACACACTTACCACAAGTGGCATCGCAAGCACATAATCATTACAAGGTAACCAAACTAAAGGACAAAGATACGACCAGTACAGTCATGTTAGTACTCAATGAGTCTCAGCGTATCGAGGAAGTTGCACGCATGATGGGAGGACTTGAAATTACCCAAACGACGCTGAACCTAGCTGAAGAAATGCTGGTTAGCTAATTTTTTATTTTTTAAAATTAGCTTATTCATTAGGTTAGAATAAATCCCAATGACTCCTGGCACTTTTGGCTTTATTAACTTTTGCAGTCTCAATTGATTTTGGACGTTCTTGAGAATTGTTTTTCTCTTTTTGACTTTTCTCTACACTAGAATACTCAAGATTTGAGCTATCTAAATCAGCGTTTTCAAGCATATCATTAACAACTTTTTCTACATCGGTTTGGCTGTTTTCTTTATTTGAACCTTCTGCTGCCATTATATCATCAGCTACTAATGACGCAGCATCACCATCAAAGAGCACTATAATTTCAGGTTCTTCAGCGACTTCCTCATTCTTGGCCAAAACTGGAGAATCATCCTTAACCCCGTCATTCTTGTCCAGGTAATCCGGGATGCCATCATTATCACTATCGATTGAAATCCCTTCATCCCGTGTAAGTCTGTCATCACCGTCATCGTTTGCATCTAAGTAATTTGGTACACCATCCTCATCGGTATCATCATTGATAGGGGTGCTATCTTTATTGACATCTTCATCTTTTGTAAGCACACCGTCATCATCATCATCATTATCTAATGCATCTATTATTTTATCGTGATCTGAATCTTGCGGTGAATTAATATCCATACCAATTTCTATCGCGTCTGAAACTTTATCACCATCAGAGTCACGTTTTAACGGATTGGTGCCCAATAATTTTTCCTGTGAATCGAGCAGGCCATCATTATCTGAATCTGTATAACGATTCAGGGGCACTTTTTCAGTTTTTTCTTGTGATGCATTCGGTTTCGGACTGTTGTGAGACTCCTTACCATTTGATTCATCAGGATGTATATCAAGTACCTTAGCCTGTTGTGTTTTGGCTTTGGTGCCTGGATTCTTTTTTACGATAGACTGCTGTGATTTCGCTACACCGTTTTTATAGTTAGCATCCAGATAATCCGCGATGCCATCTTGATCGTGATCAGGAAGCTTAATATTATCATTTATGCCATCACCATTTTCATCACTAGCGTCTGCGTGTCGAACATCGAATGCATCATCTATACCATCCTGATTTTTATCTGTATGAAGTACCCCTGCCTCTATTCCATCTGCTACACCATCATTGTCGGAGTCTGTATCTAAATAATCTTTAATACCATCTTTATCAGTATCTACTTTACTCTCTAAAAAGCTTGGAAGGCCATCGTTATCATCGTCATAATCCAGGGCATCGATGCGATTATCGCCATCACTATTTAATGGTTTCTGTAAGTTTTTTCCAACTTCAGTGCCGTCTTGAATTCCATCACCATCAGTATCTGAAAGGTATGCTTCGGTGCCAATTTTATCTTCGTACTGGTCTGACAAACCATCACCATCACTATCAACTGTGCTTTTAGCACTCACTGAAACACAGGCACTGATGGCGAACAGAGCAATTAACGCTAGCGTGGCATGTTGAGTTTTTAAAATATGAAATTTACACCAGAGTGTAAATAAGTTTTTCACGACGGTCCCCTGCGTGACTTATATTTTTAAAAAAGTTTATTACTGAAAGTCACAATTTTATTCTTATTATTAACAGTTTATATTCGCACGTAATGCTGTAAGATTCTATGAATTCCCGAGTAACGGTTACTTTTATTATAGAGTTGGAACGACCGTTTTAGTCTATCTAAAACACACCCACCACCTTTTAGAGGTTTTTTTAAACATATTTAGAACACATTCCCTTCTACTCCGAATAGTCTAGAGTATTCTTTGGTCGCGTAACGGTCAGTCATACCCGCCACATAATCAGCAATGACGCGAGCTTGCCCAGCTAAACCCTCTTCGAGCAAAGCTTTCCTTGCAACCTTTAGGTGTCCGGGAGGTAGTAACCTCAGATCTTTCATGAAAATATCAAATAACGATTCTATGACTTGATGTGCCTTACGCGTCATACGGTAAACTTTGTGATGGTAGTATAAATTTTCACGTAAAAATTTCTTTAATTCCTTATTGTGTGAACGCATCTCATCACTGAAGCTGATGAGTTGTTCAGACTGGTTTCTTATATCTTCGATTGATTCTGGATTCACATTGGTAATTTTTTCACGACTTGTTTCTACAAGATCTACCACTTGTTCGCCAATCATGCGGCGAATCGTTTCATGAACTCGACGATTACCCTTTAGATCCGGGTATTTCCACATGACTTTGTCATATTGTGTACTAAATAATTGTATTTCTCGCATCTGTTCTATATTTAACAGTCCTGAACGTAAGCCATCATCAATATCATGATTATTATAGGCAATCTGATCTGCGATATTGGTCAATTGTGCTTCTAGTGAAGCTTGTTTTTTATTGATAAATCGTTCACCAACATCACCTAGTCTGGCGGCATTTCTTAAAGAACAATGCTTTAAAATTCCTTCTCGTGTTTCAAAACAAAGATTTAAGCCATCAAATTCAGCATAGTTTTTTTCTAACACATCAACGATACGCAATGACTGAAGATTATGTTCAAATCCCCCATAGCCTTTCATGCATGTATGTAATGCATCTTGGCCCGCATGTCCAAACGGCGTGTGCCCAATATCATGCGCGAGCGAAATAGCTTCAGTTAAATCTTCATCAAGGTGTAAGGTGCGCGCGATTGAACGTGCTATTTGTGCAACTTCTAGTGAATGTGTCAGCCTGGTGCGGTATAAGTCACCTTCATGGTTTACAAAGACTTGGGTCTTATATTCAAGTCGACGAAAACCTGTTGAGTGAATTATGCGATCACGATCACGTTGAAACTCTGAACGATATGTGGGAGATGGTTCAGGAAATTTTCGCCCTTTGCTTTGTTTGGGATTTGCCGCATAAGGTGCTCTCATCTATATTTTAATTTCCAAGTACTCGTTGCAATGCTTGTTTATCGAAATCACTCGATATAAAACTTTCCCCCATGGATTTCATTAGTACTAAATGCAACACACCATCTTGAACTTTTTTATCAATTGACATCAGCTCATTAAAACGTTGCGGGCTAATCTCCTTAGGAGGATCAACAGGTAAATTTGCTTTTTTAAGTAAAGTGCGAATACTATTTACATCAGATTGACTAATCCAGCCATGCTCTTTAGACAATTCTGCGGCCATAACCATGCCCGCCGCAATAGCTTCACCATGTAACCATTTACCATATCCCATGCCAGTTTCGATCGCATGACCAAAAGTATGACCAAGGTTTAGCAAAGCTCTCTGGCCTGCCTCTTTCTCATCGGCCGCCACAACCCGGGCTTTATGTTCGCAGGATCGGTAAATTGCATAGGATAACGCATCAGCATCACGACTCATGAGTTTTTCCATATTCTCTTCGAGCCAACCTATAAAATCCAAGTCATTTATATAACCATATTTGATAATTTCGGAAATACCAGCGCTGAGCTGGCGATCGTCGAGAGTGTTTAAGGTTTCAGTATCTATTATTACGCATTGTGGTTGATGAAAAGCACCAATCATATTTTTACCCAGAGGATGATTCACACCTGTTTTGCCACCCACAGATGAATCCACCATAGATAATAGAGTTGTAGGGATCTGGATAAAATTTATGCCACGTTGATAAGTTGCTGCCGCAAAACCGGAAACATCACCGACGACGCCGCCACCTAGCGCTATTAAAGTTGTTTTTCGGTCACAACGCGCTTCGAGCATTTCAGTATGAATCTGACCCAATGTTTCCATGGTTTTGAATTCTTCACCATCTGGTAAAATTATATCAATATTGGAAACTTCCGGGATTATTTCATGAACTGCTTCAAGATATAAAGGAGCAACTGTTGTGTTTGAAACTGTTACGGTAGTTTTTCCCTTAATATAGGGCTGAATACATTCAGAACTTTGTAACAAGCCTGTACCTATAAAGATGGGATAACTGCGATCTCCTAAATCAACATTAAGTGTTTTCATACTCAGCTAACTTGCCCAAGTGCTTCTTCAACACGTTTTACAATTAACGCGGCTTTTTGCTTGCCTGTAGTTATCACAGTATCGGCGACTTCCATATAAAAAGGCTCTCTTTCCTTTAACAGGTTTTTTAAGGTATCCACTGGACTTTTAGTTTGCATTAATGGGCGTGATTTATCATAACGAATTCTCGAGTACAACAACTCAGCGGTAGTACAAAGATATATAACATACCCATATTTTTTCATATTCTTACGATTGGTTTCGCGCAAGATACTGCCACCACCAGTTGCCAACACTATATTTTCCATTTTACACAGTTCTTTTATAACTTGTTCTTCCCTATCGCGAAAACCTTGTTCACCTTCGATTTCAAATATGGTTGCAATATCCACACCCGTTCTCTCTTCAATGACTCTATCCGAATCATAAAATTCTTTGCCTAATTGTTTTGCCAGATTTCTTCCAATGGTTGATTTTCCTGCTCCCATCAAACCAACCAAAATGATATTTTTACTCATGCGGGATTTATGCCAGTTGCTCGCATAGGAATCAAGGGATAAGTTTTTTTATTCAAAAAAAAGACTGGCAACAGCCAGTCTTTTTGAGTAGTTGATTTAATATTTACTTTATTATCTTTGGTGTAACAAAAATCAGTAGCTCACGCTTCTCGTCTTTATTAACATCAGTCCTAAATAGTCTACCAAGAACTGGAACATCACCTAATACAGGGACTTTATCCACGTTGTTCGAGTTAACTTCTTCGTGAACCCCACCAAGAACCACTGTCTGCCCATTATCAACCAACACTTGCGTATTAACTTCACGTGTATTGATGCTAGGTACACCGGCAAATATAGCTCCAACAGTATCTTGATTAACCTTAAGGTCCATAATTACATGCTCATCAGGAGTAACTTGTGGTGTCACTTCCAAGCTTAGCACAGCCTTCTTGAATGCAACCGTTGCTGCACCACTTGAGCTTGCTTCAAGGTAAGGAATCTCCACACCCTGTTCAATAAGAGCTTTCTTTTTATCCGCTGTAACAACTCGTGGTGTTGATATGATTTCACCTTTATTCTCAGCCTGTAGTGCTGAAAGCTCAAGATCAAGCAAGTAATCACCACTTAATAATGAAAATGCGAATCGCCCTGCTGCATTGTTTATTACTGGCATATTGACATTGAGTCGGTCTGTAAGGGCTGGCACTCCTACTGTTCCTGTACCTCCCACCAAATCATTTACCATTGAGTTAGTTGCACCAATACCACCAGAAGTAACAGCTTTATCGCCGAATGCCGTAGCGCCAAAGCGAGCACCTAACTCTTTACTAAATTCATCGGTCGCAATTACGATTCTTGATTCCACAGATACCTGTCTTACTGGAACATCAAGGCTTTCAATCAGGTTCTTGATTTCACTAACTCTTAATGCAGTTTCACGAATAATTATAGTATTGGTTCGCGCGTCAACTGAAGCATGACCTCTTGCTGATATAGCAGAGTGCTCAGCCCCAGAATCTGATTGGATAAGTGTTAGCATATCTGCAGCTTTAGCATAATTCACTGAAATGTATTCAGTAATCAATGGCTCAAGGGCTTGCTTGCGTTTGTGTGCTTGCAAATCGCGTTGCTCTTTTGCTTCTAGTTCAGTGGCTAATGCTACCCAAATAACATTACCATTGCTGCGCATCGCAAGACCTTTAGACTCAAGCACAATATCTAGGGCTTGATCCCAAGGAACATCCTTTAATCGAAGTGTAATATTACCAGTTACGCTATCACTCACAACAATATTCTTGTCAGTAAAATCAGCCAATAGCTGTAGTACTGAACGGACCTCAATATCCTGGAAGTTCAATGACAACTTCTTACCTGTATAATGTTTGTTCTTTATTACTAATGGATTAGTTTGTTTTTTAGGCTTCACTTTTTTAAGATTAACCACAAAATCACTACCATTTCTGGACGTATCAAATTCAAACGCTGAGTTCGCCATAAGTTTGATTTGTACATCTCTGCCACTTCGATTTATATCTATATATGAAGCTGGTGTTGCAAAATCAGTGACGTCTATACGCTTTTTAGGCTGTTTGGCGGTAGCATTCTTAACCGTTAATACTACCGTATTACCCACTTTACGAGACTCAACTACAGTAGCTGGATGTGGCAATTTAATTATCGCGCGTCCGTCACCATTTTGAGTTCTATGAAAATCAATCTGACCCAAGACATTATTAGATCTTTGCGGAGCTGATCTATGTGCTACTTGATTCAGTGTAGGTTTATATTTAGCTGTTGTTGCTTGTGGTCGAACAACATAATTACTTGCAACGGCTTGTTGCTTGACACTCTTGGTCGTTACTACCGGACCAGTTTTGCGATTGAGGTCTATCGACTTTTGAGCTGCTAAACGCTTTGCTTCTGCTCTTTTACGAGCCTCAATACGTTGCACAGCAGCACGTTTTTGAGTAATAGCTTTTTGTTGGGCAGCAATTTGCTGAGCTTTTATATTATTATTTTGTGCAACAGTTTTTGCTTGGATCGTGGGTTTTTGCACGACATTATGATTATCATCAAATGTCAAAACAACATCATTACCTTGCAGGCTAGTAGTGTACTTTGTAAGCCGATTGAGTGAAACCATTACACGTAGCTTGTCAGCTGCACTGGCAAACTTTACACTCTTCACTGATCGTGAATTAAGTTGCTTACTGCGCTCACTCATTCCTCTAGAAGCATCTGTAAAATCCAAAACAATACTTGCTGGCTGCTTCATTAAGAAACTTTTTGGAATACCTACTTTACTATCAAATTTCAAACGTAAAGTTGATTTACCTGAAGACTGAATCGCAGAATCAACGCTTTGTAAGCGGGCTGTTGCGTAACTACTTCCGGTAGCAAGCAAAAGTGCTGGTAAACTTAAGCCCAATAAGGTTCGTGTAATAATTTTCATTTTAAATAACCCACTCGTTTAATTTTATTTTTATTTTTAGTTGTTTCAAATTGATCATCTTTCTATTCTTGATTCAAAGCAATAGAGATTTCCCGTTCCTTAAATCCACCTAAACCGTTGGACACAGTTTCACGCATGTCCATTTTAACATCGGAAATACTCACGATTTTTCCATAATTTTTTCCCAGATAATTACCTGGCTTTACTGTCTGTACTGCCCCATCGGGGATTCTAACCAGTGCCCACAATGTATTATCCTTCTCTACGGTTCCTACCATTTTCAAACTATCTAAAGGAAAACTTTCAAGAAATTCCGGAACTCGGGTCACATCTATACTAATACCATTATCCACGATCTGTTCTCTAACAGTGTTTGGTGCAAGCATAGCGGTGTCAAAAGGATCTTTTTCATGCTCAGGATAAACATAACGCAAATAGGGTTTAACTTCCGGAATAGGGGCAATTGGCGTTACAGGTTTACTACGTTCAGCCAAGAAATATTCATCTAAGTCTTCTGTGCCATTGTTACATCCAGATAGCATAACAACAGATAAAATTAGAGGTATGCCTATTAACCTTTCAACCGAAATATAATTCTTAGAATTGTTTTTGTTATTAGTTATCATCCTTTTCCTTCCTCATCTGCTGAGCCATCGACTTCTTCTTCACTTAAATAACGATAAGTTTTTATCGTAGCTTTTAATGAAAGGTGAGAAACCTCAGACACATTTGTATTTTTATTCTTTATTGGACCTTCTTTTTTGACTTTAGCTGGTTTTAATTGAATATTGTTTATAGTAACAATTCTAGGTAGTGCAGATAAATCACTAACAAAACCAGCTAATTCAGAATAAGTCCCTTTGGCTTCAATTTTTATTGGTTTTTCAGCAAAAAACTCTTTATGAATTTCATCTTCTGGTTGAAAAAGTTCTATTTCCAAACCATTAGTCAAGCCTTTCTCAGAAATATCTAAAATTAAACCTGGTATCTCAGTATCACTTGGTAATTGGTCTTTTAATGCACCAAATGAAATTTGCATTTCTTCTAATTGGGCTTTAAAAGCAGGTAACTGATTAGCACGACGCTGTTTCTTTTCGTAAGCTTTTCTTTTATCTAGCTCTTGTGACCTAACA
Organism: uncultured Gammaproteobacteria bacterium; assembly: GCA_963847495.1. Classification (GTDB taxonomy): domain Bacteria; phylum Pseudomonadota; class Gammaproteobacteria; order Thiotrichales; family Thiotrichaceae; genus Cocleimonas. The sequence continues at coordinate 217,351 of CAWJZX010000008.1, read as the reverse complement.
GTTTCAAGTACAGCCAATTGGTCAACTATAACCAGCTTATAACCCAGAAACAAAGCTAGACCAAATATAATCACCACTGCGCCAATTTTGATGGGTAGTGACACATTCGCAGGATCACTTAGTAAGTTATTGATATCTTGTGTGTTAATTTCCATTTTCGTTCTCCTCTTCCCCGCTCGATGTGAGTAATTGTGTTACATTAAGCTTAAAAGATCGTAAACGATTTTTATCATCTTTAGGGTCGACTTTAATGGTATTTAGATCTGAAGAGCTTAACCAAGGAGAAGCATTAAGCCGATTCATATAGCTTGATACTCGAGCACTAGATTCAGCCTTTCCTTCTAACTTTATCTTGGTATTTTCTTGTACTAACTCGGTTAAATAAAGGCCTTTAGGTAAAGCGTTAACCATTTCATCAAATAAATGAACGATTCCAGGCCGGGTGGACTGGAGCTTTTCAATAACTGCTATGCGATCCAATAAAGCTTTCTTATTGGCATCTAGTGTTTTTATTTCCTCAAGTATTTTATCCAGTTTTTTACTTTCCGCCTGGATATAGGCATTTCTTTCTTCTTGATAAGAAATTCTTCCTTCCATATACGTGTAACCTGCACCTACGGCAACAACTCCCAGTGCAACTGCACCGACGATTGACATTACGAATTGTTGCTGGCTTTTCTTTCGAGCAGCCTCTCGCCACGGTAATAAGTTAATACCTGACATTATTCAACCCCCCTTAAAGCTAGCCCTGCAGGAACCAGCATTGCTGGTATATCGCTTGTGAAGCGCGCCGGATTAACTTTTGAATGTAAAACAACATTAGAAAAAGGATTCGCAAGCGCTGTCGGTATACCAATTACTTCCTGTATCTGTTCATCTATCCCAGGAATGCTAGCGCAACCTCCAGACAATAAAACTTTATCTACTTTTTCATTTTGTGTTGATGCATAGTAGAACTGTAAAAAACGCTGTACCTGCCTAACCATATTTTCTCTGAATGGATCAAGTACTTCAGAAACATAACCTTCTGGAAGGTTTCCATTTTTCTTTGCAAGTCCTGATTCTGCATAAGAGAGGCCATATCGTTGAGAAATTTCCTCTGTTAACTGCCTACCACCGAACACTTGTTCTCTTGAGAAGACCACTTTACCGCGCTCGAACACATTAATTCCTGTCATCGATGCGCCAAAGTCTACTGCTGCTACAACTTCATGCTTATCAAGTTCGTTGATCATGGTTTTAAACAATAACTCAACTGCGTTTGATTCAAGGTCAACTATTTCAACCTTGAGTCCAGCCATTTCAGCTGCAGCCAATCTAACTTCTACATTTTCAGTTCTTGTTCCGGCTATCAAAACATCCATCATTTCAGATGAAGTTTCAGATGGACCTAATACCTCAAAGTCAAAATTAACTTCGTCCATCGGGTAAGGGATATATTGTTCTGCCTCTAAAGAAATTTGAGCTTCTAACTCACTTGCAGGTATAGAAGCAGGAATAGATATAATTTTATTGATTGCCATCGATGATGGGATGCCTAATGCGCATCTTCTGCTTTTTGTCCGACTGTTCTTAACAGCCTGTCTGATGGCCTCTCCTACTTTTTCTGCTTCGTTTATATCACGTTCACTTGTTACGCCGTCTGGTAATCCAGAAACTGCATAACTGTCTACACGATAATCTGAGCCTTTGCGTGAAAGCTCAATCAATTTTACCGCTGACGAGCTAATATCAATACCTAAGAGGTTGCCATTATTCTTTGAGAAGGAAAACACAGAATATATCCTTTTATTGTTATTATTTATTTTTGAAAGCCCTTACAAGGGTATTTCTTTTAAGTTATGGCACAATACTAGCGCCACTTAACAAAATAGTCTACCCTCTTATCCCTCTTCGGAGCATACTTTGGACGGACGGTATAATGTGATAAACATTAATTATCATAGGCTCAAAGTTACATCGTGGTATTCTTAGCATTGATCAACGAATTTGTTAAGTCAACTATAACCTAAACAACTTTAAATCTTAATTATCTCGACATGCCTTTCATAAACATAATTATTCGTTATCTTTTTGCACCATTATTTTTTGTTGGAATCTTAGGGTTAGTTGCCATAACAGCAGGGTATTTTTATTATTTACCACAAGTCCCTTCCGTAAGTGAACTAAGAAATACTCAGCTACATCTACCGCTAAGAGTTTACAGTAAAGACAATCAACTAATTGCAGAATTTGGTCAATATCGCCGCCGCCCAGTCAGCTATGAACAAGTGCCGGACGATTTGCTCAATGCTTTTATCGCGATAGAGGATTCGAGGTTCTACCAACACAAAGGCATAGATTATAAAGGTATTGTCCGGGCTGGTGTATCTGCGCTTAAAACCGGTCACGTCACACAAGGCGCAAGCACCATTACAATGCAAGTAGCTCGTAACTTTTATTTAACGAATGAAAGAACAGTAGACCGGAAACTGCGTGAGGCTCTACTCGCATTAAAAATAGAAGGCGACCTTAGTAAGCAAGAAATTCTTGAGCTTTATTTAAATAAAATATTTTTAGGAAAACGTTCCTATGGAGTCGGCTCAGCTGCTGAGATTTACTACGGTAAGAAAGTAGAAGATCTTACCCTGGCACAAAGCGCAATGATTGCAGGTTTACCAAAAGCTCCTTCTAGGTATAATCCTGTCACCAATCCAACACGAGCTAAACAGCGTCGAGACTATATTTTGAAACGCATGCTGGAACTCGACTTTATTTCACCCGAAAGATATCAAACGGCATTAAAGGAAGAACTATCGGCAGAAATCCATAGCGTTGAAAGTGAAACTTACGCTCCATATATGGCAGAAATGGCCCGCGCTGATGCCATTCGGCGCTTCGGTGAAGAAAACATATACAAATTGGGTTTGAATATTTATACAACTCTGGATAGCGATGAGCAAGACAATGCAATACAGGTTTTACGTGATAACTTATTAAAATATACTCGTCGCCATGGTTATCGTGGCGCTGAAGACCAGGTCTCATTAGAGAGTTTAAAAACCACTAGCGAAAAACAGGAAAAACTCAAAAAATATAAAGTCTACGCAAATTTATACCCTGCTCTAGTTACTCGAGTCGATAAAAATTCCGCCACACTTGAAGTGTATCAACAGAGTAAACCAGTTAGATTAACACTAAAGCAGCTAGCATGGGCGAGAGAATACATAAATGAAAACCGTCTTGGTAAAACACCCAAAACTGTCGACTCGGTTTTACTACTAGGCGATGTAGTTAGATTAGAAAAGAACAAGAAAGGAAAATGGGAGCTTTCACAATTGCCAAAAGTAACAGGGGCACTTGTTACCATGAATCCAAGCAATGGCGCAATAGAAGCAATAGCAGGAGGTTTTGATTTTACATACAGTAAATTTAACCGCGCGATTCAGGCAAAGCGTCAGCCAGGTTCAAGTTTTAAGCCATTTATCTATGCTGCTGCCTTGGCACAAGGATATTCACCAGCCACTACTGTAGATGATGAACCCATTGAGTTAGAAAATAGCACGTGGGATCCACAAAATTATGGACATGACTTTGGTGGTCCAACGCGCTTGCGTGTTGGACTCGCAAAATCAAAAAACCTGGTATCGATACGGTTATTACAACAAATCGGACTTGGTTATGCCATAGAATATGCCAAACGATTTGGATTTACTAAACGAGCTTTACCTGCTGACCTTACCCTGGTACTTGGAACAGGCTCTGCAACTCCACTGGAAATGGCAACTGCCTATTCTAGTTTTGCTAATGGTGGTTTTAAAGTTGAAAGCCATTTCATCAGAAAAATTACTGATAGAAATAACACCATTATTTTTGAAGCAGATCCAATCACAGTTTGTCCTGATTGCTTGCTAAATAGCAATGCGACTAAGAGACGAGTCAATCATCCTGCAAAACGTATTATGGACCCTACAGTTCACTATCAAATTACCAGTATGCTACAAAGTGTTGTCCATTCCGGCACGGGCGCCAGGTCAAATAGTTTGGGCCGTAAAGACCTGGCAGGTAAAACAGGCACTACAGATGATCAAAAAGATGCATGGTTCTGTGGATTCACTCCCACAAAGGTAACAACCGTCTGGGTAGGCTTTGATAAAATAGCTCCTTTAGGTAAAAGAGAAACCGCAGCAGGTGCAGCATTGCCAATCTGGATCGATTTTATGAAAACGGCTTTAAAAGATGAAAAACAAGAAGGCTGGAGAGCACCACGAGGCTTGATTAATGTGCGACTCGATGCCGAGTCTGGCATGCCACCGAATGAATTTACACTGGAAACGGTTGTTGAAGCGCTAACCCCTGACCAAATTCCGACTGAGGAAGATATTCAAGCATATATGCAAGAACACCGAGATGATCTGGTAGAACAACAAGAAATACGTAACCTGGAAAATCAAGAAAATATTGATGAGGTGACACGCCAAAGACAGATCGATCGTATTCGAAGAGAAGCAGTACAGCGCCAACAGAATAAAAAACGACGTGAGCTTGCTCGTGAGAGAGAATTAGAAAGACTTCGTCAATTGGGCATAGAACCTGATTTAATTCCATCGCGGCAAGTGACCAAAAGAGCAGTACAAGTGAAACAACAGACACTGCAGAAAAAAAGAGGACGAGCTGAACGCGTAGAAATCCCCGAACAACTATTTTAGGCCTATATTTGAATTTCTATCCTGTAGAAACAAGATTAATTGGCCAATAAAAGACACCCCCCTGCTTTTAGGCCTTTTTTTATTGAATCTTTAGATGCCTTTGGGATATGGTTTCTTTAATTAGGTATTGTCTAAGCTCTTATCTTTAGCTAGTGCTTTTTCTTCATCACTATAAAACAAGCTACCGATTACCAATATAACTGCGCCAATATTTATCGCAATATCAGCCACATTAAAAGTAGCGAAATGCGAAAAACCATCTGCCCACTTGCTCAAGAAAAACACATCCCAATCAGCATATACATCGATAAAATCAATTACACGACCATACATGACACGGTCAATCAAATTACCAACGGCACCACCTAGAACTAATACAAGTCCAAGCGTTGTCCATTTATCAGAGCTTTTTAGCTTACTTAACCAGACCAGAATCACCAAACTGACAATAGCGGCAAGGATACTAAAAAACCAGCGCTGCCAACCACCTTGATCACCTAAAAAGCTAAAGGCAGCACCATAATTATAAGCGAGTGCGAAATTTATGTGAGGCATTACCGGATATACCTCACCACCTAATTCAAGGCTACTTTCTGCAGTCCATTTAGTTAATTGATCGATAAATATTACAACAAAGCTTATCCATAACCACTTCAGCGCAGAACCAGAAAAATCAGGCATAATGGCGAACCTCGCCATCACCAGCGACGTTCTCAATACAACGACCACAAAGTTCAGGATGATCAGAATTGCTGCCAACATCTTCACGCTGATGCCAACAGCGCACACATTTCTCAGCAGATGATGCCGTTACCGCCAACCAGATGTTTTTGACATCTTCACCTTCCGCTACAATAGTATTTGCAGGCTGTTGTTCGGCCAGTTCTACCTTTGCATCTGAGGTAATTAATACAAAACGTAATTCGTCTTTTAATTTACTCAGCGCCTGATAAGTTTCACCTGAAGCAAATACAGTGACCTCAGCATTTAGAGATGAGCCAATTGATCCATCTTTACGGAGTTGCTCAAGCTGCTTACTCACAGCCACACGCACAGCAAACACTTTATCCCACTCGGCAATACTCAAAGCTTCACTAACGCCTAGTTCAAATAACTGATCGTACCATTCAGTAAGCACAACATAATCGATTGACTTTGGACTATTTTCATACATTGAATCCCAAATTTCTTCACTGGTAAAGCTCAGGATCGGATACATCCAGCGCACTAATGCTTGCAGAATATGATAAGCCGCTGTCTGGGCAGACCTACGTGCCTGTGAATTTGCTGGCATGGTGTACTGCCTGTCTTTGGTTATATCCAAATACAAACTACCCATTTCCACCGAACAGAACTTTAGAATTTCCTGATAGACCAGATGAAATTGCATTTTTTCATAAGCATCAACAATAATTGCCTGGGATTTGGCCGCTTTTGCCATAGCCCAACGATCAAGTGCGAGCATATCTTCGTTGGCAGCCATATCCGTTGAGGGATTAAAATCATTGGTGTTTGAAAGCAAATAGCGTGCAGTATTTCGTATCCTGCGATACGCATCCGCAGAGCGTTTTAGGATTTCATCGGATACCGTAATCTCACGTGAATAATCAGAAGATGAAACCCACAAGCGCAAGATATCAGCTCCCAGGTTTTTCATGACTTTATCCGGGTAAATAACATTACCAACTGATTTCGACATTTTCTTGCCTTCCGCATCAGTCACAAAACCATGCGTCAAAACATTTTTATATGGAGGTCTGCCACGCATCGCAACTGAGGTAAGTAACGAGGAATGAAACCAACCACGATGCTGGTCAGAGCCCTCAAGATACATATCAGCGGGTGATTCTCTCAAGCGCTCGTCACGATCTAACACCGAATAATGCGTTGTACCCGAATCAAACCAGACATCTAGGGTATCCGTGGTTTTATCATAGTCACTTGCATCATTGCCGATAAGCTCTTCTGCGCTCATACGATGCCAGTATTCGATACCTTCTTTCTCAATACCTTGTGCCACTTTTTCCATGATTTCCAAAGTATCTGGATGAAGCTCCTGAGTTTCTTTGTGCACAAATAATGTTATTGGTACGCCCCAGAAACGCTGTCGCGAAATACACCAGTCAGGTCGACCTTCTATCATTTTATAGATACGGCTTTTACCCCAATCGGGAATCCACTTGACCTCATCAATGCCTTTCAATGCATCACGACGAAGATTCTGCTTTTCCATACTGATAAACCACTGTGGTGTAGCACGGAAAATAATCGGTGTCTTATGCCTCCAGCAATGTGGATAACTGTGACGAATTTTTTCTATACTGAGTAAGCTGCCGTTCTCTTCAATTTTATCCAGAACGGTTTTATTGCCAGCATAAACAAACTGTCCACCAACGAGCTCTGTATCAGGCAAAAAGTGTCCGTCATTACCCAGAGGGCTAATAATTTCGAGATTGTATTTCTTCGCAACCACATAGTCATCTGTACCATGTGCAGCAGCGGTATGCACCGCACCTGTACCACCCTCGGCAGTTACATGCTCACCCAGGATAACAGGTAATTCACGACCATAAAAAGGATGCTTGAGCATCAAACCTTCAAGATCAGCACCTTTACACCGACCTAAAACACCCTTGTTTTCTAAACCATAACGCTCAAGCGCAGATTTATGCAGGGTTTCTTCAAGAATCAGCGACCCCTTGTCAGTTGCAATTAATAGGTAATCAAAATCTGCATGTAGAGTGACAGCCATACTCGCAGGCAATGTCCAGGGAGTAGTAGTCCAAATCACGACATTAATATCCGTAAGACCTGAAACACCAAATTTCTCACCAATCGCAGCTTGATCAAGTGCCATATATTTAACATCGATAGAATCAGAGGTTTTATCTTCATACTCAACTTCTGCTTCAGCCAGTGATGAACCACAATCCAGACACCAGTTCACGGGCTTTTGGCCTTTTTGCAAATGGCCTTTATCGATAATCATTGCCAATGAGCGCACAATGTCGGCTTCGGTTTGAAAATTCATCGTCAGATAGGGTTTATCCCAGTCACCCAGTACGCCCATTCGAATGAAATCAGCCTTCTGGCCTTCTATCTGTTTACCTGCATATTCACGGCACAGTTTTCTGAATTCAGTGGCGTCAACCTTCTGTCCAACCTTACCAACTTTCTTTTCAACTTGAGCCTCAATCGGTAGGCCATGACAATCCCACCCAGGCACATAGGGAGCATCAAAACCAGACAAGGTCTTGCTTTTAATAATTATGTCTTTGAGGATTTTATTAACTGCATGTCCGATATGCAGATCACCATTTGCGTAAGGAGGTCCATCGTGCAAAATATATTGAGGACGTCCTGCAGCATGCTCTCGTAACTTTGAATAAAGCTCGTCTTTTATCCAGCTTTGCAACATCGCAGGTTCGCGATTTGCAAGATTTCCTTTCATCGGAAAACTGGTATTGGGCAGGTTTAAAGTCTTTTTGTAGTCGACTGTGTCGTTCAAGTCGTTGTTGGAATCGTCGCTCACGGTACATCCTAGGATTGAAAATCTTAAAGCAGGCTAGAATACCAATATTTCAAGGGTATCTCTATCAATAAGAAAAGCGATCGCTAAAAATTATTTTTCATCAGGACCAATCACGCGCCACGGCGAACGAATACCCTTCTTCTCTGCATTTTCATCAACTCTTTTACGATACATACCCAGAAAATAATATTGCATCTCATTTATGAATTTTCCACCAAAACCAGGAAATGGAATAAACGGGTTTGTTCTACTATCACCCCATATAGCAAGCCGAGTGCTTTTCTCACTACTATCTCCACGGCGATGGATACTAAACACATTGGCTATCACCAGTGTATTCTTTGTAACCTAAAAGAATGCGGTTCGGGCAAGCCTATTTCTTTCAAATCCTCATCAGTGAAACGAGTAGAGCCTCTTGCATGTAGGTTATTAGTTGCGTCCCTGGCATCAAGGCTCATCTTATATTGCCACTTCAATCGCTTCCAGCTGAGCTTATGTGAACCTGGCACATATGTAAATGGTCCGGTACTTTCACTTACATCATCTATAAAAAGCCAGCATTTCATCGAAGGATGAAACGTATCATTATGAAAAGTTTTCTGTGGGTCAGTCGCCCCCTGGCAATATTGGTTTTTTACCTCTTCTAGATAAAACAAAAGCTCTCTGAAATGCCCTGATGTAAAACGAGCCAACTGTTTGAAATATTTATTTGAAAATAATTTTTCAATCGCAGGTTGATGTTGCAGTACCTCGGGCGATAATACCGCTCTATGGGTCAAAGTATCACCCTGACGCGCTTCGCGTTGCACTCATGAAAAATCAGTCAGAATATCGTCCAATTTAAGATAATTTGTTTGATTTTTAACATAGAATCTCGCCTTTAAATATCCTTGCTTCATTTTCTAAAGCTACGAATTCAACATCAGGTAAAAAGTTTTCTTTTAAGATATATCCATTTTCAAAATACGACTTTCTATCATGAGCGGATATTGGCAAGGCCAGCATCCACATTCTGCACATCATTACACCATGTGAAATTAGCAAACGGATAACATGAAGGCCGAGACGATTTAGCACAGGAGACCCAAGAATCGGATTATCTTTAAATGACTTAGCACTCGTAATTAATTCAAAAATCCAAACCGGTATTTTGATAAAGGAGGACATGGTAAAGTTATGGCTCATGTTTGTATATTAATCAGCGGCATCTAAAAGGAGTGTGTAATCGTACTATTAAGCTGGATTTATTCAAGTTAAGTATTAACTTCTAAAGTTTATGTTTAAAAAAACTAGTATAAGGAATTTCATATGAAAAGTAATAGCTTAATCACAAAAACCCTCATCATTGCAGTAACGTTATCATCAACACTGTTTTTATCAGTCTCGCTCGCAAAAGTCCCAGGTATTACAACAGGGGCAGAACTGCAGGCGGAAGCCGAGAAACGAACAAAAATAATAAGCACAGTAGAATTAAAAAAAGCATTAGATCAAAATCTGGACATGATACTTGTTGATGTTCGCCTGCCATCAGAAATCCAGAGCATGGGTGGTGCAATTAAAGCAGATCAAAACAGAAACATTCCTCGTGGCTGGCTAGAGTATCGCATTACCAGCGCGGCACTGAGCAAAGACACACCAATAGTGGTTTACTGCGGTGCGGGCATCAGAACACCTCTTGCGGCAGACACTTTGCAAAAAATGGGTTACACCAACGTCAGAAACTACTCAGACGGTTATATTGGCTGGAAAAAAGCAGGCTTACCAACAACACCATAATTATGGCTTAAGGAAGCTCTAGTCCAGTGTGGCATGAGTATTATAATGCTCGTGTCCGTTCTCCCGAAAACTAAAAAAACCGCCTAAAAGGTGGGGGGTGTCGTTTTAAACCATTATTAATAAATAATTACAATAATTAACCCTATTAAACAAAAGAACTCTTCCCCTGTGTTCCTGTCCTACACTATGATAAATTATCAATTACTTCAATAATATCGGAGCACCAGCGTGACCACTGAGAATTCTAATAACACGCCAAATATTTACCCTGTAGAACAACCATTCAAGTATCCATTAATCATCACCGCATTGCTGGTTTTATTGCCTTCATTAGCACTGTATTGGTTTTATGCGGATGCAACCAGCTTACCGCGAATATTCAAATTATTCTTCGGCAACTGGATTTCACCAATTATTCTATGGTTTTTTTGTGCCAGTTTTCTTCATTTGTTGCTTAAGAGAAAAAGATTACTTAAGGAGCAAAAACAAAGTTACTCAGTCAGCAATCAAATTATTCCGTCAGTTCTGAATGAAGACTCGAGCAGTCAAAACGAGAATGAAATATATAATGAACTGATTAATCTTAGTGTGCAAAACAATATCAAATCTGACAACTTAATGATTACCCGATTATCACTATTTTTGAATCACCATGCGGATGATGTTGATGAAACCTTTGGTATCAAAGAACGAGAGTATATGCGTGGCTCATTCTCACTGTCGCGATTTATGGTTTGGGCTGTGCCAATTATGGGTTTTATAGGAACTGTGTGGGGAATCAGTAACGGCATCTCGCATTTTTCAGACGCGATGACCAGTTCTAATTCAGTCACCGATGTTTCAGCAATGTTGAAAGAAAACCTGCCTATGGTAACAGGCTCATTAGCGACAGCATTCGACACTACACTACTCGCATTATTGCTGAGTATTCCACTGATGATGTTGATGTTATCTTTGGAGAAGTCTGAAGAAGCTTATTTGATTGATCTTGATGAGCGATGGTTTCATGACATCAAGCCATTATTGCAACAACACACTACAGCTTATAACAGTATTGCTTCTGCAAATCTCAATACTAATTCTGGAAGTCCTGAAGCCAATGCCAGCACTCAAATAGTTGCGAATGAATTAAAGCTGCTGAGTACACAGATCAAAGCATTGCAGGAAACCATGGAAGACCTTTATGAAACAGTCTTTACTTCAAAACTGAGTGGTAAAGATAATTAAAAATGGCCATGTCACGCGCTACCCGTTACGCACGTTATCATCAAGATGAAAAGCTTGAAATCAGTCTGTTTCCTTTTCTAAGTATATTTCTCTGCGTAATGGGGGTGTTATCTTTTATCAATGTACTGAATAGTTTTAGTGCGCCACAAAAAATAGAACTCACCGCGCAATTAGAACAAGGCTATAAAGTAGCCTATCAAATTTTCAGCTTGCCCGATGGCATCATTAGCGTCCCCCCAACCAAATATCTCGCCAAACTAAAACAAACAGTTGATGAAGCTGACCGGGTAATCATCGATGACATCGCTAATCGTCGGGAACGCGCTATTAGAAAACTTGAGTTACATACAGGATCAATAATGGGACTCGCCAGCGAACCCGACATGGATGAAATTCTTCAAGCAATGCTCGATATGCGAACCTTGAATGAAATGGCCCTCAAAGCCAATTATCTCTATGAAGAGTTTTTATTATTTGGCATTTATCCAAACGGTGGTCAAGCTTACCAAAAAATTCGAGATGTTATGGGTTTCACGCAGGATGCTGCCTCAATAAGTATTGGCCTGGAACCATTGGATTCCAACTGGACTCTAAATCTAAATAAAAGTAACAATTAGTTATATACAATGAAAAACCTGATCAGCCTAGATTCACTTACAGATATCGTCTCCAATTCGGTAGGCATTCTGATTATCTTCGCTGTTATTAACCTGATTCATGATAATAACAAAACCTATCAACTCGAAATTCCACTTGAGCATGTTACCGAGTTGAGCCCGGTATTTTTCATCTGTAAGGATGACCGGATATTGCCAATGGATACCGATACCATTTTTTCCAATGCAACCTTACAAGCCACTAGAGGTGCAGCCGCTAGCAAGCGCATTTTCGCGCTAGATTATTTTGGACTACTCGGAAAAATTGATACTGACAAAGGCATTTCATTCTTTGCCCGTGATACCGATGAATGGCCTAAGTTCCAAACTTTAGGTGTGCGCAATTCAAAATTGTCAAAAGTATTAGGCAGCATAGATTCTGAAAAGCAGTTCGCCTATTTCTTTGTTTATGACACGAGTGAGGATGGCAGTAATGCGGGAAGCGGTTTTGAAGCATTTCGCACTGCACGCGAATATCTCAAAGTCCGTCGTGTAAAATCTGGCTGGCAGCCTGTAAACAGTGAAGCCCCGGCAAATATTTGTGATAAAAGATTTGGCGCACGTTGTAACTATTTGCCTTCCTATCTAGGGGATGCCAAATAATGAAGCAGTCGCATTTTTCACAGTTGAAAAAAAAATGGAGTTTGAACGAGCAAACTTCATTACAAGAACTGCTTTCTCATGCAAAAAATAAACTCGTATCTGACCCCAACAATCCTGAACTATTATTTAATATTGCCGAACTAATTCGTCATTCTGATCAAACCGATGAAGCTACCAAATACTACAAACAGGCAATAAAAATCACCGATGAGCGCACTCAGCTCCGGGGTGAAAAACTTGAATATAGAGTCAAGAGTAAACGCGCTAATACCCGTAAAAGATTTCTTTTCTTAAGTTTAGCGCCACTGTTGATCATACTTATTGCAAGCATGCTTCTGTGGAAATCAGTTAGCGAACCTGAGGCACTCCCTGCCGATAGCGATCCTGAAAAGTTTGCATTTACTCAATGGTTAGCCAAGCAACAGATGGTGCAAATCATGACCACCTTGCAACAGCAAAACCCGGAATTAAGCTTCGATTTCAGTCGTTCAGCAGCTAACTCTCAATCGCCTATGGAGTTCATGCAGTCGCTGATGCAAACAGACGCCATAGAACAGATGCGGCGCGACAAACAAAGGGCAGATAACAATCTAAATAATCAGGAAGATGGTCGACCTGCGTTTCAATGCAGTCGTGAGCCCGCGATCATCTGTGCCGCAAGAGATATTCCAAACGCACCAGGCGAGAGGCGCAAGGAAGTAGTTTTGCTGATGGAAGCCTATAATTCGGTTCTGGATTCGGAACGTAATTGTGAAAAACTCGAAAAATCCATTGAAACCATCGGGCAACAATTACAGTGGCGAAAATCTGAAAGAAGAATAAAGGCCAACCTGGAAGATTTGGCTGTTGAGTGCTTCTTTCGCCGCAAGGACGTGGATAAAACCATCGAGCACTCACGCAAACTGCAGTGTACAGGCGATGAGGGCTACATCAACAGTGTCTATTGGTTTATGACGGCCATAACCCATCAGGCAGGTGACAAAGAGCGTGCCTTAACTTCATATCAATGTTTTCAGGAAGCCACTGCATATGTTAGCAAACAGGATTTTAGCCCCGCGTATGTTGCCTCACGACATCGAGAATCGGGGGCTTTAGCGTGGCTTTATTTCGATGACCTGGAAACTGCCACATCAGAGCTAAAGAAAGGACGCAGTATCTTAAAAAACAACCCAAATAAAACACCAGCAATGTTGGAAGTTATTTCTGAAATCAATCTGGATTTAATGGAAACCTATGTAACTGCTAATGTAGATCTGGTATCTTTTGAAAAACTGCTTGAGGAAATTAATTCTAGTGGCCTTCTCACTGATGGTTATAAACAAATCAAAGAAACTCTGGTGGCTATTTACCATATGCAGAACAAAAATAAAGAACAGGCATTGATTCCCTTAAACAACCTAGCGAGTCGCTTTAAGTTAATGCCAGAATATATATGTGGCTGGGATTGGAGCGGCTTTCGCAGAGGTCTCGATGAATCAATCATAGATGGCGTGATTCGCCAACGCGCTAAAGATCTGGTCGATGCTTCAAATTGTTATGTAGAACAGACTATGCAACAACGGATTCAAAGTATTAATACTGTTTCTAGCTGGTTGAGGAAGCAATGGTGATTACTCGTAAAACAATGCTTATAATTAAGTTTTTAATAAGGGCTCAAAAGTGGGGGGGTATCTTTATTGACACTAATATAACACTACAATCGGCAATTATGACTGATAGAGCAAGGTTAGCGAGCGATGCTTAATAAAATTATACTGTCGCTGATTAATCAGCCTGATGCTTCTTCTCCTGACGCTATGACTATCGATGCGTTTGAAAATCCACAGACATACAGAGGCTGGATTTATCCTTTACGCTTTCTGTTGGCATTGCGCTATATGAAGCAAAAGCACAAGGTATTAGTGCAATTTCGAAATGAGAAAATATACCCCATCAGTACGGCTGCATATAAAGAAACTTTGGTTAAACAGCTTTCAGGTATCAGAAACACACACATTCTTCCAAAGTCTTTTATTACTCCAATCACATCCTCAGGTTTTAAGGCCAAGCTGATTTATCCAGTATTGATTGCTGCTTTTGGATTTTGCTTATACAGCCTGAATAACTGGTATCAACAGCAACGTGTCGAAAATGTTTTAGCAAACTACCTGCCCTATTATTCCGATTTGCTGCACCGCAAACTGATACTTAGACACAATGAAAATTCCGCATTGCTTAAAACTGTTGAAGCTTCAATAGAGACAACTCAAAAGAAAATTCTCAGTGATTTACCTGAGCCCAATGGCATTAGAGAGATTATCGAAAAGCAGTTACTTAAGCTCAAAGACCCAGCAGTGGATAGTGAAGAGATCATGTTGGGTTTCAAGGATGTAAATACGCTATTTGACCAATTAAAGCTACCTTATTACCTCTCACCAAAATCATTCACCATGCCCTGCTCTTCACTTATCGATGCGCCCGTTGAACAAATGATGATGCTAAAACAACTAGAATCATTTATGAGCAACAATAGTCCCGAACTTTGCCGAACCACAATGGTGACAACCTATAAGGTTGAAGGTCGCAATCAACTATTTTATGATGATATTAAGGAGTCGATTGAACTCCCTTTATTCCGGGTAAAACGTATCGATAAAGTGCCTGCGGTTGATAGTGCTCTGGGCCTGACATTCAAAGACCGTGGCATAGGCTCAATAATTCTGATCGACCGAATTAAGAGTTTCGCCAGAGAGTCCATCTTGCCTGCACTCACCTTTCAAGGTAGAAATTATGTAATTCCTTATTGGATGCAGGGTTACTATGAAATTGAAGAGGCAGTTACCAAAGCTTACAAAAAAGACCTGTATGAGATTTACCCTGATTCAGCAGATCAGCGTAAAGTTAAAAGCGCGATTAAAACACTGATTAGTGATAAATTCCGCATGCAGAATTCAAAAATGCAGCAAACTATGCAACGTACTAATAGTAATAGTGATAAAAGTATCTTTGGCAACGGTTTTGATGCAATTAGTGTGTTATTAGGGAAAGACAAACAAAAATCACAGAATAAACAGGAGTTCTCAAAAAATCTGGCTATGGTTGAAGAACCGGTACTAAAAAAGCTAGATGAAGCACTACTCCCTAGCATCGAATACCACGAAGCCTATCATCAGATTAATAAAAAGAATTGGCAATCACCACACTGGTTAGCTGCTACGTTTAAAGACAAGCTCAGTGAGGATGGTATAGACCATACCCTGGAAGAACTCGGCGCATATCTTGCGCAACTAGCCAGTACTGACCAGGGTATAAATATATGGCTAAGTAAACTTCTGATTTTTTCACTCAATCCCATGACAAAGGGGCAGGCAGAATATTACGCTTCAAGTATTATCCTTACCTCGATGGAATCACTCTATTTAGGTAAACCTATCGAGCCGAATTACATTGCCTCCGTTGAAGATAAAACCAGAATTTATAAAACCTTATTGACTAAAGATAAGGCTGTGTTAAGTGCGCTCTCAAGAAGAGCCTATGAGGTGTTATTTCAACGAAACGTGCCTATACTTCGAAGGTAAACTTAAATCATCTGTATTTGTGCTATGTTACTGGCAATAATAATTATTCAACCCCCCTTAAATTACACCCATGAAAAACTTTCACAATATTATATTTTTTTATGCTTATTACTCTCTTTTTATGTTCTAGCGAATGATGAATTTCCGGTAGCTATAACTGCTGAAATACCCTTAATCGAGGCTTCTCATCGGAGACTGAAGCTAACACTAAAGCGTATTCAGGATACAAATAACAATTTAGTCGATGACTTTGCTAAATCTTCTCGACCTTGCCCGCCATTCTACATCCATCCCATGTTAGCTGCGGCAGATGTATAAACTGTCGGCGAGATTGAAATCTTAGATTTTATAAACACTAAGGTAAAGAACGCCCAAGGTTTACTTGTCAATGCCTGGATGACTAAGTTTTTATAGAGGAGCCCTAAAGTGAGAAATACCAGGTTCAATCAATATGCACTTTATATTGTTTACAAATGAGAATTCGCAAAACGTGATTAGCCTGTTAGGGTTAAAAGAATTAAATCTAAAACTGGACAATACTGACGCTAATGATTTATGCTTATTTTGCAATGGTCCTTGGTGTGATCAAACCCCCGCACCACTAAGGCTCTTATTAAAATAGACTGCCCAACCTAAAACTGAAATATTATCGTGGTGTATGAAATTACGAAAAATATTCAGTTTACTAAGGTATTGCCTTAATTAAATACTCTAGACAAAAAATATTAAATCAATGATAGAAAGCCGCTATAGAATTGAATATGTGTTACCTGAAACTGAAAAGCAAATATCTAAAAAATTACAAATTATCAGTTACCTATTCCTCATACCACTAGCACTTACGTTTGCTGGTGCTATAGCATATGAACTAGGTTATAAAAAAATACCGAGTGACACTCTTGCTTTATTTACCAAGTTAAAAACTACATTATTCTTAGAACAACCAAATAGTGATGTCATAATTAGCATTGAAAACCAAAGTGATTTCACTATTATCAATAATGAAGAAATACAAACAATTACTAAAATAGCTATTCCCAGCATATCAAATGCTGTAGCAGAAAAAACTGATCTACCAGAAGATGTCATACTCGAATCATATATTCTTGATCCAGAAACAGTTGTGCATGAAGCCCATCAAATGCCAGATGAAAAACTTAATACCGAAGCCAATTATACAGATACCAATATAATTCCTAATAATGATGTGGTGGAAAAAATTGAAGAATTGTTAAATAGCAATAAAGGGCAGCTACAAGATGAAGTAGAAAGACAGCCAGCTACAAAAGACCTGTTAGCTCAAAACTTAGCTGAACTTTCATCTCGACTTAACGCTGAAAATGATAGAAACAAATTATTGAAAGAGAAATTAGTCAAAGCAAAGTCAGATAAACAGACGCTCACTAATTTATTAAAAAGTTCACACAAAAATGCGGTTATTAAAGATCAAAACTATATTTCAGCTCTTGAAAATATGGATAGCTACAAGACTGTATTTTCAACAGATAAAACCACAAAACCATTAACAGTTGAAAATAGAGTAAAAACTGTAAAAGCCAACGATACCTCGATTGATTCAGAAAAAGATACTGCCAATTACGTTAATAAAAGTAGTTTATCTTCAAACTCGCAAGTAGACGCTATCATGGCAGCGATGCAGGGCATTCAGATAAAACCGACAACTGTTAAAGAAAGTTCAGATGTCAAATTGCAAAATCATATTAACCAGCTTGTTAAGGAAGATGGTGCTAAAACAGGAATCCTCTATCATTAATCTTAACGAGGGTCGCAATTTGTAAGTAATCAAATCAGATCAATTGTCGTGAAAAAAAGCAGTGGGAACTTATGGAGCTTCGTCCTTTAGCTAAATCAAATTGGCTTTACTCACATTCGAACCATTTAAAAAAACAGATCAAAAGTGGGGTGTCTTTTAGATGACATAAGGTGAATAATTGTCTATTTTGAAAGCACAGAATTAATCTCTAAAGAGACTTCATCACCCGATTTAATAGAAAACTTCTCAGCGTATAAATCACCGTTTTCTGCTATCGGTCTTCCGGATTTGGAAACTCTAGCGCCAACAACTACTTCTGAGAAACCAGATAATTTCAAATTTGGCATCATTGCCATATCATCATTTAGAACTGCCTCAATGGGCAAATCTTTAACTTGTTTACGCAAAGCTGCCAACGGCATTGGTGGTCCACTCATTGCCTTTGCATAGATGAAGACGAGGTCATCGGGCGATGCGTGTGTAAGCATTTCGTTTGAAATTGAGACGCTCACTTTTATCCCTGTTACCTTTTTGTTGTCATCAACAACTGAAGCCTGCACCTCTTTAGCCAGGTTTTCCTGAAGCTCAGGGCTAAGCTTACTCTTTGCCTCAGAAATTAGGCGACTTACTTCTATAGTTTCATCGGGATTATCTATCAAGGGTAATACTTTCTTCCACTGATTTATAGCATCCAGGTAATTTCCCTGTTGCCTCGCTGCCATACCAGAGAGCCACAAAGCAGTTATATTTTGTGGCTCTAATTTGACAGCTTTATTGACTAGTTCAGCAGGTCTACCGGCCAACTGCCCCTGACTTGACATGGATAATGCATCTGCCAAAGACAACATCGCATCAGCAGAGTCAGGTGATAATTTATATGCACTTTCAAAGGCTCTTGCAGCCTCTGGGTAACGCTTTAACACCATGTAGGATCGACCCAGCATATACCAGCCCTTGGCATTATCTGGGTTCGCATCCATCTTTTTTTGCAAACCTGCCACCATCTGATCGATATCAGGGGTGCCATCTGCTTTCATCGGCACATTCTCATCTCTGGCTTGCTGTGCTGCCTGTTTTGAATCAAGCAATTTTGTGAAACCAATATTCCCTGTTTTTAAATAAAGTGGAATGGTAATCGCGGGTATTAGTAATAAGATCAGGGCTGATCCAACTAAGGAGTTCTTTGAAGTGTTATTGGCTAATGATTTACTTGAATTAATTTCCGAAATGCTTAAATCATTGAATAATGCCTGTTCGTGTTCATCACGGCTCGATTCATAACCTTCCTGATTGATTTCTCCCTGCTCAAAACGCGCCTCCAAATCAGCAAGCTGTTCCTGTGCGATTGCTATATTTTGTTCACGAGTTGCATCATGAAAAGTATTGCGATTACGTAAAGATGGCAAAATAAAAGCCAAAGCGATTAAAACAAGGATCGCACTTATTATCCAGAACATAGGTGGTTACTTCTCTTGACTAGTACTGTTAGATTTTAAAACCGCACGAACTGATTCGCGGTCGGATTCGCTTAGAGTTTCTTTTTTCTGTGTTGCCTGACCACGAATAAGTTTCATCAACAAAAAAAGACTAAAAAACAAAAGAACTGGAGGACCAATCCAAAGCAATAAGGTTTTACTTTTAAAAGGTGGTTTATACAGCACAAAATCACCATAGCGAGCTGTCATATAATTGATCACATCACTACGAGATTTACCCTGTGTTATCATCTCATAGGTTTTTTCCCGCATATCTCTGGCGAGTTCGGCATTAGATTCTGCGAGATTCTGATTTTGACACTTTACGCAACGTAGTTCTGCAACCAGGTCTAGATAAAGACGTTCCTGCTGCTGATTTTCAAACTTATGAAACTCAATTTGAACAGCACCTGCTGGTGCCAGCAGAATAGCTCCAGACATGATTAATAAAGTCATGAAAAAAGTTCTCATGCTTCTTCCTTACGTAATTTATCAATCAGGGGCACTAAAATTTCATCAACCGCACTATCATAAACCGGGCCGGTAAATTTGTAGCGAACTATACCTTTTTTATCAATTACAAAGGTTTCTGGAACACCGACAACACCCCAGTCAATTCCAGCCATGCCTTTTGTATCAACAGCAACTGCGACATATGGATTTCCCAGTGTTGCCAGCCACTGCATAGCCGCTTCACCATATTCCTCGGTGCCGTAATCTTTATAATTCAAGCCAATCGTAGGTACTTTCATATTAGTGATAAGGCGACTCAAGACTTTATGTTCTGCTCTGCAAGAAACACACCAGGATGCCCATAGATTCAGCACCCATACTTGCCCCTTCATATCTTTTACAGAAATAGATTCATTGGGTTTATATAATCGCGGCAATTCAAACTCAGGAGCTGGCTGACCTATAAAAGGTGAAGGAATCAACTTTGGATCATTCTTCAAACCAAAAAGCATCAGCCCGACTAACGCTGCAAACGCAATCAGTGGAATAAAATACTTCTTGCTCATGCAGTAATTCCTGCAACTTCTGAATTTTTAATCTTAGTTTCAATTTCAGATGTATCGGCTTCAGTAACAACGGTTATTTTTCTAATGCGTCTGTAGCGTTTATCGAATGCGGCCAGCATTCCACCAATACCCATCAATACTCCACCCATCCAGATCCACCTTACGAAGGGTTTGTGGTAGATGCGAAAACTCCATGCATTTTTACCAAGGGGTTCGCCCAAAGCGACAAACAAATCCCGGGTAAATCCTGCATCAATACCCGCTTCAGTCATTGGCATCTGATCACGTCCATAGTCACGCTTTTCAGGGTGAAGTGTTGTGATCAGCTTGCCATTTTGGGTAACTTCTATGGTAGAGCGATTCGCTCGATAATTATCTACCTGAGTAGACTCAATACCCTTGAATGTAAAATTATATCCGGCAAGTTCATAGCTTTGCCCTACTTCAAGACGCACATCTTTTTCTGAATCATAAACTGATACGAGCGTAATGCCTATGACCGTCATCGCCATGCCGATATGTGCAGTCACAGAACCCCAGCTAGAAAGTGGCAGTTTAAAGGGTGAGCGACCAAGGCCAACAACCCACATCAATGCAGCAAGTGATACCCAACTACCTAAAAACAAACCAAGAGTTGTTTTAATGTTAAAATCAGAAACAAGCACAAGGGGCAATACAAAGGCAATCACTAAGCTCGCAGCTAGCGGTATCCATACTTTCTTCAGTATCCTACTTGGTTCATCTTTCTTCCAGCGCAGGTAAAAACCAGTGCCCATTACAAGATAAAGCAATACAGCCAGTGGCACCATAACACTATTAAAATAAGGTGGTCCTACAGAAATCTTACCTGAGCCAAATGCATCAATAATTAAGGGATAAAGTGTTCCCAATAATACCGTAGCAGTCATAACCACAAGAATGACATTATTAACCAGTAATCCAGATTCACGTGAAATGACCGAAAAAGCACCCATGGAGCGTAATTTATGCGCCCTAAATGCAAATAGCAGCAATGATGAACCAATCACCACCAATAAGAATATAAGAATAAATAAGCCACGTTCTGGGTCGCTTGCAAATGAATGCACCGACGTCAGAACGCCTGAACGAACTAAAAAAGTACCAAGTAAACTCAAAGAGAAACCCAAAATGCAAAGCAACACTGTCCACGCTTTAAAACTGGCTCGTTTTTCGGTCACCGCCAAAGAATGAATCAATGCAGTACCCACAATCCAGGGCATTAGCGAAGCGTTTTCTACAGGATCCCAGAACCACCAACCTCCCCAGCCTAACTCATAATATGCCCACCAGCTACCGAGAGTAATTCCGAGGGTTAAGAACATCCATGCTATATTTGTCCATGGGCGCGCCCAACGCGCCCACGCAGCATCAAGCTTTCCGCCTATCATTGCCGCCATCGCGAATGAAAAGGCGACAGACAGACCCACATAGCCCATATAAAGCATAGGCGGATGAATCGCCAAGCCTATATCCTGCAGCAAAGGATTGAGCTGCCGACCCTCAAGCGGTATCTGTAATAATCTTTCAAATGGATTTGAGGTAATTATCACAAAAAGCATAAAGCCAACGCCGATTAAGCCCATAACGCTTAATACTCGTGACAACATAATCGCAGGAATACCCTTACTGAAAAATGCTACAGCCGCACCCCATGCGGACAGCACCAATGCCCAGAGTAACAATGAGCCTTCATGTGCACCCCATAAAGCCGAAATTCTAAAAATAGTCGGCATCTGAGTATTTGAATTGGTCGCTACATACTTGACAGAAAAATCATTGGTGAGAAAAGCATATAGTAAACATGAAAACGAAATAATCATGAATAACAGCTGAGCAAATGCCGCTGGCTTTGCCATCGTTATCCACTGTGACTTGCCTGTAAGCGAACCCCACATTGGGAATACACCTTGGACTACAGCGACAGAAAGCGCCAGAATTAAAGCAAAATGACCAATCTCAGGAATCATTACTCTGTGCCCTTTGCTGTTGCGGCTGTATGCTCTTTATCGAGGGTATCTTTAAGCTCTTTCGGCATATATTCGGCATCATGCTTAGCTAGAACTTCATCCGCATAAAATAAACCATCGTCACCCATCTTTCCGCGCGAAACCTGGCTTTTACCTTCTTTAAACAGATCTGGCAAAATATTTTTTGTTACTACTGTAATTTCATTATTTCGCTTATCTCTAACAATAAAGCGTGCTTCTAATTCTGTATCACTGCGTTTCAAACTACCCTCTTTCACCAAACCGCCAAGACGAAATACCTGATCTTTAGGTACTTTGCCCGTGAGGACTTCCTCAGGTGTATGCAAATAGGCAAGGTTTCCTTTCATCGCCTTGCTAATTAGCGCAGATGCTGCACCAACAGTTACCAAGGCAAGCAATACAAATATCATACGTTTGTTTCTGGGTTTCATTATTTCACTCTTACTTTCATGCTTTGTGTAATTTATTCGAACTGGAACGAACTTGTTCGAATCGCTTTTGACGTCTTATTTGCGCTAAAACCGACCGCCTTCTAACAATTAAGGTTAATGGTTCCATTAACATGAGTAAAGCGGCAATACCCATCGCACTCCAGATGTAAGCACCGAAACCACCCATATGTAAAAATTCATTCATTGATCACTTCCAGTATTCGAAGACAATTGAACTTCTTTTAAATTAGACACCCAGGTTGTATTTCGTTCACGTTCAAGAATAATTATTCTCGCGCGCATGAATATGGTCGCAAAACTATACATCCAAAAACCCAGAGTGGTGATCAACATACCTATTAATATATTAGACTCAACACGCTTTAACGATGATTCCTGATGTAGTGATGCACACTCATTTGGGTCTGGACAGTTTACCGCATAATAGATAATTGGAACTAATACTAACCCAACTAAAGCTAAAAGTGCCGAGGCCTTATCGGATCGACGAGTATCATCAATAGCTGATTGTAATGCGATATAACCGATATAAACAAATAGCAATATCAAAAAACTGGTTAATTTTGGATCCCAGTCCCACCACGTACCCCAACTGGTTTTGCCCCATATTGCACCTGTTGCCAAGGCAATAAGGGTCATTACCGTACCAGTAATTGCAGTTGCCGACGCCATCATGAATGACAGCCTTGTGTTAAATATAAGACCAATCATAGCCCACATAACCATCATCGCGTACAGCCACATTGCCATCCAGGCAGAAGCGACATGCACAAAAATAATACGATAATACTGTTTTTGGTCATTCAATACATCGGCCGTTTTAAAGAACCCCCAGTATAGTCCTAGCGCAATTAATGCTATTGCCGCCAGCCAGAACAATGGAATTAATTTACCTGCCAAAGGGTAAAAATTCAGTGGTGCCGCATATTTAAACCAGTTAATTTTCATAATTTTTATTCGAAAAATTCAAAATATCATTTTTACTAAAGAAGCCGGTTGATTTAAATCAATCAGTTGTAAACCAACATAAAAAAAGACACCCCCCTACTTTTAGGGGTTTTTTATAAACATCACTCAAGCGATATTTTCAAAGCTGCAGCAGTTACCCACGGGGAAAAAATGATGGCCAATAACATAAATGCTGATAATAATAATATATAGGGTTCAATGCTTAAGCCTTCAACCATACTAGTCGAAATCGCGCCTGCACCGTATACCAATATGGGAATATACAAGGGCAATACTAGTAACGACACTAATACACCACCGCCGCGCAAACCCAGTGTTAGTGCGGCGGCGATCGCACCCAGCATACTTAACACGGGGGTACCTAATAATAAAACAGTCATCATCACAATAATAGAGTCTAATGGCAGATGATAAAATAGTCCGACGAGTGGAGATATAAGCACTAAGGGTAAGCCTGTTAACAACCAATGTGCAATGATTTTTGCGAATACAATGATCGACAATGAAGTAGGTGCCAACGCCAGTTGCTCCAAAGTTCCATCGTCATAATCTGTGGAAAATAATCGCTCCAATGCCAAGGTTGAAGCCAGTAGTGCGGCGATCCAGACCACGCCGGGTGCAATTTGCTTGAGGGTTTTATCTTCAGTACCAACGCCTAGTGGAAATAAACTAATCACTACGATAAAAAAGAAAAGTACGGTGAACACTTCACTGCGACGCCGCAGAGCAAGCAGTAAATCTCTCCTTAGAACAATCCACAAAGTCTTAAGCATGGACAGTACTTCGCTCATCCAGAGATACTCGAATTATCTCTCCTGAGGTCAACGGAACTTCTTGGTGGGTTGTCAAGATTACCATACCGCCGTTTTCAACGTGTTTGGCAATGATACTTTGAAGTAATTCAACAGCAGCAACATCCAGCGCCACGAATGGTTCATCTAATATCCACAACTTGGCATTGCTCAAAATTAGGCGCGCTAGTGCTACCCGGCGTTTTTGCCCTTGTGATAATTGACGTGTAGGTAGATCTTCAAACGCATACAACCCGATCGTATCAAGCGCATGCATTAATTCATCGTTAGTGGCTGTCTCGCCAGCAAGGTTATTATTAATTCTTAGGTTTTCCAATGCAGTTAAATCAGCCTTGATCGCATTATTGTGGCCCAAATAGAGCAACTCTTTACGGTAATCTTCGTCCTGGTTTTTTATCGACAAACCTTGCCAAAGAATCTCACCCTGATCCGGTACAAACAAACCGCAAACAGTCCGTAGCAAAGTCGTTTTACCCGTACCGTTTTTGCCTTCCAGACGCATTAATTGCCGAGCAGATAACTCAAAAGACAAATCAGAAAATAGCTCTCGATCTCCCCTGATACATTCTAAATTATTAACTTTTAACATCATAGCGGTGGAGTTTAGAGAAATTAGCCGTTTGGGTCGAGTAGCTTTACCATGATCTTGGCACAAACTGATAAATGCCTGTATTATATTTGCCTATCCAGAAGCTGAAAATTATCTAATGAACGATACAGAATCAATAACACAAAGTAATGAGCAAACATCCAAAGGAGGCTGCCTGCGGACTATGGGCATCATGCTACTTACTGTTTTACTTTCTGTGATAGCTACAGTACTAGTTATCAATTACTACCTTTTCCCTAAAAAGCTCGATCCTGTTGAGTTAAATCAGCGAGAAGAGACCGTTCTTAACCAAAAATTAAAAAAATTCGGTCTACCAACTTTACCAGGTTCGACAGCAAGCCAAAATCCATCAACTAAAACACTAGAACCTGAAGCCTACACTGAGGTGGGCGCTGACCGAAACATAAGCTTTAGCGAGAAAGAGCTTAACGCGATGCTGGCAAAAAATACCGATCTTGCAGATAAAGTCGCCATTGATCTCGCCGATAATCTTGCCAGCGCAAAAATCATTATTCCGTTAGACCCTGATTTTCCGGTTCTGGGTGGCAAGACCTTAAAAGTAAATGCTGGCGCTGAACTGGCCTATGCCAATGGGCGGCCTATCGTTGTGTTAAAGGGAGTCAGTGTCTGGGGAGTACCAATCCCGAATGCCTGGCTTGGCAATCTCAAAAATGTCGATTTAGTCAAAGAGTTTGGTGGCAATGAAGGTTTCTGGAAGTCCTTTGCCGATGGTGTAGACAATATCACCGTTGCAGAGGGACAATTAAATATCAAGTTAAAAGAATGAGATATCTGTCAATATAGTATTAAATTTAGACACCCCCCACCTTTTAGCCAGTTTTTTAGTAATTGTGGTAATTGCCTAAATTAAAATCATAACCACATAATATTTAAGTTATACAAGAATTTGTTGTACTATATAAGCATCTGGAAGTGTCAAAAAACCCCGTCATAGAAACTACAATTGTACGTTTAGGGCATTTTCAAGGGCAAAATACAAGGAAGTGTAGGATGAGATACGTTGCTATTAAAAGTTTGGCTGTTTTAATTATACTCAGTTTATTCTCTTCTGGTGTTAGTGCCGTAGGACTGCAAGAATATTTGCAAAATACTGAATCCCACACTGAAGTACTAACTCAAGGCATATCACCTGTAGCCCAAATAACAACTGAAGCCACCTCTGATCAACTTACTCATATCATCGAACTCATTGTTGCAGGCATCGTAGCCTCGGCTCTTATTATTTCTGTATTGGTTCTTTTCCTGGGTCGCTGGCTGGCTGCAAGGGAGAAAAAAACAATAAAAAGAATGTGTATTGAAGCAGAATATGACAAAGAAAATATCACTTCTGCGGCAGCCACTATTCGAGAACAAGAAAAAGAAACCACTAAACTTACGCATGATATGAGAAATCAGGCAACAGAGTTTTCAACGCAACATAAAGTTAGTGAAAAATTCAGTCAGGAAATATTTGAAACAACTGAAAAAATTAAACAAAAACAACAGGAAGTAGAAACAGCTTCGGCAAATGTTAGTCGCCAATTTGAGAAAATTCAATCTTTCTGGGATGCGCAGGTTCAAGAAACCGTATCCACAATTCACCAGGTACAGGAAAATTTAGGTGAAAACCTCAGAACTGTTGATCAAGGCATCGACAAAATGCAACAGCAAAAAGCTATTTCCCAAGAGCTCTTGCAAGACTTTCTCAATAAACACAATGAGCAAAGCTCAATCATTTCAGGCAACTCTGAAATATCACTCAGAATTGGAGAAAATATTGAGCAAAGCTATAAAGAATCTTTAAATTTATCACAATTATTGAAAAAACATAAAAGTGCCGCAGAAAAAACTCTAAAGATGTATGCAGAGAAACTCAATAATTTTGAGGAGCAAGCCTATGAACAATTCGATACCAGCTTCCAGGTTGCCGATCTTGCTCGTCAGGAATTGACTGCAAATTTAGAAGAAAGTCGAAAACATGTTGAAACCATGCGCCGTAAAGAAGAACAAAGCCACGAAATCAGCGCACAGACAATGAAAAATCTTGAAGCATTAGACTATTCAAAAATAGTTAAAATCTCTAATACATTAGACTCAACTCAAGATATGTTTGATGAGATACATAGCAAAGTAGAAGAAACACGAAAGATGCTTGAAGAACTCAAAGAAATTGAAACCGGTATTAAACAAACAGCAAGTAATGTTGAAAATGCAGTTAAAGAAAAAGAACTCTCACTTAACGAATTAAGCGAATCAACTGAAGATGAAGCGTTTGAAGAAGTTGCTCAAGATGAAGTTGCTCAAACAGAAGAAAATCAAAACCCAGGGCAACTGGTAGAAAGCGCGCCTGTCGTACTTAAAGACAATATCACAATCGCTATCAGTGATTACAAAACGGCTAGTGGTGACAGCAGCACACCGTTGTCATTTTTTAGAGATTTAAAACAAAGTAAAAAGTGAGCCTTCCCTGGCTCCCAGCTGTTATATCCCATAAAGTTTACAAAATGCTTTGTAGAACACTTTGATGACTTTCGCCAAATCCGTGGCGACAACTGGTATATCCAATCTTTGTTTTTCAATGAAGTTATGAAAAAGCTACATTGTGTAGTTAAATGAGAATATATAGTGCTGCTCTCAAAAAATAAACTGATATTGCCTCAACGGCTCATGATTCAAGATAGAAGACTAAACGGTATTTATGTGCAGACGGACAACACAGTCAATTTAACTTTTTGATCACTATATGGATTAATCAAAACAACTTTGTTCGAAAATGTTCTTGAGCAAACCATGATTCATACGATGTGCCGGACTGGTTGCCGTTATCTTTCCATAAATGTGTTCACCTGCTAGCATTAAATCACCCACCATATCCAGGACTCGGTGATAAATCAGCTCATCATTCATGCGTAAGCCCCCTTTGTAAATTGCCTTATCTCCAACAATCACTTCGGCAGTTTTGGTATTTGCACCCAGACAAATAAGGTATTTTTTTTTGATAGCGGGTCAACTGCGCCAACAAACCATTTTTTAAACCTCCAGAGGTTCTCGCAGCAGCAATTTCTTGTTTGAAAAATTCTGGTGTAATCTCACCGCTCCAGTGTAAACGACCAATTTTAGTCAGTGATATAGAAATATCAAGATATAAGCCATCTGCAGGCTCAAATTTTGATAAGGCGTTTACCTTCTAAAAATCCAATAGCTTTTGTAATCCGATAAATGCGGCGGTCTTTAATTCGCATTGTCCCGCTGTAAGTCCCACATTTCTGAATAGCGCCCCTTTGCTTTCACCAACTCCTGATGAGACCCACGTTCAATTATTTCACCTGCTTCCATCACAATAATCATATCCGCATCAACCACTGTGGACAATCGATGTGCAATAATCAAGGTTGTCGTATCTGATGAAATTTCGCGCATGGTTTTTTGAATGGCTTGCTCAGTAGCGCTATCTAATGAAGATGTTGCCTCATCAAAAATCAGAATCGCAGGCTTTTTCAGAATTGTTCTGGCAATCGCAACCCTTTGTTTTTCACCACCGGATAATTTCAAACCGCGCTCTCCTACAATACTATCCCAGCCGTCAGGTAAACTTTCAATGAAATTGTAGATATGCGCCATTTTAGCGGCTTGTTTTACTTCCTCTACGCTTGCTGAAAGGTTTCCGTATTGAATATTGTAAAATATGCTCTCATTAAAAAGTACCGTGTCTTGGGGTACTATACCGATAGCCTCACGCAGGCTATCTTGGGTGAATTTCTTTATGTCTTGACCATCAATTAATATTTTTCCAGTGCTCACATCGTAAAAACGAAACAGCAGGCGCACTAAGGTTGACTTACCACCACCACTATACCCAACAACAGCCAATGTTTTACCTGCGGGAATGATGAAATCAACATCATGTAAAATTTCTCTTTTTTCATTGTATGAAAAAGAAATATTGTCGAACCTTACTTCACCTTTATCTATTTGAATATCTTTAGCGACATCAGCATCTTGAATTTCTGGCTCTAGTTCTAATAACTTAAATACCAGATCCATATCCGCCAAGGTATATTTGATTTGCCTATAAATAATTCCCAATGCACCCAATGGGATAAACAATTGCAGCATAAATGCATTTACCATTACCAAATCACCAATGCTCATATTTCCTTGAACAACACCATTGGCTGCGAAAAACATAATGATAGTTACCCCAATCGCAATAATCGCACCCTGACCAAAATTCAGCATCGACATGGTGCTTTGACTTTTTACGGCAACCTCTTCCCACTCTTCTAAAATACTGTCATAACGATTTTGTTCTAAGGCTTCGTTATTGAAGTATTTAACCGTTTCATAGTTGATCAGGCTGTCAAAAGCATGGGTATTGGCCTGAGAATCAAGTCGGTTCATATCATGGCGATAATGCATTCGCCACTCTGTAACCAGAAATGTAAAAAACACATAGACCGCCACAGTTGCAAAAGTCACTAGCGCAAACACCCATGCATAATTGGATAAAAGGATAAAAGCAACCAAAGCGAACTCAATGAATATTGGCAGGATGCTGAACACCATAAAATTCATTAGTGTTGCAACAGAACGTGTGCCGCGTTCGAGATCACGGCTAATCGCGCCCGTCTTGCGTTCCAGATGAAAACGTAGCGAGAGGTTATGCAAGTGCTGCATCACACGTTTGGAAAGCTCGCGCATGGCATGATAACGGACACGGGCAAAAACAGTGTCTCTTAGTTCGTTAAACAATGATGCCAATAGCCTAAAAACACCATATCCGATCAACAAAGCTACCGGCAAAACGAGTAACTGCTGCTCTTTAACATCAAACTTATCGATGATTTCCTTAAGTAGCAATGGCACAGAAACGGTAGCAAATTTAGCGAGTACAAGGCAAAGTAACGCGATTATTGCGCGCCCTTTATAGACACTTAAATAAGGAAGTAATCGCCGTAAATTCTGGTAATCTCGACGATTACCCGTTAACTCTTCACCAGTGTGTGCAATATACAAAAATCAGCTCTTTAAAATAAAACGGAAGCGCTGATTTATAACAGAAGTGGTTTTAAATAACAGCTAGTTATTCTAATGTTTATTCGGCCTCATCAGGGTACATTTTCTCAACAGAACCACAAATTAACTCGTCTGGCTTATAAACAACGGAGGTATCTTTGTTATCGTAATCCAGATTAAATAAGAAATGGCGCATACAAGCCAACCTTGCACGTTTTTTATCATCCGATTTAACTACTGCCCAGGGAGCATCAGCGGTATCGGTATTGAAAAACATGGACTCGCGGGCAGCAGTGTAATCGTCCCATTTATCTAAGGATTGCACATCCACTGGGCTAAGTTTCCATTGCTTTACCGGATCCTGTTTGCGTGAATGAAAACGTCTTAACTGCTCTTGTCTTGTTACTGAGAACCAGTATTTAAACAAAATTGTATCGGAGTTCACCAACATACGCTCAAACACAGGAGCCTGTCGCATAAACTCCAAATGATCTTGACGACTACAAAAACCCATCACGATCTCCACACCTGCACGGTTGTACCATGAACGGTCAAATAATATTATTTCACCATTAGTGGGAAGATGACCGACATAACGTTGAAAATACCACTCACCAAGCTCTCTCACAGTTGGCTTTTCCAGGGCGACAACTCTGGCAATACGAGGATTGAGATGCTCTGTAAAACGCTTTATTGTTCCTCCTTTACCGGCTGCATCACGACCTTCAAAGATAGCTACTATTTTCTTATTTTGTGTTTTTAACCATTTTTGGACTTTTAGTAGCTCGATCTGTAGTAGTTTTTTTTCTTTTTCGTATTCCTTGGCTTTCATTTTTTCAGCATAAGGATATTTGCCCGCGGCATAGCTAATTTTTAAAAGTTCTTTCGCTTCGGTAAATATTTTTGAATTCATTACCTTGTGAGCATCGGTAAGATCAACCAATAACTCTAATGCTCGTTGCTTAGAAAGTGGTTTATCATTCACAGTCTTAGTCTGAGGCTTTTTAGGTACTTCCTTTAACTCAGTTTTAGCAGTAGTCATATCATTCCTTCTTTTGTTCATGTGGTTATCATTCAAAGCCTATACCAGACATCAGCAATTCTGTATGATCTAAGTCAACATGTCAGAAAGAATCCAAAAAATATTATCACGCGCAGGTTATGGCTCCCGACGAGAAATCGAACGTTGGGTTGATGCCGGTGAAATAACTGTGAACGGTGTAGTCGCATCAAAAGGGCAGGCAATCAGTGAAACGGATAAAATCGTTCTGCGCGGCCAGGTTTTGAAGCTTGATACAAAATTAAATGCCAATCCACAGGTCTTACTTTACCACAAAAAAGTGGGAGAAATCTGTTCTCGCAATGATCCTGAGGGGCGCCCTACAGTGTTTGATCATTTACCCAGCCTAAGTAGCGGGAGATGGATTCAGGTAGGGCGCCTGGATATTAACACCGATGGATTAATGTTATTTACCACTGATGGTGAGCTTGCAAACCGTTTAATGCATCCATCTTATGAAATAGAGCGTGAATATGCCTGTAGAATTCTTGGAGATGTGACCGATGAAATACTTGCCAATCTGCAAAAAGGTGTAATGCTTGAAGATGGCGAGGCCAGATTTAATAGCATCAAGTTTGTTGGCGGTGAAGGTGCTAACAAGTGGTATCACGTGGTACTCAATGAAGGTAGGAACCGTGAGGTTCGCAGGCTGTGGGAATCGCAAGAACTTGTCGTCAGTCGCTTACGTCGCGTTCGCTACGGACACGTCGAGTTAAAACGTTCCTTACGACCAGGAAACTTTGAAGAAATAGATGTACGTAGTATGCGCAGGCTCTACGAGAAAGTTGGGCTGGAGCTGGAAGAACAAAACTTCCTGCCTAAAAGTGAATATAAAAGTAGAGCCGATAGAAATGCTGCTTTTAAATACGGTAAAGGCAGAGGCAAAACATCCAAAAGTAGTGGCGGAAAGAAAAGTGCTAAAAAACGCTAAACTGACTTAAAAGTAACACTTTAAGGACACCCCCCTACTTTTAAGGGCTTTTTCAAATATAATCTATTTTTCTGTTATTTGATTCCGAAGCTTATCGCGTTTATCCAAGATCCACACATTCAATAGACTCCCAAAAAACAAACATAAACTGAAGGCCAGCATCAAATATCCATAGAGCTTTTCTTCAGCTGAATAGCAATACCAGATTCCCATCAACATATAGATGAATGAGACCAGCATTACCGCGATAAACGTATCTCGGTTTCCACGAAAAACTCCCCGCAAAAAAAATAACAGGGGTGCCACAAACAGCCCAATTTCAATCGATCTTGGAAACTCCTGGACAGGTGATAACCAACCATTCCAAAGCACTATTAAAACGATTAAAGCAATAATTCCAAAGGCTGCAAGCGCGCGCCAGATAACGGTAATATCCATTGGTTTTTAAAGTACCAGTGAGAGTTTCGCCAGGCGTTTTCCCAGAGCGAGACAAAGCGTTTTTTCATCATCGCTTAATGGCTGATCACTTTGAGCACCAGCGAGGTGAGAAGGACCATACGGAGTCCCTCCAGTTATAGTCGTCAAAAGTTCTGACTCTGTATACGGTAAACCACTGATTAACATACCGTGGTGCAAAAGTGGAATCATCATACTTAAAAGTGTAGTTTCCTGGCCTCCATGTAAACTTGAAGTCGATGTAAAAACCCCGGCTGGCTTACCCACTAATGAGCCAGATAGCCAGTGTCCACTGGTTTTCTCAAGAAAATATTTAAGTGGCGCTGCCATATTGCCAAACCGGGTAGGAGATCCCAATGCCAAGCCATCACAGGCCTTCAATTCATCCAGAGTTACATAAGGAGCGCCTTGATCGGGTACTTTTGCTTGCATTGACTCACAATTTTCTGATACCTCTGGCACTGTTCGTAGCATCGCATCAACCCCATCAACGCCCTCAGCACCACGGACAACCAGGCGCGCCATTTCAGCAGTTGCGCCACTGCGGGAGTAATAAAGTACCAAAATCTGTTTCATGATTATCTCTGAATATTGATTAAAGTATATCGATAATATTCTGAATCGGCCGGCCAATTGCTGCCTTACCATCTTTGACGACTATTGGCCGCTCGATCAATCGTGGAAATTTTAACATCGCATCAATTAGCTGATCCCGGTTTAAGGAATCATCAGCCAGATTATTATCTGCATATTCCTTCTCACCCTTACGCATCAAATCACGAGGCTCCATTCCGAGAAATTCGAGAATTTTTTCTATCTCAGCCCTACCAGGCGGCGCATCAAGATATTTAACCACATTAGCATCAATGCCTTTTTCTGTGAGCAACTCCACGGCTGCACGGGACTTTGAGCAACGCGGATTATGATAAATTGTTGTATCTGACATAATTTTTTTAAATCAAAGATAAATTACAAAGTGCTAGTTTAGCGATACCAAGGATAAACACAAATCCTTTATTTTTTTCCAGAACTTGAAATTAGCGATTATCAAGGCAAGTGTGTTTAGTAAACTGCTGGGCGATCTATTTCCCACCCTTTCGGGAAGAAATACCTGACATTCAACGCTTCGCAAATGACAATAAAGATAGAATAGTTGTAATTGGGATGAATGCAAGAGGCAGTAAAGCCAGAGAAATAGAGGCTTTTAAAAAAGAACTTGGCATCAGCTACCCTTTAATTCACATACAGAAGAGCACAATGTTATTGTTTGGACTTATCTTGGGTATTCCAACCAGCTTTGTGATTAACCTTAAAGGCGAAATCGTGGATAAATTTGTTGGAATTATCTCTTACTATGATCTGGATAATTTCATCCACCCTCCTCAGTTTATTTGCTCCCAATAAAAACTCAAACTAATCAGCATAAAAAAGCCCTCACTTGAGGGCTTTTTTATTTTTTAGCAAGTCAATTTATTTCAAACGGATTGTCTGTCCAGGATTGATATTGTAAGGAGGTGTTAAATTATTAATACTGATAATATCTTTCCAGTAAACGCCCGTCTGGCGCATTATTTCAAATACCGTATCACCTTTTTTCACAATGTAAGTGCTTCCACCAGCTGTGCTGTTAGTACCTACAGTATTGGTATAAGCTGCAGTGCCAGTGGTTGCCGCAGTTCCACCGGCATAAGTGGTTGGTGCGTATGGCTTATAAGTTTTTTGCTGATAACTGCCTGTGTAAATACTCTTATTGCTAGTGGCTACATTAGTATTTGCACTGGCAGCTGCGTTTCCACCAGCAGAACTATAGTCATAATACGTTGTATTATCCGGAGCCGTACCGTAACCAGTATAATTTTGCGCAGGTTTTGGCTGTTCTTTTTGTTGAGCCTGTTGGCGGTTCCATTGATCAATGTAGTATTGCTGGTCATGCTGCCCAGCTTGCGGTTTAGGTGCTGGTGTCGCCGGACTGTAAGTATAAGTGCTTTGAGACTTTGGCTCTGCTGCTCCGCATGGTGCACACGTTGTAGCGCGTTGTTGGCCAAAACCACGATTTGAACCAGCTACCTGCCCAGTACCTGCTCTTTGCCCGAAGAACCCGCCGCCAGTGTTTGATGAATAACCACCGCTCCCTACGTCTGCTCCCCCTTGAGAAGAACCTCTGTAACTACTACAGCCCGATGACATTACAGCAACGATTGATACAACTGCTAATAATCTTATTTTTCCGTCCATAAAAAATACCTTCGATTTCTATTTTAATTGATAGATTCCCACAACCAAAACTAACAAGCCCACTGTTAGCCAGCCCAACCACTCAATGTATTTAACAATAAGCGGTTCCATATGCGGCCCTGCTTTAGCAACTAATAACGCGACCAAAAAAAATCGCGCTCCCCTTCCGACCGCCGAAGCAAGCACAAAAGGTATAAATGCCATAGACAAGAGTCCTGCACTGATTGTGAAAAGTTTATAAGGTATTGGCGAGAAGCCAGCGACAAGAATTGCCCATGTCCCCCATTGATCGAACAAGGCTTTCACCTGCTCAAACTTATGCCCATAACCCCAATTTTCTATGAGTGGTCCCAACCACTCATAAGCCCATGTACCGAGTAAATAACCTGCTACTCCACCCAGCACGGATGTCAATGTTGTCCAAAGCGCTAAACGCCACCATTCTACAGGTTTTGCAAGTGTCATTGGAATCAACATAATATCTGGAGGCGGTATCGGCAATAATGCCGATTCTAAAAAACTTACTACACCCAGATAATTTTTCGCATACTTATGTTGCGAATACTCAATCACTTTCTTATATATATTCGAAAACAGATTCATTTTAAAGGATTTTTTTCATTATTTGTAATTTTTTATACATTTTTGTGGTTTTAGCGAAAAAAATATGCTTAACCACCTACTAAAGGTACAAAAACTACAGATTCATGATCTTCCACAGAATGTTTCGAATCACTAATTCGTGTCACTACCTGCAGTTTTTGTTCACTTTTTTGTGCGCCTACTGGAATAATCATTCGCCCCCCTATTTGTAACTGCTCTATCAGCGCGGAAGGTATTTCATCTGGTGCCGCAGTGATCATAATTGCATCATAAGGAGCGGCATCTTTCCAGCCCCAGCTTCCATCGCCTAAATGAGTACGAATATTACGATAACCCAATTTGAACAATAGATCGCGTGCTTGACGATGTAATTCAGGTATAACCTCAACTGTATGCAGATTTTTCACTAACCCCCCCAGCACTGCTGCCTGATAACCTGAGCCTGTTCCCACCTCCAAAACATTCTCTAAAGAGGCACTTTGCAATAGTAATTCTGTCATTCTTGCAACAATGAATGGCTGCGAAATTGTTTGGCCATGCCCAATCGGAAAAGACGCATCCTCATAGGAACGACTTGCCATTGCGCCATCGACAAATAAATGACGTGGAACTAGACGCATGACTCTTAGTACTTCGGAATTCTTGATACCTTTTTCTCGAAGTCTATCCATGAGTCGGTCACGAGTGCGTTGTGAAGTCATACCGACACCTTGAATATCCAACTCAGACATTTGACTCCCCCCCACTTTTATGAGGTTTTTGCAAAATCTCACTCTTCACGTTATCGTCGCTTCGCTCCAATATTGTATCGGTTACGCCTCGGCTGAGCCATTTTTCAGTTGCTTCAATAGCTGCATAACGCGTTAGATCAATATGGATTGGGGTCACTGAAACATAACCATTTTGTACTGCATAAAAATCCGTTCCTTCACCCGCATCAGCTTCTTCACCCACTGGACCAATCCAGAAAATTTCAGAACCACGCGGATCTATAGAGCGTACTACAGGCTCTGCTTTATGCCGTTTTCCCAGACGTGTGGCCTGAAAACCCTTTATTCTATTCCAGGGAATATCTGGCACATTGACGTTTAAAATGATTGCCGCCCGATCTACGTCGTTGAGACTTAATAGCGGAAAACCCTCAAGTAAACTCATTACCGCCTGAACTGCAGACCCATAATATTCCGGTTTGTGAGATGCCATGGATACTGCGATCGCAGGCAAACCCAGATTACGACCCTCCATTGCGGCGGCTACGGTTCCCGAGTAAATCACATCATCGCCCATATTGGGACCGGAGTTAATTCCTGAGATTACGATATCTGGTTCTTCATCATTATATAAACCAGACAGTGCCAAATGCACACAATCGGTAGGCGTACCGTTAACGCTGTAAAAATCTTTACCTCGTTCAACAAGTCTCAAGGGGGCGTCTAACGTCAGTGAGTTGCTCGCGCCGCTTCTATCACGATCTGGAGCGATGGTTAATACTTCTGCGGCCTCAGATAGTCGATCACGCAGTAAATTTATTCCCGGCGCAATAAAACCATCATCATTACTCAACAGTATTTTCATATTATCTACAGAAATATTTCATGTTACTCTCATCTTAATCATATTCTACCTAATTAGGTGTTCAATTACTGTGGCAAATTTCGATAAAAAACACTTAAAAGCACTAAAAAAGCAGTTAGCTGAGAAGCAACAAGCTGAAAAACAACGTGCACAAAAAGCCAAGCAGGAAATAATTAAAGAAAGTCACGACCATGACTACTTTAAAGATGCGATGCAGGGCGTGAAGCGCCTTAATACAAGCAATACACTACATGAAACCGAAAGGCCCAAGGCCAGAAGGCTTAAACATGATCAATTTGATGATGAACTTATCATCAACGATCCTATATCCGATGAATTAGAAATTGAGGAGGTTGATCCCACTGAAATTCTGAGTTTTTGCCGCGACGGCATACAAAGAAATGTTTTCAAGAAACTTCGTAGCGGCGGATATCGTATATCTGATGAGCTTGACCTGCACGGTGCAACCATCAAGCAAGCGAAACAGATTCTGCTTTCTTACCTGCACCAAGCTGTACAATTTGAAGGCTGCTGTGTTCGAATCATTCATGGCAAAGGTCATCGTTCCGGAGATAACAAAGCCGTATTAAAAACACAAGTAAACCACTGGTTGAGCGAGCATGAAAGAGTCCTGGCTTTTCATTCGGCGAAACCGCAAGATGGTGGCACTGGCGCGGTTTATGTACTGTTAAAGCGATAAGTGGGCACCAAAGTATTCCAGAATAATGAATGAAAGACACCCCCCTACTTTTGAGTGGTTTTTCGTTTGAAATTAGTAGTTACAGGCCAATCAAACATGTAAAAAAGGACGCTTAATGCGCCCTTTTTTCAAACCTGAATCCAGCTAGAATTCTTCTAGTCAGTTGTATTATCAAGATCAAATGGATCTTCGTTAATAGTCTCGTGAGCATGGTTTAATTTTTTAGCTTTTTGTTGTGCCAGCAGTTTCTGTTTCAGTCTGTGGTGCAAAAACCAGTCAACACTAAAGAAGCGCCCTGCACCCATAAAGAATAAGGTTAGTAACATCAAGAAGTAGATAATAGCTTTACTAAACCCGGAGCTACTCATATCGGTATAACCATGCGTCATCAGCATTTCTTTGAGCGCAACAACGGCATCCTGGCCATTCAAGGCGACAATTGCAGTTAGAATTATCAAAGCCAGTAGTGGTAATGAAATCCAGCGCACGGCAAAACCAATCAATAATAAAAATGCACCTGCTACTTCCAGCCAGCCAATTGAAGTTGTCAAGACTCCAGCCAAAGCATCACCAACAAAGGGGAGTTTCGCCAATCCTGCAGTAGTAGCCTGATGTACAGGATTATCCGTATTGAACCAGCTCAGAGGGTTATACCAAACTGTATTTTCCGCACTAAATAGACCTAGCTTTTTGCTACCAGAAACCCAGAGCAATGGCGCTAGAAATAGACGTAATAGCAATGGCGGTAAAAAATCTAGGCCTCTGAGCCAACCAAAACTAAAGAAACCGAGTAAAAACTTAGTCATATAGACACTCTCCATGTGGGGGATTTAAGCGGCCTATTTGACTTGTTTCCTGAATGTTTTGCAAGTTGAATTTTTAACAGAATTCTTAAACAGCCCACACCTAAAAGGTGTAGGCTATTGATAACTATGGAATAACATCATTTCCAGAAAGGTTTGGAATACTCGATTCGCGCTTGCTCACGTGTATAGCCGATATCATTTAGCAAATGTTCGTCTAAACTCGCAAGCTGCTTTCGCTGTCGCGAGCGTTCAAGCCAGACACTTATGATGCTAACCATATCCCAGTTTGGAAATATTTGTGTTTTTGTACAACCAGGTAAGCTCTGTGAAATGTTACTTAGCTGATTATTCTGATAGTTGTGCTCTATACAAACGGACATAACATGCCTCCTGTTGTTAATTGATAAATAATAATCAAATGTAAAATCCGGAGGTCTCACTACAATTCAGTAAAACCTCCAGTATGATTTACCCCCTACAGGTAATACCATGAGCGTATTTAACGCCCGAGAAGAAAAACTATCCAATCGTTTTATCAAAAGCCCCCCATCAGGTTTCCCGATTGTTCATTCTCAGAAATAATGACATGATTAAGCAATGGAACTCTACCAACTCAGAAGCTTTGTCACCGTCGCCGATACGGGTAATTTAACCCAAGCGGCCGAACGACTATTTACCAGTCAGCCTGCTGTTAGTGCTCATATAAAAGCATTAGAAGAAGAGCTTGAAGTAAAGCTATTTGACAGGACTCCTAAAGGAATGCGCCTTACAAATAATGGCATTGAATTACGTGAAAAAGCTCAGTCTGTGCTGGATGCAGGCAATGAATTGAAACTAACAGCCAGAACTTTGCAGGGCGAGATAAATGGTCAAGCAAAAGTTGGCCTAAATACCGATGCTGAATATCTACTGCTCGGCAAATGGCATAATGCATTGATGTCGGAGTATCCACATTTAAAAATACAGTTAACCCAAGGTACTTCGGTTGAATTGATAAAGATGGTCGGTTCTGGTCAATTAGATGTCAGCTTTTTTTCCGGCGACAACCCCTATGATGAAATCAGCCATACAGAACTGTGCACCACACATGCTGTAATTGCAGCAGCACCAAAATGGAAGGAGCAGTTAAAAAACGCGGGCACCGAAGAGTTAGCGCAATTGCCGTGGATTTACCCTGAACCTTTATGTATCTATCATAAATTTATCAACCATGTTTTTGCTGATACCATAAACAAGCCTAACTGGATTACTTCTACCACATCCGAAGATTCGACGATTGCATTATTACGTTCTGGTGTAGGACTGGCTTTTATACGGGATGATGAGGCCGATACAATGCTAAAAAAAGGCGAAATTGTAGTCTGGCCAGGTGAAGCTTTTTCTCTTCCACTTCGCCTGGCTTACTTAAAATCGAGAAATGAAGATCCAATCATAAAAGCCTTACTTGGAGTAATAACTGATAAATTTGCAAGGTGCTGAGGCGCTGAGAAATAAGCATGATTACACTAAAAATTCACATATTTCTGCTTATCATGAGCTAAGCTATATTCCACAATCAAAAAATACTGGAGATAGACAATGTCACAACAAAAAATCACTTTTCTGGGTCTGGGTGCAATGGGTTACCCAATGGCAGGGTTCCTTGCTAAAAAAGACTATCAGGTAACTGTCTACAACCGCACTACTGCCAAAGCTGAAAAGTGGGTTAATGAATATCCAGGTGCTTTTGCAACTACTCCAGAGGAAGCCGTTAAAGAGGCTGATGTAATCATCACCTGCGTCGGTAATGATAATGATGTTCGTGAAATCTATTCAAAAATTTTTACTGCGGCCAAAATGGGAGCACTATTAATTGATCATACAACCACTTCCTCAATAGTCGCTCGTGAGCTTTATAGCCAGGCTAAAGAAAAAGGCATGGAATTTCTCGATGCGCCGGTTTCAGGTGGCCAGGCAGGTGCTGAAGGTGGCATTCTCACCATTATGGTAGGTGGCGATCAAAGCAGTTTTGACAGAGGCTTAGATGTGATGAATTCCTATGCCAAAGCAACCACATTGATTGGTGAATCGGGTAAAGGGCAAGCCTTGAAAATGGTGAACCAGCTTTGCATAGCGGGACTATTGCAAGGCTTAAGCGAAGCATGGTCAATGGCCAAAGCTTCGGATATTGATGCAGATATGATGCTGAATGTGTTGCAGCACGGTGCCGCAGGCTCGTGGCAGATGGTGAACCGCACCAAAACAGCGATGAATAATGAATTTGATTTTGGTTTTGCCGTAGACTGGATGCGGAAAGACCTCGCCATCTGCTTTGAAGAAGCCGAAAAGCTAGGGATTGATCTACCTTGTGCGCATAAGGTCGATGAAAAATATGCTGAACTTCAACAACGTGGTTATTCACGTGCAGATACATCAGTGCTGTTTAAGCAATTTGATGAGGAAAGCCGATGAGTACTTATAAAGGCAGTTGTCACTGCGGTAACGTTAACTTTTCATTTGATCATGATGAGAAAATAACCTCCGGTTTACGCTGTAATTGTTCAATCTGTATCCGTAAGGGTGCAGTCATGACTGACTTTGTAATTCCACCTGAAGAGCTGGAAATTACGGTTAAAGAAGAAGGCAGTTTGGGGATGTATGAATTCGATACTAAAGTAGCTCATCACTATTTCTGCAAGAAATGTGGCATCTACACTTTTAATCAAACATCAAGATTTCCAGACCAATACCGGGTTAATTTGGGTTGTGTTGAAGGTATTGATCCTCTAGCTCTGGATGTAACAGTATTTGATGGAAAAAGTCTGCCTGTACAAAATAATAGCTAACTCATTTTATAATTCGATAATATTTCTAAATGTCAGGTTTATTCGAGGTTCTGAGATTTTTACTGTTTTTGGTAAGCTATGAAGCCAGTGACTTTGTGTAGCCCCTTTCATGACTAAAAGACTGCTATGTTCCAATTCTATTGAGACTGTCTGTTTTGTAGCTTTGTGTTTAAAAGAAAACTTACGCTCTGCACCTAAACTTAGTGATGCAATCACAGGGTTCTTACCCAGCGTTGCCTCATTATCACTGTGCCAGGCCATGCCTTCTGCTCCACTATGATATAGATTCAGCAAGCAGGAATTGAAACTAACCTGGCTTTGTTTTTCTACCAATGTTTTAAGCTCTAATAGCTCTGGTGTCCAGGCCAAGGCCTGTTTTGTCGTATTAGAGTATGTATAGGAATAACGTTTATCGCCATACCATGCAGCTTTTCTCGCTGTAACGATATGCTTGCCGTAAATAATGACCTCATCATTTTTCCAGGCAATCGTGTTAAATAGCCTGTCCAGGTAAGCTTCTGCCTGCTGATGTTGGAGAACACTGCCAAAGTAATAAACTTCACCGTCACTAGGCAAAATATTCAAGTTCTGATCAAACTTAAATAGACTCATGCACATCTTTTTGATCGTCTATCTCTGACTCGAAATACGAGCTAGTCCGAGCAGCTTCCCAGCCAATCATTGCAGATTTTCGTTCTGGACCCCACATGTAACCGCCTGATATTCCATTAGATCTGATAACCCGATGGCATGGGATTAAAAAACCAACCGGATTACTGCCAATGGCAGTACCCACAGCCCTTGCTGCGCTTGGGTTTTGTATATTTTTGGCAATATTTCCGTAAGTAGTTAATCGCCCCATTGGGATTTGCAATAGTGCTTCCCAAACTTTCAACTGAAACTCTGAGCCTCTTAAATGCAATTTAATTTGCGTAATATTATTCCAGTCTTGAGTATAAAACTGGGCAGCATTTTTTTGAAATGAGTCACTTTTATGAGTGTATTTGGCATTCGGATAACGTTTTTTTAGTTCATTGAAAACTGCATCTTCATTAGAATCCACAAATCCCATATAACAAATACCTTTAGTGGTTGAAGCAATCAAAACATCGCCAAAAGGACTACGTGAGTAACTATAATTAATTAGCAGATTTTCGCCGCCATTCTTGTACTCAGCAGGTGTCATCCCTTGAATTTTAATAATTAAGTCGTGTAAACGGCCCGTCCCTGATAATCCTGTTTCGTAGGCTGCATCCAGCAAACTCGCCTGATCTTCTCTTAAAATATTCATCGCATATTTGGCGCTGATAAATTGCAAAAAGCTTTTTGGACTAACGCCTGCCCAATCACTAAATAATCGCTGAAAATGAAATGGGCTTAATCGTAGATTTGAGGCAATAGTTTCAAGGCTTGGCTGTTGTTTGAAATTTTCTTGAATGTAATGAATTGCTTCTGCAATCCTTTGATAGTTTATGTCATTTTTTTTTGTCATGATAAATTCATCCATTGCAAGTTATTGTAGAGCATTATTTTTTTACCATAACAATATTTAAGATTTGATAATTTTAAAACCCGATACTTGCTGAAAAAGTCATACATTTTTAATATAAAAAGACACCCCCTACTTTTGGGGCATTTTTCCATATAGAGCTGCATTAAAATAGCAAATAGGCCTATCATGCTAATTAAACTACATACTCAAACTCTCACTCTTTATAGTTTTGCTGGTTCTACACCAATGCTATACTCCGCCGCACACAATTGAACGGAAGCTAACCATTGATGATATTTTTTGTTTTGATCAAAGTGATTTTTCTGCTGACTTACTGTGCACAAATTCGCATTAATAGAACTGCTCAACTGCAGGCAACCCTAACATTATAATACTGAAAAAATACTGATATGAAACTTCTAAGTTCTGCAATGTTCTGGCTTTTTTTCGTGCTCCCGATGGCACTAGGGACAGGCTACTACCTTAAAATCGCCAGCAATCAATATGAAGCAACAGCGCATTTCACCATCGAAAAAAGTGGCAAAGTGCAAGCAGATCCACTCGGTGCATTAACTGGCTTGCAAGGGAATGTCGCTTCAACACGTGATGCACTGATTATCAAGGACTTTATCGAGTCACGAGAAGTGATAGAGCGAACCCGCGATGACTTTGATCTGAGAAAACTCTATGCCCGAAGTGATAAGGACTGGCTTTCTCGTTTGGAAGCCGATGCAAGCATCGAAGATATTGTCGAGTACTGGCAGAGTAAGGTGAATTTGGAGTTTGATACTACTTCCGGAATTGTAAAATTGGGCGTAATGGCATTTGAGCCTGAAGATGCAGTAACAGTCATTAAAGCCATTTTGAAAGAAAGTGAAGCATTAGTGAATAATCTTTCAGAAAAATCTCGCGAGGATAGTCTGGTTTTCGCCAGAAAAGAACTAAAGAACGCGGAAAATAATCTAAAAAAGGCGCGTGCCGATGTAAGAATTTTTCGCGACAACGAGCAGGCACTCATCCCTAAAAAAAATGCTGAATCCAAATTATTACTGGTGGAAAACCTGGAAGCAGATCGTGCAAGAGCTGAGGCCGAACTTCAAAGTCTAAAACTTGAATTACCAGATAATTCAAGCAAAATTCAAGTCGCAAAATATAAAGTGCAAGCACTTAAAGAGCAGGTAAAAAAAGAAAGGGAACGAAGCTCTCTAAGTACAGGCAACAAAGATGCTAAAACCATGAGTACAATTATTTCAAAATATGAAGAACTCGTAACAGAGCAGGGTTTTGCAGAAAAATCCTATGAAGCGGCACTATTAAATATTGAACAAGCCCGAATTAATGCAACCCAGCAACAGCGCTATCTGACGATTATCGTTCACCCAAAGCTACCTGAGGATCCGATAAAACCGATGTTG
Organism: uncultured Gammaproteobacteria bacterium; assembly: GCA_963847495.1. GTDB lineage: Bacteria > Pseudomonadota > Gammaproteobacteria > Thiotrichales > Thiotrichaceae > Cocleimonas. The sequence continues at coordinate 173,078 of CAWJZX010000008.1, read as the reverse complement.
CCCGACGACCTTATTGTTCTATTTTTGGCCTGTCTATTACTCTGGGGTATTTTGAGTTTGATTATTGCCTCAATCAGAGATCATGCGGGGTGGATGTAATGCAGATGGTTAAACACTAGGCATGGAACTACTTCATGCATTAAATGTCCAGCGAAGGGTAATTTCTGCGCTGACATTGCGCGAAACACGCTCGCGCTATGGCGATAGTAAACTCGGTTTCTTTTGGGCACTGTTCGAGCCCTTTGCGCATATCGTGGTTTTTATCGCAATTTTCTCCGCACTGGGAAGAGCGAGTCCCATCGGCGAAAACTTGGGTTTATTCCTTCTAACCGGCATAATTCCCTGGCTGCTCTTCAGTAATATCGTTAGTCAAATAATGGCAGGTCTCTCGGCTAACAAGGCACTGTTAGGTTATCCGCAAGTGATGCCAATCGACATTACAATTTCAAGAGTTATCCTGGAGTTTTCAAGCTTGTTTTTAGTCATGCTATTTTTTCTAGGTATTGCGGTCTATTTAGGTATTTCCATTAGAATTGGTAGTTTTTTAGACATGATGAGCGTTATAGGGCTGATTGTATTGCTGGGTACTGGTATTGGCTTAATCAATGCAGCGATAGTGCCTCATTATCCGTCCTACCGCAGCATTTATAGTGCTTTTGTCCGTCCTTTTTATTTTATATCAGGCATATTCTTTACCGCCGATTTTTTATCACCCGAAGTTTATGAGATGATAGATTTCAACCCGCTGATTCACCTGATTGAATGGTTCAGGTCTGGCTTTTATCAAAGTTTTGATAGTGATTTATATGACCCTTCCTATGCTGTATCGGTCTGTGTCGGGATATTTACCTTAGGTTTGATCGTTGAAAGAATGAGTAGCAAAAGAGCTCGACAAGTATGATTGAGTTTCGCAATGTAAATAAAACATATGACATGGCAGGAGGAAAAAATATCATCCTCAACAATGTCAGCTTTAAATTTCCTGATAAAAAAAATATTGGTGTACTTGGTATCAATGGCGCAGGAAAGTCTACTCTACTGAGGCTAATAGCAGGTAGCGAATACCCTGACAGTGGAAAAATTATTCGCAAAGGAAAATACTCTTGGCCATTAGGGTTTTCAGGCTCTTTTCATGGAGCAATGACTGGCATTGAAAACTTACGATTTGCCTGCCGAATTTATGATGCTGATATCAAATATGTGACTGAGTATGTAAAAGACTTTTCCGAACTTGGTGACTATATCTTTGAGCCTATTAGAACCTATTCTTCAGGTATGCGCTCCCGCTTGGCATTTGCTTTGAGTATGGCAATAGACTTTGAAGTATATCTAGTTGATGAAATTATGGGGGTTGGAGACCAGGGCTTTCAAAAAAAATGCCGAAGATGCCTTTGAGGCTAAACGAGAGCATTCAAGCCTGATTATGGTTTCGCATAGCATGAAAACAATAAGAGACTATAGTGATGTTGCGATATTACTTACAGGTAAAGATCTGGAAATCCATGAAGATGTTAATGAGGCTATCGACCAATACAATGTATTAAGCGGAATTAAATCGAACTAAGGCATCCACTGCTGCGGCAAACCCTTAGTCTGCAATAAAGCCGCAACATCCATGCTCAAAGCAATCGATACATGAACGACCACACCGCCCCAGATTGAACGGGTATGCAAAGCCAGAACACCCAGAAATAAACCAAAGAAAATCGCGCCACTGGCCTCAAGCCATGGTTTGGGTAAATGAATCATCATGTAAGGAACTATCATTACAAAAATCGCATTAACTCCGAATGCAGGCCGGCATGCCTGAATAATAAAACCTCGAAAGAAAAACTCAACGCAAACAAATTGAAGCAAATAAAGTAACTCCCACGCGACAAAATCAAACCAGCTTCGATAGGCTAATTTATAAAACGGATAATGGTTGGTAAAATCATCACGAAAGCTCACAATAACAACAAAGCATAGAATTGGAGCTGCCAACAATATATACCACTTATAGTGCTGACTAAGTTTGCCAAAACCTAACCCATAGTTTTTTAATGGTTCTTTGAGAATGTATTTGATTGTTAGTACAGGCAATAACACAAAGGCGATAACATGCCAAAAACTCCACCATGCTTGTGATAGCAAAGGAAAAAAAGTTAGTCGGCGCAACTCTAGCAATGCCAGTTTGGCGTTTTCAGTTGTTTGTGAGAATAACATCTCAAGTACCGCATAAAAAGTGGTGTTAAACTTCAGGTAATGCAGCATCAATAAACAAACAGCGACCACCATCAAAACAATTGCGGGCTGCCTGTTCCACTTTAATGGATCAGAAAAACTATTTTGATCGTGCGATTCAGCATGGATATGCTGCAGCAGTTTGATGAAATTATTAAATAAACCCATCTTGATATTGTAACTTAAAGCCATATCATTTGACCTAATCAAAATGGGGTTTTGTCATCCATTAGTATTTAATGATATACTTCCATTCAATAATTTAAAATTCTTAAGGGTAAAGCATGGAAATCGAAGTAGAAGGCAAAACAATACAGCTTAGTGAAGCGGGCTGGATGGAAGATTTGAGCGAATGGTCAGAGGCAATCGCAGAAAAAATTGCTAAAGATGTAGAAGGTATTGATGAGTTAACACCAGAGCACTGGGATATAATAAACCTAACGCGCAAAGCATTCTATGAGAATAACCAGGTTGCTGAGCCACGTAAGTTTATGAAACTAATGGCTGCGGAGTTTGGCAAAGATCGTTCTTCAAACAAATATATTTTCACTCTCTTCCCAAAAGGCGGATTAATTAAGTCGGCTAATAAGGTTGCTGGGTTGCCTCGCCCTAAAGGCTGTAGCTAATTCTTACAGCTTATATCACCTCTTAAACTCGCCATTTCCGCGTTGAAAAATAATCACTTACACTTGTAAGCTCTTATTTCCCGCTTTGAACTGACAAGTTTAAGAGGCAATCTAAACCGTAATACCAGTTTCGTTAAAAAGCCGCTAGCGCAAGTTAAGCGGCTTTTTAGTTTCTTAATATATTTTCCGTGTACTTCCGTGTGTTTCCGTGGCTAAAATACAAAGACCTTTTTTGATACATAGGTATCACCATGCCCACAGAACTCGAATCAATAAAACTACGTTTGCGGGAATTCGCCAAAGAACGTGACTGGGATCAGTTTCATTCGCCAAAGAATTTTTCCATGGCAATGATTGTTGAATGCGCAGAACTGGTCGAGCATTTCCAATGGTTAACTGATGAACAAAGTAAAAATTTATCCGAAGAAACACTGGACGAAATCAGCCTGGAAATGGCGGATATTATGATCTATTTGATCAGATTGGCCGACAAACTTGATGTTGATTTACTTGATTCAGTAAACAGAAAAATGAAACTGAATGCTGAAAAATATCCAATTGAAAAATCCAAAGGGTTGGCAACCAAATACAATAAACTTTAAAAATGTTTTTAAAAGATTGCTACTGAACATGCAAAAAATAATTGCTGAGTATTGTCAAAGTACACCCCCCTACTTTTAGGCGGTTTTTCAATATTCTAATCGCTCGTCAGCTCACTCAATAACTTCGCATTTTTTTTCTGTTGCTGCTCACAGCGGGCTCTGTTCGCAACAAATATACTTTTTAACATATTCACCGACTCATCGAAGTCATCATTAATCACAACATAATCAAACTCATCATAGTGTTTTATATCATCGCAAGATTGCCCGAGGCGTTTTGCAATGACCTCATCACTATCCGTCCCACGCCCCCGCAGACGTCTTTCAAGTTCTTCTTTTGAAGGTGGCAGGATAAATACCGACAAGGCTTCTGGCATGAGGTCTCGCACTTGTTGCGCGCCCTGCCAGTCAATTTCCAGAATGACATCAATGCCTTTTTCAAGGATGTCCTCAACAGTATTTTTAGCTGTTCCATAATGATTGCCGAACACATTCGCGTGCTCTAAAAAGTCGCCATTATGTACACCATCAAGAAACGTATCTGCATCAATAAAGTGATAATGCTTGCCGTTCACCTCGCCTTCACGTGGCTTGCGCGTGGTATGTGAAACCGCCATTTCAGCTCCCCCAGAGTTTCCAGCAACTTCGTTATCAAGCTTGTTTTACCGGCACCGAAGGTGCTGAAATTATGTATAATGTTCCGGTACTCATATTTTTAGCTCTCAGAGTATTCATTTTTGCTCCATCTCTGCGTTGCTCTCGTACTCGAATGATCACATATAATTATATGCTCACATTCTCCGCGAATTCGCGTTGATCTGAACCAAAACTAAACACCCTAGTAGCCAACTCTCCCATTGTTATCATGAGCTTCATACATTATCACTGTCCCCGCTTTCTCTGACAACTATATCTGGCTGATTTGTGATGAAAACCAGCAATATGCAGCGATTGTCGATCCCGGTGACGCCAGGCCTGTAATTGAAGCCTTGGAAAATAACGATATCGAGCCTATCGCAGTTCTTATCACGCACTTTCATTCTGACCACGTGGGTGGCATTTCAGGATTGCTTGATCGTTATCCCGGCCTTCCTGTTTATGGCCCAGCCAGTGAACACATTCCACATATCACCCATCCATTAAAGGGTGATGAAATTCTAACGTATTGAAAAGATAGACACTGAATTTCAACTTATGAATGTGCATGGTCACACTGCGGGGCATATCGCTTATTACGGTGATAGAAAACTTTTCTGTGGTGATACCTTATTTGCCGCCGGTTGCGGACGTGTTTTCAACGGCACTTTAAGCGACCTGTATGACTCGCTGCAAAAAATCGCCCAGCTTCCCGACGATACACTGATCTATTGCGCGCACGAATATACGCTAGATAATCTTGGCTTTGCCAAATGGGTTGAGCCCGATAGTGGCGAGCTGATGGCACGTGAAGAAGCCGCACAAGCGATGATAGATAACGATCAGGCGACAGTGCCATCGTTATTATCTTTAGAGCTGGAAACCAACCCATTTTTGCGTACTCATCTGCCACACGTAGCAGCGCGAGTAGCCGAAGCTACGGGAAAAACACTGAATAACTCCAGCGATGTGTTTGCCGCAATGCGGACCTGGAAAGATATGGAATATGATTGAATAAAAAGTGAAACACACCCCCCGACCTTTTTGGCCGTTTTTTTAAGAATACATGTAATTATTTGAGCTTAGGCATAAAAAAGCCTGCTTAACAGAATTGCCAAGCAGGCTTGATAGGTTTTATGCTCGTTAAACGTTTATAAATGCATCAGTACCGACATTAGAATGAGAAACAGTGCTCCAACCACAATTGATCTAACAATTGGCGGTAGAGCGACACATCTATCATTGATATTTCGGTCGGATGATTCCAACCCCACTAAACTTTTTATAAAACACTGCATAGGATGCTCCCCTAAATGATTAGAAATAACTGTACTATTGACACTTATATTTCATTAAGTTTCATTAAGTTCATTTAAATTAATATATTAAAAATATTATGGCCGCTATTCCACAAATCCAACTTAAATATTAACTAACACTTAACAATACTCTATTCAATGGTAGCATATTAAAACTGAATAGTTCATTAATATTTAATTAAATACTAATATTTGATATTTATCAAAGTCGTTGTTTTAATTATATTTATTGGCTGGGAAACTTTCTAACTTTGGTCTTTATTATCCTTGTCCTTGCTGGACTCAGCACGCTTCCTGGCTTTCTCTTTTACAATCTCATCGGCTAATTCATCCGCTTCTATGCGATCCAGCTCAGACTCCATTTCTTCATCGGATAGCTCTTCGAAATCATCATTGTCAAAGAATTTTTCGGAATCGTCTGAGGCAGTGTTTTCGTCATCTTCTTCAGGAAGATAATCTTCATCATAAAGATCACTGTCTAAATTTTCCCTGTCAATTAGTTCGTTGACGGAGTCTTCTTCACTTTTATTATCCTTTTCAGGTGCGGAAGAAGAAGTGTCGTAAGCATCCTCGTCCTGGTATTCGTTATGGATGGTTCTCTTTGTAAAGTCTTCAGGATCGCCCGCTTCTTCTTCGTAGGTATAATCATCATCTTCCCAGAGTTTGTCTGCACTTAATACTGCAGTTCCTGCTGCGGCCGCTGTTGGTTTGTCATCATCCATTTCTTTACGCGCATCACTTGCTTCCTGAATGCGTACTTTAAAGAATCCACTAAAAATAAGGCCTAATTCAAATAATAACCACATAGGAATTGCTAACATAATCTGCGAGATAACATCAGGTGGGGTTAACAGCATTCCAACAACAAATGCACCAACAATCACATAAGGGCGTTTTTTCTTTAGATCTTCAGCCGTAGTCATACCTGTGCTGATCAATAAAATAGTTGCGATTGGCATTTCAAAGCCGAAGCCAAAGGCCATAAACATCATGATGGTGAAATCTAGATATTGCGCTATATCCGGGCTAAATGTGGCTACTTCCGGAGCAAACTGAGGGATGATTTTAAACATCATCGGCAACAGTAAGTAGTAAACAAAGGCGATACCGAGATAGAATAAAAATATGCTTGATGCAATCAGCGGATAAACCAGGCGCTTTTCATGCTTATATAGGCCGGGTGCAACGAACGACCATAATTGATAAAACAAATAGGGTAGCGCAATTAAAAAAGCCACCATCATGGTCAATTTCATTGGAATTAAGAACGGCGCGACTGGGCCAATGATCAACATTTCCTGGCCTTGATCAACCAACGGTGCAGCTAACCAGTTATATATATTTTTTGCAAAAGGAAAGAGAGCAACAAAGGCAACTGCGATGACGATAACCGCTCTTAGCAAGCGGTCACGCATTTCGATTAGGTGTGAGAGAAAACCAGTTGCTGTATCGCTAATAGAATTTTTGTCGCTTGATGTTGAATCGCTCATGCAGGGTTTTTATTATCAGTTATATTGTCGGTCATAGAAGGGTCTTTCAGCGATGCTGAAGATTTCGCTTCATTCAAGCTTTTACCAAGCATATCGGCCGCTTCATCGACTTCGCTGGAAACTTCCTTGCTGGTATTTTTCATCATATCGCGTAATTCACTGATTTCTTCCTTTTGCTTGGCAAGCATGCTTTGCATTTCATCAGCACGTATTTCTTTTTCGATATCTTCGCGGGTATTGGCGATAAAGGCCTTCATTTTGCCAACCATTTTTCCTGCTTTAGAGGCAAGACCCGGCAAACGCTCCGGACCAACGACCAGCAGCGCGATAACGCCTATAACAAGCATTTCCAGAAAACCAGAATCAAACATTTAAGCTACTCGTAAGTGTTTAAAACCAATCTTATGATTTAGTAGTGTCTTTTACTTTTGATGTTGCTTCGATTACATCATCCGCAGCATCGTCAATGGCTTCTCTTTTAGCGTTGACCTTGTCAGCACCTTCTTTCATGGAATCTTTGAAGTTTTTAACCGCGCCCCCCAAATCTCCACCTGCATTGCGTAAACGTTTGGTGCCGAAAATTACGACCACAATAACCAGGATGATCAATAATGACCATGGGCTAATTCCACCCAAACCAAATCCGTATAACATTTTATCTTCCTCTCTTAGGGGTTATTAATTTTTACTTTCTACTGGCTTTTTCAACTAGGCCAGATGTACCAAATCGACGATCTAATTCTTGTAGAACATCATCAGGATGTAAATTCTGTTGTGCCAATAATACAAGGGTATGAAACCATAAGTCAGCAACTTCGTAGACTATTTTGCCTGCATCTTCGCCCTTCTCGGCATCTTTGGCTGCCATAACCACTTCTGTGGCTTCTTCGCCGATCTTTTTTAGTATCGCATCCAGACCTTTGTCATAGAGTTTGGCAACGTACGAACTCTCCGGTTCCGCTGATTTACGTGATTCAAGGACTTTGGATATTTCTGCAAACGTATTATTGTTCATACTCTAATTCCTAAATATGCGTCCTTAAAGTCTCATTTCAATGCCTTGCTTAGACATATATTCTTTTGCTTCACCAACAGTATACTCATTAAAGTGAAATATACTGGCAGCAAGAACTGCATCTGCTCCAGCGATCAATACACCGTCGGCTAAATGCTGAAGATTGCCTACTCCACCCGAGGCAATCACGGGAATATTGACCGCATCGACAATTGCCTTGGTTAAAGGTAGGTTAAAACCAGATTTTGTACCATCTTTATCCATACTGGTGACGAGTAATTCACCGGCACCGTATTCAGCCATTTTCTTGGCCCACTCTACCGCATCAATGCCTGTATCTTTACGTCCACCGTGAGTGAAAATATCCCAGCGATCAGGCTCGCCTTCTTTGCTGACTTTTTTAGCGTCAATCGCTACAACAATACATTGTGAGCCATAATACTCGGCAGCTTGTTTCACCAGTTCCGGATTAAATATAGCGGCAGTATTAATTGCGACTTTATCTGCACCTGCATTTAGCATGGTGCGAATATCTTCGACTTTGCGAATGCCACCACCAACGGTGAGTGGAATAAACACTTCAGAAGCGATAGCCTCTACCATGTGAACGGTAGTTTCACGATCATCCGAGCTTGCTGTGATATCCAGAAAGGTGATTTCATCAGCGCCTTCGCGATTATATCGTGCTGCAACTTCTACGGGATCACCCGCATCACGAATATCGACAAAATTTACGCCTTTTACGACGCGTCCATTATCAACATCAAGGCAAGGAATTATGCGCTTTGCTAAACCCATGGTTTAATTCAAACCTTCCACATATTTATGGGCTTCGGCGAGATCAATTGTGCCTTCGTAAATGGAACGGCCCAGTATCGTACCTGTTATGCCAGAAGCTTCAACTTTGCAAAGTTCTATGATGTCATCCATATTGGTGACTCCACCGGAGGCAATCACCGGAATATTAATGCTTCTAGCGAGTTCTTCTGTGGCCTCGACATTTACGCCTTTCATCATGCCATCACGCGAAATGTCAGTGTATACAATTGCCACAACACCAGCTTCTTCAAACTGTTTGGCCAGATCAATCGCAGAAACACTTGAAACTTCGGCCCAGCCATCGGTTGCAACCATGCCGTTTTTAGCATCAATGCCGACAATGATATGCCCCGGAAACTGTTTGCATAGATCTTTTACAAACTCAGGATCTTCAACCGCTTTGGTGCCGATAATGCAGTAAGTTACGCCAGCATCAAGATAGGCCTGTACTGTTTTTGCATCACGAATACCACCACCGATTTGAATCGGTAAGATCAGGAAATTTTTTTGCAATCGCTTCGACTGCAGAGTTATTTACCGGCACACCATCAAATGCGCCATTTAAATCAACCAGGTGCAGGCGTTTAGCGCCAGCCTCAACCCAGCGTGTTGCAGTGTCGACCGGGCTATCAGAGAATACGGTGGTATCTTCCATTCGCCCCTGTCGTAAGCGAACGCATTGCCCGTCTTTTAAATCAATCGCTGGTAGTAAAAGCATTTAAGATTGTCCGTCCCATTGGCTAAAGTTTTTCAATAATTGCAGTCCATCATCCGCACTTTTTTCAGGATGAGCCTGAATCGCAAACACATTGTCTTTTGCAATCGCTGAAGGATACTTGATGCCAAATTCAGTTTCACCCGCGATAATGCTTTTATCAGTAGGCGCAATAAAATAGCTGTGTACAAAATAAAAGCGTGAATTATCTGCAATTCCTTTCCACAAAGGATGCTTCTGCGTTTGTGAAATGGTATTCCATCCCATTTGAGGGATTTTCAAACGGTTGCCTGCTGTGTCAGTTGCGCCAATATGGTCTTGAAAGTATTCGACCCTGCCTTTGTAGAGTCCTATACAATCAACTCCTCCGCCTTCAACGCTGTATTCCATTAGAACTTGCATACCCATGCAAACACCTAAAAATGGTTTGCTCGCAGCGACTTCTTTCACCACATCCACTAACTCACGTTTGTGTAATTCACTCATACAGTCGCGCGCAGCTCCCTGACCAGGAAATACAATGCGATCTGCTTTCAGAATCTCGTCCGGTAAGGAGGTGATTACAACATCATCATTGGTAACGTGTTGCAGCGCCTTGTGCACGGAATGGAGGTTTCCCATGCTGTAATCAATAACGGCAATCATTAGTTTAAATAGGGCATCTCAAATATGACAAAAGGAGTTTTTAGAGATTCTTTATAACGAACCTTTGGTAGAAGGAATTGCACCAGCAGCGCGTTCATCAGGTTCAACTGCCATGCGTAGCGCACGTCCAAATGCCTTGAAAATAGTCTCAGCGATGTGATGTGCATTGCGCCCGCGCAAATTATCAAGGTGCAAACTAACTAATGCGTGATTTACAAAACCCTGGAAAAACTCATGGAATAAGTCGGTATCAAATTCACCAAGTCTTGAGCGTATGTACTCAACGTTATCTTCTAAATGTGGACGACCAGAAAAATCAATGACAACGCGTGACAAGGCCTCATCTAATGGCACATAAGCGTGCCCATAGCGACGTACACCTTTTTTATCTCCCATCGCCTTTGCAAAGGCCTGCCCAAGTGTAATCCCAATATCTTCCACAGTGTGATGTGCATCAATATGCATATCGCCACTCGCTTCAATTTCAATATCAATCATACCGTGCAGTGCAATCTGATGCATCATGTGCTCAAGAAAAGGCACATCAGTTTTAAAACGAGCTTTACCCGTGCCATCTAAATTAATAGTGGCAGTAATTTGTGTTTCAAAGGTATCACGAGTGATAGTGGCAGTGCGTTCAGTCATGTTTAATCAATTTTATAATGTCGAGAGGCGAATAATACCATATTGTGGCTTGATGTAACCTTAAGAAAAGCATTTGTGCATGGTTTGTGAACTATGATTCGAAGGGAAAAAACCTCTAAAAGGTGGGGGGTGTCTCTTTTTATTCTTTTTAAGGGTAATATTAAAGATAATCAAACCCATACATCTCGTATGCCAAATGTAATTAATGTACACTCATTGCGAAATAATAAATCGAGAAAATATGGATGACGGCACACGTTTTTAGCCCAGAAGAACACATCATTACCGAAGAACCTTATTACGAACTGATTGGCTCCGAAGTTGAACTATTTTTGGCAGCCTATAAAAGCAAAATTCCGGTGCTGCTCAAAGGCCCTACGGGCTGCGGCAAGACGCGTTTTATGGAGCACATGGCGTGGCGTCTGCAACGTCCACTGATTACGGTTTCCTGCCACGACGACCTTACTGCTTCTGATCTGGTTGGACGTTATTTGATAACGGGTGGCGAGACTAACTGGGTTGATGGCCCGTTGGCGCGTTCCGTGCGTGCCGGCGCTATTTGTTATCTTGATGAAATAGTAGAAGCGCGAAAAGATACGATGGTGGTAATTCATCCACTGGCGGATGATCGTCGCGTACTGCCGATTGAAAAATTGGGCGAAGTGGTGGAGGCTGATGACAATTTTTGTATGGCGGTTTCCTATAATCCCGGTTATCAAAGTGTGCTTAAAGATTTAAAACAAAGTACTCGACAGCGGTTTATTGCCCTGGAATTTAACTACCCCTCAATTGAGCTTGAGAAGAAGATCATAATCAATGAATCGGGGGTGGATGAAGCTACTGCAGCAAGCCTGGTTAAATTTGCCGAGATGACGCGTAACCTGAAAGGCAGTGGTCTGGAAGAAGGCGCGAGTACGCGCTTGTTAGTGCATTCAGCAAAGCTGATTCAAGCGGGTATCAACCCAGTTGAAGCATGTCAAGCCGCCATCGGGCAAGCCCTAACCGATGACGCCGAGATGATAAACGCGGTGAACGAGCTAAGCGCCACGTTGTTTTAATTTCTTATAGATCACGATAATAGATGCATTTATACCGCACTACACAAACCACGCCGTTAAATGCCACTGAAATCGAGGCTATTTTAGATGAATGTCTGGAGTGTGATTTAAATCGTCTGGATGCCGGCCCCTTATCAATAACGCTCTCTAAATATACTCGTTCTCAACAAGAAAGAGCACTTTACTGGGTGAAAATAGGGACGAAAGCACATACAGAAATCGGATATTCAATAGCTCTTAATTCAGCTGCTGCATTAAGACTGATGACCGATGATATGATGGAAACCTGGGTAATTCATGCCATGGGTATCCTCGATACACAAGGTCTAGTTCCTGCGGTACAATCAATTAATGCCGCAGAAAAGTTCGCTGCCGAGGCAGTAGATCGTGCGCGTGGTGTCACTTTTGAAGAAGTTTCGGGCATGTTGGCTCTATTCGTGCAGGGCTTGTCAGGGCGTAGGTTAAAGCTAGAGCGCGATGAACTGGCCTGGACGGATACCGAAACCATTTATCTCCCTGCTTATGTGGGGCGTTTCGAATCACACGAAGATAATTTTCGTTTGTACAAATCGATTCTGGCGCACCAATGGGCGCAAATTTGGTTTGGCACTTGGCGAGTTGCTTCACTGGACGAAAGGGGTATACCTGAGTTAATGATGTTTCAGGGTATACCAGCCAGCACGCTAAAAGACCATAGTCACGAAACCTGCCAGAAATATTTACATGCCCTCGAATCAATCCGTTTAGATGCCTGTATCGCTCGCGAACTACCGGGTATTTATCGTGATATGCATTATGTGCTTGATCTACTGGATGAAACGCTAGTCCCGAAAGGATGGGAGTCAGCGGCACAGAAATTACAGAATCCAAAGGCGACGATTCAAGATAGCTGCGCCTTACTTCAACAAGTCATTAGGCAGAAATTACCCGCCAACCATTGTTTTCAGGGAATATGGAATACTGACAACTTGATCATAGCGATGCAGTCACGCCTGGAAAAAGAGAAAAAAGGTTTTCAAAAAGCAGTTTGGAAATTGTCCGAAGAAATGGCCGCCAAAGCTGAAGAAAATAAAAACAAGGAAGCAGATAAAGACGATGAAGATGAAGTTACTGAGATTATGGGTCTTAAAGATGCTGAAGCCAAAAATCTAAAACTCGAGCTCAAAGAATCCGAAAATGTCTCGCTCCCTGATGATTTCCGTTTTGATATTACCCTTGATGATGAGCCTATGAAGATCAGCTGGGATACGCGCGAATCAATGAATTCAATCTTGCAGGATTTTGGCGATATTCCAGAAGAATATCTCGAAATTGGCGGTGCAGGTGCTTATGACGCCGAAGAGGTCAGCGAGCGCAAACCAGAAGATTTATGGGGCGGTACCTATCACGAAGATGGAGCGCTGTATTACGATGAGTGGGATTATTTGCGCAATCACTACCGCAAAGACTGGTGTGTATTGCGTGAGCTGCCGGTAAAGCCAGGTAATTTGGCGTTTGTGCATAAAACTCTGCGGAAATATCACAAAGAAGTAAAGCAAATACACAAAAGCTTTGAAGCATTGCGTGGCGAAGACAAGCTGTTAAAGCGCCAGATTAATGGCGATGATGTCGATGTCGATGCGGTAGTTGAGGCATGGGCCGATGCTAAAATGGGCATGGAGATGACCGATCGCCTGTATACCCAAATGAACCGCGTGGATCGTTCTATTGCAGTGATGTTTATGGTTGATATGAGTGGTTCAACCAAAGGCTGGATCAATGAAGCTGAGCGCGAATCATTAATATTGCTGTGCGAAGCTTTGGAGAAACTGGGCGATCGCTATGCGATTTATGGTTTTTCAGGCTGGGCGCGCAAACGCTGCGATATTTTCAAAATCAAAAGCTTCGAAGACCAGTATCATGACGAAGAAGTGCAAGGCCGCATTGCAGGCATAGAAGCGCAGGAATACACCCGCATGGGCGTGGCGATTCGCCATCTTTCACAACTGCTGAATACAATCGATGCCAAAACCAGAATACTAGTAACGCTTTCAGATGGTCGTCCGGAAGATTACGGAGAGTACCGCGGCAAGTACGGTATCGAAGATACGCGTATGGCTTTAGTTGAGGCGAGGCGCTCTGGAATCCACCCATTCTGTATCACTATCGATAAAGAAGGCCTGGAATATTTGCCCCATATGTACGGCCCCGCAAGCTATGTGGTGCTGGATGATGTAGCCAAGCTTCCGCTCAAGGTTGCTGATATTTATCGGAAGCTTACTAGCTAGGCTTGTCTATTTTGGAGCACAAGCTGAAAATAGTGGCCACATCATTTATATAAAAGCCGTTCCATGAATTAAGTAAAACGAATAAAGAAGTAGGAATGAAAAATTAATTGCCAGCCTTTATTTTCTTTATTATTTCACGGTTTTTATCGCTTACCTTTGCACCTTTCTCGACAAGAATATTCAAAGATTCGATATCTTTTTTTTCAATTGCAATTTGCATCGGTGTCACTTTATATTTGCTCGCTTCAACTTCCAGATCCGCTCCATTTTCAACCATCATCTTGAGCATGGAAATATTATGTGTGCTTACAGCATAATGCACAGGAGAGGCTCCGGCATTATTCTGAGTATTGATATTGGCCCCTTTCTTTATTAGGGCTGATGCAACTTGCGTGTAACCGCGCAAAGCTGCCCAGTTGAGAGCGGTATTACCTGCGAAATCTCTATCTTCCAGTTTAGCCCCATGAGCAAGCAGCAAATTAACGGTTTCAATCTTTCCACCTATTGTTGCCAGAATTAACGCTGTTCGGCTGGTTTTGTTTTTTGCTCGTGCATTAGGGTTCCCTCCTTCTTTGAGCAACTTTTCCAACGTTGCAGCATCTCCAAATCCTGCAGCATGAAGTATAGCTCTGCGTTTCTCTGCAGCTAAGGCTGTAGGTGATTTCTTGACGACCTTATTATCAGGTAATACCTTTTTTAATGTGCTAGAGGTGGTATTTTTTTGGGTTTGAGATGGTTGTGTTGCGTGTTGTATTGGTGGAGTTCCAAATTGTTTGTGCTGTGGATACCCTAATCCACCTTGGCTAAGATATCCAACTCCAGAACCGCTTTGGTTTTTCGAAGGAGCTGAACTTAGTTTGTTTACACTAACGTCTTTCTGGGACTCTGTTCCTTGCTCATTCTCCTGCTGCGACACATTTACAGCTTGCCCTACTTGATTGTTTGTATTGCTGTTCTCTTGTGGCAATGATTTTTTTTCAGAATCCTCGGCTTGTCCTCCCCGGTAATTTGGCGATCCTTGAGTAAGGCTGGGTGCGTTCTTCTGGTAATCATGTCCCATGCCAGGACCCTTGCCACCTAGCTGGGGATATGTCATCGGACTCATTGTCGGCAACGCATTAGTATTCTCGGCAGCAAGTGATGAAGCCGTTGACAAAGAGAAAGCGACAACTGTAATTAACTTCATTTTAGTATTTCGCATCAATCGTTTCCTAAGTGATATAAGTAGTGCTGCAGATACAGCACCTGTTATGGGTTTTATTCATAAGTAATTAAACAATACGATTCTTTTAGTTCCGATGTTTATTATTAATTTACCATTAGCCAGACATTTTACTATAGATAAAACAGTCGTCGATATCTCAATGCTACAGGTTCGAAATTTATATGAATGCCTGATATAAAAATATGATAATTATCAACTATATGTTGATTGTATTTGAACAGAAAATGAGGTGACGAGGCGTGGATCTGTTTGAAATGTGATTATTTGCATAAAAACCACATAAAAGTAGGGGGGCGTCCTCTTAAGAATCCTATACTAAGTTAATTAATTAAATGTGAATCTGCCCATGACACCTGTTAACAGTATAAATGCCATACAGCTTCAAGAGCTTCTACCCTGGGATCAATTAATAGATGCCCTGGATAATATTTTTGTAAAAAATGTTGTCGAGCCTGTGCGTCATCATCACACAATAAACGTGCCTGGTGATCCACAGGCAACCTTGCTGCTGATGCCAGTCTGGATTGAAGGTGAATACCTCGGGGTGAAACAGGTTGCAGTATTTCCCGGTAATAGCAAACGTGGTCAACCGGGCTTGAATGGCAGTTATTTACTCAGTAGCGCTAAAACAGGCGAGCCATTATTACAGCTTGATGCTAATGAACTCACCGCAAGACGTACCGCTGCAGCATCAGCACTAGCCAGTCGCTATCTTTCTCGATCAGATTCCCGCAAACTCTTAATGATAGGTTCTGGGCGCTTGGCGCGCGCCTTGATTGATGCGCACTGTGCCGTCAGGCCTATTGAACGTATTCAGGTATGGAGTCGCACCAAGCAATCCGCAGAAAAACTGGTGCGGGAGTTAATCGCTGAAGGAAAGTCAGCCACTGTATGTCAGCAAAAAGATTTGCCAAAGTGTATTGCCGAAGCAGACATAATTAGCTGTGCAACCATGTCAAACGAAGCCATTATTTTGGGTGAATATTTGCAGACTGGTGTGCATCTTGATCTGGTGGGGGCATTTAGACCTGATATGCGGGAAACAGATGATCTTGCAGTACAAAAATCCTCGGTCTTTGTAGACACCCGGGCGGGCGCATTAGCCGAAGCGGGTGACTTAACTCAGGCTATCGCAAGCGGTGCTTTTAAAGTAAATCAAGTCGTTGCCGAGTTTTCAGAGCTGTGCGGGGAAAAACATAAGGGCCGCAGCGGATTAAGCGACAGTGATCAGCAAATTACCCTGTTCAAGTCTGTCGGTGCCGCAAGAGAGGATTTAGCCGCTGCCATCCTTGCTTATGAAAAGCTAGCGTAGAAGAAATATGCCAGATAACAAAAATCAATCAGTAGCGGTTATCGGTGCGGGTATCGTTGGTATTTGTACCGCCACCGAGTTGCAAAGCGCTGGTTTTCAGGTAACCCTTATTGATAAGGGTGATCCGGCTCGGCAGACTTCTTATGGTAATGCCAGTTATATCGCCACTGAGTTCTTAGGGCCGCTGGCAACGCCCGAAAATATAGTGTCTGCGATTAAACTGACCTTTAGTAATAAATCTGCATTTAAAGTTACTGTTGACCATGTTTTCTCTTTTGTTCCATGGGCAATACGTTTCTTAAACGCGGCACGTAAGTCAAATCGAGAAAGAAGTCGCAACGCCACGGTGCGTTTAAATAAACATGCACTTCAGGCATGGAAAGAAATTCTGGAGCGCAGTGGTAATCTCGATATGTTGCTGCCTAGCGGCTATATAAAACTCTGGGAAAACCTAAGCGACCTGCCCGAAGCACAACAAACTCAAATCACAATGCAACAGTACGGACATCCTTGCGAACTTTATCAGGGTGATGCTTTATTTGAATTAGAGCCTGCGCTTTCGTCCAATATCAAGCTCGGTTTGTTTTTCCCCAATGGACATCAATTACACGATCCCTATCAGACAGCACTGAAATTATTTGAATACTTTCTTAAACAAGGAGGACAGTTTTTACAAGCTGATGTGCTCCAACTTAATGCGCAAAATAATTCTGCCCAGCTAGTCACTAAACTGGCCACAAAAGAAACTTCGCTGGATTTTGATAAAGCCGTGATATGTGCCGGCGCATGGAGTAAGCAATTACTGAAAGGGCTTGGCTTAAATGTCCCTCTGGCAGCAGAACGAGGCTATCATTTAACCCTTCCAGAAACTCCAGTCAGGCCCAGACACATCCTGGAATCGGTAGATCGTCATGTCGTTTCAACCCCGCTTGATTGCGGCTTACGCATCACGGGTTTTGGCGAATATTCAAGCTTAAACTCCAAACCCATAGAAAAACGCTATAGCACGCTAGGCGATCATATGGACGCGATCTACAAGGACATTGATTGTAAAAATCAACTAAAACAAACGTGGATGGGTATTCGTCCAACGTTGCCTGACTCTGTTCCTGTGATTGACCTACATCCGCAACACCCGCAAATAGGGATGGTATTTGGGCATCATCATCTGGGTGTAACACAGGCGCCTATTTCGGCAAAGTTGATTACAGGGCTGATGAAAGACGGTTTGAAGAGTGATTCCTTAACAGAGTTTTCTGATATATTTGATGCTTATTCTGTATCAAGATTCTAAGTAAAAAAATGCCCAAGAAGGTGGGGGGTGTCTTTTTAAATGACACCCCCCACCTTTTAGACGGTTTTGGTTACTTCTCTACTTGAGATACATCACGTACTGCACCTTTTGAAGCCGAAGTTGCCATTGCTGCATAGGCTCTTAAAGCCTGTGTAACCTTGCGGGGGCGTGGCCCTGGTTTCCAGCCTACTGACCCTTTGGCATCCATATCTGCACGGCGCTGGGCTAATTCATCATCAGAAATTCTGAGTGAAATGCCACGGCTTGGAATATCAATATCAATCATATCGCCTTCTTCAACCAGGCCAATTGCGCCACCTTCTGCGGCTTCAGGTGAACAATGGCCGATAGATAAGCCTGATGTGCCACCAGAGAAGCGACCATCAGTGATCAAGGCACAAGCTTTGCCCAGACCTTTTGATTTCAGGTAGCTAGTTGGATACAGCATTTCCTGCATTCCCGGGCCACCTTTTGGGCCCTCATAGAGAATTACCACAACATCACCTGCGATAACTTCATCAGCCAGAATCGCTTCTACCGCGCTATCCTGAGATTCATAAACACGTGCGCGGCCGGAAAAAACCAGACTGTCTTTATCAACACCGGCGGTTTTAACAATGCAGCCGTCAAGTGCGATATTGCCGTAAAGCACCGCGAGGCCGCCATCTTTGGAATAGGCATGTTCAATGTCATGGATACAGCCATTGACCTTATCCAGATCGAGGCTATCCCAGCGTTTTTTCTGGCTGAATGCTGTTTGTGTGGGTACGTTGCCCGGCGCAGCTTTGTAGAAGGTTTGTACTTCTTCTGAAGGATTGCGTGCGATATCCCATTTTTCCAGCGCTTCGCCCATGGTTTTCGAGTGAACCGTAGAGCATTCGGTATGTAACATACCGCCCCGTTCGAGCTCGCCCAGAATTCTGAATACGCCACCGGCGCGATGTACGTCTTCCATGTGGAACAGTTGTGTCGCTGGTGCAACCTTGCTTAAATTAGGCACGATACGTGACAGACGATCCATATCGTCCATGGTGAAATTCACTTCTGCTTCGTGAGCTGCTGCGAGCAAATGCAACACGGTGTTGGTCGAGCCGCCCATGGTGATGTCCAGACACATGGCGTTTTCAAACGCTTTGAAGTTGGCGATATTGCGCGGTAAAGCGCTCTCATCACCGTCTTCGTAATAGCGTTTGGTGAGCACCATAATCTGGCGTGCTGCTTCTAAAAACAGGTTTTCACGATCGGCGTGGGTTGCCAATAGTGAACCGTTGCCCGGTAAAGCCAAACCCAATGCTTCGGTCAAACAGTTCATCGAGTTTGCGGTAAACATACCGGAACATGAGCCGCAAGTAGGGCAAGCCGAGCGTTCCATTTTCAGGACGTCTTCGTCTGAATTATTGTCATCGGCGGCTGCAACCATGGCATCGACCAGATCGAGTTTAACCACTTTATCCTGAATAATGCTTTTGCCAGATTCCATCGGCCCGCCAGAGACGAAAATCACCGGAATATTCAAACGCAATGCGGCGTTTAACATGCCCGGTGTGATCTTGTCGCAGTTTGAAATACACACCAATGCGTCAGCACAATGCGCATTTACCATGTATTCGACCGAATCAGAAATAATCTCGCGCGATGGCAAGCTATACAGCATGCCGTCATGCCCCATCGCGATACCGTCATCGACCGCAATGGTATTAAATTCTTTTGCCACTCCGCCGGCTTTTTCGATCTCGCGCGCGACCAACTGTCCCATATCTTTTAAGTGTACATGTCCCGGTACAAACTGTGTAAATGAATTAGAAATGGCAATAATCGGTTTGCTGAAATCATCATCCTTCATGCCGGTAGCACGCCACAGTGCGCGAGCGCCTGCCATATTGCGGCCATGGGTGGATGTTCGTGAGCGGTATTCTGGCATGAGTGTATCCTGTATTAATTCTGTGATTAGTCGCTTATTCTAGCTTAAAAATGGCTTGAGCTCTGCATAAGTTCTTATAGTCATTTTTTAATACACAAAAATGAATAATCACTTAAAAGTAGGGGGGTGTCTTTTTTTAATCATTTTCCATAGTTTGAGACCTTTGCACGAAAGATATGACTGATAAAAATGGCTTAAATTTTCCAGATTTTTCATAAAAGTAAGGGTAATAGCAGGGCTATTGACCGCATTTTTAGGGATAATCTGGAAAATTACGTTCATTTTTATTTCGCCATACTCTTGTGCAAAGATCTCAGTTTAGTACTGTTTTATGAACTTTTGAAAGCCCTCAGAACGCAATAGCAGGTTTTTTCCTGCAGCTTTAAGTTGGTCAACTGTTTTGGCAGGCAATTCCAGCGCAGTTGGTACGATACCCAGTTGTTTGATTTCATCTTCTCTCAGGTTTTCCAGGTTAATTTCAATCAGCTGGAAATCAATCTGGCCACAATCGGGTGAAGGCCGATCTTTACAACGGCCCTGCTGAATTTGTCTTTTCCATATAGGGAATTTACTTCTTAATAGGTCAATCGTTTCAGTATTATATTTATTGGATTGTATGGTTGTAGTGGCATCAATTATGTTAATTGTTGATGGGGCTAGCCTGCTTGTTGCAATAGTGGGATTCTGAAAACTTGCGGCGTTGACACTCATAAAAACCACCTTTTTTGTTTTCTGCATTTGATAGGTCTTGAAGGTATTCCACAGATTATTATTGTGGTAAGTGATGATGTCCAGCAGTGAACGGATACCCAGGTTATCTGCAACACCGCCATCAACCAGATGCAGGTATTTTAAGTTTTTGTCGTCGCGGTAATTCCTTATTTTCAGAGCATCTTTATAGCGTTTTTCTTTGTGGCCAACTCTGTTTTGATCATTCCAGATAATCGGTGAATAACTGCATTTTTCCGCATGATTTTGCAAAGTAATAGGAGAAAAGACAATGGGGACTGCAGACGATGCTGCAACTGCACGTGATATGGGGTAGCTGTTTAAATCAGAGCAGATCCAGCTAAAATGATAATCTGTAAAAGCAAAGCCCTGCCCCAAAGATAAATCTGTGGCATTGATGACAATATTGGGCGCATCTTTTCGCAGGTCGGCAAAGGTTTTCTTTTTAAATATAAGTTGGTTGTAATATTCGGCCGCAAGGTCGCTGCGCTCAAATAGGCTCGGTGCCAAACTAATCCATGACTTGGGGCTAAGTAAATAAAGCCTGACTAATCCAGTTTGTACACGTCGTTTGAGAAACTTCTTGTCAAAATCATTAAACAGTTGATCACCGAATAGACCAAAGTATGCAGAAGTAAAGCTACCACCTGAAACCGATGAGATTAAGTCAACTTCATCGAGTAAGCGACGTTTTTGTTTGTTGATAGTTACCGGAGTATCACGCATTTGCTCTAATACCCCATAGGAAAGAGCTGCCGAACGTGTACCACCACCAGAAAATGTCATGATTAATGTAAGCTCATCTGATCGGTCATTTTTTGGAGCGCTTCTTGCTGTTTTGACAGTCAGAGGTTTATTCATATCAGGAGATGTGACACTACATGACGTCAGAGAAAAAACACTAAATATGATGATCAAATAGAATGATTGTTTCATAGTGTGATAGTTTAGTCGCATGTCAAAAATAATACTATTCAATAAGCCATTTGGCGTGCTGACTCAGTTTACCGATTCTGAAGGTCGAAAAACACTGGCTGATTATATTCACGAGAAAGGGGTATATGCAGCAGGCAGATTAGATCGGGACAGCGAAGGTTTATTGGTACTAACGGATGACGGCAAACTACAAAACCGCATAGCCAGTCCCAAACACAAAATGAGCAAAACCTATTGGGTGCAAGTTGAGGGCGAGCCAAGCGAAGCTGATCTGGATAAACTTCGCGAAGGCGTCGAGCTAAAAGATGGAATGACAAAACCTGCCAAAGTGAAACTGATTCCGCAACCTTATTTTATATGGGATCGAGATCCACCCGTGCGAGAGCGCAAAAGTATTCCGGATAGCTGGCTGGAGATTACTATCTCCGAAGGACGTAATCGACAGGTAAGGCGTATGACAGCGGCGACTGGATATCCTACTTTAAGATTGATTCGTTACCGAGTTGGGTCGTGGACTATAGATGGACTTGAAAATGGTGAGTCGAAGCTGTTTGATATTTAAAACCGCCAGAAAGGTGGGGGTATCTCTTTAAAGATCCGTGGTTCCCACCTTTTTGGCAGATTTAAAGTTTTTTTCAAAACAAATCATAAACATAGGCTACAATTAAACCACCTAACACTATAAGACATAATTCGTGCTGCAAATAGATAATCTGCATAAAAGCTTCGGCTCATTAGAAGTCATCAAAGGCGTTTCACTGAATGCGGCTAAAGGTGATGTTATTTCCATTTTAGGTCGCAGTGGTTCTGGAAAAAGCACTTTCTTACGCTGTATTAATTTTCTAGAAACACCAACCATTGGCACTATTAGCTTAGGTGGAGAAACCATAAGCGTCTCAAAAAACAAGAAAGGTGATTCTTTAGCTAATGATAAAGCACAGATCCGCCGCATGCGCACGCGCATGGCGATGGTATTTCAGCAGTTCAATCTATGGTCTCACATGACAGTTTTGGACAATGTAACTATTGCATTGAAAACTGCTCTCAAATTACCTAAAAAAGAAGCTAAAAAACGCGCTGAAAAATATTTAGCGCAAGTGGATATGATGGATAGGCTCGATTATTATCCTGCACAGCTTTCCGGCGGGCAGATGCAGCGTGTTGCAATTGCCAGGGCGCTGGCGATGGAACCGGATATTCTGTTGTTTGACGAGCCGACATCAGCACTTGACCCAGAACTGGTTGAAGAAGTACTTAATGTCATCAAAAATCTGGCAGATCAAGGTCGTACCATGCTGGTTGTCACCCATGAGATGGCATTCGCCAGAGATGTCTCTAATCGTGTTATTTTCTTTGATCAAGGTGTAATCGTCGAAGACGGCGCCCCACAAGATGTGTTTACAAACCCCAAATCACCACAATTTAAGCAATTTATTTCGAAAGATTATTAAACCAGATAGAAATTTTTGTCTAATATAAACATGTATATTATCAATTAAACTAAAGAAAGGATTTACCTATGAAGAGACGTTTAACCATCAGCTCAATTATACTGAGCTTTGCATTACTATTCAGCGCATCTGCTTTTTCAAAAACATTGCGAATTGGTGTAGAAGGCGCATATCCTCCATTCAGTTCTGTGAACAAAGATGGAAAACTCGAAGGTTTTGATATCGAAATCGCTGAAGCACTCTGTAAAAACATGAGTACTGAATGTAAATTGATCAAACAGGATTGGGATGGAATTATCCCCGCATTAATCGCTAGAAAATATGATGCAATTGTCGCTTCTATGTCGATGACAGATGAGCGCAAAGAAAAAGTTGATTTCACTAATCATTACTATAAATCTCCTGCGCGTTTTATCCATAAAAAAAATGGCGCCTCTGATGAAATTTCAGCCGCCGGATTAAAAGGAAAAAGCGTAGGCGTGCAGCGCGGTACAGTATCTGACAAGTTCATTACTGGTACTTTCGGTGAAGGCGTTGATATCAAACGTTACGGTACCCAGGAAGAAGCTTACCTCGATCTTAATGCGGGACGTCTGGACTTCGTTTTTGCTGATGCATTTGTACTGCTTGAATTCTTAAATTCGGATAACGGCAAGGACTACGAATTCATTGGTGATGGCTACTCTGATCCTAAATACTTCGGTGAGGGTATTGGCATTGCAATCCGTAAAGGCGATACCGAACTTACTGACAAACTGAACAAAGCCATCGCAGGGATTCGCGCAGATGGCACTTACGATACCATTCGTAAAAAATACTTCGACTTCGATATCTTCTAATAATCCTATCAAGCCTCTTCCAAAAGAAGGGGCTTTTTAATTCAAACCCTATAATTCTCTATGTCTGAAATATTTGGCGGCTACCTTCCTATGATCCTTCGGGGCATGGTGCTTACTATTGAAGTAGCGCTGCTGTCATTATTATTATCATTGTTTTTAGGTATTCTCGCCGCTTCCTCCAGACTTTATGGCGGCCCAATTGCTAGAACCGTTGCTGGCGTCTACACTACTGTTATCCGCGGAATACCTGACCTTGTATTAATGATGCTGATATTTTTCGGTGGACAGGTTTTGGTCAATAATATTGGCGACAAGTTCGGCTGGGAATACATCGATATTGACCCTTTTATTGCAGGTATTTTAACCATCGGCTTTATTTTTGGCGCGTATATGGGTGAAACCTTTCGCGGCGCAATCATGGCGGTCTCCAAGGGTGAAATCGAGGCTGGCCACGCTTACGGAATGACGAGCCTGCAAGTGTTTATCCATATTACATTTCCCGGGATGATCCGTCATGCAATCCCCGGCTTCTTCAATAACTGGCTGGTACTGGTTAAAACTACTGCCCTGGTTTCAGTGATTGGCTTGGAGGACATGGTTTTTAACGCCAAGATCGCCGGCGATACTTTGAGACAGCCCTTCACGTTTTATATGCTGGTCGGCGGACTATTTCTGCTGATTACTGCAGTCAGTGACTTCGCCTTCTCCTGGCTAGAGCGAAAATACAGACTTGGGGGCAGTTGATGGATTTTTCCATAATATTCGATAATCTTCCGCTGCTTTTTAAAGGCCTGGGTTTAACCCTGCAATTGCTGATTATATCTTTGATTGTCGGATTTATTATTGCCATTCCACTAGCAATCATGGCCGCATCAAAAAATGTCTTGCTACGCATGCCAGCGAAAACCTTTATCTATATCTTTCGCGGCACACCGCTTCTGATCCAGATTTTTATTATCTATTATGGGTTTTCCCAATTCGAATGGCTGCGCGAGAGTGTGTTGTGGGTTGTATTCAAACAAGCCTACTGGTGCGCTATTATCGCCTTCGCTTTAAACACGGCTGCTTATACGGCTGAAATATTCCGTGGCGCCATCCTGCTAACACCAAAAGGAGAAGTTGAGGCAGCAATTGCCTATGGCATGTCTCGCTATGATCAATATAAACATATCATCCTACCCAGCGCTTTACGTCGTTCGATCCCAATGTACGGCAATGAGGTTATCTTTATGCTGCACGCGACTGTGCTGGCCGGAATTATTACATTGGTAGATTTATTCGGAGCCGCAAAAATTATCAACTCGCGCTACTATGCACCATTTGAATCCTTTATCAGCGCCGGAATTTTCTATCTAGCCCTAACCTTTCTGATTGTGTTCGCTTTCAAACTGATTGAAGGACATTTCTTAAAACACCTCAAACGATAAACAGTCATTCAGCTTCGGATGAGTTTTTTTCTCACAGGGCTGTTATTAGGTGGCAGCCTAATTATCGCCATCGGCGCACAAAATGCCTACGTTCTCAAACAAGGTTTACTCAAAAGCCATGTCTTTATCATCTGCCTGATCTGTGCCCTTTCTGATGCCATACTGATAGCAATCGGAACCAGTGGTGTCGGAAAAATCGTTGAAAATCACCCAGAATGGTTAAGAACTATCACCTGGTTTGGCGCAATTTATTTAATCATTTTCGGCCTCTCAAGCATTCGCGCAGCCATCAACAATAAAACACTCGAAGCAGCATCACAGGATTCTAAACAGAATACCAAAACTGTTATTAGCACCGTATTGGCATTAACTTTCTTAAACCCGCATGTCTATCTCGACACAGTTCTTCTGATTGGCAGCATAGCTTCGCCCTACTCTGATACCGAACGATTTTTCTTTACCCTTGGCGCGATCTCTGCCTCTTTTATCTGGTTTTTTTCTCTAGGATATGGCGCGAGATTACTGCTACCTGTTTTCTCCAAGCCCAGCGCATGGAAAATACTGAACATCGTAATTGCATTAGTAATGTGGTGGATAGCTTATCAGTTGATTGCACTCTCTTAAAAAAAGCCCTAAAAGTAGGGGGGTGTCATTTTAATTATAAAAATCAGCTCTTACCATCTCTTGTAGTGAATTTGTAACGCAATCCAGTTATTATACGCACCAATATTACTTCAACCCTCAGGATAAATTGTGAGCGTAAGAACCGCACCACGACGTAAAACCATGCTTGTTATTATGGATGGCGTAGGCGTCAATCCAAGCAAGAAAAACAACGCCTTTCATGAAGCGAAAACACCCAATCTGGATGAATATTTTGGCAAGTACCCACACACTACTTTGCAAGCATCTGGCAATGCAGTGGGGTTACCCGATGGGCAAATGGGCAACTCAGAAGTCGGTCATCTAACCATTGGTTGTGGCACTATCATTAAACAGGATTTGGTGCGTATTGATGATGCGATTGAAGATGGTAGTTTCCAGAAAAACATCGTATTAAGAAATACGCTATTTCTCGCAAAAGAAAATAAACGACCTGTGCACTTGGTTGGATTAGTTTCTGATGGCGGCGTGCATAGTCACACAAACCATTTATGTGCATTAATCAAAATGTGCAAAAAGAATGGCGTAAAGCCTGTTGTGCATGCAATAACCGATGGACGAGATACACCACCAAGATCTGCTAAGAAATATATGCATCAAATGATCGAAGCACTGGATAAATATGGTGGAAGTATTGCAACCATAACCGGACGTTTTTATGCAATGGATCGTGACACACGCTGGAACCGAACCCAGCGTGCTTTTGACGCCATGGTTCATGGTGTTGGCAAAAAAGCCAGCGATCCGATATCCGCAATCGATGATGCTTACGCGAATGACGAGACTGATGAATTTCTGTTTCCCCACATTTTGCCGAATGCCGAGAAAGTACAAGCAGATGATTCATTAATATTTTTTAATTTCAGAAACGATCGCCCGAGACAGCTTTCCGCTGCACTTGGCATGGAAGATTTCACTGAGTTTGATCGTGGCAACTATTCCCCTGTTGTAGTCACATGTCTGACTGAATACGACAAAAAACTCCTGGCACCCGTGGTTTTTTCACCTGAACGTCCTTCTACCAATCTTGCTCACACCATCAGTTTATCTGGCTATAAACAGTTACATTGTTCTGAAACGGAAAAGTATGCGCATGTGACTTTCTTTTTGAACGGAGGACGTGAAACGCCGTATGCTGGAGAAGACCGCATAATGGTAAATTCACCAATGGTGCATACCTACGATGAATGCCCGGAAATGAGCGCCAAAGAGGTCGCTGACGAGATTATTAAAGCTACCAATGCACAGCAACACTCGTTTATTGTAGTGAATTTTGCCAATGGCGATATGGTGGGCCACACTGCAATTCCAGAAGCTATCATCAAAGCGGTAGAAACCCTGGACCGTGAAGTTGGTCGTGTCCTGGATGCCGCAGTCGCTAATGATTATTCAGTTATTCTCACTGCCGATCACGGAAACTGTGATGAATATGTTGACCCTTTCACTGGAGAACCAAGTACCCAGCATACGGTTTACCCAGTGCCTTGTTTGATAATCGACAAATCATTCTGGAAGCTACGAACAGGAGCTGGTTTGAGTAATATCGCCCCGACCGTTTTGCAATTAATGGGTATAAGCAAACCTGAGAGTATAAACTGTAAATCTATTTTGCTGGAAGAGATGACAGCAGAATTAGCGGCTAAAGAAGCTGCATACTAGGTTTTACAGAAGCATACTTTGAGCGGGTATTTTTATCCGCTTGTTATACTGAATCCGCTTAAATATATGTTGGTCGGCAATCCCATGCCATCAATACAGTTACACACTGAAAGTATTTTTATATTAAGTAAACTGTTGTTATTAGTATTAACAGCGGTTCTTTTTTATGATAATCAACACTCTTGCATTGGCAGTTTTTACACTATTACTATTGATAAATGCCAGCAGCTTTGCCGCTGAGCCACCACAATTCACTGGTATACTTGCCTCTCATAATGAAGTGCGAGCCAAGTATCAACAACAGCCCTTAAGCTGGTCAGATACGCTAGCCAATTACGCACAGCAGTGGGTTTACCACCTTGCGACAACACAAGATTGCCAGATGATTCATCGACCCAATAATGGTGGTGGGATATTTCAGCAAATCCACGGTGAGAATCTATTTTGGGCAAGCCCGGAAGTATTAAACAATGGCGTTAAAAAATTACAGCCATTTACTCCATCAGAAATTGTGAAAGCCTGGGCAGAAGAAGAACACTTTTATGATTACCAAAAAAACAAATGTAAAACAGGCCAGGATTGCGGGCACTTCACCCAAATGGTATGGCATGAGTCACAACAAATAGGCTGTGCCAAAGCGATATGCCCTGACAAATCGCAGCTCTGGGCATGTAATTATTATCCTCGTGGAAATTATATTGGAGAATGGCCTTATTGATAAAAACATATCATGGCGTTTATAAATAATTAAAAGCACGGTATATTCCTTATTTGATCAAGATAATTTTCAATGATTTCTCTAAATAAGGAGATAGTATGAGCAGTGATATAAACGAGTCTTTTGCGACAGCTAATAATAAGGTTTCTGACAGTACTATTGGAGATGTGGGCAACAACTCTGCCATCACGATTGGAATCGTTAAGCAGTTACAACGCACACGGCCCTGGGTATTATTTTTATCGATTATCGGTTTTCTAATTACAGCATTAACTGGACTTGGAACACTTGGTATCTTCTTTGGAGGTGGATCAGCATTACACGGAATGTCTGGACAACAAATGCCTGCCAATTCTGCCCTACCTATTATGGGTGTAGGAGTCATTTATCTATTTATGACTTTTTTATACTTTTTTGCTTCCCTCTATCTATTTAGATATGCTGGCTCAATCAAGAAAGTAATAAATTTCGGTGGTAGCGATAATTTAGAAGCCGCTTTAAAATATCAAGCCAGTTTCTGGAAGCTCGTGGGTATTTTAATAGTTGTCATGATGGTATTTATGCTTATCGCATTAGTCTTTGGTATAGGTACAGCCATTATGGGCGGCATGCATTAATTGAAAATCCCCTAAAACATATCTAGATTCAACAATGGGCAAACACTTATAGTTAACTTTTCACCAATTTACCTACTGTCATACCCTGCACCAAAATCGAGAATACGACGATTACATAAGTAATTACCAGTAATTCTTCTCTATATTCGCCTTCTGGTAATGTCAAAACCAAGGCGATGGATATGCCCCCACGCAAACCACCCCAGGTTAAAATTCTGACTATTTTTGGGGTGAAGCTTCGACGTATTCTGAGTAATGAAACTGGGATGCCAACAGAGATAAAGCGAATCGCCAATACCACTGGGATCATAATCAAACCTGCCCATAGATAATTCGGGTTGAACGTCAGTACCAGTACCTCTAAACCTATCAATACGAATAACATCGCATTAAGAATTTCGTCGATTAGCTCCCAGAAATTATCCAGATGCTCGCGGGTTTTATCCGACATCGCGTATTTCCTGCCATCATTACCTATCAGGAGTCCTGCTACCACAATCGCAATTGGACCAGAAACATGCAAAGCAATCGCCAATGCATAACCGCCGAAAACCAGGGCGAGTGTGAGTAAGATCTCGACCTGATAATTATCGATGCTCGCCAGCATGCGATAAGCGATATAACCAATCGCCAAGCCAAAGATCGCTCCGCCCAAAGCCTCTTGAGCAAACAAACTGGCAATACTCATAGCACTAACCTCGCTGTGCCCTGTTCCGTGTCCGCTAACACCGGCAATGCTTAATAGCACTAAAAATACAACGACTGCAACACCATCATTAAATAAGGACTCACCAGCAATTTTGGTTTCTAAAGACTTCGGTGCTCCAACCGTTTTTAAAATGCCGAGCACCGCAATCGGGTCGGTTGGTGAAATTAAAGAACCAAATAACAAACAATAGATCAGTGGCATATCAAGCCCGAGCCAGCCAAAGATAAAATAGGCGGCGTAGCCCACTAAAAAGGTGGAAGTAATTACTCCGACACTCGCGAGTATTGCTACCACCCATTTTTGCTTAATCAGCTCTTCCAGATGCACATGCAAGGCACCTGCAAATAATAATGCGCTGAGCATTCCCTGCATCAGGGTTTCATTAAAATCAATACCCTTCAATAAGGTTCTGGCCTGATCCTCAATCGGCAAACCCATTTTTCCAAGCAATACAATAGCAAGCGACATTAGCAATGCGATAGCTAGCAAGCCGATCGTTGATGGGATTTTAAGGTATTTATAATTGATGTAACTAAAGATGGCCGCCAGTGAAATCAGTATGGCGATGGTATTGATAATACTCATTGAATCCCCGTTTTTAATCTGTTTACTTATTATATATGACCTAAAAGACACCCCCCTCCTTTTTAGGGGTTTTTTAACCGTTGTATAGTTGATCCTACCCCTTATGATGAGCTTAGCGCTAACTCACCTATAAGGCGATACTAGCGCTTAGTGAATTGTGGGCAGTTTTTAGGTGAGTTTTGTGGAGGCTATTGTATCAAAGACCCATAGCTCTTTTAATCACTTCGTTCTTAATGACTGGAATCTGATTAAATAGATTCATACCAAAATTACGAATCGTTTTTACCGGTGTTGCACTATGCCCGAACAATAGTCGAAAACCTTCCATAGCACGCATTGTGATGACATTATCGCCACGACGCGCACGCTCATATCTTCTTAAGACTTTCAAACTTCCCATGTCAGTTGCCGTAGCTAACTGATGAGCCAATTCAACTGCATCTTTAATACCCAGATTCACGCCCTGACCTGCCAAGGGGTGAATTGTGTGTGCAGCATCCCCAACTAATGCGATCCGCTCTAATACATAATGACTGGCCTGAGAGCCACGTAAAGGAAAAGCAGCTCGTTCTCCTACCTTGGTGATTTTCCCCAGTTTGTGATCCAGTGCTTCCGCAAGTGCTACTTTGAAATCTGCTTTATTTAACGATAAATAATAATCAGCACGATCGGAAGGCAAGGTCCAGACAATTGAACAGCTGCCATCAGACAAAGGCAAGAACGCCAAGGGGCCGGTCGATTGAAAGCGCTGCCAAGCCGTAAATTGGTGATGATTTTGTGTTTTTACTGTAGCGACTAAACCACGCTGTGCATAATCATCAACACTTACATCGATGCCTGCCAAGGACCTGACTTTAGAGTGTGCTCCATCAGCGCCTACCAGTAAATTTGCTGATAGCTGCTCGCCACTTTCAAGCATCACGATCACTTGATCATCAAGAATTTCAAAACTCTGGAGTATCGAGGGCTGATAGATTGATGCCGTAGGATAACGCTTCAGGGCTTTAATTACAGCCGATTGCACCACAGTGTTCTCAATTATATGGCCCAGATCAGGCTCGCCCAATTCAGCAGCATCAAATCGCACATTGCCATCACCTTGGGCATCCCAGACATCCATTACTTCGTATGGTGAGGCTCGCATCTCCAGCATTTCATCCCATGCGCCTATCTCAATAAATGCTTTTTGCGAAGCCCGACTGATTGCAGATACACGTAAGTCATAAGCTGAGTTGGGGACAAAATTTTTAGTTTTAGATGCCTCAATCACCGCAACTGTTCGCCCGGCCTTCGCCAGCAATGCAGCAAAAGTAGCGCCGACCATTCCACCGCCATTGATGATAACATCGTAGTGTTTGATTTTTGCGTTCACGTTGCTGACCTTAGTGCCAGCCCACGTGCCAAACGTGACTGCCTGTAATTGATACCCATGCTTTGACGTGTTAGCCACTTTCTGAGTGGAGGCATGCGATCAACCGCCAACAACCCCCCTGCTCTGGCATGACCTAATAAAATATTATCATTAGAAAATAGCCGCACCAATGAGTCGGTATAACGTACCGTGTTTTTCAAATCACCCGCACGTAGCTTTTCATAGGTACGTAATAAGTCATCAACATTGCTCAGCTTTTGAGTATTAGTTTTGTTTGCCATCAAATCAGCTACCAAGTCAGACAACACTGCCACATCACGCAATGCCAGATTCAATCCTTGTCCTGCCACAGGGTGTAAAGTGTGAGATGCATTGCCAATAATTACAGTTCGATATGCAGTATTTACATCACTTGTAACTAACGATAATGGATAGCATGAACGCTTACCTACTTTGATGAATCGTCCCAATCTGTATCCAAAAGCCTCATCTAACTTGTTTAAAAATTCCTCGTCATTTAATGCCATCGTTGCATCCAGGTCTTCGCTTCCTTTTTTTGTACTATGCGTCCAGACCAAAGAGCAACGGTTCTCAGACATCGGCAATAATGCAATCGGGCCTTTTTCAGTAAAACGCTCAAAAGCTCTTCCATGATGTGGTTTCTCAGTGGAAACATTGGCAATGATTGCCGACTGGTTATAGTCAGAGCAATGTACCGAAATCCCTGCCATTTCACGCACTCTGGAATGGGTACCATCAGCAGCAGCGAGCAACCGCGTCCTTATTTCAGATTTCTTTTGACCTTTTTTAACGCTGATCTTCAAGCCATCTTTTTCTTCTTCGATATTGCTGACATTCGCTGGAATAATCAGCTCAACATCACTGTCTTTCAATATCTTGTATAGTTGCTGCCCCAGCACCCTGCTTTCGACCAAATAACCAAGCGATGGGACACTCTCATGCTCTGCGGTTAATCGCGCCGCACCAAAATGACCACGATCCGAGACATGAATTTGCTTGATAGCACTTGTTTTTGGCTGTAGTTCACTCCATAAGCCCATACCTTTAAAAATGAGGCTTGAGCCATATGACAGCGCGATTGATCGATCATCATAGGATGGCTGATTAGCGTCATCATGCTCAACTGCATCAATCACAGCCACTTTTAATTTGAGTGGCACCAAGGCAATTGCAAGACTTGCACCAACCATGCCACCGCCTACGATTACGATATCGTAAAGGTTTTTTGCTTTAGCTGTATTTGCTTCTGTTAGCATAGTTAAATCGTTAAAAACGGTCTAAAAGTAGGGGGGTGTCCTTTAAAGTCTATTTTTAATCTACTATTAATCACGACTCATATACGCTTCGATATCATCAACTTCTTTAAGCAGTTCGCCCGTTAGTACCTCATTTCCTGTTTCCGTAATGAGTACATCATCTTCGATGCGAATGCCGGTATTCCACCACTTCTTATGAACATTTTTGCTGGGGGAAACATAGATACCAGGCTCCACAGTCAAAGTCATGCCCGGTTCAAGCTCACGCCATTGATCACTGACTTTATATTCGCCAACATCATGCACATCAAGCCCTAACCAATGGCCAGTCTTATGCATATAAAATGGGGGATATTTGTTTTCGCTAATCAGTCCCTCAAGATCGCCTACAAGTAAACCATTCTCTAATAATCCCGCTGTGATAACCCGTACAGCAGCGTTGTGCGGATCAATCCAGCGATTGCCTGGCTTTGCCACTTCAATCGCAGCAGTTTGCGCATCCAACACGATTTGATAAAGAATGCGTTGTTCATTGCTAAATTTTCCATCGACGGGAAAAGTACGTGTGATATCACTGGCATAGCCCTGATTCTCAGCACCAGCATCAATCAGCAATAAATCACCTGCCTTGAGTTCCTGATTATTATCGATGTAGTGCAAAATACAGGCATTTTCACCGCCGCCTACAATAGTTGTATAGGCAGGCACCATTCCTGCTTTGCGAAATTCATGCAAATACTCTGCATCAATTTCATATTCCATCATACCGGGGCGACACATTTTCATTGCGCGCTGATGTGCTCTTACAGCTACTTTAGCTGCCTC
This sequence comes from uncultured Gammaproteobacteria bacterium, assembly GCA_963847495.1. Taxonomy (GTDB): domain Bacteria; phylum Pseudomonadota; class Gammaproteobacteria; order Thiotrichales; family Thiotrichaceae; genus Cocleimonas. The sequence goes on along the minus strand of CAWJZX010000008.1, from coordinate 139,459 downwards.
ACGCATCAGTTTTTGTTCCGCTTTGGACTTGAATAAACGCATCTCATGTAAAAACACATCTAACGAGACGAATTCATGCGGTGCTTGCACACCATTGCGCACTTTAGCCCGTAAAGTATTCACCCATGAAATAACCTGATTATCAAACTCCTGATTATTACCGACGCTATAGTAAACTTTACTGCGGTTTTCCATCAAGCCTGGCAAAATGTCATCTATATCGTCAATCGGGAAAGCATCGTCGGCACCAAAATCACTAACCACTCCTTCCAAGCCCGCCATACGACCTGTCCACAGCTCTGTTTTAGGGTCTTTCTCACGACAAAACAAAATATATTCGCTTTCTTCCCGACCAGGCACCAGCACCGCAACGGCATTTGGCTCGTTAAACCCGGTTAAATAAAGAAAATCACTGTCCTGGCGAAATACGAATTCGGCATCGCGATTGCGTATTTTAAGATCAGCCGATGGGATAATAGCAATCGCATTATTGCCTATTTGATCCATCAGTGTTCTGCGACGTTTAGCAAATTCCTTGGCACTTATTTGAGTCATTTAAGTTTTATTACTCACTATATTAATGGATTAATGACGACTGCTTTATCGGTTGCATTTCTTCATTGATCAATAAAACACCCATACGGATGTATTCGCTGATTTCATGAAATGCCTCTTCAGATTCATCCATCTGTTCCAGATCAAACTCGCCCACTGTACCGATCTCAGTAAAATCAGCCAATAGTTCCCGCGAATCTTGCGGTAACTTACTATGGTCTTTAATCCCAGCCATGCCAATGCCCAAGAGAAAGCCACTGCACCATTGTTGCATTGCCGTTACACGGGCATACAAAGACTCATCCTCTTCAGGCAGAAGTAGATCAAAACCGAGATTTGAATCCTGCAATTGTGCCTTGGTTTCATCGAATAAAGTACCGAGTAATTTTATTGCCTTCACCTGCGTCGCATTTTCAGCGTTGATTTCACCAAAAATTAGTTGTACCCAGGCGATTTTATCTGAGGTGATATTCACTACCAGAAGACCACACGCAATGGCCTGTGCCTCTGCTGCGTTATAATCAGCCTCAGCATCCTGCAATGCGATATCTAAATCAAAGTTTTCCATAGGTGTATTTTAGCGGTTATTAAGATATAAAAACACACACTCCTACTTTATATGCAGTTTTTCACTGATTTCTAAGTGGCCACATTCCTAATGCAATTTCTAATTTTTATAAACTAGGTGAATAAACCAATATAGTTGGTTAGGTGATAACTCAAAATAAATACATGATTCTCAAAAAATAGGTTAAATTGCCTCAAATTCTGGGAAGAAATGAATATACACTCACTACCAAATAGGTAGCAATGATTTTAAACCTGTTATTTTTATAGAATTTTAGAATATATCCACCCTTCTTATAAATATGCTGTTTGCAAGCGTATAAATAAAATAATCGTATATGTCTTTTAAAGATGGAGTTGCGAGCTGTTTGTTTTGACAATTGTAAATGTCCAAGAAGCTTTTTTCTTGCGTCCTGAGAGATTCTATCGTTGCCTGTCTTTTGAAATAGAAATTGAATATCTGGGCGACATCTGATCACTTTTGCGTTTTCAATCGCATCAAGGTACATTTGCCAATCCTGACAAGAGGACAATTGCTTTATTTTTATTGTTTCCAAGACACGTCGAGAAAATGTTACCCCGCCCATTGGTCCTATAAAATTCCAATATGTAAGCCGAGATAAAATTCTATCTGAGCGAAGCACTTGTCTATTAATGAATTTCTGTCTCTTATGGGTTATCCCATTATTGTCGTGATCAATTCGTCCTGTTATCAGGATATCAGTATCTGGCTTACTGGATAGTTCCTGGAGCATTTCAGGCAACCAATTTTCTGTAATAGTATCATCTGAATCATGAAAATGAACAAATGATGCCATAGACATTTGGAATCCCTTCTTCCTTGAGAAAGGAGCACCAGAATTACTTTGATTTCGATCCAGTTTAATTTGACATGGAAAATCCGACAATCTCACCGGAATTGTAGAACAATCATCAATAACAATAACTTCTATGAGCCTCTCAGATCCGCAGGAAATTATCGCTCTCGACAAATCTTCCATAAGCGCATTGAAGCTTTCCTGTCTGTTGAACACGGGAATTACAACGCTTAATAATAGTTGATCGTCTGTTTGTATCATTATTTTTTGATTATTAGAGTTACTTCTTTATCTACCGGTTTTTTCGCTTTTGATTATACCAACATTCACTGCTGAGTCCTTTGAAAAAAATAAAACAACATTATTTTCCAACTTAACTTCTAAATACAACTGCTACAGTGAAACTGCTTTGTTATGTTACAATTTCCCTCGATTAAGAAGGAAAACATATGACACCTGCTGTACAGGGAACGGTAAAAGAATCAGTATCATTCAAAGGGAAAGGTTTGCATACTGGGAAACATTCAGAAATCATCATACACCCTGCTGATGAAGATTCAGGTATAGTATTTCGTCGCATAGATAAAGCGGGCCGTAATACAGAAGTTACAGCACATTGGAAAAATACAAAGCAACTACCGCTATGCACCTGTATAGCATCTTCAAACAATATTCACATTCGTACAATTGAGCATCTCATGGCTGCTTTTTACGCATGTGGCATTGATAATGCACTTGTGGATGTCAATGGCACGGAACTCCCTATTCTTGATGGAAGCGCTGCTCCTTATGTACTAAAACTCAATCAAGCTGGAATAACAAAACAAAAGATGGCACGACATATTTTCAGGGTCACACGAAAACTGGAAATTGATGAAGGTAATCGCCATTTTATAATAGAACCCGCGGACAAACTAAGTATTGATGTTACCGTTCTTTTAAAACAAATAGGTCGCAAACACTGGAGTGGTGAAATTAATCCATCTTTTTTTGCAGAAAATATTAGCTCTGCACGAACTTTCGGACGATTACAAGATGGCATACTGGCTCAGTTAAGCCGATTTTCAAAAACACCTATCTGTCTGGGCGCAAATACCAAAAGCGTGATCGTAATTGGTCGAGATAATAAGGTTTTAAATAAAGATGGATTACGAATGCCTGATGAATTTATCAAGCATAGGATTCTGGACTTAGTTGGTGATCTAATGCTTTCAGGGGGGCATATTCAAGGGAAAATTACAACGCTTGGGCCGGTTCACCGCTTAACGCATGACATTTTAAGAAAAATCTTTGAAGAGGACGCGGCTACGGAAGACCATTAAGACTCTTTAACATATCAAGAATCTATAATTCTATCGTCCAATAATATTTTTATGGAATCAGAGAACTGCTTTGCCCTGTGAACAAAAGTATGATTATTAAGAACATACTCCTGGCCCATCAATGCTTTTTGTTTTCGCTCTTCGGGATGATGCAAGTAGTACTCAATATACTTATCTAATTCCTCCCTCGTATCGTAAGTCTGAACAAATTTATTCAGCTCTCCCATATCCTTAACCTTGTCGGTCAATATGAAAGCACCACACGCCAATCCATCAAAAATACGATTGGAAACAAACCCTTTTTTTCTCATGTCATCCCAATGATCGTTTAAAAGAATCTCAGCAGAACCATAATATTTATAAAGGCTATCGTTATGGATATGCTCAGACTTAATATATTTTCTGGGAATTATTTTTTTCCAGTTTTTTCCATACACGGCCAAATCATAATCGGTAGGCAATAAGTCTTTAAGTACTTTTCTGTATACTTTCCTGGAATTTCCAACAAATAATAATTGATGTTGATTTTCGATTCTTTCCTTATCATTTGGCTCATGAAACCGCTGGGGGTCTGTACATTGCAACATTAGTTCCACCGGGATAGAAACTTGCTTTTTAATTTTATCTGCCCAAGAATCAGACGCAATAAATACCTTGTCGTATTCTTCATACTCATCCATCCCAACCTTATCAGGATGGGAAATATTCCACATGATATTTACCTGATGGGGTTTGACCTTATATCTACTCAGACCTCTAAGTACGATCGCAACATCGTATTCCATACCTTCCGCATTATCCCACTCGGGTAATATTTGAATAAGGACGTGGTAGCCTTCAATTTGCAACTGCTCCTTAAGTAAAACAGCCATGTGGTAATCACCCCAACGATTGACTCTCCTCCATTTTGTTACCGGGGTCTTAATAGCAATCGACGGAATTGTAAAGCACTCCATCCCTTTATGATCGTACCTGAGTTTTTTTAATTTTTTTTTAATTAGTGAGTACATAGAAGTATCAAACAAAATAAGTCCTGAAGTTTCCTCAAACTGATACTTTCTTTTTAGTAGCAAGTACCATTTCTCAAATGGTGTTTTAATAGTAATTTCCCCCTTTTCAAAAGGGTGAAGTCACATTCCATGTAAAGCACCGAGGAAATTACCTAGCCTTTCCTAAATAAATACCTCAAAGGTCTGAGATATCCATGGTTTGAGTCAGCAAAATAATGATGGGGATTATTCAATAATTTTGATATTAACCTATTATGCCGGTCACTGCGCTTAATAATATATTTTACGAATCTGTTTCTATGTTTATTTGGTACAACCGGTACGTTAGGTACATCATGACGTAAAGGCAAGCTTCTTATGCTTAATAGGGTCTTCTCATATCTTTTTGAATTCGTGTTTGTCGTATAATTTTCAACAAGATCAAGATAGGCTGCTTTTGATAACTCATTTCTTCTTGAAGGACTATCTATCAATAACTTAATCGCTTTATACCAGTCCTCGGTGTTATTCCCGACTAAAAGCCCATTTTTATTATTATCTACTATCGAAGAATAAGTTGGAACATTGCTGCATATTGATGCAAGTCCGAGAGCTGAACACTCTAAAAATTTAAGATGGCTTTTACTCTGATTGAAATGATCGTCATCTAAAGGAATGACTGCAATATCCCAATCAACACGATATTTCAACCACTCAACAAATTTGGGATACATAGTCTCTTTAGGCAGAGCAACAGCCCTTCCAAATAAGGGATTATCCAAACATCTCTGGAATGCTCCTATTACCTCTATTTCTACCCTTTTTCCATATTCAGTTTTTATACGTTGCATGGCATCAGAAATAATAGCCAGATCAGCATTATGGGTTGCAGTACCGACATAACCAATTTTCACTACATCTCTTGTATCTCCCAGACGAAGGGGGATTTCCAAATTTCCTATATCCCACAATTCCGGGTCAAGGTAATTTGGAAGCAAAAATACATTATCATTATACTCAGAGGCCAACTGGCAAAGATGTGGAGTGGATGTAATAACGGCGTCAACTGCAGAAGCTAGCCACTTTATTGAAGCAACAACTTGCGTAACAGTCCAACTGCCAGATCTTGTTCGTTTATTGAACTCATCGACATCAAATAAATCATCATCCAGCTCTAAAACACATTTTTTTCCTGCGGCCCTCAATTTTCTCAACCAATCTGATATCTCCTCTATATCAATTCCAGCCGCATCCCGCTCAATTATCACTATATCTGCCTCCGAAGGGGAAGGGAGCTTCCCATCCTCCGAGACTGTCATCTCCCAATTTTTTGCAAGTGCCTGATTATTAACATAAGGGAGAAGTAATCTCACAAAGGCTGAGCTAGATGGATCATCATTCGCGTATCTTACAGGAAGAATATAAACCGTTGGTTTTACTTTTTTCATTCCGAATCTTAACCGTAATCAACCAATATACTTTTCAGTAAAACATCCACTTTTATACTGTATAAAGCAAATACAATGAAGTAATATTTTAGCTCTATAAAGTTAGCTAAATGTAAAAAGCAAAACAGGTGTTCAAGTTGGTATTCCTGTTAGAAATTTTCACTACTAAACGTTATACTGAAAACCGTGTAGGGTAAGCCCTCTGACAATTCAAAAGCTGTAAAAAAACCACACTTCGACAAATAATCATATTAAATAAAGTCGACATATCCAGCTTTATCAGACTAGAATATAATAAACGGCTAATGGAAATTTATCGCCGATTAGCTTTGATGTGTCTAAATAGAAAGTGTCTTGTTTGACTAGACCAGAACATTATAGCCACATTCTATGTTATGTTTTCTGCTTCTAGATACAAAAACTCGGCGGTAAGCTAACCGAGTTTTACAATAAACCGAGCTGTATCGACCTGTCTTCCTTCTTCTCGTGCTCTGTAAGCTGATCTCGAACCTAAGCTCTAATCACATCCTCGTTGACATTTCCGATCGTTTCAACAAAAAAACTCTGAGTCCATAATTTACCACCCCAGAAATATTGCTTCTTTATCTCTGGGTAACGCCTGAAAAATTCTCTAGCAGAGATACTTTTGATAATCTGCATCATATCACCGGAAAACATCTTTGCCACTCCACGATCAAGTTCACAGAATACCTTATGTCTATATTTTGGTATCCATACAAAATGGTACATCAACCGATACACATGATGCGTATTCCCCTGTAATTACATAAGCTGGATACCTAACAATGGGAAAAACCTCCATTGTAATCTATTCAATCTCGGGGGCAAACCACCCGAGATTGACGCTTCGCGGTTAAAAGATCAAAATAATTACTCAACATCACTACGTTCAGTTTGTATTCAGCTACTCCCCGTTATAGTACAAATCATGCATGAGATAGATATAAATGTTTCACGCTTATAATAATCATAACAATAGTTGTAAAGAACTAATAAATGCCATCATAAGTGTCTGCACCAATATATTTGATGTTGCCACTGATATTTACCCCCTATGATGGAACCAAAAATGGTATTGAAAATAAAATTGAACCTAAAGCGATATTCACACTCTATTCAAGCAGTGCTTAATTGTAATTTTTGGAACACCTAAGGATCTACCCCCCTTATTTTCTATGTTTTTGAATATGTGTAATTGCAAAACCAAACCCCATTAAGTCTGCTTATAATATTGTTTTATATATACGTTTATGATAGGTAGTTAATTATGTTAAAAAAATCTAATAAAAATAAAATGAGGTTAATGATTATCAATTTGCCTTTATTGATTGCATGTTTATTTATTACACCAAATGTGTTTGCTTTTACATTCAATTTGGACGCACCCAACACTACTACAACCCTCTTAGAAGGCGATGATTACTTCACAGACATCCTCAACGATCCGATGGATTTTGATAAAAGAAGAGATCTCCTTAAGGAATCAAATTACGATGACTCATCCGTTACCGCTATAGATGGAGTATGGAGTGGCGCCACTCTCAACACTGCCGCCGCAGTTTTACCGTTATATCAAGGCCCACATGGATCTACTGCAACAGTTGCAGGTGCGGCCTCAGTAGGCAACAATGGTATAACCTACCCTCTAGATGCAAGTAAATACACTTCTTTTTCTTCAATTTCTTCAATTAATGATGCAGCACAAAGAAGCATAAAAGCAATAGCTTGGACAAAAGGCTATGCAGATCCTACTTTTGCCGGAACAGATCAGAAAAAAATCTGGAAAGATTCATATAACACTAATACCAACCCCATAGTTAACCATGGTAGTGGTGAAGATATATTAGACATTATTGATTTATCTACTGTTCCAGCCTGGAGTGGTGAAATAACCGGAATTCTTTATGATCAATCACCAGGAGCAAAGGCAGGCACTATTGAAAAATATAAAATGTTTCGTGTATTTGACCCAGATTCTGCCCCTCAACATACAATTTCCTGGTCATATTCAGACTTGCCGAGCTACGCTGTTGCTGCAGCATTCCCTCCAAAAGTATCAATCTATGTGGATAGCGATAATAGTGGATTTGATGGCGCACTAATTTCTCGCGTACCGCTTTATAATGACTCATCTACCCAAAGCCTCACTACTGGTTCTGGGTCATTTACTTTCCCAAGCGCATCACTCCCACCCGGAGATTATTATTTTTATACCAAGTTAAGCGATAACGTCGATAACGATACTGTAGTTGCAACTTCTCAATACTCAGGCAAACTAACCATAAATGCCAAACCTAAGATTGTTTTTAATAATCCCAGTTATACTTCAGGAGAAGATTTCGCCACAGCAAACCTAAATAACCCCTGGGACTTTAATGACGCCGCTGACATAACTAACCTTTCTCTTTCGGACAACCATTCAAGCAAACAGATTAAAGACTATATTTTCCAGGATGACTACTTTACAGGTACTGCTTTTATACCGACTGGATCCGCTCAATCAGAAACAGAAGCACAAGTTTGGTTAAACACCTCATTCCCAATACTGACTTCCAAATACAAATACCTTACCTATGAATTAGAACTGGACCCTACGGGTTATGGACATGACAAATTAGGCAAAGGCTGGATGGCGCGAATTAGTTGGTATAATATTGGTTTCGTTCAAGATGGCAGCATCACCAATGACATTGTTACATACGAAGGTTTACGCTCTTATAGTCTCGACTTATCTACAGTTTCACTTGAGCATGAGGAAACAGGCCTGCCAAACAAAGGCTGGAACAGCATTCCACAAGCAACCCTTCTCAGAATTGACCCTTCCGAAACTTCTACGGACACCATTTTTAAACTCCATGATGTGAAACTTACTGCCAACCCCGAACCAGACTACACTACGAATCAATTTGAAATTAAATTTGACCTTTCTGACAAAGAAAACAACGCCTCAACCATAGAATTTTTTGTAGATACTGATAAGACTGGTCACGATGGAACTTCATTAGGCGTTGCTCAGTACACTACTGGAAATAGTAATACCTATACGTTTTCAACGCTAAACATGGCGCAAGGCGATTATTATATTTACGCAAAGGTCACCGATTCGGTGGGAAATCTCTCTTATAGATATTCTGACATTCCATTCACCAAAGGAGAGCCTGTAACAGCAGGCCCTGTAAGACTTCCTTATTACCGCCTTTACAACCCAAATAATGGTGAACATCATTATACAAAAAGCTATTCTGAATACACCTCACTTGGAAACATTGGCTGGGGTAAAGAGAATATTGCTTACTATATCTATGACACACCTGTAAGCATAGACTCAATTGATGCAAAACCATGGTTCAGGGTTTACAACCCCAATAATGGACTACATCATTGGACCTTATCAGAATTTGAATATAACTTCCTTGGATCTATAGGCTGGAGGCAAGAAGGCTTAGTAGGTTACTTTTTTGATGTACCAGTAACTGGCTCAGTGCCACTGTATAGATTATATAATCCAAATAATGGCGTTCATCACTGGACAAAAGATAATAATGAAAATAACTTCCTAATCAACCTAGGATGGCGGAGTGAAGGAATAGCAGGGCATGTTTTTGATGCGTTAGAATAAAATAATGTAATCCCCCTCTTTTCAGTTTACGAGAATTTTCTACTTATGACTGCTGTTATTTTTCAGGGGGATTACACCGCAAGCGAGACGTGTTTTTTCTAAATTTATTGACCAGAACAGAAATTAGATTTTTATCATCCTGCATTTTCCTTTTTGAAAATTTGGTTCGAATTCTTTAAAAACATTATATCATCTGTAAGTTTAACTGAAACTTTATCCCCATCCTTTAATGGAGAATTTTTTAGATCAAACAAAAAGCCACATTTCCCCGTCGAGTGGATTTTTTCTTTCAGAACATGCTGTCTAAAATCCGTAGCTTGTATCACCTCTATCAGCTGGTCATTTACATAAAGTTCGACATTCGCTGGTTCCTCAGAAGATATGTACTTGCCCCATCCAATAACTTTAAATTCATCTATAAAGCCTATTTTCCCAACTGACTTTGTAATTCGAGAGGCGTTCAGATATTCGCCAGGGTTAGGCCTGATAAACTCTAGGGCTGAATTCTTATGTCCATCAGTCACACTGTCTTCACCAATTAAATTAATAAGTGTATCAATAAATACTTCTTTACTAATCATTATCTTTTCGTAAGAAAATAAAAAAGCATTTATTTTTGTTTGAGAAATAAACTTTATTAGCTTTCCATAGTTTTCGTGAGCTTCAGCTAAACCGCTGATGATATCTTGCTTCATAGAAATATTATTTCTATTAGAAATCGAAAAAATATCTTTGAATATAATAAGATAAATAGGATTGCGAGTTAATTCATCAATACTATTTAGGTAATTAATAGCCATTGGACGTTTAAATGACCAAATACTATGCTTCTGATTATACTCTTCGATAATATCTTTTATCATCTCATTATTATTACCTTCAAAAGCACGTGCCAACTTTGTATCTTCAAAAACAGGCTTTCGTGAATTTTCTCCTGTAAAAACTCCTAAGTGATCAAGGCTACCAGAAATAAGAGATGTTCCTCCTCGCGCCACACCAACTACAATCAAAGTTTTTTTCTTTTCTAGCAATACTCCTTTTTCACCTATATATTTCATCCCACTATTATTAAGTTGTTCAATTCCAATCATTTGCAATATACCCAAATATCATTTATTAGTTGCCTTATTAATATCCCCAGAAAAACTATTCACAGAGCTGATTATTCTAAGTATGAAATAATTAATAATCACATTCTCTTTAAATGCTGTTCTATTAGTTTCAAGTCATAACCTGCTTGTTTGATAATTATTTCCCAGTTTTTTATATCGATATTTCGAGGGTTATCTCTTAACAATTCTATTTTTATAAAAGGAAACTTTCTACTTAGAATAAGTGCATCCCAGGAATAATGCAGTTGGTTTAAATTACCTACATCTTTTGCAGGGCAAAGTACCCCAATAGAAAGATCTGATTTTATTAGTCTACTGTGATACTTAACCTCATTTTCAATAACTAGTTTTCTTTTGTTCTTATAAACTTTGAGATTATCCCAAAAAACGGTGAAGATAGAATGTGTAAAGGCTTTTCTACTATAAACTACGAAATAGCTTTGTAGATGGTGTTCATTCTCATAGCTGTCGGTCATAGAATATATATCATATTTTTTCATTGCAGACTGAATAGTATCAGTAATATCGTAAAAAGGACCATAGACACTATCATTGCATAAAATGAGATGTTCATAGTCCTGTAAATTGTTATCCGATAAATCCATGCCTGTTTTCCAGGCTCCAAAATCATAGCCAATATTTTTTTTAAGTATTATCTGATTACATAAATTTTTAATTTTATTTATTTCTTTCTTCTTCATTTTTTCACATGTTGTTACAAAAACAACATCTGAGAACTGACTGAGCGATTTAAGAAAATGGATAACATAATCCTGTATTTGGTTATCCACATCGAAGTGAGAAAACACACACAGATAGTTACTATTTTTGGACTTTATGTGGATGTTCTCTATGATCTCCTGCGTAAATTCTTGAGCAATATAATCAGCTCGGTTAGGCGTCATTAAACTTGAAATAGAGAAGTTATTTTCACAATCATTTAGGTTCCGATTGTAATAAGGGTCTGTTGTTGCGAATGTTTCTGGGTGCTTATTTTTGAGGGCTATCTGTTCATTTCCACACCGCATGAGTTTTTCTGTCGTATCTTCCTTTCCACGTGAAATGGACTCATGATGGTAAGCCTCACAAAATGGTGTATAAATATTTAATAATTCTTTTTCTTTGATGGTTAAACACAGGTCAACATCATTATAAGCAATTTTCAGATTATCCTCATCAAAACCACCAACCGCAAAGAACAAGTCTTTTTTAAGCATCATACAAGCAGCCGTTACCGCGCTATAATTATTTACAATTACGAGCCTGGAAGCATAGCCTGAAGAGCTTCGTGGAAATGAATGGAATACACTAATAATTGAATGCGGTGTGTAAGGCGTGATAACAAGTCCAGCATGTTGAATTGTATCATTTGGGTATAATAGCTTGCAGCCAACAACACCAATCCTTTCTTGTTGAGAATACATCAACATCTCTTCAATCCATTCAGGAGTAATGATTTCAATATCATTGTTTAAAAAAATTAGTTGCTCTCCCTTGGCAAATTCTGTTACTGCATAATTGTTAATTTTAGAGTAATTGAAAGGAACGTTAAATTCGTGAAACTGTATTCTGGAATCTAAATTCTCGAGCCGTTTCATTTCAGTGTATGTTGTTTTATCAGTACTATTATTACTTATGCCGATTATTTCGTAATTTTGATAGGTGCTCTTCGAGAGAATGGATTCTATACAAGTCTTGAGAAGTCCACGCATGTCTTTAAATGGAATAATAATACTAACCAATGGATGATCAACAAGCTCATATTTCACCCTGTAGAGACCCGGCGATTTACCAAACTCCACCTTTGCTTTGACCTTTCTACGCTCCATTGCACGTTCCAAAGCAAGTCTACCGGCTTCATTGGCATAAGACTTATCTCCAAATGATGCTGCGGTTGAACCTGGAATTTTTCTCCAGTGATACAAAACTTTCGGTATATGTGAGGTTTTTGTAGTATGCTCGAGCACTTTTAAATAGAGATCGTAGTCCTGCGCGCCCTCAAGGCCAACGCTAAAGCCACCTACTTTATCCACAAGCGTTTTTTTAATAGCCCCAAGATGGCTTAAGTAGTTAGTACTCAGGAAAGTGTCGGGCGCATAATCTGGTTTGAAATTTGGATCACAAAAACCACCATCCATTTCAAGTTTGTCTTCATCAGAATATATAAACTCTGCCCCATCACTATTAATAGACCTTACTAATTCATAAAGAGCATCTGGGGTAAGCTCATCATCATGATCCATTAGTACGATATAATCCCCATTTGCCATTGCCAAAGCCTCGTTGGAAGCATTGGAGATATTACGATTCTCTTTGAGGTATTTTATATTTATCTTTGGGTTATCTATGCTATTCAAATAACCAATGGTTTCAATATTGCTACTGGCATCATCAGCAATATTGATTTCCCAGTTTTCATACCATTGATTTTCCACAGAAACAATTGCTTTTTTTAGCCACTTTTCTTCCACATTGTAAACGGGAATAATAATAGACATTAAAGGAGACTCTTTGAATTCACTTATCTCTTTTTTTATTTCTAATGTTAATTCAGGATCATAATAAACATAAGTTTCAGTTTTGGTATTTCCATTGCGAATTTTATTAACGTATCGAGCGAGGGTAGTTTTGACGCCATTACCAATATTTCTTGTAACCCCTTTGTCAACACATTCACCTTTATTTGCCTCGATAAAATGTACCAATGGATTAATATTTTCCTGAGAAGTCACTGGATTATCTTTTACATAGGCATCAATATCGAAGCTTTCTGAGACCTGCCTTCCTTCCCGCCAACCATACTCACAAAAATGCAACAATGGATCTAACCCGGACTGCAGGACATCGGGGTATGTCGTAAGATAATACAAAGGAGAAAAAAGACCAGACTGACTAATAAGCTCCCAATCCTTCAACAACGCCTTTTTTTCCTTTGTTACGAACAACAAATACAACTTCTTCCTGAGTGAACTCTCTCCCCTAAGATATTTTAGCGATTTATTATTTCTAGTTTTTCCGTAAAATAACGCTTTAAATATATGATCAGCACTGGCAAAACGTAATTCAACTAATTTCAAAGTCTGTTTTTTGTCTTCTAATTCCTGCCTACTAGCTTTAAGCTCCTGTTTTGTGGTTTTAAGCTCCTGTTTTATGGGGTCAAATTGCCGCGTGGTAGCCTCAAATTCATGCATGGTAGAATCAAAGGCTTGCTTAGTAGCTTCAAATTCCTGCCTGGTAGCTTCAAGCTCCTGCCTGGTAATATCAAATTCCTGTTTTTGTTCATTTTGCAGCAGGTACGCATCACTCAACAGCCCTTCTAGCTGATTGAGTCTTTTATCTCTTTCATGGGAAATCTCGGTAATATCCGCTAATACCCTCTCTTGTTCATCATACAGCTGCTGAAGATGGCTAAGCTGCTCTTGTTGCAGTCTAATTTTTTTACTTTTCTTTTCAAGATCTTCATCCAGTTGAGCCTGTTTATACAAATAAACTTTTTTTGAGTTTGTGAGCTCACCCTTAAGCCCATCAAGCTTTTCTTTATTACCAATATCATTGTTCTTCAAAACAGTTGTCAACTCCCTCAGGACTGAGAATAAAAATCTTGCGTTATAGTTTCGTAAGTTATTAGATTTTCGTTTCTAAGATGAAAAAAATAGGTGGAATTATATTCTATAAACCAACGCTATTCTATCTGATAAACTATCGTAGGAACCTGTCGGATTTAATGCTATTTGGCTGTAAATTCACAGGTGACGATTAAGTTTTCGCTTCGAACAGTTAAGTCCGACAGGCTTTCAGCATGAGACCTTTACACATGCCATCGAAAAAGAATTATTTGATAAGGGTCACAATGTTATTGTTTTAGATGACGATAACATAAGGCATGGCCTTTGCTCAGACCTTGGCTATAGTGAAGAGGGTCGTCATGAAAATATCCGCAGAGTTGGCGAGGTAGCTATATTATTCGTTGAATCCGGCATCATTGTATTGGCTGCATTTATATCTCCTAAGCGCGAAGACAGAGAACTTGTCCGTAGCAGACTCCCACACGGTGATTTTTATGAAATCTATTGTGAGTGCGACCTGAAAATCTGCGAAGAACGTGATCCTAAAGGATTATATGCTCGCGCAAGAAAAGGTGAAATCGATAACTTCACAGGCATCTCTGCACCCTACCAGGAACCCATAAAACCTGACATAGTGATAAACACTAACAAATTATCTATAGAAGAAAAAGTAACCCAAATACTTGTTAAATTGCAAAACAAGGGGTTAATAGAAAAAACGTAAGACGTCTTAAATACGGAAGAAAAAAATGAGATATAAGTAATGTTTCGGCCCAAGATGTAATTCTTCCGGCTTTTTGAATGTTTTGAGAAAGATGTTTTTTACCACGGAAGGGCGCGGAAAAATAGGGTTTGTTTTTCTCTACGGTACTTTGCGCTAATCTTTACGAACTCTGCCTTATAAAAGAGACCTAAATACCATTATCCCTTGTTTCAACCAGCCATCGACATTTCCTACGGAAATGTAGCGATATACTTTTTAGCTCTTGGTGTGCTTTAAAAATCAACCCCCCGGCTTTTTGATAGATTTGATTTTCTTGGTTTAGCAAGAAAATTAATGTTTTGAATACTAGGTGTTGTAAACGGTGTGCTTAAGCTATTTAAAAAAGTGACTGTCCTAGAATTCCATTGGGAGTAAAAATGGATATTAAAAATAACGCTCAACCTCAACTTTTTCTGAAAAATTCTTGAGAAGAAAATCTCGCGTTTCTGGGCTTTTTGTCCAGAAAAAAACATAATCTTCAATTTCTGTAACTTGATCTTTGGCTTGTATGTTAACTAAATGTATCTGTGGAGAAACTTTTCTAAAATAGTCAATTAGATCTATCCCGTAGTGTCTATAGTGCCCATGAAAATCTTCTCTTGGGTACCCCCAATCTTCGGTGACTGCTCTGGTCATAGGGGTTGGAACGGTTACTTGTAGTATCCCTGTATCATTTAATATTCGCAGTAGTTCAGAAAAGGCAGTTTTGTCGTCTGCTACATGCTCTAATATCTGGTTGCAAATAATGATGTTATAGGCATTGTCGGACTTATTTATGTCTTGTAAGTCTAGGCTATTGCTGTGCTCATATATGGAAATTTCTAATTGTGCAAACCAGTCAGAATCCACGCTAGGGTCAAGACTAAACTGTAATGCTGATTGTTTATCCAGATAATCAGTTGGGATTAAATTCCATACAGAGCGGAGAATACGGTGGCGTTCTAGGGAGCCACATTTTGTGCAACATGGTTTTTTGCCGGTTAAGGAAAGCCTACCCAAAGGACCTTCTGTAAATTCAGTTCCATTGCATATATTGCATACTTGTGTTGTACTCATATTTAATTCTCAGGCTTATTGGTGTGTGGGATATATGAGTATCTGCTGAAACTCATTTTTTATCGCTAAGGTGTTATATGAAATTTTTAAAGTCACCCTGTTTTATTATTTGTTGATAAAGCATTAAATATCCGATCAATCAAATATAGAATATTTCTCGCCAATTTCATCATATCCACTATAATTTTAAATGAAGGGTATAATTAGCTTATCATTTAATTGCCTACAGTCAAAGGGACTCCCTAAATTCCAGCGATTCAGTGCATCAGTCACTTCAGCATAGCTTAGCAAGGGTACAAACCAACCTCTCCTGATTTCAGAAGCGAGTACCAGACCCCTTTGTTGCTTTATTTTTTAACTACCTCCTTTGGACATAGATAGGTTAACCTCAGATGATGAAGTGAGCCAAATCCCTATCGTAAAACAATTTTACGAGAAGCTACCGAAGTGCTTGTGGATTTTGCACGTAACACGCTACCTAAGTGATAATTAAGACATATATTTTAGGCTTTTTTATAGATTTGTGTGAATACACCCCCCGGCTTTTTTATAGATTTAATTTCCCTGGTTTAGCAAGAAAATTAATAATTGGATATTAGGTGTTGTAAACGGTGTGCTTTAGCTATTTAAAAAGTTGCTGTCTTAGAATTCATGCTAAGCTAAAGCACTCGGGTGGTTCATATAATGAGAGGAATCAGCATTGGTCAATAAGGCAGAAATCTGAATCTCATTTTATTGATTAACACCATAATCCTAATTCAAAAATAAATAGCAGCCAGATTGCAAAATCTTCTTTTGGGTTACAGGGGAGAAAACAATAAAATTAAATAATAGTTAATTAAATCATTTTTTATGGGTTACACCTTCACCAATGAATACATTTCTTGCTATCTATAAGCGCCATTCTTTTGATATTGACATATCGGTATTTAATGATTATCTAATTCCTGGCTCTACTAAGACAAAGGTCTGGAAATCGAAAGATGATCGTGTACTGATTCTAGGATATACAGTCAGGCCAAAAGCAGAAACGCAAGACTTTGTATCAGAACAGGACTCAGCACTTACTTTCGAAGGCTTCCCTCTCATAGACACACATGGTCAGGGAACAGAATCCTATGAAACCGAATTATTAAACTGCATTCAAGCAACATGGCTCTCATGCCTTCGATAGAATTAGTGGAGAGCTACTGTGCCGCAGCTTATACTGATGGAAAACTACATATTGGTGCCAATTTAGGTGGTTCCCACGGGGTCTATTATACAATAAATGACCACCTGGTAGCTTTTAGCAATCGATCCCCCTTACTATTAAAACTACCCTATGTATCAGATGCTGTAGACACACAATCTTCAGCCTGGAAGTGTTATCAAGGCTATATATCAGGAACAGGAACTCCTTTTAAAGAAATCCGTAAAATGCCTATCGGCTCAACCTTTAGCATTGATTCGAAGCTTAATGTAGAAGAACGAAAAACCACTTATCAAGATTTAAATCAAAACGCCATCAGAGAAAAATTTGAAGCAAATCCTTTAGAAGCATACGAAAGCCTTTTTGATGGTATTTGCGACTATATGCATAGTTTTAAGCAGCGTTATCCTAACCTTAAGTTTCATGTACCCCTAAGTGGGGGTAAAGATAGTCGTCTTATCTTATCGTTCTTGTTAAAAGCAGGCCTTCAGGAAGATATAGAATCAGTATGGACGCATGGACCACTGTATAGCCCAGAGGTAGTTTCATCACAAGAAGTGTGTAAACGACTAAAGCTCCCACCTCCAGATATTCGCAGACCTGCAGTTGTTACGCACACAAACGTAAGTGCTCATTTAATTATTAATACACAAAACCTCCTGGAAGGAAATCTTTCAACATGACGACTTCTGTGGTTTAGGAAATGAGAACTGCATTACCATGCAAGGCCATCAAATTGCCTTACGTGATGGTGCCTTCACCAAATGTCGTACCGATAAGCTCGAGCACTTTCTTGAAGATGCCGTTCCTGCTCGAATGCATGATCCACTAAACTTACTAAACCAGGATTACTCAGAAAAAACAATTAGGAAATTTAAGCGAATTTTTAGTGATTACCATATCGAAGAAGGGGCTCCCCTTTACGATCTTGGTGATTTATATTACCTACGCGACAGACTTGTAAACTGGGCCTCTCCTTTTTGCAATGCTCAATACTACTCAGGGCCAATGTCCAATCCATTATTGCTTGGTGATTTATTTCGCTTTTCATTTAGTATTCCGTATGAATTTCGTAGAAATGAAATATTTCATTATCTTGGTATCAAACACTGTGCTCCCGAGTGCTTGAATGTGCCCTTTGCTAACCAGGAGTGGAATAAAAATATTGGGATAGCTTTAAAAAATATTGGTGTAAACGAGAGCATACAACCCGCCACATCATTTAAAAGTCATCGTGATTTTCCAAATGTAGCCAGCCCGTATGTTACATCAGTAAAGGTGGAATACTTTAATGCCTTAAAGGAATGCATGACTGACTTGGCTAATAAGCATCAAAATGATCTCAGTGAATTTATGGATGTTCAAAAATTTACTAAGCAAATCAAGGATATTGTTAATCCTACTTTCAGAGATCTGTATTGCGGACAGGGTGTGTATTCTGACCTGATTGTAAGGGAATACGGAACCGACATCTTTAGTATCAATAATCGCCCCGATATTATAAAAGACCTGGATGATCGAATATCACGACCATTAGCAGTTGCTGTTAGCGATACCGACAAACACGAAACCACTAAAGAAACCTACGAATCGATTCTTGAAAAACATGAGAAAAGCATAGCTAGTTTTGTACGAGAAACTCAGTCTCATCAAGAGACACTACAAAAATGAGAGATTCAGTTCGATCACAAAACACTACAAACAACAAAAAGGGAAACTTTAGAAAAGAAAAAACCTGGATTTCTCACCTACAATGCAATTATCAACTTTCTGGATAAATGACCAATTATTTAACAGCTCTACTCACAATTTCAATAAAAACCAAACTCAAGTATTCTATTGATCCTAGTCTATAAATTCACTATTGAAGTTGATCAAAGGATTTAGAAAAAAAGCAACTTAAGTATCATCTAATCAGCGGCTTTTGCGTAATAAAAGTCGCTAGCTTTTTAACCTCATGATGATCATCTGACATTGTATCAACAATCACCTTATAACCAATATCGGTTAAGTAATCAGTGATATCCGCACCAAACTCAGTATACACGAGTGATTTTCCACCTACACCATTTCCATGATAGTGTGGCTCCATAATATAAATATCTAATTTACCTGATGTATCGACCCGAGACTGCGTTTTGCTGGGCATTGGAAAATGAAGAGGTATTGAAAAAATGTGATACCCGCCGGGTTTAAGTACGCGAAAAATATCGGCAAATCCGACCCACGGATGCCTTACATGCTCCATAATGTCGGAAGATATCACAAGATCAAATTGGTCATCACCAAAAGTTAAGGCTTCTAGAGATTGACACTGAACTTCATCTTTACTTTCTCCGAGTTCCACGTCTTCCCAATAAAATGAACACTGGTAGTTATTAAAATGTGAGAATAACTTACGAAACGGACCTACAACACCAGGCTCATAAATTTTTAGCTGTGAAAATATTTTGTCTTTCGCCAGATCTGATAAATCCAGGCCCTGATTAGGCGCATACACTTTAAGAATAGACTCTGCCTGGCCTCTGTAACGCAGGGAAGAATGGCAAGAAGGACATTGATAGCCTTCCCTGAATGAAGAATTGTTTTTTTGGAACTCCCCATCATATCCGCAAATCACACAATGTCCGCTATAAACGTGCTGCATCATTTTAGAGACTCCCTGTAAATATCAGCATAAGTAATTCCATCTATCATATTGAATTTTAATATATATAAAACGTTATGAGAGTTTTAAAAAAATCATTAAATATAAAGAAAAACTTGTTAACTCATGAGTTTTTCGATAAGAGAAATATATTCATCTCCAATAACATCGTCTTTTTCACCATCAAAAAAACCAGTGGTATGTCTAGCAACATCCTCCAGCATATCATTCAATTTATTTAAAAAAGCAGTTTTCGAATCTGTCACTATCAACATCGGATCATCTGTTGGCAATCCTGGCAATTGATTGCATAAACTGGTAATGCCCAGTTTTTTATACATTTTCAACTTGATCGGGTCCATAAATTTGGAAATATGATCTTCAACGTGCGGGATTACTGCGAAATCAATATGTTGTAATAGCCTGAGTAATTGCTGTTCGTTAATCACGCCATGATACACACAATTTGAAAACTTCAATAAATCCCGCATTTCATTTGCACTTCTAACGGTGGTTCCTACTATGTGAAGATAACCATTATGCAGTTTAAGTGCTTTACAGATATCTTTAAATAGATCCCAGTCGATTCTATCATTCAGGTTTCCTGAATAGATGAGATTTATTTCACCTTTATTCAGGTCTCGTTTGAACGAGAAGCTTACAGGCAGCGTATACCAATTTGCTATAACGTGAGGATTCAAACCATCAAAAAAGTTCAGGTCTTTGAAATATTTTATATTTTGAGGGGAGTTTGAAACGACTTCATCAGCAATTGATATAAGATCATAGTATTGTTTCAAACCTTTTAAACGCAACTCAGGTTTATTCATCCATTTAATCTGGTTATCTACCAGGTCGACAATAATTTTATAGTCTTTGATATTCTTAATGATTTCATTAAATACATCGAGTATTGGAAACAAAATAATGACTGAGTTATGTGGATAAATACTTTCTGAAGAAAGAAAGTAATCAAATTTTTTATCAAATGAATTCCACCCTGTTTGATCTTTATAAGTAATCAACCTGTATTCCACGCCATCTAGTGAATAGTGGTAAATTTTCTGGTTAAGTACATCGTTTAGAATAACTGTTAAGTTATCAAATAAAGTTTTAGAGTTTTCGAAATTTTTTAGGTTTGATTCATTTATCGCCTCGATTACGGTGACATTACTATCAGGATATTGCTGTTTATAATAGCGTGCAATTTGGTCTATACGCCGGCCATAAACACCTGAATCATGCTGTTTCCATACCAGCACAATATTCTTCTTCTCTCTCGCCGAATTCTTACGGTATTCGTAAAGCGGCTCTAATTCAAAAATATCACTCGCTTTTGACTCTTCTCTCGCCTTGTTTTCCAGTGACTCAAAGGTCTGGTACGAATGATCAATCGTAAACTCTTCCGGCAATTTTGTTTTTCCGTTAAATTCCATGGCAGCTTTTAGCTGATCCTCAAAGCTGTTTTTTGAAAACACAAACAAGCCAGGCACCTCATGCTAGATCTTCAACAGAAGGCGATGAGGGTGTTAATACCGGAAGACCAACAGCCAAACCATCTCCTATTTTTGAAGTGATTTGAAGTTTATTGATCTCCGAATTTTCATTCTTTTTATCAGGAAAGCCTGTAATGACAATATCGTAATCATCCAGAGTAGGATATAAATTGTCACTCGATACGTTATCCAGAATAATCGTATCTTTCGTATCAAGCGTCTGTTTCAAAGACGGGGGATTAAAATCACCCCCAATGGCAAGTTTAATTTTTTCAGGAGATAAACGATTAAATGCAGATATTGCATTTACAAGCTCTGTTACGTTTTTATGTGGTCTAATCGTGCCAATAAAAACCGCTGTTTTTGTTTTCGGCTCATCCTTTATACCAACAGTTTTGCTTTTCACATACGCTTTACGTGCGTGTCTCATTATCTCGCCACCGTAAGCTTTCTGTATTGAAATACTGGCAACAGAGCGGATTGGTATTCTATTTAAATAATAATTGGCCTTATTTTTACTGACGATCCCATAAGGTTTAAACTCGGAAGCTTTTGAACTCGTAAAGACATCTTCGTTATCGTCTATATCAAGGATGCAGGCTGCTTCAGGCTTTGCAATAATACTGGCCAGTTCAAAACTATGAACGCGATGCTTACAAATCCAGACCGTATCAAACTTAATGTTTTGCTCTTGAATATATGAGTGATAGCTATAACGTTTTGAGTAAGGTATTAAAACAACATTTAAACCTGCGTTTCTGAGGGGCTCCCAAAGATCATTTCCAAAATCACCAAAAATATAAGCAAAAATAACAACGGGCCTTTTAGATGCAACAACATCATAAAGTACCTTGGCGCGACCAATAGGGTTGTGTGCCCCCTCCCAAACAGTAATAGCTACAGCATTTGTCTTTTTGGAAATACTTAAAGCTTTCTCCAAGTCTGCATATTTATTGGGTACTAATGAATTGTTTTTTATTTTCTTTTTCTGTACTGGTGTGATGCCTTCTTCACTTAATAAAGACAGCTCAACCTCTGCTTCACCTTCTATTGATGATAATATTTGTGCTTTATACTCACCCCGGCATTGGCTATTAGATGACCCATCTAAGGATTCAGGGTCAACAACTAGACTTAGAGTTGGACAGCCATTCACCCTAACAACGGGCATACAGTTTTTAGTTTCACTAAGCAACCAGCCTGATACACTATTTTTTTCAATAAATTCGATATCACCTTTGGTAGGACCACGATATTCCTGATATGAAGATTTCGCGTCAACCTGTATTGGGGGGTTTAAATTATCATCCTCAGACTTTTTTTGAGGAGGCAACGGGAGACGGCCTTCTTTTTTTCCATACTGGATATAATGCAACAGAGGATTCATCCCGGACGCTACGATATCCTCATACATAGCCAAATAACTGTTAGTGTTAAAATAGGAACTCGGATTACGACCTTCTTTCCAGCCGTATTCACAATAATGCTCAATTGGATCGACTTTCGCCACACTAACATCTGGATTCTGGATAAGATAATAAGTAGTCGAAAACATGCCTGACTGAATAATTAATCTTCTTTCCTTAATAGTTTTGTTAGGCATGTTTTACGCCTGCAAGTGACTGAATAACTTCTGAGAATCGCTTCGCCCTTATCGCGAAAGTATGGTTATTTTTAATATATTTAACCCCTTCTTTAATCACCTTCTCTCTTTCTTCGGGATGTTCGAGATAATAATCTGTTAGCTTATTTAACTCTTCAGGTGTTTCATAAACACAAATATACTTTTCGATCTCCCCCATATCACGAACACTATCACTCATAATAAACGCACCCGAAGCAATTCCATCATAGATCCTGTTTGAAACAAAACCTTGCTCTCGCATATCAGCCCAATGGTCATTAAGTAGAATATCGGCTGAACCATAATGCCGATACAACTCATCATTAGAAATATACTCACCCCTTATATATTGCTCTGGAATAATCTTTTCCCAATCATTACCATAGACTGCCAAATCATACTCTGTTGGTAATAAATCTTTAAGCACTTTACGGTATACATTCCTTGAATTACCCACAAATAGTAACTGCTGTTGATATTCTGCTTTTTCCTCTTCATTTGGCTCGTGAAAACGTTCAGGATCAGTACATTGCAGCATAGTTTCAACAGGGACAGTAACCTGCTTTGCAATTTTATCAGCCCACAGTTTTGAGGCGATAAAGACTTTGTCATATTCTTCATACTCCTCCAGGGTGACTTTATCTGGGTGAGAAACATTCCACATTATATTAATTTGATGTGTTTTGGTTATATAACGGCTCAAGCCTCTCAAAACAATTACCACATCACATTCCATACCGTCGTTATTATCCCACTCAGGCAATATCTGCAAGAGTACATAATAGCCCTCATTCTCTAACTGCTTTTTAAGCAAAACTGCGATGTGATAATCACCCCAGCTATTTACACCCTCCCAGGTTGGAGCAGGAATTTTTATAGCAATAGACGTCCTCAAAAAACGTTTTTCCAGTGCGGCACGAATAGATTCAGTCCGATGTTTATAGGTATGCTTTTTTAGAATTTCTCCTTTGAGTTGCTCAACTTTGTCAATGCGGGCTTTTTCATTATCTAGATAGAAATCTAACAGTTCATCCAGTTCTTTTGAAGTCTCGTAGTAAGGAAGCTCACCATCAAATAAATCTTTAGAGCCTTCAACTCCATTGGTAATAATTAGAGCACCGCTCATAAGCGCATCAAACACGCGACTATTTACAGATCCATATGGCTTGGTTACATGGTTTGCATCATCAATAACAATTTTACTATGACGATATACGGAAGGCATATACTCATAGGCAATAAAGCCTTTATTGTGCGGTTTAAATTTCTCGAACTTCTCCCAGTTTGCGCCATAAACATTAAAACGATACTTTTGGAGGGTTTCTTCACTCAAAGCCTGCATAATATCTCTGGGTGTGCCCCAATAACTACCAGTAAAGCAAATATCACATTCAAAAACCCCGGGGGCTTTAAAATCATACTTATTAGTAAAACGTTCTGTATTAGAAGCAATTGGCAATAATTTCGGGTTTTGTTTGCTATGCTCCCTAACGTAATCACAAGCTTTCTGGCTAGAAGCAAACACAATATCGTAATCATTAAAACCGGGCATTTCACACCAGCGATCAAACCAGTTTCGTGCCCAGGCAATAGTAGTCAGTCGCGTATTTCGCCTAGGGATCTTACTTAAATCGTAGCTTTCCAAAAGACTGATAACAACATCAATATCATCATCAATTTGATACCATTCCTTTTTCAAACTACTAAGATAATTAATCGTCCAGCCAAATCCTTCCAGATAACTCGCAACTTCTAACGCAGTAAAATAATCCCCGGCAGTGACATTTGGTCCATAATCGGTCACTGCGATTGCCACCTTTAAGGGAGCTTCTGTAATCAGACGTGATTCGTTAAACAGCTTTTCTTTCCAGTAATTCTGCTTGATTGTTAAAAACCACTTCTCACGGAAAAAGCTCGCATTAGCTTCACGCCTTATAATTTCTTTCTCTCGGTTATTATTTTTTTGTTTATCAAATTCATAATGAAAAAGCATCGAGTCAGCGCAGTAATAATTCTGATACCCAGCCTGGGTTAGCTTAAGTCCGAAGTCCACATCTTCAAAACCATAATCATAAACCTCATCAAGTCCGCCGACCTCGCGATAAATATCAGCAGTAACCAGTAAACAGGCTGCTGTCACCGCGCTTTTCGTACAACTTTTCAAAACACTTGGTGAATAAATCAAAGCCCCATTACTTACATTATAAGGGCGGAAAAAACCGATCTCATCCTTAAACGCAATTCCTGCATGCTGAATAGTACAACTCTTTTTAAACGATTCCTTATAGGGATATATAAGGCGTGACCCAACCGATCCGATATTTTTTTTAGTTTCAACAACGTATATTAAATGATGTAACCAACCACGCAGGGGCTCCATATTATTATTTAGCAATACCAGGTGCTTTCCTTTAGCATGTGTTGCCGCTATATTATTTGCTTTTGAAAAACTCTCATTACTTTTATTTTTTATGATAGTGAGTTTACATTCAAAATCCATATTTTCGAGATAAGACACAGAACCATCCGTAGACGCATTGTCTACCACAATCAATTCATATTTTATACCTTGCGAGTGCTCATAAAGTGCAGGAATGAGCCTTTCAAGGTGCTCTAAGCCGTTGCGATTCAAGATGATAATTGAAACCAAAACCTCTTCATTTGTCTCTAATGTTGTTTTTTCAAGTTCTGGCAACGCAAGGTTTTTAATCGTTTTTCTCAACGCAATACAGTTGGCGTCCGAGATATAAAATGGTTTCTTATTTAATTCCTGTTCTTCAGAAACTTCTATAAAAGCCTGAGAAGAGCGTCCTTCATTTTTTCCGTATATAACATAGTGCAACAAAGGATTTATGTCTGACTTCGCGACATCCTCGTACGCCTCTAAGTATTCAGAACAATTAAAATGAAGACTAGGATTTCTTCCCTCTTTCCAGCCATAAATGCAAAAATGATCGAGTGGGTCTATACCCGCTCTCCTTACATCTGGATTTTGGGTAATATAATAGTAAGATGAGAACAATCCAGATTGAATAATCTGGATTTTATCCTCCATGAATTTTTGCTGTACCTTTGCCCTTTCCTCAGATGCTTCTAACTGTAATTTTGACTTTTCCTGAAATTCTTCTACTTGCTCGCAAAAACGGTCGAGTGGATCTATACCCGCTCTCCCTACATCTGGATTTTGAGTAATATAATAAAAAAAAGATGAGAATAACCCAGATTGAATAATCTGTATTTTATCATCCATAAATTCTTTCTGTGCTTTTGCCTTTTCCTCAGATGCCTCTAGCTGTAATTTAGCCCTTTTCTTCAGATTCTTCTAACTGTAATTTCGACCTTCTCTCAGATTCTTCTAACTGTAATTTCGACCTTCTCTCAGATTCTTCCAACTGAAATTTTGCCTTTTCCTCAGATGCTTCTAGTTTTAATTTTGCCTTTTCTTCCGATTTCTCCAACTGTAGCTTTAACTGATTCTGCAATTCTTCGTATTTTGAGTTGGCGTCTAATTTGAAATTTTCTAATGATAATGCTGTTTCAGATTGCAATTTATGCAGCTTTTTTTTCTCATCTTCTAGTAATTTTACTTTTTGGCGCAACAAATCATCATCATATAAAAACAAATCTTGTGACAAATAAAATTCATCAATTATTGTGTCTAGCTTTTTTGCTTGATTTAATTTTCCATTTTTTAAAACTACTATAAAATCCTTAAAATAAGCAGGCATATCATCTGAAAGAACTTCTAAGTCTACATGATGATGTTTCAACTTAGGTGTATATAGCTCATGTGCTGACTGATACAAATCCTGGTTTAATTCGATATTAAGAAATTCTGACAACCCTTTAACAAAAACATCCAGATCTTCAAGGTCATGCGCATAATGAACCACCTTGCGCTCGTATGATCTACTGTTTCTCTCTGCTTGAAAACAATAGTGAGACCACATCAACACACTTTTCTTGAGCACAAAGTCATTTCGGGATTGTAAAGACAAAGCAACTTCCATAGGGCTGCGATAAACAAAAACAACCTTAATGTTAAATCCTAACTCTTTCAGTACTGTTTCCCACAGGGGAAAAAGAAGACACATGCGAGGGTCTTTAATAAATATATGCCTCGCTATACCAAATTCTTTTTTTAATATTTCTTTGGCTTTTAATTCATAACGCTTTAAATCACCCGGCTTAATTTGATTAAAGGTAAAAGAATAATTATCCCAGGATGTATTGTATTCTTCCAAAATATTCTGATTAAAACGATAAATCGCATGGTTTTCAAAAAAACCTTTTGGATTGTCTTCACGCAAAGGCATCTCAGAAACACCAAGATCAAAGCCTTGAAGTGAAATTAACCCGGATATTACAGATGTACCAGAACGGTGCATTCCCAGGATTACAATGCATTCTTTCATTATGACAAGCCCAAATATTTTCTATTAAATAATCTGCCCACAGACTACTATCTAAATAGATAAAATTAAACTAAAACAAGCTATGCAGCACAAATATTATGGATTAAGTTTTAAGCAGCTTTCTATTTACTAAGTTTGAAAAGATTGTAACTATTCAGCGTGTTTTGATTTTGGTTCAGTTCAAGGTATTTTTGCATGGAAAATGCCTTGAACTGAATTATGAAATCACAAATAAGGTAATTCAGTTTTCTGCCTTATAGACCAATGCTGATTTCCATCATTATATGAGCCACCTAAACGTTTTAGATTGATATTCCACAGTTCAGAATGCTCAATTAAGTGGTAGTCACATGGATTTCCAGAACACTTCATATGATCGAGCACTCTCATCATTACTCCTGCTCCAGTCAGACCAAAAACGCCTCGCTTTTTGCGCTTGTTAACATTTCCACACGCTTTTTCCAGACACGCCCATATATATTCATCCTGCTTTGGCGCAGCAAAAAAACTATTCACTAAGTGTGATTCAATTTCAGGAGGGTTCTTAACAGGCCAGTGCTCTGCTAAAACAGGACTATCGTAACCTAATAAGTCATACAGAAATGGGCGTAAGGCATAATTCTTTAAGTCGCTCCAGAACCCGCCATGTTCATAAATCATTGCTAATCTGATGAGGTCTGATTGCATCGCAGGAAATCTACAGGCTTGAATGCATTGCAGTACCTTTAATCCATGAAAGTTCTCTAACAGCATTGATAGTTGAGGTAATGTCCAGACAACGCGAATGAAATCAGGATGGGTTTCCTCCCATGATTGAATGTTTTTAATAACATCATCTGGTAACTCATTTCCTGAGTTGCTGATCCAAAACTGATGGATTATTTTAGGTATAGACATGGTTTTTCTGACAGCTAAGAGTTTGTATTATAGCAACTATTCAACGTGTTTAGATTTTGGTTCAGTTTAAGGCCATTACTTGTAAATAAAGTCGCACTGAAAATATGAGCATATATCAATTATGTAGCCATTTGAGTACGAAAATAACGCATTCTTTTTAGCTCAATTGAACAAAAGATGTATACGCTGAGTAGTTGCTAATTATATTACTAAACAGAGACAATAGACTACATCAACTATATTGCCATTGTTTAAAATAAAGCCATTTACACATTTAGATACCCCAATTATCTCATGTGGCGATTGAAGTGATAACACTGCAATTAGAGCAGTATCAGCATCTTAACGAGCAGGAAGAAGCAATCACCAATAAGCTTGTTGCTTTATGCAAAGACAAATCGGTTTATCGTTATTTGCAGACCATACCCGGTATCGGCCCTCTTATCGCGGCGACATTAATCTCCAGCATTGGAGATCCGGCCTACTTTAAAAACGGGAGACAGCTTTCTGTGTGGATAGGGCTTACACCCCCTACAACCGTGCCAGCGTAGAAAAAAGTCGGATGGGTAAAGTGAATAAACGCGGCAATCGAAGCTTAAGAAAAATACTCATTCATGGTGCCAGGAGCATCATCAACTGGATTGAAAAGAAAGAAGACAAACTGAGCTTGTGGATCAATGAGTTGCAAAAGCGCATGAATCCGGGAAAAGTGATTGTTGCCGTTGCCAATAAACTGGCGCGCATGCAATGGGCCATTATGAATAACCAGGTAGCGTATTCAGCATGATTATTTTTACCTCCACTTCTGGCTCAGGGCAGGAAAATGGTAAAGAGACAATAGCAGGGAGAAGAAGTAATCATTCAAAACGATTACAATATAGTAAGCAGTAGTAAAACAACGTGCGTTTTTTAATCCACTATTCAAAGCGGTAAATGCAGTGTTGATTTAAACAAATTTTGGCTTTGCAAAAGTCAGAATAGGACAGGGATCATAAAAGATCTAATGGCTGCAGTGGCGGCAAAGACATCTTTATTTCAACAGGGCTCAGCTTCTAAAAAAGCAGGCGATGTAAGAAGCTGGATATCTCCAGGACTGTATTTCTCACACGCTAATCGTGCTTTGAAAGAAGGAGTGAATTGATAAGATAAAGAAGATTTAGATGAATCATATTGAGGATTCCAGGCCTGAAAAATCAAGGCATGGGCAAGTATTAAATTATCTGGGAAAATGTAAATTGATGGATTTTTAATCAAAAAGTACTTGAAATTAGGGAGGTGTCCATATATGCCCTAAATAACTAATCTATTCAGGGGCACATTAGCTGCTTAGAATATTCATTAAGGAAACCCAGGTAAAACTTGTTATCCTGAGAGTATTCAAAAGGTTTGTCCTGGAAACCTCTTATTTCAAAATATTCTTTAAGAAATATATTAAAGGGGTGTTCATCCACGCTCACATTAGTAGCCACCCCGCCGTGAAACTGATGAAACGTGGCCTCACCTAGTAGTATTATCGGCTGACAAGATTTATGTGCATACAATTGTTTAAATATATCAAGGTTAACCAACCCACCACCTGGAGATTTGAACCGCATATCAAACCCACCAATATCTTGTAGTAATTGTTTATCAACTGAAAAACAATTACTTTCGGAGATAGTCCCGTAATACCCGTTGAGAGACGAACCCGCCAAACAAGAATTGGAAAATAACCGGTACCCGTCAGCTTTCCACGGAATCGATTCCAACATTAAATCTTCTACATTCTGGCAGTATCCTTCACTCATCGCAACATTTTGGATCTTTTCACCCAAATGCATACCTATAGTATACGTAAAGGGATAGGGAAATAAACTATTTGCCTTAATCATAAGAGATAAGACATTTGGTGTTAAAATCCGTGCGCCATCAATATGGCAAACTACAGTTTCCGCTGACGCTTTTTCAACCCCTAAATTCATTGCTTCACAAGGTGTTGGATCATTTGAGTCAACATAATAATACCTAAAATTTGACTGAAGAGATTGAACCCAATCTTCATCTAAAGGCTCAGTAGAAGAACTATCAAAAACTAATACCTCATAATCATCGATTGACAAGCATCTTTGATATTTTACTGTTAGGGAGAATAATGTACGCTTGGCCTCCCTTCTCATATTATAAAAAATCACAATAACAGATAGCTTTGGTTTTTTTCTTCTTTTTATTAAACGAGTGATTGCCATATAACTAGATCCTTAAACAACTATATTATTAATTTGCACATAATTTAATCAATACATTTTATAGACTAGCCATTTCAATGAAAGATGCAAAATAGATAATGACAGAAACTTAGCACTACCGTTATATGATTAACATAAAACATTTTTGTGCATGACAGAATTGTAAAAAACTATACTCCCAGTCTTTATAAACGATTATATCTAAACTAAACAAAAAGAAAAAACATAGACATTATCTTATATAATAAACATACAATCTAGAAGCAAGTATAGTGATTTTTATGGAAGTCAACACATTATCAATTTGTGCAGTCATCGCAGTAAGAAATGAATATTCTTATCTGAAAGTATTATTGCCCTTTTTAGCAAAGCAAAATATTGATGTGGTTATCATAGACCATAGCTCAACAGATAATAGCTTAGAACTTTTCGAACAATATAAAGACGAACCTATAATTTCTGTAGAGCATCTAGAATATACTGGTGTATTCTCTCTCTCAGAGCAATTAGCAAAAAAAAATGAAGTATACGGCACATTAAAACATGATTGGATCGTACATCATGATGCCGATGAAATATTGGAACATTATAAGCCCGGTTTAACGCTTCGCGATGCAATCCAGGAAGCGAATGACAGTGGTTATAATGTTCTAAATTTTGAAGAATTCACATTTATCCCAGAAGCGAATATCGACTATACGAAAAAAGACTATTACCGAGAAAATCTACAATATTATTTTTTTGAAAAGCATAAATGTTTTTATAATAGAGCTTGGAAACATTCATCTGAACTTTCAAATCATCAACTCGGCGGACATATTATTCATGGTAACAATATTA
Source organism: uncultured Gammaproteobacteria bacterium (assembly GCA_963847495.1). Classification (GTDB taxonomy): domain Bacteria; phylum Pseudomonadota; class Gammaproteobacteria; order Thiotrichales; family Thiotrichaceae; genus Cocleimonas. The sequence continues at coordinate 108,287 of CAWJZX010000008.1, read as the reverse complement.
CAATATCCCCTAACAACCACGTCCTCAGACACTACATTGTACTAAGCGAGGAACATGCGAAAAAAAAATATGCTGCCAGACCTTTTGATGAAGAAGAAATAAAAAAAGGATGGCATCGAGACAGATTCGATATTAATCAGAATTCGCTCATACTACCTCGTTCCAGTGAATTTTTATTTAAACTAAGTGATTTTGATTCTAAAGATTTTATACGAAACCACCCCGCTCATGATCATTTCTGGCATTGGTGATTTTGGAGATTAGACCTGCAGAAATTTCTACTGTTCTGGCCAAGCCAAACTAACACTTTATCTTTAGAGATTTCAAAGCTAATTGGCGACAAATCTCAGTTAGCCGTATATAGCCCCTATCTTGATAGCAATATTAGGTGTAGGTTTCAACATACAAGTTCATTGATTCTCTCCTTAAGTGAATCACATTAAATAATCATTCGCATATAAACTGCTTAGACCACCTCATCACCTTTTGGCATTTTCTCAATGTAAATAGTTTTAGGGGCTGTCCTAGTTAATCAACCCATTTCGTCTTTAACCCATTGATTCAATTGTTTTAATTGAGTCTTTGGATCACTGTGATTAAATCGCCATTCATACTCCTTTAAAAAGAGATGAAAATGCTCTCTTGGAACTCCGTTAAATTTGCGTAGATGACGCTTAGCCTGGTTCCAGAAATTCTCTATTCCGTTGATGTGATTATGCTTATTGGCAAACAACTGACTATGGTTAATTCGATAGTGTTTAAACTCTGATACATCCAGTGCATTGTAACTTCGCCATGTGTCAGTATATATGAAGTGGTCTAATATTTGATACAACCCAGTTAAACACATTACACTTAACTGAGGTAAATATTATGACTAAAAGAAAAAGCTATTCAAAAGAATTTAAACGAGATGCAGTAAGTCTCGTCCTGGAACAAGGTTACACAAGAGCAGAAGCCGCACTCAGTCTTGAAGTGGGTATTAATGCACTAAGTCGCTGGGTCAAAGAATATCAAGAGAAGGATAAACACGCCTTTGTCGGTAAAGGTAAACTGACCCCAGAACAAGCAGAGAATCGCAGGCTTAAAGCCCGTATCACACGTTTGGAAATGGAGAGGGACATCCTAAAAAAAGCGACGGTATTTTTTGCCAACGAAACGAAGTGAAATACGCGTTTATCACCCAGCATAAAAATACCTATCCAATCAGCCTGCAATGTCGGGTTTTGGGTGTCAGTCGTCAAAGCTATTATCATTACAGCAAGGTAACCGCCAACAAACAAAAGACGGCAGAGCATCAAGAGATGCTCGAATGGATTAAAGAACTCGCTGTGTTAAGTGACTTTAGCTACGGCAGTCGTCGGATGAAGGAGGCTTTGAATACACTGAGCTATTCCGTAAGCCGAAACAAGGTGAGGAAGCTTATGCATGAAGCTGACGTCAGTGTTAGACGCAAAAAGAAGTACAAGGTAACCACGGATAGCAAACACCACAAGCCCGTGTATCCCAATGTACTAAACCGTCAGTTTACCGTGTTACAAATAGACCGGGTCTACGTCTCAGACATAACCTACATCAGTACCCGCGAAGGCTGGTTATATCTGGCTGTTGTGATTGATCTGTATTCACGCAAAGTCGTTGGTTGGAGTACGAACAAAAAAATGAAAGCCAAACTGGTCTGTGATGCGTTAAAAATGGCCCTGTGGCAAAGAAGACCAAAGCCTGGTTTGATCCATCATTCAGACCGCGGGTCTCAATATGCCAGTGACGCTTTTAGAAAGTTACTAAAGGATAACGAGATCATAGGCAGTATGAGTGGCAAAGGTAACTGCTGGGATAATGCCGTCGCCGAAAGCTTCTTTGGCAGCCTGAAACAGGAACGGGTTCAATGGTACGACTACCGAACGCGTTATGAAGCAAGACAAGATATAGTGCAGTACATTTCCATGTTCTATAATAGCTTCCGCTTACATTCGACGCTGGACTATGTTTGCCCTAATGATTTTGAGAAACAACAAAAAGCGGCTTAACTAGGTTGTACTAAATACCTTGACCACGTCAATACGATGCTATCGGGTTTAACCTGTTGCCTAATTATTGGCAATAATGTATCTGTCCTGGCTATCTATAATCACGGTGAACACCTTGCCACTGCGCTTTAGAAGGCCAAATACAGGCACTTTACCCGCTGCTCCACGTCCACGCTTTCCTTTTCGTTTACCACCAAAATAACTTTCATCAGCCTCAACCTCTCCTTCAAGTAATTCAAGGTGTTCACTATGTTGGTAAATCAGTTGGCGCAACCGTTGAAAATAGTAGCTGGCAGTCGTCTTATTTACACCCACTAATGAGGCTGCTCCTCGCAGTTGCTCCTGCTACGAACAGTTCAATTAAACGGCTTTGTTTATACTTGCTTAACCTGCTTTTTCTCATCTGACCATCCTAGATAATTTTAGTTATCTAGGACAGCCCCTTTTTTTTTCCGTAACGCTTGGTTGCCTTATTGGAATTTAAAGGCTCTATGAAAGGATAATGTTGTTGATATATCCATACTACCTTTCAATGCTGAAAATCGCATTTAGATATAACATGACTTTGAATACCCTATATCATATCGTTTCTGAACGGATAAATAGTTCAGGTGCCTCAGCAATTTCATCCGCTAAGTCTTTATAGATCGTGTCCAAGCGTGTACGCTCTTCTTCTGACAACTGGTCAAGTTTAGACGCGCGATGCTCGCGTGGCGGGAATGAGCCTTTAAGTGACGCTGGAAGCCCTAAGAAATCTAGAATTTGATCGATAGAATCATGTAACGCATCGTAATTTACGAATAGCACAGGAAATGGCGACGCATCTTCTTTCCATTGTTGCCAGTGCGATTTAAATCCAAACAGATCTTCACCTTGTGCTAGAAAGTCTGCCAAATCCTTAACATTGGGTTGGTTTTCTTTGGCAATTCGCTTGTATTCTTCGACCGTAGTGTGCCTCGATTTTAGTTTCGCCATCATGGGTTGTGCGTATCCGCGTCGAAATAACGACAACGCCGCTAAACGTGGGTCACTGACTAAATATATCGCACGTCTCACTTGATAGTGATTAAGAACGGGATGATTTGGTGTATCAATATGCTTAATCCCATCAACGAAACTATTGAGATTGTTTACTTTGGTGTGTTTGGCTAAAAAGTCAAGCAACATTGTGGTTCCTGCCCCACCATAGCTCGCAACGATCACATCGAATCGCTTTTGGACAATTCCTGCTTGCTCCGACTTAGAATTTACTTTGCGCGCAATCAATTTTGGTTTTTCTCTGGCAAGTGAGTATAAATGTTGTGTATCAAACACTGATTTATAAGGTTTAATCCAGTTGCTGGTATTGCTGCCTGTACGAATAAAGCCTCTAATTGCAGTACGTTCGCGTCGAATATGATTTTTTGGTATATCCATTTTCACTGCATGATAGGAAGCAAAATTAGGAGCAAAAACAAGCAAAGTGTTTGGTGTTGCACGGGCCACTTTTACGACATCAAATAATACCCAGTCACGCCATTTGGGGTGCTCGTGAGGTGGCTCTGCATTTTCAACATCATCTAATGACAAGCCTTCTTTAGGTTGGCAAAGTAATGTTCCCCAGTCTGCCACAGCATCGTCTGGCTCTAAGTAATATAGGAAAGTGATTATTTTTAAGTCGATATCACGATGGGGATAAATCTCATATCCGGGTAAATCTTTATGTAGATCAAGAACGGTTGCATGGTTATTACTGCCATTCTTAAAATGTATGTGTTTTTCTTCTGGGATTGCGGTTCTATTATGGCCTTCCCATGAATCTGGTGCAGTAAAACGTTCGAGTAGAAGTTGAGAAAACGCCTGAGATTTCATAAATTGGTTTAATTCACCCAGAGCGGAAAATTGTGTGAGGTCATTTAAAGCCAATCCGTGATTAACCCTTCTCTGAGCTTGAATGTCAACGCCCACACCAGGATAGGATACTTGTGAAAAGGCATCGCTATCGGGGATTTCTTCAAGTAGCTTTTGATATTCAGATTCAGGCAGAAGCCCTTCTATTAGAATATGCGGAAAAGGTTCTTGCTGAAGAGGTGCTGCTTTCATCTTTTCAATTGCATATTGGAATTGTTTGGGTAACTCAGATAACACCTTGTTCATTACATAATCTCCTTATTTAACGCACCAGTCTGCACAATATAAAGTTGTTCAATTCAGCTACGGAGTTTCAAATTGCCTAAAACTACATTTACTTAACAAATAAACAGCCTTTGTTTGCTTTAACTAGGTTACATGAATTATTCATACGCTTAACAAATGCATTGGCCAGTCATTACCCACACTCATTGTGGGTCACTATCCATAAAAGGCTATTTTGACATAAATTTTTCCTGCAGTTTCTCGATAGTGTATCTAAAAATTATGGTTTCAAATTCATTTTCTACTTCTTTCAACCTTAAAGGCTTGCTTCCATGCCATTGGAAAAAAGAGGAAACATGTCTTTCCATGGACTCCCTGAATACAGTAATGACATTTAATTTTTCTTATTTTTCTTTAAGTAGCTTTTAAGATACCCTCGAAAATCTCCACTTTTGAGACCGATATTATACAAATAATGGTAGTGTGCAGACACAAATCCGTTACTGTGTAACGTTGCGACAAGTGATTGTGTTGCAGTTTTATGACAGCTATAAACAAGGTAATCCACGTTTAGTAATTCATCCGTAAATGTCATGTTTGTCTCAATAGTATCTTTGTGCGGTGTTTGTTAGTTGATACCCGTATCTCAAGGTATTGAGGCAATTAGCTGAACAACGCGCGATATAACAGATTAGTTCACCTGAAGCTTCAGCGGAAGGTGAATTGTGTCCGATATATCAATCAAGCCATGGTGAATTCAGCCCGAAATACAACACTTTAAAAAAATTATAAGATGTTCTGGATTACCATTCAATGACTTGCTCAATAACGGCATCGATCACCCATGCAATTAACTAAGCTGAGACATCAGCGCCATACATTTACTGAAAGGTGGAGACAATTTCACCTATCGACATGCCATTGACATACAACTAAAGTATTTTATTATTCATGGAGGTAAAACGGCTTTGATTCTTCTTGACAAGCTGTGGCTCAAAGTTAGCTAATCAATTACGTGGCGTGTTGAGTTCAAATTACCCGTCTTCTGTACGCAAGGTCTTGCTGGTATAGCCATTATGACTGTTTTCAGAATCTGAGGGTCGTGCTTTCGATAACCAGAAAATTGAAAATAACTCTTAATCTATTCTACCCTACATATGCAATACAGTCCTCAGTCTACCTATACACGTAAAACATCTTGTAATCTCTCAGAAATCTATCCTCATCTCCAAGGATATAACAAAATACTTATTTATAAATATAACAATGAGAACTGGGGGTAATGTATAATTTTGTTCTGATATTCTCTCGCTGGCATTACACCATGAATTTTCACCTAAACTTAAAGTCTGAAACAGTTTGCATGAATAGAATTTCCTTTAACAACTATATCACTTCAATAAAAACCATATTTAGAAAATCACTCAATAAATCAGACATTTCTCGGTGGCGGCACACTAGCTCACTACACCCTTCCTGGGACGAAAGGACCATTCTCATATCAAAACTTATCCCTCCAAATTCATCCATACTTGAATTTGGAGCAGGCAAAATGACCTTAAAAAAACATGTAGAAGATAACTGCTCCTACACACCTTCTGATTTTGTTGACAGAGGGGGAAACCAATTAATCTATGACTTAAATGCCCCGAAATTATCATCATTCAGTGATAAATATGATGTTTCAGTGTTTAGCGGAATGGAATGCTTAGAATATTAATGACATACACCCCACCCCGCTCGTTAATCATTTATTCAATGAGTTTCCCTTGCATCATAGCGTCCTACGCCATTGTTGAAAAGAACAGTGAAACTATTTTTAGAAGGATATCGGGCTGGGTAAACGACTATAGTTTCACTGAGTTTAAACAGATATTCACAAATCCAGGATACAAATGCGACAAAGTCCTCACATGGAAAGACCAAGAAATATTTTTCTTTAAAAAAGACGAATCTACATCACAACCAGTATGATTATCCTTAAAACTTTTCAACAAACCCATAATGCAGGAGACGTCTTATCCATCAAGATCGCAAAACATTATTTCTCTAATGAAATTCGACAAATAAGCAATCAACCCACAAAAGAAAATAACCTCATACTCATTGGAAGCATAATTGAATGGGCGGATGAGATGTCATATATTTGTGGCGGAGGTCTATTACTCCCTTCATCAAAACTCGCCTTTAAGCCAAAAAAAGTTAACCTGGTAAGAGGCCCTCTAACAGAATTATATTTATCCAGGCAAGGGATAAAAACAAAAAAACTATATGGTGACCCAGGTGTATTGGCACCTGAACTTTTTCCGGCGTCCCAAAAAACACAATACAAGATAGGAATTATTCCGCACTATATCGATGCTAATCACCCCTGGGTAAAGCAACTAGAACAACAAAATGATATTCTGGTAATCGATGTAACAGCACCACTTGATATCTTTTTTAATCAATTACAATCGTGCGAAATTATCTTATCATCTTCTTTGCATGGCATCATTTTCGCTCACGCTTATGCAAAACCTGCTCTATGGATTGAATTATCCAATAAGGTTATTGGTGATGGTTTTAAATTCTTCGACTATTACCTGAGTCTGGGTATTTCACAAGAAAAGGTTACACGTGTAAAAATAAACGAAAACCAAAATCCCGACCACCTATCAAAATTAGCAACAACAGCAGACCACACTGAACTTCTTAACGCAGTCAGTGAAGCCATTAATATTACCAAAAGACAACTACTTAAATAACATAAGCTACCAGAAAATAAGCTCCCTGGTACTCTTCGAATATTTACCTGAGGTGAAATGTACGCCCAATTATCTGGAAACTATAAAATGTTCAAGTAACATATATTAAAAAATAAGTACGCCTGAAACATGACAGGTAATCAGGTTTTGATATCTCAAGTTTCCCAATAATGCGTCTTCCAGGGATTCGCCGTATCCAATGATTTAAATGCGTTAAACAACTATCTATATAGTCAATCCCGTTTCTCACTATTATTAAAGCAATAACACGCATAAACCGTAAAATCTATTTTCTCTACTTCACGCTATCTTTTGCAACTGTTTTCTTTTCAGACGCTTTTCTTTCTTCCAGCGCTTTATCGAGCTGTTTTTTTAATAACTCATCGTTTAATTGTAACTCTTCATCTTTAGTCATAAACGATTGCAATACTTTGTTATGCTTATTAGTCCAATATGTTTTTCTCAGCCCTTTAATAATATCATCCTTAACATCAGCAAATTCTTGTGGTCGTCTGGGGGAATCAGCCATTAGTTTCATAATATGATAGGCCTTATCAGTTTCTACCACATCGCTTATATCTCCCGCTTTTTTAAGCTTGAAACTGGCAACAAGTGGGGGCGGTAACTTTTCGTGATCCTGCGGTTCAATTAACCATTTATCATAGTAGCCCGCATAGAGCTGATTTTCCTTATATTTTGCATCTGCATATTCCCGGGCAAGCTCATGAAATTCAACAGCAGGATCCTTGCTTGACTTCAAGGCCTCTTTAACTTTTTCCAGTCTCTCTTTACTGTCCGCTTTTGATTTTAATATGTAAATCTGTGCAATTTTTATTTTTCTGGCAAAAAAGTAGCTTTCTGGTTTGGCATCATAATTCTCTTTCGCAAGCTCTTCAAAGTCTTGCTTTGAATTCTTGAATTCTTGATCAACCAATGCATCAAGATAAATTCGTTGTTTTTCTCTATAAATTTTTTGTAAAACATCAGGATCTTTATCAAACCCCTCTTTTTTCACGCGTTCAAACAGAAGTTTTTGAGCATTAACATTTTTTATATATAATTCACGTTTCTCTTTATCATTCGCTAAATCATTCAAGGTTTCAAGGCTAATCCTGTTTAAAGCCTTCTCCAAGTCTAAGATAGATACATCTTTGGTGACTTTTCCACCTTTAATTTCAGCAGAAAAAATCTCGCCCGAAAACCCTACACTCATAACTAAAGTTATTACTAAAATATATTTAAGCATAATACTTCACTCATCATTCAATTAAAAAAAAAGAGGCAGCCCTATTATAGGCCACCTCTTTATTAACATCTAGGCGTTATAGATAGCTACACTAGCTAACTTACGTCTAATTATCACCATTTCCACCATGGGTTGTAGAAACTAGTTTCATACTTATGTTCATTGATCATAGTATGATTTTTAGAAGCACCAGCACAAGTTGTACCAGGATCACATGGTCTACCTGTATCATAGATGCTCAGCATAAAGCCATCTACTGGCAAGCCAGTGTAACGGCGTGTATACTGATATCCATTCTGATCAGGCAATGTCCTCAGTTCATCACTAAGACTTACCATTGTATCCATTGAAAAAGGAGCTGTTAAACCTTCTCCCGTACCCGTACCCGTGAAGTTTAGCTTTGCCCAACCTAGATTTGCTGTTTTACCTGTAGCCAGACTTATTGGCATCGCCTCAGAAGGAACAGTTAATGCAAACTTAGAATTTAAACCTTGGGTTTCATAATCCTCGTTAAAGACAACAACATTGACCTCATTACACATTTTAGAAGGGTAGTCACTTGCAGGTGAAGTAAACTCAGCATACGCCTCTTCTGTGTCATAGATATCCATGGCAAAAGTCTCACAAGACTCACCTGCTCTCTTACCATCATTGGAATCAAACTCCTCACTAAATGGTGCAAAAGCATCATTCGGATCAAAGCCAGTAATAGGATCAGGATCACGAACATCTGCCAGTGTTGGTGCAAAATCATCAAGAATGTTCTTAGGATCATCCATCAAGTCCACATAAAAATGCTTTGTTGGGAATGTCAATACCCACTGGGTGAAATACTGCGAAATAACAGCGTCTTGGGGATACTTCTTCGCTGCCCACTCATTAATAACAGAGTCACGCATAATTAGCGCACTGACCGCATCAACACCACCCGTAATAGGTGCCGCCTCTGTGAACTGACCCAAACGACCAGGCAGAGTTTCTACATTCATATCGCCTAATATATCGAACCTGTTAAAAGTAACTTGATCTGTTAAGCAGACTGCACCATTAAGTTCTCCTAAATAATAAACTTGCTGGCCGGTACTGAATTTATCAAATACTGCTTTTGGCACATCGGTTTCAGGGAAAGTTGCATCATTACAGACCAAATCACCATTTAGATCGTACTGAATAAGATCATTTTCATTAATACCAGGACTACCCGCAGAAGCACCCGGGGCTACTTGTGGTTGTGCACCATCCCAGAAGTCAACCTGATAAGTATTCATCGTCTGTGCAAAACCGTCATATCTTTCCTGGTTAAAAGCGCTAGCTGCCCATGGGCCGGCTGACGGATCGAACCAGAGACTCGAAATTGCCTTGCCATCCTGTATCTTGATAGAATAAGGATCAGCACTGTCGAGATTAGGCTTCGTTTGGGTTGCAACAGAATCAACTACAAAGTCCTTATAAGAAAAATTCGCCAACATCATTGGATCATAACCAGCACCCTGGCCAGTTGTAATATTCACAAGATAGGCATTAGCTGCGAGTACATCTTTAGGATCTAAAACATGACGATCATCGTACCAACTTTTTCTATCTTTGTAATCTGCCATTGCCCTATAAGCGTCCCTCGCCAACCCACAACCTGAAGGATCGCCCAGACTATTACTTTTGACAGCATCAGCGAAACTAGACGCTTGAATAGCCAGACCATTATCTGGCCAATATCCGCTGGTGATGTCGTTAACATCTACCTGAGCAGTAGAAATCACCTCTAAGTATCCCTCTTTCAAACGATCTATATCGAGAGGTATACCTTGGTCATCATAGGCTCCAGTAAACGCAGCATCCGAGAATTGAGCTGCTTTCATCTTGGTTGGATTGCCATTACCATCTTTAATCGTTTTAAAGCCAAATGGAGTGGTATTATTATCACTACCCGTTAAGATACAAGAGTTATCCTGGGTACGGATGCCTGGCTTACCATTACCTTTACCAAGTTCTGTTGCAGTTTCATCAGTCCACGCCAACCATTCATCGTATGGCGACAAGAAAACAATGAAATCCAGAATCTCACGACTATTTGCTCCTTCGTGGAAACGTACCTTAACTGCCAGCGTATCACCTGAAGTATTGATCAATCTGATAAACGTTTGCCAATTATCGCGTGCTGAATAATATTGAAAAACCGCCGCATCGCCCAAATTATCATGCGTCAGATTTACAGCCTGCGCCTGACCAGAAATAGCCCCTGCCGCGAGTGCTGTTGACAGCGCCACAGAAAGCTTCGTTTTGTTCAATTGCTTAAACATTTTGTACTCCTTATAATGTATATAAAAACAAATAAATGTGGCGTTATAAAAACCACCATTTTCCCTTCGATTTAAAACAACAACTTGCTGTAATTAAACAGCCAATCCCTTTAAGATTAGGCCTAAGACCAACCTTAAATCAGATACATCGTATGCAAATGAGTATAGTACAATTACTAGTACTATCAAGCCTCTAGCATGATCAAAAATTGATCAAAACAAAAACTACTCATTCACATTATTAATGGCACTTTGAGGAGCAGAGTCCGCGTACCACCACTCATTATCCTTCCACAGCCAGCGCTCTCCCAAGATAGTTTGAATAACCCCAAGAGGATTCTTTATTTTGAAAGCCACGTCACCGGGCAGAGAAAGATCGTAAGACACACTGATGACCACACTTGCAAGATTCTGAGAAATGTCAATATCCGTGACTTGCGCTTCTTTCCAATTCACCGTCTCACCTCTTCCAGATACAAATTGTTCGTAGTCATACAACTTCCGTTTAGCAGGAGTGAAAAATTTATATAGCGACACATAATCCCTGCTCTTTACCGCTTTCCAGCGAGATTCAACCCGCTCCTTAAGCAACATCTCTCGATCTTGCTGTGAAACAATTTTCTCTTTCTCTTGATTTGCACCACCGCAACCCACAATGCCCATCAATAAGAACACTAAAATATATGTTTTCACTCTATCACTCACCCACTTATTTTTTTAATTTAACTTTGTTTCCTGATATTGGTTAAATATTCCAGGCGGCGTATAAAAACACAACTTCAGTCTTTTAACCAGTAATATTAATAATACTATTGTTTAATTTTTACACAAAACCTAACTCCATGACTTATATCAACTTTTTCTGTATCAGTTGTAATCATGATACATAAATCTCGTGATAATTTTGTGATAAATGTCACAATCAATTTAAATAGAGTTTTTAATATCTTCGCGACTAATGACTACTGTTTTTTCATTACATCATCAGCGCTTGTTTTGTCTACTAACTCCTGCTACCTGTTAAACATAATTTAATTTATAGCTAGTTTTTACGCTCATGTATGTTATTGGGTAATCGCTTTTTGATGAAAGGTATAAACTATGGACTAGATGGCCATAATTTTAGAAATAAGCGATGTTCCGGCCGAGGATTCAGTGACGATAAGCACCCGTGTAAACATCTGCGAGTTGGCTATGATTATTTTTTTAGAGCGGAATTTGATAAATTTATTGAGACTGGGTTTAAACATTCCAACAATATTTTTGACCGTGGCTTACTCCAAGCGACTAACCATGTTAGCCAGTGATTCGGTAATGAATTTCAAAAAAAGAATCCTGTCCTTTATATCCTTGCGTGCCTTTCCCACTGCAAAAATGTTCACACAATGAGCTGTGAAATTATGACTACACTAGGCCCTGTAATACGATTCGAATGCGTCAAAAACCAAGGAGTGAACCCAACTTGCAAATGATTATGAAGTGCAAGACAAAAATCGCAATCGCAGGGACAGGGTTAAGCAGCACTATCCAATGGCGTTTTATTGGCACAGCGTAATAGAAGTGCTAGCACTGAATATGAATGCAGTTAGTATTGAACAAATTATTAATAGCGGCATCCCCCTTCGCCGATGATCTTCAGGATGCTACCTAGAAAGTTATTACTCGTGATCTATTCGGCAAAGACTTATAATGTAGTTATTAATACCGCTAACAAATTGGGGGAAGTTTATAAATGACAGATGAAGTTTACTGGCATGCGGGGAGTGTAGACCGCCATGCCCGACAAAGCCGTAACAGACACAAAGGCTTCGTGCTGTGGTTTACGGGTTTGTCCGGCTCGGGCAAATCAACCCTGGCGAATGCCATTGAAAAGCGCTTATTTGATTCCGGTCATAACGTGATTGTTTTGGATGGTGACAATGTCAGGCACGGTCTCTGCTCTGATTTGGGCTTTACAGAAGAAGACCGCCACGAAAACATGCGCCGCATTGGCGAGGTAGCGAAACTCTTTGTCGAATCAGGCCACATCGTTCTTGCCGCATTTGTTTCGCCCTACCGCGAAGATCGTGAACGCGTCAGAAGTCGCCTGCCGCACGGAGACTTCCACGAAGTTTATTGTGAGTGTGCATTGAGTGTCTGCGAGGAGCGCGACCCCAAAGGTTTATATGCGCGAGCCAGGAAAGGTGAAATTGAAAACTTCACAGGAATTTCGGCACCCTATGAAGAACCGATCAAGCCAGATATTGTGATCAATAGCAATAAGCAGACGGTAGATGAAGAAGTCAATCAGGTTATCAGCAGACTCCAACAAGAAAACCTGATAAAGACGATGTAGGACTAATAAAAAGACACCCCCCACCTTTTGACTCGTTTTTAGAACACTCGCCCTTGTATGTTCACATTACAAGTATCAGACTTGTTTTTTATTGTGAGTGCGACTCAAAATAAAAAGGGTATGGCAGACTGTCTCGCCCTTGGTTCTATAGAAACCGTCCGTAGTGAAGTCGCCATACCCAACCCTTAGACTATCTCGAACAGTTGCCAGGATCTTTGAATCCGTATCTACAAGGCAGAGAAACAACAGTTAGTGGCCTTTAACCCTATGCCTAAAACCGTTAAACGCCTCAATCGCTTACTTAAAGCACAGGCTAAATTTAAAACGGCTATGGGTTTATCCTTAGCGGGTGTCGTCGAGTTGGCACATATGCGCGCAAAGCGTTACTTAATCGGTTTGATAAAGCGATGGCGACCATTGATAAACGTCTATTGGATTGTATTGCCTTAGCAGGTTATCAGGATGATTATCGACGCTGTTTAAGTATCCCTGGGATTGATCCTTTAAATGCGGCTGCCCTAGTGGCATTGTATCATCGAGGGTATATCTCCAGGTCAGATGCCTTCATAGCTTTTATGGGTTTGGATGTGAGGGTACGATAGTGGGGGTATTATAAAGGCAAAAGGAAATTGACGAAAAAAGGCGATCCTGAAATGAGGCGCTTGTTGTTTAATGCCCCTAGAGCAGGAGCGAAAACCAGTCAATGGAATGCTTATTATCTTGCCATGCGAGCAAGAGGTCATTCAACAACCGCTACCGCGGTTGCCTTATCACGTAAAATCGCTAGACTAGCTTTTGCGCTAATGAAAAATCAGTCAGAATATCGTCCAATTTAAGGTAATTTGTTTGATTTTTAACATAGAATCTCGCCTTTTATTGCGGCGTTCTGGCTGTAGAAAAACCCCATTTTTACCACTATTTTGATAAAATAAGGCAACGCAAAACCAGGTGTTGCCCATGGCAAAATACATCCCTTACGATTACAACCAAAGTTCCATGGTTGTTATCAATTTCACTGACCAGATTCAACCGGGCACGTTTGAACACGCGGTGCATTATCTGGTGGATAACAAACTGGATTTATCCTGCTTTGATGCCGTTTATAAAAATGATGAGGGTGGCAGGCCTGCTTATGATCCGGCTGTTCTGCTCAAGATTATCCTGTTTGCCTATTCCAAAGGCATTACCTCTAGCCGTGAGATAGCGTGGTGTTGTCAGAACAACATTACCTTTATGGCCCTGTCCTGCCAGAGTACACCGCACTTCACCAGCATAGCCAGCTTTATCAGCAGCCACCCGGAGGCGATTGAGAACCTGTTTGAACAGGTCCTGCTGATTTGCGATGAGCAAGGGTTGCTGGGGAATGAGCTGTTCGCGATTGATGGGTGCAAGCTGCCTTCCAATGCCTCAAAGGAATGGTCGGGCACTCACAAGGAACTGGCTGCCAAGCGGGATAAAATCAAACGCCTGATTCGCCATCATACAGATAAACATCGCCAGATAGATGCGATGGAAGCACAGGATGAAGAAACGACCCAACAGCAACAACGTATCAAGCAAAGCATAGAAACGCTGGAAAAGGCGGCTGACAAGATTGACGATTTTCTAAAAAAAAAGAACCCCGAATGGGAAAAGGACAACGCAGGATAGAAGTCAAAAGCAATATCACGGATAACGAAAGTGCCAAGATGACCACCGGCAAGGGCACCATTCAGGGTTATAACGGTGTCGCCACCGTCGATAAAAAACACCAGATCGTGGTGGATGCCCAGGCCTTTGGCGAGGGTCAGGAACACCATACCCTGCAACCTGTGATTGAGCGTATCAAGCAACGCTTTGCTGATACGCACATCAGCGAAGATATCATCAAAACAGGCGTCATCATCACCGCCGATACAGGCTTTGCCAATGAAGCCAATATGAAGTATCTGCACGAGAACGAGATCAATGCCTATATACCCGACAACCAGTTTAGGAGCAGAGACCCCAAGTTCAAGCACCAGAAAACCAAGTATGGAAAAAGGCACCAAGACAAAAGAACCACAAAGAAAAATACCTTGGCCGCCAGCGAGTTCCACTTTGATCCGGTCTCTAAAACCTGTGTTTGCCCTGAGGGTAACAGCCTAAGCCCACGAGGTGAAAGAGAAGATAAAGCCGGCAACCAGAAAATCTTTTTCGAAGGCCGCCTGAGCCAGTGCAGAGCCTGCGCCCGAAAACAGGACTGCATGAGAAACCCTGCATCTGCTAACCACCGTAAAGGCAACGGGCGACAGGTGTCCTTCCTCCTCTGTACGAACACGAACGCCGAACTACACCGACTGGATGAAACACCGTGTTGACAGCGACAGAGGCAAACAGATTTACAGCCATCGCATGTCTGTTGTGGAGCCTGTATTTGGTAACCTTGAATATAATAAGAAACTCACACGCTTTAGCCTTCGTGGTCTTACTAAGGTCAATGCCCAATGGAAACTGTTCTGCCTGATACAGAATATTGAAAAGCTGGCGAATTATGGGAAGTTAGCGGCGTAAAGGGTTACCTAACCGACTGATTAACAACAATAAACAAACCAGAACTTGCCATAAGCTCCCTTATAAGTCGGTAAGACAGTCTTGATAAACCAGCTTGATATTTAGCAGTGAATGGCGCAAGGTTGGAGCATTACAAATTATTGAATACGGGCTGAGAATGACTGTCGATTTTTGCGTTTTTCTACAGCCTCGTTATGCAACTCTAAAATTAAGCAAAGTGAAACAAAATGTATCTATATGAAGATCAATTCTCAGAAAACCACGATTTTTCGAGAGTAGACAAACCATCGAAGATTTTAATAATTGCTTCAACAGGAAGGTGTGGAAGCCATATGCTAGGGCATGCTCTACATAAAACCAACAGTTTTGGTTTTCCGTTAGAATATGCAAATCCTGCGAATCTTGCGGAATGGAAAAAGCGTCTTGGGATAAATGATTTTAAAGGAGTTATGACTGAATTACAACGACGGAGGACATCACCTAATGGCGTATTTGGAATAAAGATTCATTATCCTCACATTAAACAGTTTGGTGGATTCGATAATTTAATGAAGCTATTTCCAAACGCTCATTATGTTCTTCTTTCTAGGAATGACGTTTTAAAACAGGCTGTATCACTATCGATAGCTAGCCAAACAGGTGTATGGATATCTGGTCAAACACCCGTGAATGATAATCCGACATATGATTTCGAACATATTGACAAATGTCTTCGTCAAACTATTCTCCACAATTCATCTTGGCGGTACACTTTGGCTGCTAGTGGATGCAACTACATTGAAATGGACTTTGACCATGTTCGTAATAATCTTGTCCAATCAATAGATAAAATAGCAAGTTTTACCGATGTAAAGGTTGAACCGAGTAAAATACCTAAAGAGCTAGTAACGAAAAAACAGAGTAAAGATTTGAATACAGAATGGGCAATGAAATTCCTCTCTGAATTTAATAAATCCGACGAACTTTTGAGTAGTTAAAGGTCTAGTGTTGTCGAAAAATCAAGGGCAAATTTAAGCTAATGATACAGACATAAACGAATAAGGTTAGATTGTGTGAGGAACGAACCACAATCTGAACCGTTTGTTGGAAAAGCCCGTCGGTTGAGAGTGACACATTACCTGTGTAAATATCTTTTTGGATCTTACTGGTCTTTAAGCGTTGCGTTACCCGCATACAGAATACTGTCCAATTTAAGATAATTTGTTTAATTATTAACATAGTATCTCGGCTCATTTTGTTTTCTGAAATGATCCTATCCCTTATTTATTCGGCATTCGTCTCACCCCAACGGCTCAGCTCACTAAAGCATAATTCCATGTAAACGAGTACTAAAAAGCTTTTGTCTCGTTATACTTGTATGTTAATTCCAGCGTTTATTGCATGGGCGATTTTCAGCGTTTGTGCTTTCAAGCCTACCCGCACCAAGAACAGAAAAAATAAAGACTACACTCAAACAGGCAATAAGTTTAGAATGCGCCACTCAAAAGTACTGATAATACATAAAAGAAAATTATGGATGCCAAACAACTCAAAATTGCAATCGCGGGCACTGGTTATGTCGGCCTTTCTAATGGTATCTTATTGGCACAGCATAATGATGTGATTGCATTAGATATTAGCCCGGAAAAGATCGAGCAGATAAACAACAAAATTTCCCCTATTTCAGATCCTGGAAATAGAAGAATATTTAAGCAACAAAGCGCTAAACCTCAGGGCAACTTTAAGCAAGGAAGAGGCCTACCAAAACGCAGACTTTGTCATCATTGCCACGCCAACTGACTACGACCCAGAAACAAACCACTTCAATACCACATCAGTAGAATCAGTCATCAAAGATGTAATGAAGATTAACCCCGATGCAGTAATGATTATCAAATCGACTGTACCGGTTGGGTATACCAAACGTATAAAAGAAGAACTCGGCACTAACAACATTATCTTCTCACCAGAATTCTTAAGAGAAGGCAAAGCCCTTTATGACAATCTTTACCCTTCAAGAATCATCATCGGCGAGCAATCTGCGCGCGCCGAACAATTTGCCAGTTTATTATTGGCGGGCGCAATTAAAAAAGACACCCCCCTACTTTTTACCGATTCTACCGAAGCAGAAGCGATAAAACTGTTCTCAAATACCTATCTTGCAATGCGTGTTGCCTATTTTAATGAGCTGGATACCTATGCACAGATACACATGCTAGACACAAAACATATAATAGAAGGCGTAGGACTAGACCCGAGAATAGGCAACCACTATAACAACCCCTCGTTTGGTTATGGCGGCTACTGCTTACCCAAGGATACGAAACAACTGCGGGCTAATTACCAGGATGTTCCCAGTAACCTTATAAATGCGATTGTTGAATCAAATAAAACCCGTAAAGACTTTATTGCAAAACTGGTTTTGGATAAAAAGCCAAAAGTAGTTGGAATATATCGGCTAATAATGAAAAGCGGCTCAGATAATTTCAGGGCATCATCCATCCAGGGGATAATGAAACGCATCAAAGCCAAAGGCATCGAAGTTATTGTATATGAACCAGAGCTTGAAGAAGATAAGTTTTTCAATTCACAGGTTATGAGTGACTTAGAATCATTTAAACAGAAATCAGATGTAATAGTGGCAAATCGATTGTCGGATGAGATACAAGATGTCGTTGAAAAAGTTATCACGCGGGATTTATTTGGGAATGATTCGTGATTTTTCTTTTACATACTTGTATATTGATTTAGTGTCGGCCGTATACCTCAATCCATCAAGTTTATCCGCTATTACAATTGATCAACTAAAGCACCAAACCTATAATATGAAATACATATAAGCTCACATTTCAAATAATGGCCTCCATGATTTCACTCAGTAACTGCTCTCAATGCCCCCCCCTGGGATGCGAGGACTTGATATTTCATCACTAAAAGCCAAACTAGAAAAGGATGGAGTGGATTATAAGTTGATACTCCTTGATTCTGAGGCAATTAAACATTAAAAGCCTTTTGATCATGTGGCATACATTAATGAAAAAAAGAGACGAAGTAATAGCTATACATCATTAACCAATTCCTCAGCTGCTAATAACTCAGAACAAATGCGAGTGGCGCTTCAAACATAATAGCTTCGAAAGATTCTCCAAGAATCATATAAGCCTTAACTAACAAATAGTAATGGTAAAACTATAAACACAGGCCTGGATTTAAATACTATTAATAAAACTCCTTTGCTGGAATCACTCGGAATGATACTAAAACAAAATACCACCCGCCTATAATTTACCTCTGGCTTCTGTTCAATCAATGTCTTCTGCAGGGCAATTTAATGTAAGGCCTAGTGATATTGTATATAGTTGTCGAAGCCCGGTTGTTGAGGTTTACTAAAACACACAAACTCAACATAATGTTTATTTGTAGTTATTTAGTGAGCCTCTTTTAAAGCTGCATCAATAGATTCTTGAAGCACATCAATACGAGCGGAAATAGCTGGATCAACTTTTGGTGAACTTTCCGCTTTTACCAAATCATGTGCAATATTGATCGCCGCCATGACTGCAACTCTATCGGCACTAAGCGCTTTGCCTCCTTCGCGCACTTTTTTCATATTCTCATTAACATTTCTTGCGGATGCTAATAGGGACTCATGCTCACCTTCCGGACATGATATTTTATATTCTTTTTCCAGAATTCTAACGGTTACGGGTATTGTGCTGTCACTCATATTTTAATCAATCCTTAGGGTTTAGGATACCTTGTCCATTGCTTTTAAACGATCAACCATTGCTTCTACTTGACCACGAACCTTATCATTTTTAGTTTGAAGATCTGACCTTTCATGCATCAGCAGATTATTGCTGTGTTTAATTGACTCATTTTCTTCTACTAATTTATTGCAATAGTTCAATAGCTGAATAACTGATGATTCAAGTTTATCTATTTTTGATTGTAAAGTGCCTTGCTCGTCGCTGGAATTTGTATTTATCATAGTGTTAAAAACCCGGATCAAAATCAGACTCGATAAACAAGCCTTTAAAATAAATTATATTTTAGTATACGTAAATATCATGCAATAACAAAGCATCTAATTCTCAATTTATTTGAATGGCAAAATTGATTAAAAAAAATGAATTGTGCATTTTTTACACTAACATAAGTAAAATTACATAGAAATTTGTCATTAAAGGCATCCTTATAAGAATACCCTAATATACTGATTTTAAAAGAATAAAAATAAACCTGACAAACCTTGAAAAATGGTCTTTACTCTGTGTAAGATTGGTTGTGCGTTTAATTTGGTGTGCGCCATGTTTTAAATATTGGCGAATTAAGTACTAGGGATAGGTTCAATTGTTTTCCATTATCACAGCATAGCAAGCGACAAATTTTAACCCCCTACAAAAAATTATGAGGTATACAATGAGAAAGAGTTTTTTATTAGGTCTTGCGACAGCGGCTATTTTTAGCACAAACGTACAGGCAGACACACTAGAAGATGTAAAGAAATCTGGTGTTGTTAAATGTGGTGTTAGCACTGGTCTAGCGGGTTTCTCTGCGGCTGACGATAAAGGCGTCTGGCAAGGTCTTGACGTTGATGTATGTCGCGCAGTTGCTGCTGCTGTTCTTGGTGATGCGACTAAGGTTAAGTACAATCCATTGACGGCAAAAGAGCGTTTCACCGCGCTTCAGTCTGGTGAAATCGACATTCTTTCTCGCAACACTACCTGGACATTAACCCGAGATGCATCGCTTGGCCTAAACTTTGCCGGCGTTAACTACTACGATGGTCAAGGCTTCATGGTAAGTAAAAAACTTGGTGTTGATAGTGCATTGAAACTTGATGGCGCTGCAGTATGTATCCAGGCAGGTACTACCACAGAACTTAACCTTGCTGACTACTTCAAATTGAATAATATGAAGTATACGGCGATTACTTTTGACACTGCTGACCAGACAATCAAAGGCTTTGAAGCAGGTCGTTGTGACATGCTGACATCTGACCAGTCTCAGCTATATTCTTTACGCATCAAGCTGACAGATTCCGACAGTGCCATCGTACTTCCAGAAGTTATCTCTAAAGAACCTCTAGGACCTGTCGTTCGTCAGGGTGATGATAAGTGGTTCAACATCGTAAGATGGTCACTGAACGCTATGATCAATGCTGAAGAGTTAGGCATTACAACTGCGAACGCCAAGGAAATGATGACTAGCAAAAACCCTGAGGTAGAGCGTTTCATGAGTGGTCAAGGTGAAAAGCTAGGTCTTGATGATGCATGGGCAGCTAACATCGCCAGTCAAGTAGGTAACTATAGCGAGAGCTTTGAAAGAAATGTGGGCTCTGGTTCACCGCTTAAAATTGGTCGCGGTCTAAACGCGCTATGGAGCAAAGGTGGCATTATGTATGCGCCACCTATTCGTTAATAGGTACTACAAAAAGAGTCTGCATTTGCAGACTCTTTTTATTTCTAAATAAGTGATTTCCATTACAAGACGAAATGATTCTAGATTACTAATTTAGCAACAAGCTAAAACACTATATTACTAAATATCCGCATTAATATTGTATGATTAGGAAACTATGACAGATAAAAATAATGACTTAGCTCCGAGTAAGCCTCCTATTTGGAACGACCCTAAGTATCGGGCACTTTTTTTTCAAATTATCTTAATTTTAGGCCTCATCGCCTTTTTTGTCTCAATCGTACAAAACACTCTTGGGAACATGGAATCCAGAGGTATATCCACTGGTTTTGCTTTTATGTCAGAAAAATCAGGATTTGATATTCTTCAGTCCCTGATCCCATTCGACTCTGATTCTACCTATGGCCGAACATTTGTTGTAGGCTTGCTAAATACTGTTCTGATCACGGTACTGGGTGTTATCTGTGCCACTATTCTTGGATTTATTGTTGGTGTTTCAAGGCTTTCAAAAAACTGGTTACTCTCCAAAATAGCCACTGTCTACATTGAAACTTTTCGTAACATTCCTCTCTTGATTCAAATATTCTTCTGGTATTTTGTGGTTCTAAGGGCAATGCCTTCAGCAAGGGATAGCTATTCTTTTATGGATAGTTTCTTCTTAAATATACGCGGGCTTTATGTACCAGGGCCCGTACCCGAAAGTGGCTTCATGTTTACCACTATTGCTTTTATTATTGGAATAATCGCGGCCTATCTTATTAAAAAGTGGGCTAATAAAAGACAAGAGGCAACTGGTCAGCAATTCCCGGTTTTCATCGTTTCATTGTTACTCATACTGCTACTGCCCTTTATTGTATTCCTATTAAGTGGTAGCCCCATAAGCTGGGATATACCAAAACTGAGCGGTTTTAACTTCCAAGGAGGCATTTCTGTTATCCCCGAGTTATTTGCTCTATTATTAGCTTTAACTATTTACACTGCGGCTTTCATTGCTGAAATTGTTCGCTCTGGAATTAATGCAGTAAGCCATGGGCAATCAGAGGCCGCATTGTCAGTAGGACTCACCCCTGGACAAAATCTACGCTTAGTGGTTATTCCACAAGCAATGCGCGTTATTATTCCCCCACTTACCAGTCAATATTTAAACCTTGCCAAGAACTCATCTTTAGCGACAGCAATAGGCTATCCCGACATCGTAGCGGTATTTATGGGTACCACGCTTAACCAAACGGGTCAGGCGGTAGAAATCATTGCGATGACAATGGCTGTCTATCTAACCTTGAGTTTAACGATTTCAGTATTTATGAACTGGTACAACGCTAAAATGGCGTTGGTAGAGAGGTAATTAGCATGTTCGTAACCGATAAAATACTACCTGAATTACCTGCTCCTGATAGTAGCAAGGGTCTTCTTCATTGGCTTAAAATCAATCTCTTTTCGAGCCCACTAAACTCCTTATTTACTTTAATTGGGATATTTATCCTATATAAAATTCTACCACCTGCTATTGAATGGGCTTTTATCGATGCTACCTGGGTTGCAGAAACACGTGAACAATGTAAAGGTGAAGGAAGTAAAGGTGGAGCCTGTTGGGCCTTTATAGCTAATCGTTTCGATCAAACCATGTACGGCTTCTACCCCGCGATAGAACGCTGGCGTCCGAATCTGGCGGGTATAATGCTGGTTTTACTAACTATTCCGCTATTCCTTGAAAAAACACCTAAAAAGGCATGGCTAGGTGGTTTCATTCTCATTATTTTCCCTTTTATTGCCTACTTTCTTATTCATGGCGGTTCTTTCGGATTAGCAGAAGTGCCGACCAATAAATGGGGCGGCTTAATGCTGACTCTGATTATCTCTTTAGTGGGAATTCTGGTTGCGCTGCCGCTCGGAACCATCCTTGCCCTTGGACGAAGATCTCACATGCCTATCGTTAAGTCGATATCTGTGATTTTCATCGAATTCTGGCGTGGCGTACCGTTGATTACGGTACTCTTCATGTCATCAGTTATGTTGCCTCTATTCTTACCTGAAGGAACAGACTTCGATAAATTAGCGCGAGCAATGATAGGCATTATCCTGTTCCAGTCCGCCTATGTCGCAGAAGTTGTGCGCGGAGGTTTGCAGGCGATACCTAAAGGCCAATATGAAGCAGCCATGGCAATGGGTCTAAGTTACTGGAAAAGCATGTTTTTAATTATCTTGCCACAGGCGATGAAACTCGTTATTCCAGGGCTTGTAAATACCTTTATTGCTCTTTTCAAAGACACTACTCTAGTACTTATCATTGGCTTGTTTGATTTACTCGCCATTGTTGAAAATGTACTGGGTTCGGATTCAGCGTGGTTAGGCTTCCATACCGAAGGACTGGTTTTCGCAGCATTTGTATTCTGGATATTCTGCTTTAGCATGTCGCGCTACAGTATGGCATTAGAAAGAAAATTGGATACCGGACACAGAAACTAATTATTTAAGATTGATTGAGAGAATTACTATGACAGAAGCAAACACACAAGCAGGTAAAGATTATGCTGTTCAGATGATTAACCTGAATAAATGGTATGGTGACTTTCATGTTTTAAAAGATATCAACCTTAACGTGACGCAAGGCGAACGCATTGTAATCTGTGGCCCTTCAGGTTCTGGAAAATCAACGGTAATTCGCTGCATTAATCATCTTGAAGAGCATCAAAAAGGCAAGATACTGGTTGAAGGTGAAGAAATAACAGGCGATGTGAAACAGCTAGAACGCTTACGCACCAATGTTGGCATGTGCTTTCAGCATTTCAACTTATTCCCTCACCTCAGTATTTTAGACAACCTAACCTTAGCACCTATCTGGGTTAAGAAAATGCCGAAGGCGGAAGCTGAAGCAACTGCAATGAAATACCTGGAGCGTGTAAAAATACCTGAACAGGCGGACAAGTATCCGGGACAATTATCAGGCGGTCAGCAACAGCGCGTGGCGATTGCACGGAGCCTCTGTATGAATCCAAAAGTAATGTTGTTTGATGAACCAACTTCTGCGCTCGACCCTGAAATGATCTCTGAAGTTTTAGATGTTATGGTCGAACTTGCAAACGATAGCGGTATGACTATGTTATGTGTGACGCATGAAATGGGATTCGCAAAAAAGGTAGCCGATAGAGTTATATTTATGGATGCTGGCCAGATTATTGAAGAAAACAACCCGACTGAATTCTTTGGAAACCCACAATCAGAGCGCACTCAGTTATTCTTGAGCCAGATTATTGATCACTAAACTTATTTAAATACTTACCAACTTAAAAGCCACTTTGTTAGTGGCTTTTTAATGTGAAATTGAAATTAATACACCCCCTCCCTTTTCGACTGTTTTTGGGTTTCTATCTTTATCTGAACTTTGCACGAGACAATGGCTAAAGGAAACTGCAAGCCAAGCAATATGACTGTTTGGATCATTCTTTCAGTTGCGGTAATTTCAGCATGCATTTTTAAACGTCCTTTTTATTCACCAAATAAATGCCTGAAATTACCAGTATCGCTCCCAATATCAGCGCCAGAGTGAGTTGTTCATGCAAAATAATATAGGCCCAAAACACCGCACTCACTGGCATAAAATAGATAAATACCGCAGCTTTTGCAGCCCCCAAAATTTTAATGCCATCTTGAAACCAAACGAAGCCAATCACAGTAGCTAATACCGCAAGATAAACAAGATGTAATCCAGCATTGAGGCTTAAATCACTCATATCTAAAAATAGACCAGTGCCTTTTGTGAAAAGCGCTATCAAAAATAAAACTACAGTCCCGATAACGCTGGCATAAGTAATTACCACTAAAGACGACAAATTTGTACTAACGAAGCGACCGATTAATGTATAGGTAGCCCAGCTAAATGCACAGCCTATAAATGCCATTTCCCCCGACCCAATGCCATCACTTATTAAAATCTGAATATTTCCTCGCGAAATAATTAAAACCGCCCCAGAAATACAAAGCAGGAACCCCGTGACTCTAATTAAAGTGAAACGTTCTTTAAACAAAAAAGCCGCTCCTAATGCTGTTATCAATGGATTTGTAGCGGTAATAAGACTACCTCGACTCGCCTCAGCATGTACTAAGCCATAGAAGAAAAGCAGGTTGTATAGTGCGATACCGGTTAAACCCATACCAAGCAAACCAACAGATTGTTTTTTTGAAATTCGAGGAAAGTGACCTTCCTTAATATAGAGTAAAAACAATAGAATTGATGATGCCACGAGAAAACGTAAAAACGCAGAAATGATAGGATCTAACTCTTTACCGAGCATTCTTGCAGAAGTAAAGGTGCCACCCCAAACCAACATGGCGAATAGAAGTTTTAAATAGATTTTCACTATGCTGATGTCGGGAGGAATAATTGAAATGATTTTTTTAATTATTAATTAAGTAGCTGATTTAAGGAAATTAATGTGATTGGGCAATAATAAATGTATTTGATTTGAACAACAAAATGTAACAATATATTTACGCTTGTTTAATAGTACCTAAAAGACACCCCTCCACTTTTGGGGCATTTTTTACCAATTCTAAATATTTCCCCTGATCAAATTCACTGATTTGCTTAATAATCCCTGCACCGTCTAAACTGACATCTTCTAATTGCTCTTCGCGTGTAGCGTGCTCTATATAGTGATCCGGAATACCCAGATTCAAAACAGGTATTGAAATATTGGATTTATGTAAAAACTCGTTGACCGCACTTCCTGCTCCACCATTAATGGCATTGTCTTCGAGCGTTACCAGCAAATCATATGATGCTGCCAGCTCTTTTACCAGTTGCTCATCAATGGGTTTGACAAAGCGCATATTAACCAGAGTGGCATTAAATTCCTCTGCTGCTTGTGTGGCTTCATTGAGTAATGATCCAAACATTAAGATCGCAATTGTCCGCCCCTCGCGTAAAACTTCGCCCTTGCCAATTGGCAGTGCCTGCATCTGTTGTTGCGGCTCAATTCCAATACCTTTGCCACGCGGATAACGCACAGCAGTTGGGCCATTTTGCAGGTAGGCAGTGTATAGCATTTGGCGGCATTCATTTTCTGTGCTCGGCGCCATTACGATCATATTCGGGATACAACGCAAATAAGTAAGATCGTAGTTACCCGAATGTGTAGGGCCATCCGCACCAACCAGCCCTGCCCTATCAATCGCGAAAACGACTGGCAAGTTTTGCAAGGCAACATCGTGGATCAATTGATCATAAGCGCGTTGTAAAAATGTAGAATAAATCGCTATTACGGGTTTGAGGCCATCACAAGCCATACCTGCTGCAAGTGTTACCGCGTGTTGTTCGGCTATTGCAACATCGTAGTATCGATCTGGATATTCTTTAGAAAATTCAACCAGGCCAGAACCTTCACGCATCGCAGGGGTAATTCCCACCAGCTTCTCATCCATAGCCGCCATATCACATAACCATTTACCAAATACTTGAGTATAGGTCGGCGTACTCTTTGCATTGGTCTTTTTTACCCCAGCTTTTAAATCAAATATTGATACCGCGTGATACTCAATTGGATCTGCTTCTGCTGGCTCATAGCCCTTACCTTTTTTGGTTACCACATGTAAAAATTTTGGCTCATTAATATCTTTGATATTTTCCAGAATTTTAACTAACTCAATCACATCATGGCCATCAACTGGCCCATAATAAACGAAACCCATTTCTTCAAATAGGGTCGCAGAAGGCATAATCATGCCTTTGGTATGCTCTTCAGCACGTCTTGCAAAACGTTTCATCACGGGTGTTTTTGAGAGAATTTTCTTACTGTTCTCACGCATGGTTGAATAGAAACGGCCCGATAATAAGCGCGCCAGATATTTACTTAACCCACCAACATTCGGCGATATTGACATGTCGTTATCATTTAGAACAACTAACATCTCAGTATCGATTTCACCGGCATGATTCAAGGCTTCATACGCCATGCCCGCAGTCATCGCACCATCACCAATTACTGCTATAGCGTGCCTGTCTAACCCTTGCTGTTTTGCAGCAAGAGCCATTCCAAGTGCCGCACTGATAGAGGTACTTGAATGGCCAACACCAAAGTCATCATATTCACTTTCTTCACGCCGCGGAAAACCACATAAGCCATTTTTTTTCTTGATGGTATTCAGCTCATTACGGCGTCCTGTTAGAAGCTTATGCACGTAGGCCTGATGACCCACATCCCAAATCAGCCTATCGTTTGGTGTATCATACACATAGTGCAAAGCAACCGTTAGCTCAAGCGCTCCAAGACCAGAGGCTAAATGCCCACCCGAATCCGAAACTGACTGCAATAAATAATCACGCACTTCATCACATAAAGCGGGAAGTTGCTCAATTTTTAGGGCTTTTAGCTCAGCGGGTTTATTTATGTTTTCTAATAACATTAGGGCATTTACTTGTAATATTTTAGGCTATTCGTTTTACGATAAAACCAGCGATATCTCTCAAAAAATCTGCTTCTTTCTCGAAACCTAATAAAGAGTGTAGTGCTTTTTGGTGCAAATTAAATAATTTTTCTTTAGCTGCCTCCATTCCCATGATTGATGGGTAAGTCGGCTTACCAGCTGCAACATCTGCTCCCTGCTGTTTTCCCAGGGTTTCTGTATCACTTTGAATATCGAGAATATCATCACGAACCTGAAATGCTAAACCAATAGCATCAGCAAATTCACCGAGTTTAATCCTTTGTTGTGCTTTTTCGGGATTATCCACAATATCCGTACAATAACTCGCCATTAACACACTGGCACTTATCAGTGCACCTGTTTTGTGCAAATGCATTACTTCAAGTTTGCTTTCAGTCAAATTCTTACCTACCGCCGCTAAATCTATCGCCTGTCCCTTTACCATACCCTTTGTGCCCGAAGCAATTGCCAGGATATTCAGTATTTTCAGTTGATTTACAGCGCAGATACCGCGCATTGGGACAGACAATATTTCAAACGCCAATGTTTGCAACGCATCTCCGGCAAGTACAGCAGTTGCTTCATCATAGGCGATATGAACTGTAGGTTTACCACGCCTTAGCGCATCATCATCCATACAGGGTAGATCGTCATGAATCAAAGAGTAGGCATGGATGAGTTCAATAGCTGCTGCTGATTTATCGAGTAACTCTGGTTTAATCTGGAGCGCTTCACCAGCAGCATAGACAAGTAACGGGCGTACTCGCTTACCACCACCCAAAACTGAATAACGCATCGCAGCACATAAATTATTGGGCTTATCAGCCGTTAGCAATTTATTGAGGATGCCTTCAATACGTTGTTGGTACACTTGATTATGAATCATGATGAATGTTTATTCAGAAACAGCGCTAAAGTCTAGTTCCTCATCATCACTGAGTATTTTGACACGTTGTTCTGCGTCTTTAAGGGAAGCCTGACAAGTTCTGCTGAGTTTTATGCCTTTTTCGAACTCCTGGAGTGAGTCCTCCAAAGACAGATTACCCGTCTCAATTTTAGTAACCAGCACCTCCAACTGTTGCATCGCAGTTTCAAAATCTAGCTTATCATTTGTTAATTGGCTACTTTTCTTACTCTTGGCATTCATTTCTATACTCAAACCACTCTTTCATAACTATTATTCATAGAACAATTGAATCATATACAGAAGGGAATAGTGGTCTTTCGGGGGTTGAATTGCAAGTGGAACTTACGGAGTTCACTAGAATAAACTAGCATTCACGCCACATCTCAGAGAAAAGGGATTTTTCATGTTTGATTTTAGTTTTGGCCTGCCATTGTTGATTGTTACTGTATTAATCATTTTTTCGTGGATTATGTTTTTTTCTGTAGTATTTGGATTTTAATAGTTACGGAAAAATAAAAAAGGCCGCTTAAATAGCGACCTTTTTCTTAATACTAATAAAACTTAGTAAGAGATGTTTATACTAGTACAGCACTCTTAAGCTTATCTATAGCATTACTTTCAATTTGACGTATACGTTCTGCTGAAACGTCGTATTTCGTCGCCAATTCTTGCAAAGTCGCTTTCTCATCTACCAACCAACGACTCGCAAGAATATCTTTACTACGATCATCCAAAGTAGCCATAGCATTCTTGAATAACCCTTGTGTATGAGAATCCCAATCCGCTGATTCAATTATCGCAGAAGGATCATCAACCACTTCAGATTGCAAATACTGATTAGGTGAATAACTACTATCGTCATCGTCGTCAGAAGACAAATCAAAACCAATATCCTGGCCTGACATGCGTTTTTCCATCTCCATTACGTCTTTATTTGTAACACCCAGGTCTTTAGCGATGTCTGTCACTTCAGCTTGATTCATCCATGCTAATCTTTTTTTCTTGCTGCGAAGATTAAAGAAGAGCTTGCGTTGCGCTTTAGTTGTCGCAACCTTGACGATTTTCCAGTTCTTTAAAATAAACTCGTGAATTTCAGCGCGTATCCAGTGAACTGCGAATGAAACTAAGCGAACATTAACTTCCGGATCAAAGCGTTTAACTGCCTTCATCAAACCAACATTACCTTCCTGTACAAGATCCGCTAAAGGCAAACCATAGCCACTGTAGCCACGTGCAACTTTTATAACAAAACGAAGATTATGCATAATAAGCTGGCGCGCCGCTTCAAGATCATCATTGTCGCGCAGCTTCACCGCAAGCGCACACTCTTCTGATTTCTTTAGTACTGGAATTTCACGCACAGACTGAATGTAACTTTCCAGACTTCCAGAAAGCACCGGCATTGTCATCGCGGTGTTTCTAATTGCTAATGTGTTTGTCATATCTTCTCTCCTGATAACTTACTCAGATTTAATTGTGCCAATACTAGCACTCAATGGGTTAGAGTGCTAATCCCACAATAAGTTTCAGATAATCAGCATATTTTTATTTAAATTATAGATTTGCAAAAGCGCTTGAGGCCGCATCAAGAGTTTCATTGATATCTTCTGTTGTATGCGCGCTAGACATAAAGCCTGCTTCATAGGCAGATGGCGCCATATTCACTCCCGCACTCAACATACTATGGAAGAAGCGATTAAAACGCTCAATGTTACAGTTCGAGACTTGCTCAAAGTTTTCAATTTTATCTTCTTCACTGAAGAATAAACCAAACATTCCCCCTACCTGATTACAAGTTAAAGGAATATCGTGCTGTTTTGCACGATCCTGAATTCCGGTGACAAACATGTCGGTCTTTTCACTCAAATCCGTATAAAAACCATCACGAGAGATTATTTCTAGCATTTTAAGTCCTGCAGTCATAGCCAGAGGATTACCAGATAATGTTCCTGCCTGATATACAGGGCCAAGTGGTGATAGTTTTTGCATGATATCTTTTCTGCCACCAAAAGCGGCTGCGGGCATACCACCACCAATTATCTTACCCAGCGTGGTTATATCGGGCTTTATGTTATAAACAGACTGAGCTCCGCCAAGTGCTACGCGGAAACCAGTCATAACCTCATCAAATATAAGCAAGGACCCATGCTCGTCGCATACTTCACGCAAGGTTTCTAAAAAATCCTGCCTAGGAGGGATACAGTTCATGTTTCCCGCTACTGGCTCGACGATAATACAGGCAATCTTGTCGCCCATGTTGGAAAATAGCTCTCGAACTTGCTGTGGATCATTATAATCCAGGGTTAACGTATGTTTTGCCAAATCAGCTGGTACACCCGGTGAATTGGGTTCACCAAAGGTCAGTGCGCCAGAACCTGCTTTAACTAATAAAGAATCACCATGGCCATGGTAGCCGCCTTCGAATTTTACGATATCATCTCGACCGGTATAGCCACGTGCCAGTCGGATTGCAGACATTGTTGCTTCTGTACCAGAACTTACCATTCTTACCATTTCAATCGAAGGTAGAATTTCACAAATCTTTTGAGAAATTGTCACTTCAATCTCAGTTGGCGCTCCATAGCTCAAACCTTTATCAGCAGCTTCTTTAACAGCGACTAACACCTCAGGATGAGCATGTCCTGCTATCATCGGTCCCCACGAGCCAACATAGTCGATATAACGATTACCATCAACATCGTATAAATAAGCACCTTTGGCGCTCTCGATAAACAGAGGCGTACCCCCAACGCTTCTAAATGCGCGAACAGGGGAATTTACACCACCGGGAATTGTTTTTTGCGCTTGTTCAAATAAGGTTTGTGATTTAGTTGTCATAACTTTTCCAATTGTATGTCTTACTTTATAAAACAGCCTAAAAGGTGGGGGGTGTCTTTAAAAGGTATATAAAAGACACCCCCCACCTTTTAGGCTGTTTTCAGTATTTTAAATGCATTGATATTATGAAGATACTATAGAGAGTTATCTTCTTTTCCCGAGGGACTGGTATATCGGTCATTCAAAGTTTGTACAAGTTGATCAATATCGCTACGGATTCCATCCAGTTTTCTGCGTGCTCCGTTGCCCCAGCCTACAGGATTTTTATTAAAGATACTTCTCCACCAGCGAGTGTTCTTTCTAAAAGCTATCGAAGTATCACCAAAGAATTCTTCAGCATTCAGTTTCTTGGCAATACCATTTACTAATTTGCCTCGAATAAATAAATGCAGTAAATAAGCAATCAAAAGTGGCACGACAATAGCAACGATCGCTAAAATTTTATTCTGTTTTAAATCTTCCAGCCAGGGTGGATTAAACAACAAACCCTGCCAGTAACCAGCAACTACAGTAAGAGCCAGCAAACCTAATATAAGGGGTATGAATACAACTAAATCTGTAATAATTACCCGTTTTTTCCAGCGTTTCATCGCCAGTAGAATTTGTGGCACTGCCTGTTGTTCAATCTGATTTGAAAGTGACTCCATACTGCCAAGAATCCTGTAAACGCGTTCTATATTTATATCTTCCATGCGTTTGGCTATTTCGGCGTAATCGGTGTTTCGCTTGTTTAAGTAACGTTCCCATACAGCATGATTTTTAACCGGAGTAGCCAGATCTGTATTAAATATCACATAAAAACGACCAGAATTAAGGCCGCTCTGAACCAGGGCTTTTTGCCATGCTGCGACGATATCTTCCATATTGTCATCATGGGCTGAGGTATCAATCTGATTCAATATAAACAGGAACTTGCTACTATCGTTGCGTCTTTGCGAGCCCCTCACCAAGTGTTCTAAAGTATCTTGCATCGCACCTGGTTCTGGGTGTCGTGCATCGAACAATACCAATACCAGATCTGAAATATCAATAATATGATCGGTTAGCTTTAAGGTTTCTTTACGCTGTTCATCCGCATCAAAACCAGGTGAATCTATGAGAATTTTACCTCGCAGTTTCTCGCTAGGAACTGCTTTCATTTGCAGGTAATTATCAATTCGAGAACCTTCGCCTTGAGTGATATTCTCGATATCTTCGCTTATTTGATAAAAGGGAAAACGCGGGTCGGCATCCAGAGCAATACCGGGAAGTGTGCGTACTTCAGAATCACGGCTATAGGTGAGTACCGTAAAGCGGTCATCGACAGCTTGATTACCTGTATTTTGCACATTCATTCCCAGATAGGAGTTAATAAAACTGGATTTACCTGCGGAAAATGTACCCAAAATCGAGACCAGGGGCCACCACGTAATTTGGGTAGCATATGATTCATCAGCTTTAAGTAAGCCCAGCTTTTTGGATATTTTATCGAGTTGGCGATAACGCTCTATAACTGAAACTAAAACTGGATTTTCTGTTTCAAGATGCTCTTGCAATAGCCCCAAACGGTTTTGCATTCTATTGGCTGGTGTCATGCAGACCTCTTTTATTATGTGTTAAATATAGATGACTCTATGAAAGATGTGTGCTCTAAATTTACTGTGAATTATTGCATAGAAAAAGCACTAACGGGCACTGATGCATTAGAACCAATTGCAGACCCATGCGTATCAGGTTTCAAAACTTCTTTAGGCTTTGGCTGTGCAGGGTAATTAGTCGCAGGAGATGAGATAGATGGCATTTGAATAGGCATCGGAATAGTAGTGCCATAATCAATAGCCCGCTGTTGCCGTTGTGCTGGGTAGGCATAATATGATGGCGGCAATGGCGCTTTTGAACCTTGGAATGGCAGAGACTGGCTATTTTTCCATGGTAAAAAGTCATTCATAAAACCTAAGGGAGTAGAGATGTTTTTATTCAAACTCCAAAAGTCGCGCTGCATATTATTGGTTGATGCTGCCATGTCATTGATCGCAGGAGTCATCCCTGAAATAGTGTCAGACATCTCAACAGTAGTATTGGTCATTTTTCCAACATCATTTGACATATTTACCATAGTGTCAGATATAGAAGTCATATTTGTATCTATGGAACCACTCATATGAGAAATGGTATTAGCCATTCGATTTACATCAGATGTCAAAGTGTATATGAGATAAAAACCAAATGCCGATAATATAAAAAACGCTATCATCGCCGGATAAACAAGCATTTGCATACGCTTGGTAGAGGTCTCAGCCTTCATTTCAAATTCTTGAAGTTCATTCTCTAATTCAAGAACGTAATCTCTATGTAATTCACTTTTAGCCATAATATTTCACTTGTTTATTTCTTGTCTCTCAGTCTTTACTGACTGGAGACGTTGATGTATTTCTGATGCCCTGTCAGGAAAAAATAAGCCAATAAATCCAATCATATTAGCCACTCTCTCAGCCTCCCCTTGCTCAATCATTGGTATTGATATCTCAGAATATAGTTCAGCTGCTTTTTTTGGGTAGCCTTGTCTCCAATAGACATTACCTAATTCACCACGATGCTCTATTACCTGAGGTTCTAGTTTTATTAGTTCCTGATAAATTTGCGAAGCTTCATCTAAACCATTGTTCCAATAGGCCTCTCTAGCCATAAGCAACATTTCTTCCGTAGTCATCTGGCCTAAATCAGAAGTCGCTCTTGATGCAGACTCACCAGACTCCACAGATGCAGATTGAATAACTTCACTCTGTGGTAACCCAGTACTACTCGCACTCATGGCTATTTGTTTATCACCAAGCGATTGCTGATCTATCGCAGCCTTAGCCTTATCTTCTATAGTCATCTGGCCTAAATCAGAAGTCGCTTTTGATGCAGACTCACCAGACTCCACAGATGCAGATTGAATAACTTCACTCTGTGGTAACCCAGTACTACTCGCACTCGTGGCTATTTGTTTATCACCAAGCGATTGCTGGTCTATCACAGCCTCAGCCTTATCTTCTATAGTCATCTGACCTAAATCAGAAGTCGCTTTTGATGCAGACTCACCAGACTCCACAGATGCAGATTGAATAACTTCACTCTGTGGTAACCCAGTACTACTCGCACTAGTGGCTATTTGTTTATCACCAAGCGATTGCTGATCTATCGCAGCCTTATCTTCTATACTTCCATTACTAAGTTCTAGACCACCAGGAGACGAAGTATTTGTTATTTCTACTAAATCTATCGTGCTTTTTGCTACGTCAGTAACTGAACTCGTATTTTGATCGTTTCCTACATTTTGAGAAGCTAAATCAGCGGGGGCTGTTGGGCTTATATTGGAACTCGTATGTCCCACAACTTGATTCTCCAAATGGATTTTCTCATTACTTTCCAGATCGAGATGCTCGGCTTTTTCACCTTCGCCAAAGTTTAATAGTATTGCAATAGCCGCCAAAAACCAAGCTGCAATGATAGGGTGCCC
This sequence comes from uncultured Gammaproteobacteria bacterium, assembly GCA_963847495.1. GTDB lineage: Bacteria > Pseudomonadota > Gammaproteobacteria > Thiotrichales > Thiotrichaceae > Cocleimonas. Next base: position 73,933 of record CAWJZX010000008.1, on the reverse strand, counting down.
CATTAACCAACGAACGATATACATTTATTTACTCCTTTTCTTTATCGATTCATACTAAAAAATAATTCTAGTATAAACTAATATAATAGTTCGCCTAATACTTCAATTTCAGCCGCCGCTTTTGACTTCGGGTCCATTTCAAAAACAGCTAAACCTTCACTAAAGGAACGTCTGTAAGCAGTTCTTTGATAAAGTCTGGGTTCTATCATTTTAATGCCCGCCAAACCACTCAAAGCTTCGAAAGCCTCATCGGTTTCTCTTACCGCTTTATGAGTATCAGAACGATTCATAAAACCAATAATTTCAGGAGGCGCTCCACTTTTACGTACACTTGCAATTAATTTCAAAAACCGCTGAGTAGACCATACATCAGCCTGGCTCGGCGCTACAGGAATTACAATTCGATCAGCTCTTTGGATAGCAGCATTCATCGCCTCGCCATCAGAAATGCCAATATCTACCAGTACTTCAGTATGTTTGCCTTCACTTCCTAATTGATTGACAAAGTGGACGGGCTCTAATGCCGGCATATGACCGTCCTCGGTCCTTATCTGCAAGGCATCTGTGATCGTAGCCTGTGGATCAATATCATATAAAGATACATGAACATTACGGCGTGTTGCTACCCATATAGACAAGTTAAAGGCGACCGTACTCTTTCCGGTACCACCTTTTAAGTTACCTACGACTGTTATCATTATTTAGCACCCTTGTTTGTCGGTAATGATGAGGGTGATGGTTCTAATAGCTTTTCAATTGTCTGGGCTTGCTCTGGCATTATGGGTAGCGCCCAATAGTTTGGTATAGGTGCATTGTAGTATCCAGAATTATTCATAGGCATCTGTTGTTGCTGATAATATGATGGATAAACTGGAATAGGCACATAACGGTATTGCTGTCCGCCGCCTTTATTCGTCGTATTATTACGATGCATTCTATTAGCTACCGCTCCCTGCTGTTGCATAAGTTGCTGGGCTTGTTGCATATTAGGATCTTGAATTACTCTAGTGTTTTGTTGCATCCATATAGGTTTGTCATAATTAATTGACGTAGGCTGCTGAGAGGAATTTCTGGGGACTGCGGGTGGTTTCATCGTTTTGACATCAAGTACTGGGGCTTCAACACTTTTTACCGGCGCTGATAGATTTAACTGTGGTGATGCTGGCATCGCAGGAACTTGCTTGCTGTAATTTAACATGGTTCCAGTACTAACAGGTGCCTGAGGAATATTTGGCTGGCTTGCGTTGATCTTTGGCTCAACTGCTTTTTGCGGTTGAGATAAAGAAACCGAACTCATTGCTGGTGGTTTTTTCGCCGCTGGAGCATTTATCATACGATCAGGCTTAGCAGGTGCCGTATTTTTTTTGATAACCAACCCAACTGGAGCTTTAGGAGCAGAAGGAGCCTCCATCACTTTCAATTGAGTAGAAAGCTTAGAACCACTTAAGGGTCCTTGCAAAAAAGGCCCTGGCGGGGGCAACTGAGTATCAGCCACAGGCCTATTTACAACTTTCTCAGAACTTACAGAGCCATTAAATACTTCAGGTGCTTTCCTGCTTATACTATTAATATTCACACCTGTGGCTTGCTGTTCTCGACTTAAGGAATTATCAAGAGGACTTTTAGCAATACTTATATCCGTCATCAATATCATTAAAGACGTTATTATTGTTGCCACAACTACAGTTAAAGCACCTTTCTTTAAATCGTTCATTTCCCCATACCTTTTTTAAATATCGCTCTTTAAACGTATGCCTCTACGTTTTGACACTACTCTCTGAGTATTAATTATTCCTGGCTTAACGTCCTTTGGTTTGGCCGCTGCCTTTGGTTTGGCTGCTACTTTTGGTTTGGCTGCTACTTTTGGTTTAGCTGCTACTTTTGGCTTAGCCTCTGCCTTTGGTTTAGATTTTACCTTTGGCTTAGCTTCTGCCTTTGGTTAGCTTTTGACTTGCTGCTACCTTTGGCTTAGCTGCTACCTTTGGTTTAGCTGCTACCTTTGACTTAGCTGCTACTTTTGGCTTAGCTGCTACTTTTGGCTTAGCTGTTACCTTTGGTTTAGCCTCTGCCTTTGGTTTAGCTTTTGCCTTTGGTTTAGCTTTTGCCTTTGACACTATTGATTTTGATGAATCACTTACTTTCTCGGTTTGCATGCTTATTGTCTGTTTAGCGACACCTATAGAATCTTCTTTTATCTTAGCACTACTATCGCTTCTATTTTCCGAACTTGTTTTCTGTTTCTTTTTAACTGAACCTAAGGTGAGACTGATCAACGCTTTAATTCCAGTGAATATTAATCCTCCAATGTTTATCACTATTCCTGAAATTGTTGATAGGACATCCTTAACTTTTTCGAACGTTGACTCTTTATATTCTGAAGAGCTAGCTGCAGAAGTTGGTACTTCTTTTTTAGCATCTGGATCAAAATCTGGCGGAGTAACTATGCTGCCATCATCTGCTACACAAAGCGCTTTACCTGCACTGATACAACCTAATGGAATAACCAACAAAGTTAGCAGAGTTGATACCAAACCACCAAACACTAAAGAAACTGCCATTCCTTTAAAAATAGGGTCGGTAATTATAACTAATGACCCTCCGATTAATGCAAATGCAGTAATTGCGATCGGTCGCGTGCGAGCCTCACAAGAGTGAATAACGGCCTCCACGATGCTCTTACCTTCAAGGATAACGGCATTTTTCGAGAAATCCACTAACAGAATTGAGTTTCTTACAACGATCCCAGCCAAAGCGATAAAACCAATCATAGAAGTTGCGGTAAAATCAGCACCCCAAAGCCAATGTCCCGGAATGATTCCAATCAAAGTAAGTGGAATTGGAGCAATTACTATTGCAGGTAAAATAAAGTTACCAAACAAACCAACAATCAACATATAGATCAATACCAATGCAGCCATAAAGGCTATCCCCATATCGCGAAATGTCTCAAAAGTAACCGTCCACTCACCACCCCACTCAAAGTTGGTTTTGTCCGCAGTACTTTCACGCCCAAACCAACTACCGCCAGTTACAGTAGCACCATCTGGTGCTTTGTAACCTGCGCCATTATTTGCGGCTGAGAGTAAGTCCTGCACTTGAAACATGCCATAAACCGGGGCAGCCAAATCTCCAACTGTTTCAGCTGTAACAAACTCAACTGCACGTAAATCCTTATGATAGATAGGCTGATCAGCCTTTTCAGATTCGAATCGTCCCAATTCTGATAAAGGCATGGTCTTCCCCATTCGATTACTTACAGGCAACTGGATTAGGCGATTAATTTGAGATCTTGCTGCAAGCGGTACTTGCATCACTATTGGGGTTGGATCAATCAATGCATTTTTCTTAATATCACCAAGTATATAACCACCCATTGCCATTTCTAGCGTAGCATTTATATCCTCAACAGAAATTCCATTCCTCTGAGCTTTAGCTGCATCAACTTTAAAACGTAAGACGTTGTGACTTTCTTCCAAGAAATTATCCACATCTCCCAGGTTGGGTGCCTCCTCAAAGATCTCAGTTAAGTCTCGGGCTACCTGTCTGCGTGTTTCAGCACTAGGGCCATAAATCTCTGCAACAACAGATTGAAGAACTGGTGGACCTGGCGGCATTTCAACTACTTGTATTCTCGCTCCTACCTCGCGGGCCAAAGGCGTCAATTCTGCACGTGCTTGCTCTGCGATTTCATGACTTGTCCTGTCTCTGTCATGCTTATCCGTAAGTTGGACTTGAACATCACCCTGCCAGGGATTTTTACGCAAATAATAATGTCGTACAAGGCCATTAAAATTGAATGGTGAAGCTGTACCCGCATAGGTTTGTATTGCTGTCACTTCTTCTATTGCTTGCATTTTTAAAGCAATTTTATCAATCAAATTGGCCGTTATTGGCAATGCCGTTCCTTCAGGGAAATTAACAACTATATTAAATTCAGGCTTATTATCCAAAGGTAGCATTTTTACTTTAACGCCCTTGGTATAGAACAACGTCATACAAAGGAAAAACACACCAACTATCGCAAACAATAATAACTTGCCTTTTCTTCTATCGCGAATAAGTGGAATAATTAAGCCTCTAAAGAATCTATCAAGCGCCCTCGCTTGACGGTGCTCTTTTTCTTCCATCTTTTTTAATTTTTTGAGACTTGGTTTTAATTTATTAGTCAACCATGGTGTAAATGCGAAGGCCGCAAACAGTGAAAACAACATCGCTACTGAGCCAAGAATTGGTATAGGGGACATATAAGGTCCCATCATGCCACTGACAAAACCCATTGGCAAAAGTGCAGCAATAACAGTAAATGTAGCCAATATTGTTGGATTGCCAACTTCACGTACCGCATCTACTGCAACATCCACATCAAGGCTTTCTGACAAAAGCCAGCGTCGGTAAATATTTTCAACTACTACAATGGCATCATCAACTAGAATACCTATAGAAAATATCAGAGCAAACAGACTTACCCTGTCAATAGTTAACCCTAATAACCACGCTGAAAAAACGGTAACAGTAATTACAACAGGAATAATAATAAAGGTGACCAATGACGCTCGCCAGCCCAAAAACAGCAACACTAAAATAGTTACCATTAAAGTTGCTTCACCTAATTTGAACAATAACTCATTAACTTTTGATTTGGCAGTTTCACCATAATTGCGAGTGATTGCTACGTGCACATTATCTGGTATCAGGCGACCTTTCAGATGCTCCACTTTGTCTAAAACCCGCTCGGCAACATCAACCCCGTTTGATCCATGCTTTTTAGCAATTGCTATAGTAACGGCAGGCGCACCATTTGCTATTTCATTACCTTCGTTATTACTCGCAGCACCCGTGTAATACCCAACTATTTTTGAAGCTTCACTTGGCCCCTCACTAACTGTGGCGACATCGCGAACATATACTGGGCGACCATCGACGACCCCCACCATTAGTCTCTTAATATCATCAGCAGACGTTAAAAAAGAACCTGTAATGACCTGGACAAACTTATCACCTGGCTCTACAGAACCTGCATTTCTCTCCGAATTCGCCATCCGGATTGTATTCGCCACTTGCGCCAGTGAAACACCATAGGTTGCCAATCGCTCAGGTAATATTTCAACTAATAACTGGTCTGTCCTCCCATCCACAATAAAACTTTGACTGGCATTAGGTACTTCACGTAGTGATTGCAATAAATCTAATGCCACCAATTTTAATGACGCATCATCAACATCATTTGACCATAATGTAATAGAGACAACTGGAACATCATCAACGCCAACAGGCTTTACCAAAAATCCTGCAACTCCCTGTGGAATTGCGTTTTTATTTGATGCGATTTTATCATTTAATTTAACAATTGAAGTTTCAAAGTTTTCACCAACCTTGAATTGCACTGTAATCATGGCCTGGCCGCGAGAAGACGCAGAGTAAACATGTTTAACACCCGTTATTTCTGACATTATCCCTTCAAGAGGTCTCGCCACCTGGCTTTCAACTTCTTCTGCACTGGCCCCAGGATAATTAACGAAAATATCCACCATTGGGACAGAAATCTGAGGATCTTCTTGTCTTGGGGTCATTTGCATGCCCAAAATCCCAAGGGCAAGGAATCCAAATAACAATAGAAGAGCAAGGGGTGAAGTAATGAACGCTTTTGCCATACCTCCTGCCAAACCCAGGGAATGATCTTTAGAAGTATTACTATTATTTACTGAATTTGTTTTATCATTCATAGGGAGTCTTTCAGCTACAGTGTTTTAAAAATTATCTATTTATTTTATAGAAGCTGAAGAATCCGGATACCAGCCAGAAGAGGCCCCTGCCGGTGGATCATTAATTATCCGCTCACCTTCTCTCAACCCAGAAACAACAGCAACCAAATCATTTTTTTGCTCCGAACCTATTCTTATCAAACGCAAGGATGAAGTTTTAGATTGCTCATCAACGACTAAAACAGTCGGCAAGCTGCGGCCTTGTATCAACGAGGACTTAGGGATAGCAACAACAGTGTTGCGCCCCGGAGCTTTATCGGGTAAGTAAACCTCAGCATACATCCCGGGAGAAGCCAAAACACCTACAGGTAAATCAAACTTTACAATAACAGTGTGACGAGATGGGTCAGCGATCGGATAGATTTGTGTAATCTTTGCAACAGTAGGACTTATGTTTCCTATACGCACAGGAACACTCATGCCTTTTTTCAAGCCAGATACAAGCATCGAGGGCACATCTGCCTGTAAACGCAGGTATTTTACAAAACCATATGTCATTAATGGTTGCCCTGGTTGAACGGCATCACCCACCTCAACCATTTTTGACATGATAATGCCCTCAAATGGCGCCACAGATACGGTGTCACGAATTTTAGTATTTAATTCATTCAGCTGAGACCAGGCCATCATTAACTGGCTTTCTGCTTGTGTTACGCCAGTTTGACTAGTTAACAAATCAGAATAGCGGTTATAGCCTACATCTGTATCGCCAATCATGCTGTCATACACGGGACGAGTCACTAAAGTATCAAACATTGAGGGTATCCCCATTCCAAATGAGGGCATACCAGGTCCACCGCCAATATCTTTACTGCGTGGAGAGACTATTTCTCGGTGGTATTGAGCCTGTGAATTTCTAAGTCCAGCCTGCGCTGAATTGATTTGAGCCCAAAGCGAATTTCTTTTTGCCAAAAGTTGAGCGTCATCTATTTTTGCTAGAACATCATCTTTATTAAATTTAGAACCAACTTCACCACCCAGTGAGACTATTTTGCCAGGTACTTGAGCACTGACTGTAATTTCTTTATAGGGGATTACGGTACTTCCTAACACAGTTTGTGAGCTCGACACAGAACGACTAACCGTTACTATTGAGGCGGCCTGCAGGGATGTAACAAACAGAAAACCAGAAAGCAGCGTTAGAGACAGATTAAAAACAAGCATTTTGAGATGTTTGCACTTCAGCATTATTATTTACCTACTATATTAAATACACTTTGACTCCTGAGCACATCAAATTACATGTAGAATTTTATTTAACAAGGAGTATCGCTCGACAGCCTAAGTAATTCTGACAAAGTCAGCCACAAACTGGACAATATGCAGAATCTTGCGCGTAACAGCGATCAATATATGATTCTATAATTCGGAGAAAGAAGCCATTATCCCCAAATTTTGCGTTTGCTCAGTATAACTTTTCGAGCCATCGAGCTCCAGTATAAATCATTTTATATAATAACTAAATAAGTATTCGCTAATTTTCTTATATTTATATGAATGTATATCAAGATTAACTATTGTACTGGGATCAATCGAATGATTTTATCCCAATATTTATGCTCAAGTGTAAGCTCAATTGCTCTAGGGATTACTTTTTCTTCACTCCAATTGCTTTGCCATTCATTTTTGGAGTCAAGCAAACGTAATTCAAATAATTCAACATCTTCAAGTAAAAGCATATTTATAGGCTCCGCATCAATATGATCAACCAAGGCCCAACTCATTCTAGTTAATTTTTTATCCTGCAAATCATATCTCACACGTTGCAGTGAACTTCTCACCAGTCCGCTTGGGTTTGAATTTCCCGCCCTAGTGAATTCCAGGAGGCCATCAGAATCTAATCCATATGATAGTGCGTTGGAAAACTGATCGTAACCAGAGCGCCTAGGTCTCGCAACCATTTGACGAAAGTCACGTTCGATAAACATCATGGCACGCTGCAATGATTTTAACTTTTCTTCTTGCTCGCTTAATACCTTGTCACTGGTCAAAATATTCGACAAACCACCATACGCCATAATCGACATGAAAGAGAAAATGCTCATCGCCACCAGCAACTCAAGCAATGTAAAACCTTTAACTTGTGACTTCATGGTTTAGCTAAAAACCCAACAACAGTTACATAGGGATCTACATCATTGTCGCTGTCAGCCCAAACAGAAAGCTCTATACGCTTGATTTTTTCATCTTCTGTCTTAATAGTTTTCTGTAGCCATTTCCATTTTCGACCGGACATTTCCTGATTCCCTTTAACTTCACCCAGCTTGGGCCAGTCGGAGTTAAGTCTAAGTTCTGTAACCCGGTTTAATGCCACCCAGTTTGCAAAGGTTTTATCTACCAATCTGGAACTATTTTGTGCTGCATTTCCCATTACTTTTATAACACCGCCCATCGCCACAGCTACGATAAACAGAGCCACCATCACCTCTAATAGAGTAAAACCTTTGTTAATTTTATTCATTTTTTTCAAACGTCTGTTGAATCTCACCCACTGCATTGACTTTAAGGGTTACTTCGCTCTTGTTTTTATAACTTAGCTTATAACTAAAGGGCGTCATTTCACCACTCGAGAGAATTACAATCTGAGGTCTATCCTGATCCCTGTTCTCAAGATCAATTGCAATACCATCAAGATAAACTTTCGAACCGATTTCAGCGGGGAAGTTTCGCTTAGAAAAAGGTGTCTCAGCGTAAGCAGTCCAGCTATTATTTTCATTACGATAAAATGCATAACCTGACTCGCTAACTTCCAAAGCAAGCTCTCTAGACTGTAAAATAGCCTCATCTTGAGCCAAACCGATCAGAGCACTAAAGCGTTCAGCATGCTCTTTTAGCAGCTTGTCGCCGGTTGGCGGGAATGATAGTGTCACGGCGCTCATAAGCACAGCAACAATAACAACCACCACCAATATCTCGATTAAGGTAAAGCCTTTTTGCAAACTATTCATCTGCCAAGAAAAATCAAATTAGTTATCCAGCATCCAATTGCCAATGTCATCTTCACTTTGAATGCCATCTGGCCCAAAAGAGTAAATATCAACATCGCTGTTTACGCCAGGGCTAAGGTATTTATAAGGCTTACCCCAAGGATCGATTGGCGTCTTCTTAGTGTAACGTCTCCAATTCTTTGCCTCTGGCTCTCCGACAGGCTTTGATACTAACGCTTCAAGCCCCTGGTCAGTACTAGGAAAGCTGTAATTCTCTGCCCTGTAAATTTCAAGCATTGAGGATATGCTTTTAATATCTGTACCCGCCCTAGTGACATTTGCTTTATTAAGATTATCAAATATTGCAGGGCCAACTGCTGCCGCCATTACCGCAATGATTACCACTACGACCATAACTTCAAGCAGGGTAAAACCCTGCGCATTGCTAACTGGCGATACTAAAGATTTAATTCTAAATATTTTTCTGCTTCTATTCATGTTTTTACCTTTAAAAGTACTTTGATACAACTAGATGAATAAATCCCATACATACACACATCCATTACACTGGTGCCCTATAGTATTTAAACTCTTCATGTTTTCTCAAGACTATTTTCATATAATCTTTCTATTTTGCCATAATTTATAATAGAGTTGTTTAAAAATGACGAATTCCAAACAACTACTGATCATCACAATATTAGGGCTTACTCTGTTACTTTTATTATCCCAGCTAGTCCTAGACATGCTCGTTTTCAATCGAACAAGTATTAATGATGGTCAATGGTGGCGTATTTTATCGGCTAATTTAACCCATTCCAACTATCCCCATCTATTGCTAAATCTTAGCGGTCTCTGGATCCTTGGTTTCTTATTCATAGACACTCTAAAAACAAAAACATTCATTATCAGCGTTGTTTTTCTTAGCTTCACCGTTGGCTTTGGGCTTTATTATTTTAACCCTGAATTGCACACATATTATGGCTTTTCTGGAGTGCTTTATGGCTTGTTTTTTGTCTCAGGCATCAGCGCAATTCTGCAAAAAGACTACTTTACAGGTTTATCAGTAACTATTTTGGTTATTGGCAAGATAATTTGGGATTTCTTTAAAGGAGGCAGTATTTCAAGCGCAGAGCTTATCGGTATACCCGTTGCCACCGATGCGCATTTATATGGATTGATAGGCGCGATGCTGATTAGCGTTATCTTATATTTCAATCATCTAAAAACAGCTAATAAATGACACCCCCCTACTTTTAGGCGTTTTTTCATTGCTTCACCGTTAATACTTCCGATGTTAGTGATATAAGCATTGACCTTCTCATCAGTTAATCACCGTATTTGATACCAATTAATAGCTGGTCTTCAATCCACTGGGATAAAAAACCGGCAACACGCGATGGCGCGTGTTCTGCATCAATCCACTCACATACACCTTCACATAATATCCCAAAGCTATCGCCTTGCAACGCAGCGTCCAGCGCCCATGCTTCATCTACTTCAAGGGACCGATAATAGTTGAGTAAATCTTTACGCCAAACTAACCAAGCGCAGGGATACGCTAATTTTTCAGGAGGAATAGGTTCAGAACCAGCATCTATAGCAGCCCATAACTGGGGTGTATTCCACTCTAAATCTAATCGGGACACCGATGCATTAAATTCAAACTGCAAATCTCCCCAGCGATCAAGTGGCACCTGTTGTAATGCATCCATCGTGATTGCTGTCTGATTCTTTGCATCAAAGGAATTTCTGAGGGCCCATTCAAAGCGTGCCATTTCAGCGAACACGGGGGTTTCAGGATCATATTTATATAAAAAGGCTTCCAACTCACTACCAAAATACCGTAAGGAGAAATGTTTAGAAGGATATGCCTTCATATAGGCATAAGTCATTGCATAGAAATTCTCATCACCCATTAAAGTATGCGCTGCGGGGTAGTTCTCAGAGAGTGCATCGATAAGTCGATAGCCATAACCACTGCCATATATTCCTAAACGTATTTCTGTGCTCACGCCGCTTGTTGACGCAACATCCAATTGAATAGAAGGATCCTTTTCAATCATCCAGGCCATCATGCTTTTTTGCAGGCGGTAAAGTTCGGAGGTTGTTTCAGACATCCTTCAGACCTTTATGCGTAGCATAAATATCTCGTGCAATTTGCAGCTCTTTCACCAATTTGGGCAATTCTGGGATATTATCATCGCGCTCAATCATGGTAGAAACATCATCAAAACGCTTTACAGCTTCGCCATATAGCTCCCAAACACCATCAACAACATCATGATCATGTGTATCAATAATATATCCATCATATTGACTATGTCCTGCTATATGATGCTGCTGTACCCTTTCGGCAGGAACACCATCAAGATACTCGAGAGGATCAAAGCCATGATTAAAGGCACTCACGAATATATTATTGATATCAAGCAACATTAGACTATCAGATTCTTCAGCGACAGCAGTGACGAACTCCCATTCACTCATACCTTGTGACTGTTTGTAAGTAATATAGCTAGACACGTTTTCGATAAGAATTCGACGTTCCAACACATCTTGAGCTTGCCTGATTTTTTCCGAGACAAATTTCACGGTCTCTTCGGTATAGGGCAAAGGCAACAGATCATGCGCATTCACACCATCAAGTCCAGTGAAACAAAGATGATCGGATATCCAATGCGCTTTGGTTCGTTCTGCTAGATCTTTAACCTGTTTTAAATAGTTAAGGTCAATGGGGTCGCTACTCCCTATCGACATTGAAACCCCATGCATAACGACGGGATAGCGTTCACTTATTTTATCTAGAAAGTAAAGCGGTTTGCCACCAGGGACCAAATAGTTTTCAGTGAGTATCTCAAACCAATCAACATCAGGCGAAGTTTCAATAATTTCAGTGTAATGTTCTTTTCGAAGACCGAGACCAAAACCCAGTGATGGATATTTCATTATTAAACCTTAAGACAAAAAACGCCCGCATCAACACTGTTGACCGGACATTATTTTTTGCGACAATTACAATTTGATCATTTAAATTTGTCCACTCACTGTACCACCTTTAGCAGTACAGTCAGCTTTTGATGCTTTTACCCAGCCTTGACCTTTACAGCTATTTTGACCTTTACAAGCATTTGTAGCAGTAGCACAAGCACTCGTTCCTTTACAGGAATTTATACCCGAACATTTTACATCAGCTACTTTTTTTGCAGCTCCCTCACTATATCCTCCACCTGAAGAACAACCCGCAAGTAATAGTGTTGCTGCTACTGAAGCCAGTGCAATTCCCGACATTTTTGATACTGTTTTCATTTTTATCTCCTTTAGCTTTATAAAAGGCCAACGAATTAGCCAACAGCCTGCAAATATTCAAGCCATCAGCGAACTTACGTAAGATAAAAATTATTGGATGCAAAACACTCAAATACTATCCAGAAACGACAGTGCCACCTTTTGCATCACAATCTTCTTTGCTTGCCTTGATCCAACCCTGACCTTTGCAGCTGTTTTGGCCTGCACAAGCATGAGTCGCCGAAGCACAGGCACCCGTACCTTTACATGAATTAATGCCAGAACATTTTACTTCAGCTACTTTTGTCGCTTCTGCAGGAGCACTTTCGACTTTAGCTGCTGTTTTAGTAGAATCACCACCACAACCAGCCAGTAATAATGTTGCTGCTGCTGACGCCAACGCAATACCTGATAATTTCTTCATTGTATTCATTTTTTCTACTCCTTTAGTGATTAATAATAATTTTGGAAACTGGTTACATAGACATGCAGCTCAATACGTTTGCCAGTGGCGTTTAGATGCCATCCAATCTATTAGTTCATTTTTTGTTCTCTTGCAACTGCCCTGTAACCAATATCTCGTCTGCAGAACATGTTTTTCCAGTGGATTTGATCGACTAATTCATAAGCAACTTTCTGTGCTTCGCTGACGCTATCACCTAAACCAACTGCACATAGTACTCTTCCACCATTTGTTTTTATATCGCTATTATCGCTATAAGTCCCCGCATGAAAGACTTTACTTTGCGCAGTTTCAAGCGGTATACCTGAGATAATATTGCCTTTTTCATAACTATCAGGATAGCCGCCCGCAGCAAGTACGACACCCAACGAGGAACGTTCATCCCATTCAATAGTTTGTTGATCAAGTTTGCCGTTTAACCCAGCTTCGATAAGATCAACCAGGCTAGACTCAAGTCGCATCATTATAGGCTGTGTTTCCGGATCTCCAAAACGAACATTATATTCCAGCACTTTTGAGTTACCCTGACCATCAATCATCACCCCCGCATACAAAAATCCAGTGAAGGGATATCCTTCTTCTGCCATACCTTTTATGGTTGGCTCAATTACACCCTGCATGATGCGTTCGCTTATTTCCTGCGTAACTACAGGTGCCGGAGAATACGCACCCATACCGCCTGTATTAGGCCCTTTATCTTCATCATCACGTGCCTTATGATCCTGTGAAGTAGCCATTGGTAAATAATTTTTACCATCAGCAATAACAATAATACTCGCCTCTTCACCCGTCAAAAACTCTTCGATAATAACCCGATGACCAGCATCACCAAATGCATTACCGGCTAACATGTTCTCAACAGCGTTGATCGCCTTCTCTTCGGTTTCTGCCAAAATCACACCCTTACCTGCGGCCAAACCATCTGCCTTGACAACAATGGGAGCTCCCTGTTGCTTGATATAGGCAGTAGCTTCTGCAATATTTGTAAAATTCTCATAAGCAGCTGTAGGAATGTTGTGGCGCGTAAAAAAGTCTTTAGAAAAAGCTTTTGAACCTTCGAGTTGAGCCGCTCCTTTGCTTGGTCCAAAACATTTCAAGTCATTCGCTTCAAATAGATCGACGATGCCCTTCACAAGCGGAGCTTCAGGACCAACCACAGTGAGCTCAATATTGTTTAATTGCGCATATTCAAGCAATGCCTCAATATTCTCGGCATCGATAGCAATATTTTCGACTTTATTTTCCAGAGCAGTTCCCGCATTTCCTGGAGCAACAATTACTTTTTCGACTCTTGGAGACTGCGCTAACTTCCATGCTAGTGCGTGTTCTCTACCACCACTCCCTATTAATAATACTTTCATGTTAATTCCTGTTAGACATAGGCTGCTGCGAATATTAACAAAACTGACCTGATAATTGTTACAATATCTGTTTTATATGAAGCCTTATTTATGAAAATAAACTTATGAAAGTAACCCTTGCCAACCCTCGTGGTTTTTGTGCTGGTGTTGATCGTGCTATTGAGATTGTTGATCGGGCACTTGAACTATTAGGCGCGCCTATCTATGTGCGTCATGAAGTTGTTCATAATCGCTTTGTAGTCAGTAATCTACGCGATAAAGGCGCGGTATTTGTGAACGAACTTGATGAGGTTCCTGATGGTGCTACCGTTATATTTAGTGCGCATGGTGTTTCTCAGGCCGTGCAAAACAAAGCCAAGCAACGTGGCTTAAATGTTTTTGACGCAACCTGCCCGCTAGTTACCAAAGTACACATGGAAGTTTTACGTTATAGTAAAGAAGGTAGAGAAACCATATTAATCGGCCATAAAGGGCACCCTGAGGTTGAAGGAACTATGGGGCAATACAATAAAAGTTATGGTGGTGAAATTTACCTGGTCGACTCGCCATCAGATGTTACAAATTTAGATGTTAATAATGCTGATAAACTAGGCTTTGTAACTCAGACAACACTTTCAATGGATGATACTGCCATTATTATTGATACTTTACGCAAGCGATTTCCCAAAATTATGGGGCCAAAAAAAGATGATATTTGTTACGCTACACAAAACCGCCAGGATGCCCTAAAAAAACTGGCTGATGATAGCGACATGATTCTGGTTGTAGGTTCACCAAATAGTTCAAATTCAAATCGCTTACGTGAAATAGCTGAGAAAAAAGGCATACCGGCTTATCTTATTGATGGCGCAAATGATATAGATGAAACATGGTTTAACGATGGGATTAAAAAAGTGGGGGTTACCGCTGGAGCCTCGGCACCTGAAATTTTAGTCGAAGAAGTAAATAAAAAACTTAACAGTTTCGGAGCTGAAATACTTCCTGATGACCAAGGAATAGTAGAAAACGTCTCATTTGTATTGCCACGAGAACTTAGAAAATAGACTATTTTAATAGTCGTCAGTTCTTATCCTGCCTACTCTATTTACAATAATTTTCTTTTTTAGATTCGAGGCATCCTTTCCAACACTAAAAGTTGAAGTAGCGCTTCTTCCAGAAAATGTATATGTTATCGATGAACTAACATTGTTGTTCATATAGATCTTATTAAATCCATCTCCCACTTTAATGATGGCTTCACTATCATCAGCCGCACCATCATTGTCACAATCAATAGCAGCTGCGGTAATGGTGCCATTAGAATCACAATCAAGAAACACTATCCAGCCTGTTGAGTAATCTGTACTGCCACTACAACTAGTTTGATTAGTACTGGCGCAGATTGTGACATTATTACTTCTCTTTAGTGCTTCACTTCGAGTAAGCATGAGATTCGTAACAAGCTCATTGGTAGCTGTGCTAATTCTATTGTTTTCAATTAATTGTGAAAAACTTGGCAAAGCAATCGATGCAAATATACCAACAATTGCTATCGTCACCATCAATTCAATTAAAGTGAAGCCACTATTATTACGTTTAAATGTATTGTTTTTCATATTAATAAGTCCGTAAACCGCTTTGAAAATAAATGGGTTTGTTAATTTTTATGTATAACTCTTTTTATAATTTTTTCTATTTTCTTGCTGAGTTATGCTTTTCATACCTTATTTTCTTAGGCAATATCCATTAAACCACATTTTAGCAATTTATGAGCCCTCCTCAGATGAAAGGTAATTGGTATAAGCTTGAACAACACATAAGTGAAGTGACTGGTAATACTGTTCGCTTTTCCCATACAAAGCCTGTTTCTGGCGGCTGTATAAATCAAGCTTTACAATTAACGGATTCGGATAATAAGCATTGGTTTATAAAAACAAATGAACCAGAACTAATAGGTATGTTTGAGGCTGAAGCCGCAGGGCTGGCTGTACTAAAAATGAGTAACAGCATCAAAGTCCCTGAAAGTATTTGTTATGGTATTACCCAAGAAGTCAGTTATCTTGTGTTAGAACACATTCCATTAAAATCACAGATTAAGCAGCAAAAAACGGGGGAGCAGCTGGCTAAAATGCATCAAACATTTTCAGCGAAATTTGGCTGGTGTCGAAATAATTATATTGGATCAACAGCTCAATCCAATAAATACCATGATGACTGGATTTCCTTCTGGAAAGATGAGCGCCTACTGTTTCAACTTAATCTGGCAAAAGAGAAAGGTTATTCACATAGAGCTTACGATGAAGGACTTGAACTCGCACAAAAAATAGCCCTTTTCTTTACAGACTATCAACCCAAACCTTCATTACTACATGGCGACTTATGGGGTGGAAATTGCGCAGCAGACATCAATGGTGTTCCAGTAATTTATGATCCCGCCATTTACTTCGGAGATAGAGAAACAGATATCGCGATGACTGAACTATTTGGCGGTTTTAATAGCGATTTTTATGCGGCATATAATAATAGCTATGCTTTAGATCAAGGTTATAAGACTAGAAAAAATTTGTACAATCTTTACCACATCTTAAATCACTACAACTTATTCGGTGGAAGTTATGCCTTGCAGGCAACTAGCATTACCCAAAAACTACTCTCAGAGGTATAAAAAACCCTAAAAAGGTAGGGGGTGTCTTTTAATTTGACTTCTTATTCAATAGTTTACTAACCGCCGCAATATCGGACTCTGTTAAAGTTCCTGTCGCTTGCTTAAGTTTTAAGGTATTCAATAAAAATTCATAACGCGCGGTTGTATAGTCGCGTTTAGCAGAAAAAGTTTCGCGTAACGAAAGTAGCACATCAACAGCTGTACGTGTCCCGGCTTCAAATCCAGCCTGTGTTGCACTTGCTGCTGTTTGTGTAGAGATTAAAGCTTGCTTCAATGCTTTTACCTGAGACAAGCCAGATACGATTGTAAGATATGCAGCCCTTGATTGTTGTGTAGCCAGGCGCTTTTGTAACTCTAATTGTTGCTGTGATTGATGAAGCAAATGCCGAGATTCACGAATGCGTGAAGGTATATTACCACCCTGATAGAGCGGCATGCTAAGTTGAACACCAACAGAAGCATCTAATTTGTCCTGATTGAAAGCATCTTCACCGAAGGTCGAACTTCCTCCCTGCTGGGCAACAAGATTTACTGTCGGCTTTTTTGCAGCGCGTTCGATATCCACATTTTTCTGTGCAACATCAACTGCATATATCGCCGCCGTAAGCTGCTTACTATTGCCAATAGCTGCTTTAGCCCACGCTTCAATATCATTTGGCTTAGGCACTAATAGCGGAATGTTATCAGCAGCTCCATTCAAACTCTTATAATAACGCGTGGTAATTGCCCTTAAATTTTCACGGGACACATCAATTTGCTGATTTGCAACTTCAATCTGGGCATTCGCCAAATCGTAGCGAGCTTGCGCCTCTTTGACATCAGTAATCGCAGAACGACCCGCATCAAAAAATGCTTTGACCTGGTTAAGCTGGCGGCCTATTGCGGTTTTTTCAGCTTTTCTGAACGCTAATGTTTCATCCGCATTCAAGTAATCAAAATAGGCCTGAGCAACACGGATAATTAAATCCTGTCGGTCTGATTCCAGCAATGCTTTTGCCTGTAATATGGATGAATCAACCTGTTCAACTTGAGCATTAAGCTGTCTATTTATTAGTGGTTTACTCAAGGTCAGGTCGTAACCGAGGCTCAAAAAAGCAGCGCGATCATTACCGCTAAGCTCGGTGTCAGTATATTGCATGTTGTAGCTGGCATTGGCGCCTAAATCTACACGTGGTTTTAAATTTGATAATACTTGTGGCTTCTTCTCCAGTGTGGCGAGAAAACCTGCTTCGCTGATTTTTAATTGGGCATCATTCTGTTTGGCGTGTTCATAAACCTGAAGTAGATTTTCCGCAAAAACTGTCGTACAAAAAATTCCGGAGAAAATACCACTCAAAACCACTGCGTAAGGTGTTGATTTTTTTATTCTTAACAATAACATTTTAACCCCGAAATTAATCAAGCTCTTGAGCTGAGAAGTATAATGACTCTCTAATATACAATCAATCGAAATACACACTAAAAAATTATAGGTGCTTTTTAAAGACACCCCCCCACTTTTTAGCATTTTTTGAACGGCTCCGCCTATCCTACGGATCAGCATTAAACAACAATGCTGTTGTCTCAGTTCATTCGGATCAACTGCTTTACAATTCATCCTATCGCTTATGCTGAGATTAGTCTTTAGTCTTATGTTGTTTTGATAAATAAAGTATAAGATTTAGTGAAGTGTTGGTGATTTTCTTGCGATTAAAAAAATATCAACAATATTACTGTGGCCAGAGCCAGCACCACCATAATAAGCAAAAAACTTCCGATACGACTTTTAGTGCCTTCTTCGCGGATATTTTCTTCAGCTTTATCGCGTAACTTTGTGATATGTTTTTCAATCGGCAAGCCTTCAAGCTTACCCTTATAAGCTGCAACACCACCTTTCACGTTGATAAGTGGAATCAGCAAATCAATATTGGCACGCGCCACCAGGGCATTTTGTGTCGGTGAAAAGTAATCTACATGTTTTTTTTCAACTCGCTTGAAAAAATCATCGCGACAGGTTTCATTCATGGCAGAAAAACTTTCTCCGAGCATTTCCCGATTCCGCTGCAGTGACAGTTGTAGTTCATTCAGCGAAGCAGTATTCGAAGGCCTCATTACGCGCACTAGATAATCATCACCCTTTATGTTTAGCTTAAAACTCCCCGCTGGGGCGGACGCGGCTTCGTAGAGCTCTTCATCACTCATACTAAATTTCCACAGGTTTGCGTCAACAAAGGCAACACTTCGTCATCTAGCCTCAGCGCAGACAATTGTCGCCCCCAGACACAACCTGTATCTAATGCAATAACATTATCATCATGATAATAACCAAGGCTCGACCAATGCCCGAAAATTATTCTTAGTGGTATCTCTTTTCTATCTTTCCACATAAACCAGGGGACTTTATTTGCAGTATCTGACTGTTTAATTTTTGGTACACTATTTAATTTAAAATCCAGTGAACCGTCTTTATTATTACAATAACGCATACGCATAAACGCATTCAGAATATAACGGTGACGCGCGAATGATTGCAAATCATCAGACCAAAGATTAGGTTTATTGCCATACACATTTTTTAGCCATACTTCGGTGTCATGACCTCTTAACGACACTTCAATCTCATGCGCATGCCCAACAGCTTCCGCTAAAGTCCACTGCGGCGAAATGCCCGCATGTGCCATACAAAATCCCAAAGACTCATCAACATGCAAAATTGGGCGATGTCTTAGCCAATCAATCAACTCATCACAATGTTTTGATTTTAGGGTCTTTTTTAATGAAGGGCTTTTAGGAATGATGCCATAGTACATCGCAATCAAACTAATATCATGATTTCCTAAAACAGTAATTGCGGAATCACCTAATCCTTTGACAAAGCGTAGCGTTTTTAGTGATTTCTTGCCACGGTTAACTAAATCACCCACTAGCCATAGCTGGTCATTTTCCGGAGAAAAGTCCAGTTTTTCCAGAAGGAGCTGTAATGAATCGTAGCAGCCTTGTATATCCCCAATTGCGTAAATAGCCATTTTTTATGAATGTGATGTGTGAAGTTTTGATTCTACATTTTTTTTGCCAAAAGCACACTTAAGCAAACTCTGAATAAACGACTTTTACCATTAACCCTCATTTATAGATACTCCCTTTATTTAAGCATTTAGGGTATTATTCGGCCTTTTGGGTGCACAGGGAAAACCATGAAACTGATAACCGCTATTATAAAACCATTCAAACTGGATGATGTTCGCGATGCCCTTTCTGAAATCGGCATTAATGGGTTAACAGTCACAGAAGTCAAAGGATTCGGGCGTCAAAAAGGGCATACTGAGCTATACCGTGGTGCTGAATATGTGGTTGATTTTTTGCCAAAGGTAAAGGTTGAAACCGCTGTTCCGACTGATATTCTGGATCAGGCATTAGAAGCGATTATCAAAGCCGCAAATACTGGAAAAATAGGTGATGGAAAAATATTCGTAACAAATATTGAACACACCGTTCGTATTCGTACTGGTGAAACAGGTCCGGAGGCGCTTTAACAATGAATACAGTAAAAACTCATAAGTTCAGCTTGTTTAAATTAATCGCCCTATTCCCCTTATTGTGTTTTCCATTTTTGGCACAGGGAGATGAATTAAACGGAGCTAATACCGCATGGATTCTAACCTCAACTGCTTTGGTATTATTTATGACATTGCCAGGACTTGCACTATTTTACGGTGGTCTGGTTGGTAAAAAGAATGTACTTTCAATTCTTATGCAATGTTTCACGATCGCCGGCATTGCGAGTATTTTCTGGTTAGTCATTGGCTATAGTATCGCTTTTGATGCAGGTAATCCTTATTTCGGCGGTATGGGTAAGGTACTATTTAGTGGCGTTACCGAAAGTGCAATGTCTGGCGATATTCCAGAGTCATTATTTGCCTTATTCCAGATGACGTTTGCGGTGATTACGCCTGCATTGATTATCGGTGGCTTCGCGGAACGTACTAAATTTTCGGCGGTGCTACTATTTACAACTCTCTGGTTATTATTCGTCTACGCGCCGATTACACATTGGGTTTGGGGCGGCGGCTGGCTACAGGAAATGGGCTTGATGGATTTCGCCGGCGGCACGGTTGTGCACATCACAGCCGGTGTAGCGGCATTGGTAGCTGCGATTGTAATTGGCCCAAGAAAGCAGTTCGGTAAAGCTGCGACATCGCCACACAATATGACCATGACCATCATGGGTGCCGGCATGCTATGGGTTGGCTGGTTCGGCTTTAACGGCGGTAGCGCTTTAGCCGCTAATGGCGATGCTGCAATGGCAATGCTTGTTACTCACATTTCTGCTTCTACTGCTGCAATTACCTGGATGCTCTATGAGTGGATAAAATTTGGCAAACCAACCGCATTGGGTACCGTCACAGGCATGGTTGCAGGTTTGGGTACTATTACGCCAGCTTCTGGTTTTGTTGGTCCAGCGGGCGCTTTAGTGATTGGCTTTTTAGCAGGTATCGTCTGTTTTAACGCGGTAATTATCATCAAACAGAAATTCAAGATCGACGATTCGCTCGATGTTTTCCCTGTGCATGGTGTTGGCGGTGTTATAGGCACTCTGATGGCAGCCGTTTTTGCTTCTACAGAATTAGGGATATTTAGTGGCCAGGGTTTTGTAAAAGAAAGCATTACCACTATTGGCCAACAATTTGGAGTTCAGGCGATCGGGGTTGTAGCGACTTTTGTTTATACCGCTGTTATCACCTATATCCTGTTTAAACTTGTGGCTGTATTCACCGGTGGTTTACGTGTCGAGCCTGATGAAGAAACGCAAGGGCTTGATATCATTGACCATGAAGAACGTGGTTATGAGCTTTAAAATTTATTAAGACAGTATTTGGGTGTCTTTTATACTCTATAAAGGACACCCCCCCACTTTTAAGTGATTTTTCATTTCGTTTTTTGAAATGACTAAAAGAACTTATGCAAAGCTCGGCGGTTTTTTCAACTACACTGATAAATACATGAGAGTAGTACTCAATAGAATAACCCTTGTCGTATTCCTGATAAACACGCTATCTGCATGCAGTACTATCAGTTATTACGTTCAGGGTGCATCAGGGCATCTCGCCCTAATGAGTCAGCGTCAGCCCATTACTGAACTTCTAAAAGATAATAAACTTTCAAAGCAACGTCGCGAACAAATCGAAGAAGTTCTGAGTATTCGAAAATTTGCGCACCACAAACTCAAGCTACCAAACAACAACAGTTACACCAGCTTTGTCGAACTCAAGCGTGAAGCAATCAGCTGGAACGTTATCGCTACACCAAAATATTCGATGACGCCAATCAAGTCGTGCTTCCCCGTGGTGGGCTGTGTTAGCTACCTGGTTTATTTCAAACAACAGCGCGCAAGTGCTGAGGCCGAAAAACATAAGAAGCTCGGGCATGATACACACATCATCGCCTCACCCGCCTATTCCACCTTGGGCATATTTGATGACCCGGTTGTAAGTACCATGCTGACAGGAAATATCAGCTCAACCACTGAAGTGGTGTTTCACGAACTTGCACATCAAAAGCTTTATAAGAAAAATGACTCTGCCTTTAATGAAGCCTTTGCCAGCGCCATAGCACAGGAAGGCACACGCCTCTGGCTAAAAGAAAATCATCCGCAATTGCTGAATCGCTATAATGAGCACCTGCAAAAGCGTTGGCAGTTTTTCGACCTACTATTCAATACCAGCAAAGAATTAACGGCCTGGTATGCCTTAAAACGTCCAGATGCTGAGACTGCTATCGGTAAGCAGAAGATTTTCGCCCAACTAAAAGCAAAATACTCGAAATTAAAAAAGAGCTGGAATGGTGACAAACGCTTCGACAACTGGTTTAACAAACAGCCATTGAATAATGCCAAACTGGCTGTAATAGGTGTTTACTATCAAAAAGTACCCGAATTCACCCAGCAGTTAAAAGCGGTTGGTTACGACTTTGAGAAGTTTTATAAACATTACGCCGCTGTGAATAGACTTGAACAGTAATTGAAAAACGTTTAGCTTTGCATAAGTTCTTTTGGCCATTTTCAAAAAACGAAATGAGATGAGCAATTGCGAGACAACAGCATTGTTGTTTAATGCTGACCCACAGGAAAGGCGTAACCGCATAAAAACCGAATAAAAATGGGGGGTGTCTTTTTAGTATTAATTAGTACTCAAAACAAGCTTATCGCCGACTTTTATTATTCCTTGCTGTTGATGGATGACATTCATCCCGAAGAAAACCTTATTATCCCATTTACGGTATTTCATCAGTGTTGCGATCGGTTCCTGACCAACACGCACACCTATATCCGGATCAACTGTAGGCATCGGGCAACGGCTACAGGGTTTAACACCTCGCATCTTTACATCAGAAATACTGAAATATTTTAAGTCATCTTCTGCATAAGCTTCACAACCTGAAATCACCACATTAGGGCGAAAACGGCGCATATCCACAGCAACGTCAAGACGCTGATTCAAATCAGCCAGAGATTCTTTTGAAATAAATAACATCGGAAAACCATCAGCAAAACCGGTACGCTCGCCCTCTTCCGCATAATCCGGATCACACTGGCGCAGCACATCATCAGCTATATAAACCAGATGACAATCAACCCCGAGTATTTCTGATAGCCATGCATCGCTATCCTTGCCAACTTTTTGTACCTGTAGCTTGTCTTTCCAGATGGTGACATCCATTTTTTCCACGTTTTCAGTGCTAGTCGCAACGACATGCGAGCCTTTGCCTTCCATGCTCAGGGTTAATTGCCCATTATTGATGGCCGTTTTAATCAACGCCATTTGCGGTAAGGTGCGCTGGGTGAGGAAGTTACCTTCTGCAGACACCAGCATCCAGCGCCGGTCATACTTTAAACCCATACTATCAATTTCAGATTGTTGTAGTTCGATACCGGCTAATGATTTAACTGGATAAATGATTAAACCGCTTACTTTGATTTCTTCCGCCATAGCGTTCACAATGCCTTTATGATTTGAATATTAGTATTTGCTAATATATAATTGTGGGTTATTGAATCGCCCTATAATAGCAACTGGAAGAAACCATGGCTCACGAAATTACCATTATTGGCGCAGGTTTTGCGGCACTCACCGCAATTAAAGAAATACGCAAACTTGATAAGACAGCGGCAATCACTGTTATTGCACCAAAAGCGGAATTTATTTATTACCCAAGTCTAATCTGGATACCATCCGGGTTGCGCAATGGCGACGATCTTCGTATCGATTTGCATGCTTTTTTCAAAAAGCACAATGTCAGCTATTTTGCAGGTACCGTTACAGCGATTAAAGACGCCGCTCGCACCGTTGTCACCGATAATGGTGAAGTAAAAAACGACGCATTGCTGATTGCCAGTGGCGGGCGTTTTATCAAAAAATTACCCGGCATCGAACACGCCATCACTATTTGTGAAGGCATTGATGCTGCCGAGAAAATGCGCGACAAAATAAAGGCAATGAACGGCGGCACCATCACACTAGGCTTTGGCGGTAATCCGAATGAGCCATCTGCAATGCGCGGCGGCCCCATGTTTGAATTATTGTTCGGCCTTGATACGCAATTACGCCAGGAAGGTCGTCGTGATAAGTTCAAACTGATTTTTTTTAGCCCTGCAGAAAAACCCGGCGCACGTTTGGGCGAAGGCGCAGTGAAGGGCATTCTCAGCCAAATGAAAAAACGCGGTATCGAAACGCATCTCGGGCACAAGATGAAAGGTCTTGAAGCTAATAAAGTCATAACTGAAGGTGGTGAAATAGACACAGATTTAATTATCTTTATGCCCGGTATGACAGGCCCATTGTTTGCGCCGAACACTGAAATGCCGCTCAGCCCTGGAGGCCTTATTGCCGCCAATATGCAGTGTGAAATTGAAGGCTTCGAACATTGTTATGTCGCGGGTGATGCGGGTAGCTTCCCAGGTCCCGACTGGAAACCCAAACAGGCACATATGGCGGATTTACAAGCATCATCTGCTGCCAAAAACTTACTGGATGGATTAGCAGGCAAAGCAGCATCACATACTTTTAAATATGAGCTTGCCTGTATTATTGATTCCAACGATAAAGGCACACTGGCATTTCGCAATGAAAAACGAACCCTGGTTATTCCCCCTAATTTCTTGCTGCACAAAGCGAAAATGCTTTTTGAGTGGTGGTATTTACGCGGTTACAGAAAGCCATAATGCTATACTCACGGGGTGACTAATTTTCACAATACCATTATGATTCAGCCGCCAATTGACTATATTCAACCCGTATTTCGCCCCCCCAGCGAAGCACGGTCGCTAATACTTCAAGTAACCAATGGCTGTAGCTGGAATAAGTGCACCTTTTGTGAGATGTATACTGCACCGCAAAAGAAGTTTGCTCCCAAAGCTGAAGACAAAGTGATTGAGGAAATCAAACGCTGCGGCGAACAGCTGACTCAAGTACGAAGAGTATTTCTGGGTGATGGCGACGCCATGGTTTTGTCCACACGTCGACTTAAAACGATTTTAGAAGCTATTCAACAGTATTTACCGTCTGTTAGCCGCGTTTCAGCTTACTGCCTACCCAGAAATATAAAAAATAAAACAAAACAAGAGCTGAGAGAACTTCGCGAATTAGGCCTTTCACTCATTTATATCGGCGCAGAATCTGGCGATGATGAAGTCCTGGAAAAAATCAATAAAGGTGAAACCTTTGCTTCCACCAAAAACTCGATTCTCAAAGCAAAAGCCGCAGGTATCAAAGTATCCGTGATGGTTATTAATGGCATGGGGGGAAGAGCGTATTCCAGACAACACGCTATTAACTCGGCAAAACTTGTTAATGAAACCCAACCCGATTACCTGGCAACGCTGGTACTCTTTTTCAGTGGTGGGCGAGATAAAGTGGAGCAAGGTTTTGATGGCAATTTCAGCTCGTTAAATACCGCTGAGCTTTGTGAAGAAATGCGAATTTTTATTCAACATACAGAGCTAAAACAGTCGATTTTCAGGAGCGACCATGTTTCCAACCACCTGGTTTTGAAAGGCGTGCTAGGCAAAGACAAACAGTTAATGCTGGCAGAAATTGATGATGCTATTGAGCATTTCAAGTCTCACCCTGAGATTCAACATAATCCGCTCAGTTTTTAAATAGATCCATTATTAGCTTTCATTCAAACGCTTTTTAATTTTATCTAGACTGATTTTAGTTGCCGAACCCTGTTGTTCAGATAAATCAGCGCAGATTTCGCCCAAGCGTCTATAAATCTGCCCCGCATCTTTATCCCATGCCTCAACCTCTCTTAACTGATCATCAACGACTTTATAATCTCCACGTGCAATTGGTCCTGTCAGTGCTTTTGCAGTTCCCAAAGTGAAAATATTATCGACCGTTCCTTTGACGATCGGCTCCAGAATTTTCATTGCCAATCCCGGAGCTACACCGCTTTGGGCAAACGCCTTAAGACTCAACTCCTCAAGTGCAACCAGATAATTACAGGAAAAAACACTGGCTGCGTGGTAAAGCATCTTCTTATCTGCATCTATTCCAAAGGGAATTCCTCCAATCGCTTCGACCCACTTTGTTAAAACCTCAACTGCTTTTATATCGCCTTCTAGACCACAATAAGTGTGCTGGAAGCTATTGATAGCAGTTGCCGGATTAGTAAAACTCTTTACAGGATGAAGACTTGCGATTAAAGCGCCCAAATTTTTTGCTTTGTCTAATACAGCCGAAGATTTTGAGCCGCTACAATGAAAAATAATATTGCCCTTCTTGACTATATTACTGAGTAATAGCTGGTTCAGGCATTCCTCAATAAGATCATCCTGGCAGCCGATTAGAAACACATCTGCCTGTTGAAGGTTGTCGAGAAAGCCTTGTGGCTTACCAGCATCAATAAATTCAGCCGCTTCGCACGCACTTTTCTCAGAGCGATTTACAATATCAACCACATCTACCAATGAGGCTTTGTGCCACAGATGCGCCAACGTTCGCGCAACATTTCCACAGCCGATAATACTTAGCCTGATTTTTGACATAAAAAAATGCTCTGTACTGATGATAAATTGAGTATCACACACAAATACTGAAATTTAAAAAACTGTTTTTTTGACTTTTCTAGACGTTCGGTCTATAAATACATTCATGGTCGATATCAAATCACAAAACAGCACAACAAGAACTCGCGGAAGACCCCCGAAAGGCGGTCTTGGTTTCGATGATACCCGCGATGCATTGATTCAGTGCGGTATGGAATTACTTACTGAACAGGGATTCTCTAGCACAGGCATCGATCAAATTCTAAAAAAGGTGAATGTTCCAAAAGGCTCTTTTTATCATTATTTTGAAAACAAAGAAGCCTATGGATACGTTGTTATTGAGCATTACTCTACGTACTTCACGCATAAACTGAATAAGCATTTGCTCAATGAAAAATTGCCAGCTCTGCAACGACTTGAATCATTTATGCAAGATGCAATGCAGGGAATGGAACGCTTCGATTACAAGCGCGGTTGTCTGATTGGCAACCTTAGCCAGGAATTTGGCTGTTCACATGAAGACTTCCGGGAAAAACTGGAAGCCGTTTTCAATGACTGGAAAAATATCATTGCTGACTGTTTGCAACTGGCTCAACAAGAAAAAACACTATCCAGTTCAGAAGACTGCAACAAACTTGCAGAGTTCTTCTGGATTGGCTGGGAAGGTGCCGTGATGCATGCAAAATTAACCCGAAACAACAAACCGATGGTGCTGTTTTCAGAACAGTTTTTTAAACTGTTACCAGCCCAATCGAATACATTCTAAATCAAAATACCCTTATTGGAGAACAACATGTCTTTTAATGCATTAATCGTAAACCGAAGTGAAGATAAAAAAATCAGCGCAAGCCTTGAATCAATTGAGGAGTCACAGCTACCCGAAGGCGATGTCGTTATCGATATCGATTATTCAACACTTAATTACAAAGATGCGCTCGCGATTACTGGCACAGCACCGGTAATCAGAAGTTACCCAATGGTACCCGGCATTGATTTTTCAGGTACGGTTGCATCAAGCTCACATGCCAAATGGAAGGTTGGTGATAAAGTGATTCTAAATGGCTGGGGCGTAGGCGAGATGCACTGGGGTGGACTATCGCAAAAAGCTAAAGTTAATGGCAATTGGCTAATCGCTTTACCTTCAAGTCTAAGCACGTATCAGGCAATGGCAATTGGAACAGCGGGCTATACGGCAATGTTGTGCGTTATGGCATTGCAGGATCACAATGTTAAACCAGAAGATGGCGAAATTCTGGTAACAGGCGCGAACGGCGGTGTGGGTAGTTTCTCAATCGCAATACTGGCAGCGTATGGTTACGATGTTGTTGCGTCCACAGGCAGACCAAAAGAAAGTGAATACCTGACTAAACTTGGCGCCAAATCCTGCATGGATCGTTCTGAATTATCAGAACCTGGCAAACCTCTTGGCAAGGAGCGCTGGGCTGGTGTCATCGATTGTGTCGGCAGCCATACCTTAGTCAACGCATGCGCCACAACTAAATACGGTGGCACAGTTGCTGCCTGCGGTTTAGCACAGGGAATGGACTTCCCTGCAACGGTTGCTCCGTTTATTCTTCGCGGTGTAACACTGGCAGGAGTGGATAGTGTTAATGTTCCAACAGAACGCCGTGAGATCGCCTGGAAAAAACTAGCCGAAACACTCAAGCCCGAAACCTTTGAGGCAGTAGTAGAAAAGATTGCCTTATCAGGTGCAATCGAAGCGGCGGGTAAATTAATGGCAGGCGAGATTCGCGGTCGTGTAGTTGTGGATGTTAATGTCTAAAAAACAGGCAAAAAGTAGGGGGGTGTGTAAAACATTCCCTACCGCTATTTATGGATTACTTTACGTTTTAGATTCAGCCTCATCAACTGGGTATTTGCTTGCCGAGTGATACTCTGAGTACACAAATAATGTAAAAACATTTTTCTGGCCTCTGAAGTCTCAGTATTGTTTGATTAATTGACAAAGATCACTAATTCTCTAACTTTCAAACCTTTCCTCCAATTGGCACCTCGAGTTTATACTAAAATTCGAAGGAGCTTTTTCAGGAAACCTCATATGTCCTTTTTAAAAAAACTACAGGCACCTGCCAGTGATTATAACCTGACAAGCTGGCTATTTCTTAAATTACTATCCCTTGTCTATTTTGCTGCATTCCTTTCTTTGGCAGTGCAGATTTCGGGACTAGTAGGGCCTACAGGTATATTACCTTTCCAGGATATTCTTGATAATTTTTATCAACAGCAAGGAGTTTCAGCCTGGTGGATGATGCCCAACCTTTTCTGGTTTAGTTCAAGCAATCTGGCGTTACATAGTGTCACTATTCTTGGCTGTGTTTTTTCTGTTTTTTTATTCCTTGGGCGCTGGCAACGTCTTTCTTTGATCACTCTTTTTATACTCTATCTTTCGCTTTATCATGCTGGGCAAATATTCCTAAATTTCCAATGGGATACTTTATTACTGGAGTGTGGATTTCTAGCTATATTTTTAGTCGATGGACCTACCCGGCTGTTAATATTTCTATTCCACTTTCTTTTATTTCGCCTTCGGTTTATGTCGGGGGTATCCAAGCTAGCAATGGATGATCCATCATGGGCAAATTTCAAGGCATTGAATTATTATTTTGAAACACAACCTCTGCCACATATTGGCTCATGGTATTTTCATCAATTACCTGAGTGGATTTTGCGTACCGGGACAGGCTTTACTTTTTTTACTGAATTAATTATTCCTTTTTTTATCTTTCTGCCCAGGAAATTTCGGTTAATTGCTGCAAGTGTAACCATTTTCATGCAACTTCTGATCATAACTACAAGTAATCATAATTTTATAAATTTATTGACCATTTTGCTTTGTCTTTTCTTGCTGGATGATAAAGTAATTGGTTTATTGTTGCCGAAAAAATCGTTTCAAATAAACAAACCTGGCCATATAAAAGCATGGCTTGTTCCGATCACAGCCATACTGATTTTCGTGGCTAGTTTGCCATTATTCTACTCCATGGTTACTCAAAATAAAGTTACACCATGGTTAGCAAAAACAGGGATGCTTATTCGCTCATATGGATTGGGTCACATCTACCATGTATTTCCAACCATGCAGGTAGAAAGGCATGAGTTGCAGGTTGAAGGTTCTTACGATGGAATCAAGTGGCAAGCCTACACTTTTCGCTATAAGCCAGGAAATCTGGATACGAAACCATCATTTATAATCCCGCACCAGCCACGACTTGACTGGATGATATGGTTTGTACCATCAAAATTTAATAACCAGATACACTGGTTTAAATTATTCATGCGTCGTCTTTCCCAGGGCTCACCAGATGTTTTAGCATTATTAAAAGACAATCCGTTTGAGGGCAAGCCACCACGATACCTACGAGTACTAGTCTATAAATATAACTTTACAAACCAGGATGAGCGTAATCAAACAGGTAATTGGTGGAAAAGAGAGTATTTAGGGGTGTTCCCCTACGTAGCTCCAAGACGTCCTTGAAACAATAGGTCGTTTTACTACACCCCTGTTAATTTGAAAAAATATAGAAGGTTTAACTTACCGCACTCATAATTTCTTCGGAAATATACTTAATGTTTTTGAGCCATCAACTGCTATAACTTTGGTCTTACCCTATTATTTAAGTAGTTCATCACTACCATGGCCACAGTAATATCATCGTTAATAAATATCATGACGCTTGTAGAGTGATATCGATGTATCCAACCATGAAAAATGAGCAACTGAAGGCAGTTGTCCAACTGCCTCGTTTTTTTAAGATTGACCCGAAGGGCAAGTGTTTTAAAAATGAGTCAAAAAAAGAGGGGCTTGTTAGTAAATAAGATTAACTCTATCCTCACCTAATGCCTTTTTCAGCAATTTGATACCCTCATCTCCAAGTGGTGCGCATACATCTGAACCTAAGCGTAATTCTGCTTTTTCATGATCTGTTTCATAGGAAATAAATACAGGACATTGTGCGTTTGTATCGCCGTTATGCCCATTTGTTGGTAGAAGTTCGTCGAGCTTGTCTAACAAACCATTGGCGGTTTGTCTCTTGTCTACATTCAGGGTTAAACGCCTAAGAAATTGATTTCGCGCGCTTTCCATATTATGCAGAGCTTCAACACGCAGGCGAACTGCGCCCGAGGTGTAATCTGAATTGAGCGATCCTTCTACTACGAGCACTTCTTCTTTATGTATGAGGTGCTCAAATTCTTCATAAACATTACTAAAGATGAATAGCTCGAAATAGGCGGATTTATCATCGAGTGTGACAAAAGCTCGTTTACCTCGATCGGTATTTTGTACGCGTATTGCGGAGACTAAGCCGACTAGTGTAACCGGCTTTTTCTGGTATTTAACCCTGCCATCATCATCTGCCATTTCTTTTAATGAACGAGATCGAAGTTGCTTGACCTCTTCTTCATAAGCATCGATTGGATGACCCGTTAAGTATAAACCCAGGGCATCTTTTTCATAACGCAGGCGTATTTTTTCATCCCACTCTTCGAGTTGTGGTGTAACTTTTTCATCGAATGCCACAACGACAGAACCGCCAAATAAATCATTTTGACCTACATCCTCATCGCGATGTTGTTGATTCGCTATGCGCACGATTTCAGGAAGTCCTTCCAGGAGGCTGCGGCGGTTAATACCGAGCTTATCAAAAGCCCCTGCTCTGATGAGTGTTTCCAGAATGCGTTTGGATATTTTTCTGGATTTCACTCGCTGGCACATTTCTGCCATGGATTTAAATACGCCGTTAGCTTCCCGTTCTGCCAATATTTCATTAATGGCACTCTCACCCGCGCCTTTTATCGCACCCAAACCAAAGATTACATTACCCTCGTTCTCGCTAATAAATCGGTATTCTGAGCGATTAATATCGGGCGCGACAACTTCCAGACCCAGTTGGCGACAATCATCGACAAAGGTGACTACTTTTTCGGTGTTATCCATATCAGCGGAAAGAACTGCTGCCATAAACGCCGCAGGATAATGCGCTTTAAGCCAGATAGTTTGATAAGAAACAAGCGCGTAAGCTGCAGAGTGCGATTTATTAAAACCATACTCAGCGAACAATTCCATCAAGTCGAATATTTCGGTTGCCTGATGAGAATCTACTTTATTAGTTTCCGAGCCTTCCATAAAAATAGAACGCTGCTTGGCCATTTCTTCGGGTTTCTTTTTACCCATGGCTCGCCGCAACATATCTGCACCACCGAGCGAGTAACCAGCCAATACTTGTGCGATTTGCATTACCTGCTCTTGGTAAACGATGACTCCATAAGTCGGCTTTAAGATAGGCTCAAGATCAGGATGGAGATATATAACCTTTGAAATACCTTTCTTACGATTAACAAACTCATCCACCATGCCTGATTGCAATGGTCCTGGGCGGTAGAGTGCCACCAGCGCGATAATATCTTCAAACACATCGGGCTGAAGGCGTTTGATCAACTCTTTCATCCCGTGTGACTCTAGCTGGAAAACCGCCGTGGTTTTTGCTGCACGCAGCAGATTAAATGATGCTTTATCATCCAGAGGGATATCTTCAATCCTTATCGGATCTTCGCCCTGTTTTTGACGATGTATATTGATACTTTTGACTGCCCAATCAATAATCGTGAGGTTTCTTAAGCCCAGAAAGTCGAACTTGACCAAACCCACAGCTTCAACATCATCTTTATCAAACTGTGAGACGACACTACCACCACCTTCTTCACAATATAGCGGCGTGAAATCGACTAAGCTGCTGGGTGAGATCAATACACCCCCCGCGTGCTTACCGGCATTACGGGTCAAACCCTCAAGCTTTAACGCCAGGTCCATCAAGGTCGCGACTTCTTCATCCTGCTCGTAAAGAGCTTTTAAATCTGGCTCCTGCTCCATCGCTTTGGTGAGCGTCATCTTCATCTCAAATGGAATCAGCTTGGCAATACGATCCACGAAACCGTAGGGATGATTTAGAATTCGACCAACATCACGCACAACTGCTTTAGCCGCCATCGAACCATAAGTAATAATCTGTGAAACCTTATCACGGCCATATTTACGCGCCACGTAATCGATAACCAGATCACGTTTATCCATGCAGAAGTCGATATCAAAATCGGGCATGGAAATACGTTCTGGGTTCAGGAATCGCTCAAAAAGCAGGTCATATTTTAGTGGATCGAGGTCGGTAATTTTAAGCGCATAAGCGACCACCGAACCAGCTCCCGAACCGCGGCCCGGGCCAACAGGAATATCATTATCTTTTGACCACTGAATGAAGTCGGCGACGATCAGGAAGTAACCCGGAAATCCCATGCCATTAATTACGTCCAGCTCGATTTGCAGGCGTTCGTCATAGGGCTTTCTGATTTCTGCGAAATCCTCGGCTTCGGTATCGAACAGTTGCTTTAACCTTATTTCAAGTCCTTTTTTAGATTCCTCTGAAAAGTACTCCGCCTCAGTAAACCCTTCCGGAATGGGGAATTCTGGTAAATAGTTTTTACCCAGAGTCAGCTCAACCGTACAGCGTTTCGCAATTTCTACGGTGTTTTCGATAGCTTCGGGTATATCTGAAAACAACTCATACATCTCTTCGGCACTACGAAGATATTGCTGCTCACTGTATAATTTTGGGCGGGTATTATCGTCCAGTGTATAACCGCCATTGATACAGACCCGCGCTTCATGTGCTTCGAAATCATCAGCGCTTAAAAAGCGCACGTCGTTGGTTGCCACGACAGGTATGTTCGTTTCTGCAGCCATGGCAACGGCGGCATGTAAATATTGGTCTTCACCACTGCGACTGGTTCGTTGCAGCTCTAGGTAGTAGCGATCAGGAAACACGGACTTCCATTCATTAAGGCGGGCAGCAGCCAACTCCTGATTACCTGAAAGAAGCGCATGACCGACATCACCATCACGTCCGCCAGAAAGGGCAATGACACCTTCACTGTATTCTTTTACCCAGCTTCGGCTAACACGAGGTACGCCGAGTGTCTGGCCTTCCATATAGGCCCGTGAAATCAGTTTGGTCACGTTTTTATAACCAGCATCATTCTGACACAGCAAAATCATATGGTAGAGCTGTGAGATGTCAGCCTCATCCTGGAGTAAAACATCGACACCAAAAATAGGCTTTAAACCCTGAGCTCTGGCCGCACGATAAAATTTCACCATGCCAAACAGATTGTTTTGATCAGTCATCGCCACTGCGGGCATATTGCCCGCCTCAACTACGAGCATTAACTGTTTAATACGAACGGTACTATCGACTAATGAATATTCGGTGTGAAGACGCAGGTGTACGAAGGACATTATTTAGACCGTTCTAGTTACAGAGAAACAGTCTTTTGAATAGTAAGACTGCCCAGCGCTAAAGCGATGACGTGAAAAAACCGCATAAAAGTGGGAGGGTGTCTTTTTAAGAAAATTAGGACTCTTTAAATAGACAGTTAAGGGACACCCCCCCACTTTTAGCCTGTTTTTCATGATGGTGAGACTTTTAAGCATTAACTAAGTAACTTCCGTTTGCTTTCATTCTGTCAATCATGATCTCATCAAAACCTTCGACAATAGAATCAATCACGGTTTGACGTGCCAGCAAATCTTTAGACCATGCTTGTAGATTCTCAAAACCTTCAAGTACATCGACATTAAAATGTCTCTTAAAAAAAGCTGCACGAACAAAAAATGGAGCGGCAGAAATATCCGCCAGTGAAAATGCATCGCCGTTAAACCAGGGTTTATTCTGTTTGGCTTTCTCAAGCCCTACCAGGGTATTTTTCATTGAATCAATAAATTTATCAGCAGAGCCTTTGCTTTTCGCCATTATTAAATTGAAGGTATCACTGTAAAGTGGGGATGTGTATTCCATCCATGCCCGGTTTTTAGCTTTCTGCAATGGGTCAGCAGGGTGTAGTGACGGCGGATAGACTTCATCGAGGTATTCACCGATTACCGCAGATTCAAACAAGACTTCTCCATCTACTTGCAACACAGGCACTTTACCCGTTGGTGAAATTTCCTGGAACCACGCAGGAGGATCATAAACATCAATATATTCAATATCATAATCCACGCCTTTTTCTTTTAATAAAATCACACTGCGCTGTACAAATGGACATACCTTAAAGCTTATGAGTTTGGGTTTTGACATATTGCTACCTTCAATTGATAATTTGTAATGTTTTACTATATATTTTCAAGCACATCACGCACAGGCTTAAAGCTCTTACGGTGCTGTTCTATTGCACCAAATCTTATCAGTGCTTCTCGATGGGCTTTTGTAGGATAACCTTTATGCGAAGCAAATCCATATTCAGGGTGTAACAGATGAAGCTCTCGCATCTCTTTATCCCGTGCTACTTTAGCAATAATGGATGCTGCACTAATCGCCGCAACTTTAGAGTCACCCTGCACAATAGTTTCCATAGAGATATTCATATCAATGCGCTTATTGCCATCTATTTTCAGGTGCTCTGGCGTTTTTGATAATCCTTCTACCGCACGTTTCATCGCTAACAGGCTGGCTTGAAGAATGTTGATTTCATCTATTTCTTCAACTTCAGCCCGTCCTAAAGACCAACAAAGTGCTTTTTCCCTGATAACCAAGTCTAGTTGATTTCGTCTTTTCTCACTGAGTTTTTTTGAATCTGCCAGACCTTCAATCCAGTTTTTCGGGTCTAAAATTACCGCAGCAGCAAGTACTGCGCCAGCTAACGGACCACGACCAACTTCATCCACACCTGCAATAAGCCGTTTTGCCATTCCCTTATTTTTCCAGGCATTTATTTTGCAACAAATCATAAAGTGCTTTCGCTGCTTTTTCACTTGCATCTTGACGTAACTGGATATGGATTTCAGCGAAACGATCTAGCATGTGTTTTCTAATTTCATTACTTTGCTGAAACTGTTTTTTAATTTCAGACACTACATTTTCTGCGGTGATCGCTTCCTGAATCAATTCAGGTACCAGATATTCATTCGCCAGATTATTTGGCAAAGTGAAATATTTTGATTTAATCATCTTGAACAATCGAATAACTTTCGCTGTTAGTGGAGCTACTCGATATGCAGCAACCATCGGACGCCCCACCAGCATCCCCTCTAAAACGGCCGTACCTGATGCCATAAGAATTTGATCCGCTGCCATCATTGCATTACGTGACTGACCATCGATATAAGTGATGGGTACTAAAGGAGCTATTTCCTGTGTAAGCTTTTCAAATTCATTTTTAATCTGAGGGCTGATCATGGGAGATACAAATACCCAATCTGGATAAATTTCATGTAGCTGTTTGATACCAGCTAAAAAATCAGGAGCAATGCGTTTTATCTCCCCCATTCTACTACCAGGGAGCACTGCTAGAATATATGAATCCAAGGGTAAATTCAGCAGAGTTCTTGCAGATTTTTTATCTGATTCCATTGGAATTTCATCAGCCAATGGATGGCCTACAAATTCGGCTGAAATATTATGTTTTTCATAAAAACTGACTTCAAACGGAAAAAGCGTCAGTATCAAATCCATACTGCCAGACATTTTCTTTACGCGGTTCTCACGCCATGCCCAAACCGACGGACTCACATAATGAACAGTCGGTATGCACGCCTGATATAGAGCTTTTTCGAGCTTGAGATTGAAGTCGGGAGCATCAATACCGACAAACAGATCAGGGGGATTTGTAATCCAATGCTGAATCAAGCTCTTTCGCATTAAGAGTAATTCACGCAAGCGCGATAATACTTCGGTGAAACCCATCACTGATAAACGCTCCATTGGATAAATCGTACTACATCCTGCCTGTTGCATTTCTTTACCAGCAATCCCTTCAAAACTAGCATCAGGATAATATTTTTTGAGTGAAGTGATTAAGCGGCTACCTAATATATCACCCGAGGCCTCACCTGCTACTATAGCAATTCGCATCACGATTTATCGAATGACTCCTCTTTCCGCCTGGCTCCTTTTACAAAAATCAGCCATCAACTTTATATGAGCATTTCCCTCATTGAGTAATAACTCTACCGCCTCATCAAAAGGAATATTTTTTCGGTACAGTGTTTTATAGGCGTTTTTTATTTGTGAACGATCTTCTTCACTAAATCCATGTCGCTTCAAGCCTTCGAAATTTATACCACGTGGAACGCCGGGGGCACCAAAAGCCATCACATAGGGTGGCAAATCTTTGCCTAGTGCTGTACCCATGCCCGTAAATGCATATTTACCCACATGACAAAATTGATGTACCAAGGTAAACCCACCCAAAATAGCGAAATCGTGAATCGTGACATGTCCTGCCAAAGTCGCATTATTGGCAAAAATGGTATTGTTCCCGACAATACAATCATGCGCGATATGCACATAGGCCATGATCCAGTTATCATCACCAATTTCAGTCTTGCCAATATCTTGCGCGGTGCCACGGTTGATGGTGCAACTCTCACGAATGACATTACGATCACCTATAGTCAGTGTGGTGGCTTCACCTTTGTATTTCTTATCCTGTGGCTCCGCACCTATTGAGGAAAACTGAAAAATTCGATTATCTTTGCCTATTATTGTTGGACCTTCAATGACAACATGTGGCCCTATCCAGGTGCCACTATCAATTTCCACTCCTGCACCAATAACAGCATAGGGGGAAATCACAACGTCATCAGCTAATTCAGCCTTAGGGTCAATAATTGCCGTGGCGTGAATACTCATCAATACTCTCTCACTCGGCATCCGTTGAAGCCGTTTTGATCTCAGCTGCAGCTACCACTTCACCGTCAACACTGGCTTCGGTTTCAAATATCCAGATATTTCCCTTCTGACGTATTAAATTGACACGCAACTCAAGCTGATCCCCTGGTAAAACTGGCTTTTTAAACTTGACTTTATCCACTCCGACCAACATGAAAAGCAAGTCGGAACGTGGTTCATTACTCAAAGTACGAAAGCTAAGTAAGCCTGTAGCTTGAGCCATAGCCTCGATAATTAACACACCGGGCATAATCGGGTTTTGAGGGAAATGACCATTAAAAAAGGGTTCATTAATTGTCACATTTTTAATAGCTGTCAAAGACTTCCCAAGCTCAAGCTGAGTCACTTTATCCACTAGCAAAAAGGGATATCGATGGGCTAAAAACTGCCTGATTTCATTTACACCCATTAGATTTTCCACTTTGACGGCACTATCCATTATTTTTTTTCTCAAGTCGGTTTATTTTCTTAGCCATTTCATCAAGCTGTCTAAAACGTGCAGCATTTCGGCGCCATTTTTTATTTTCTTCTGAAGCTATTCCAGAAGAATATACGCCGGATTTTTTAATTGAATTTATCACCATGCTTTTACCCGTAATGATAACATCATCCGTAATATTCAGATGCCCGGCAACAGCAGTGGCTCCGCCAATCTGGCAACGTTTTCCGATACTGCTGCTCCCTGCTATAACTGTTGCAGCAGCAATAACTGTATTTTCCCCAATCTGGACATTGTGAGCTATTTGAATCTGATTATCTAATTTAACCCCATTACTTATTAAAGTTGTGCCAAGAGCGGCTCGATCTATCGTTGTATTTGCCCCTATTTCTACATTATCACCAATCACAACGTTCCCAATCTGCGGTATTTTATACCAACTCTTATCTTCTTGTGGTGCAAAACCAAACCCATCTGAACCTATCACTGCTCCAGAATGGATGATGGTATCTCTACCAATTTTCGAATCCGAATAAATGCTCACATGCGGATACAGCTTAGTATTTTGAGCAATAAATGAGTTTTCACCTATATAACTGCCAGCACCAATAATAGTACCTGCTTGAATTGTTACACCGGACTCTATTACTACATTTGCACCTATGCACACATTGTTATCAATCTCTGCATCATCAGCCAAAATTGCACTGGGATGGACTTGGTACGTGGTACTTTGCTCTTTGTGAATGATAGTTAGTACTTTAGCAAAAGTTAAATAGGGATTCTTATTAACCAATGCATTACCTTTAAAACCTTCTGCGAGTTCAGGTGACAGAATTACAGCTGAGGCTTTCGTAATACCAAGTAAATTAATATATTTAGGGTTACTGAGAAAACTTATTTGACCCGCTGTCGCACCTTCCAGAGATGCTACAGAACTCAACTCTGTTTTTTTGTCACCTTGGATAGTTGAATCTGTGTATTCAGCAAGCTTTTCCAGTGATACTATCATTTTGGCGATGACTTCTTGGTTTCTTTATTAACAGGTATAAGTAGTTTATTTTTCAAGTGCTGCAAAACTAGTGGAGTAATATCAACACTTTGGCTCGCGGATACATAATCTTGTAATACGATATCAACACCCTGCTGAATCCTTACTTCATCGATAGCTTTAAATACTTCTTTTTGAACATCATCAAGAGCGGCATCCCTGGCAAAACGCAATTCTTCTCTAAAATCCTGTAAAGTACGACTTCTCACTCGTTTACGTGATCTTAGCTCCCTTTCTTTCTGTCTCAGCAAATTAACATTGCTTTTAGATTCTTTAATTTTATTTAGCTCGACCTCTAACTGATTAATTTCTTCAAGCTCTAATGCTAATTTTTTTTCTTGAGGAGAAAATCTGATTTTTAATTGTGTACTCGCAACTTCAGACTGTGGTGCATTCTCCATTAAGAATGTGACATTAACGACACCCACAGACACAGCTTCTTTTGCATAAGCCGGCAGTAGCATGATTGTAAAAAAAAATGATATAAAAACAAAAAAGGCAATAAACACAGAGTGTTTATTGCCTTTGGTTAGTCTAGTATTTAATTTGCCATTTAACATGTGGCAGATTGTACTAGGAGTCCATCTATATTTATAGGGTACTCTATGGATAATCTAAATTATGATTAGAAACTTGCTCCAATAGAAAACTGTAACTCTTGTTCTTCATCACCATCTTTTGCATTGAGAGGTTTAGCATAACTTAATGTAAATGGCCCTAGTGGTGATATCCAGGTTGCAGCCAAGCCTGCCGAATAGCGAATTTCATCAGCTTCAAATGCGTCAAAGTCTTTATAAACATTTCCAGCATCAACAAATGCACCCATACGTAAACCTTTAACATCTTCTGCAAAAGGTACCGGGAACTGTAACTCTGCTCTGGCGTTTACACCAAATGCACCACCCATAGGGTCGTTATTTGAATCTCTGGGACCAAGGCTATTATTTTCAAAACCTCGAACTGTACTTATACCCCCAGAGTAGAATCTTTTGAAAAACGGTAATTCAGAAGAATTACCAAAACCATCACCTGTAGAAACTCCACCCTTTACAGCAAGTGTGATTTTTTCAGTCACAGGGAAATATGATGACCCTTGATATTTCAGTTTATAGTACTCAAGATCACTTCCAGGCAAACCGACCTCTAAAGATATATTATGACGAACACCTTTAGTGGGGAATAAAAAGCGGTCTCGTGTATCATGGATATAACTTACTTTACCTAAAAAATCATCATATTGGTCGCCGTTTTCAGCGATGAATTCCTTGATATGATCTGGTGAGGAG
This sequence comes from uncultured Gammaproteobacteria bacterium, assembly GCA_963847495.1. GTDB lineage: Bacteria > Pseudomonadota > Gammaproteobacteria > Thiotrichales > Thiotrichaceae > Cocleimonas. The sequence goes on along the minus strand of CAWJZX010000008.1, from coordinate 33,946 downwards.
CTTGTAGTGATAATCTCACGATGCTCTCCACCTATACTAAACCTGAGAGAATTATCCTCGGTTAAAGGGATGGTATAATTAACATCACCGCCATATGCGTTACTGCTGTAATCTGAAACATTATCTTCATCGGCATCGTTCTTCTCATAAAAAACATTAAAGCCACGACCCACTCCATCAACGGTATGATAAGGATTATTGAAGCTGAACCTGAAATTCTTGGTTGAATCGCTATTAGTTGCGGCAACTGAGAGGCTCTTACCCGTTCCCATAAAGTTGTTTTGAGTGAGACCTACGTTAAATAATAAGCCATTACTCTGTGAATAACCTACACCCGCGTTAAATTGATTTGAAGACTGTTCTGTCACTAATACATCCAGATCAACTTGATCACTTCTACCCGCAACGGGTGAAGTTGTTATCTTGACACTTTCAACAAATGGTAATCTCTGGATTCGTTCTTTTGAACGATCCACTTTCTCTTTAGATAGAAATGAACTTTCTAATTGGCGCATTTCACGACGGAATACTTCATCTTTAGTACGAAAGTTCCCTCGAATATTAATACGTCTAACATATGTTCGTTGTCCTTTCTCTGCCTGAAAAACAAGATTTACTCGTTTATTTACTTTATCAATTTGAGGTAGGATGCCAATTCTTGAGAATGCGAAACCGTCTTTACCTAGGCGCGCCTTTAAGTTATTGCGGGTTTCTGCGAGTAATGCTTGAGAAAACACCTGGCCTTCTTTAAGCTTGACCAGTGCTTTTAGATCTTTATCGGTAAGACCAGAGTCACCATCAATGCTAACTTTACCAATACGGTATTGATCACCTTCATTAATATTGATATTTACAAATACAGATCGCTTGTCTTTTGATAAGGATACTTGAGTCGAAACGACCTCAAAATTTAAATAGCCTCTATCCCGGTAAAAAGAAGTCAACTTATCAATATCGCCTACTAATTTTTCTTTGGCGTATTTATCACTCGTACTTAAAATTGAGAATTTACTCTTAGTTCCCGACTCTAGTAACTTTTTTAAAGTTGACTCAGGATAAGCCTTATTACCATTTATTTTAATACGCTTGATGCGTGCAACAGCCCCTTCAGTAATCTTAATCTTTATACCAACTCGATTTCGAGGGAGTTCTTCAATATTAGTTTCAACATCTGCCGAATAATTACCACGTGCAAGATATTGTTCTTTTATTTCTCTTTGTATTAGGTTTAACGCTGATTTATCTAAGGGTCTGCCTTTTGCAACACCCGCTTTTTTAAGTGCTTCAAGTAAAGCTTGTGTGTCTATAGCCTTATTACCAGAAACATTAATATCACCTACTGCAGCTCTTTCACGGACCTTCACCAACAAGACATTACCACGTCTACTGACTTTGACGTCATCAAAGAAGCCAGTCTTATAAAGGGAACGAACAAGATTCGCAGTCATGCTATCATCGAATTTTTCGCCGACTTGAACAGGTACATTACTCAATACAGTACCAGCAGCAATGCGTTCTAAACCGCTCACTTGAACATCTGTAAGAATGAAACTATCAGCCCAAGCGCCATAACTTAGCGCAAATATACATCCTGCTAATGAAGTTTGGATTACCTGTTTTTTCATATTATTACCCTGACCTTATTGTTATATTAAGCCCGATTAGCTAGCGCTAATTTATAAGTCTACCAATATCATTATATATAGCCACAACCATTAGAACACCTACAACACTTATCCCTATGCGCATTCCAATAGCTTCAACCCTTTCTGAAACTGGGCTTCCCTTGACCAATTCGATGACGTAGTACAATAAATGCCCCCCATCTAACATGGGTATTGGCAACAAATTTAGCACTCCAAGACTTAAACTCACAATAGCTAACAATGTTAAGAATGCAGAGAACCCGATTAACGCACTTTTCCCTGCATAATTGGCGATAGTTATCGGACCAGAGATGTTTTTAAGAGATGCTTCACCAGTAATTAATCGTCCCATGACTTTTAAAGTCATTATTGACATATCCCATGTTTCAACAACGCCTAGCTTAAGAGCTTCAAAGAAGGGAGCTTCTCGAACAAAAAAGAGATCCTTTACTGCATTTTCATCAAACTTTCTTGCTAAACCTACACCAATAATAGCTCTCTGCTTACCTTCAATTTCCATTACTTCTGGAGTCATGGTCAACGTTTTGTTATTACCTTGTCTCTCAATTATCAATTCAATAGCTTGACCTGCGTGCGAATTAATATAATCAGAAAAGTACTTTGTGGATACGACTATATTACCATCCACACTTATCACTTTATCCATCGCTAGCAAACCAGCAGCTTGAGCGGGCTTTTCAGGAAGAACTGAGTTTATAATAGTTTCATGTGGAGGCTGCCAAAAATCCATACCCGTCTTAGAGAAATAATCACCCTCATCAGCAAGCAAAAGCGTATTAGATAAGTCCAGAGTTCTAGTAGTTAGTTTTCCAGATTGAGTTTGAACATGAATTTTTAATTCTGGATTCTTAAGGTACTCATTCAATAACGTCAAACGCACCTGGCGCATTGATTCAGTTTTAACGTCATTTACCGCAGTAATAAGGTCTTTACTCTCAAAACCAGACTGGGCAGCGGCAGAATCTTGTTTTATTTCTCCAACATACGGTCGAACAGAATCAATACCCATCATTTGGATTGCAGCAAATGCAGCTATAGCAAAAAAGAAATTAAACATTGGTCCTGCCAAAACAACCAGGAAACGTTTCCAAACAGGCTGATTGTTGAATGCACGATGCTTTTCTTCTTCTTTTACTTCAGCTTCACGCTCATCCAGCATCTTGACGTAACCACCCATGGGTATAGCCGCGAGAACATACTCTGTAGCGTCTTTATCTTTGGATTTATAGGTCCAGATAGGCTTGCCAAAACCAATAGCAAATCGAATGATTTTAATCCCTAGCTTACGCGCAACCCAGAAATGGCCAAATTCATGAATGCCAACTAAAATTGCGATGGCTACCAGAAAAGAAATAATTGAAATTAATATTGTCATAATACTTAAGTTATTTGTTTAAAATAAATTTTTATTAGTGTAGATTTTTTATGTACCTATTCGCACAAGCACGACTGCTTAAATCTTGCGCAAGTATATCATCTATTTTCTTAGGTGTCCCCGATAGCGCTTGTTCTAGCGCGTTTTCAATGATGGGCGGTATATCGGTAAACCTGATTTTTTTATTTAAAAAAGCTTCGACAGCAATTTCATTCGCTGCATTCAGTGCAATAGTGGCAAAACCACCCGCATGATGGGCATCGTAAGCAAGTTGCAAACACCGATATCTTTTAAAATCTGGCTTTTCAAAGTTTAACTGCGCAACTTCAAATATATCAAGCTGAGAGACCCCTGAATCAATTCTATTTGGATAACCCAAGGCATAGGCAATTGGCGTTCGCATATCAGGGTTTCCCAGCTGTGCTAACACAGAACCATCATTGTATGAAACCATCGAGTGAATAGTACTTTGAGGATGTATAACCACCTGTATTTTGTCCTCAGGCATATCAAACAACCAGCATGCCTCAATTACTTCCAGGCCTTTATTCATCATAGTGGCAGAATCAACTGATATTTTTTGACCCATGATCCAGTTAGGATGAGCTACAGCCTCTTCTGGTGTAACCTCATGTAAAGTTTCAAGCGCGCGCTGTCTAAAAGGCCCACCTGAACCCGTTAACAGTATTTTAGTAACCCCTGCTTTTTTCTGTAACCCATTGACAGTACTCGGCATTGTTTGAAAAATGGCATTATGTTCACTATCAATGGGCAACAATTCAGAGTTATTGTCATGGACGGCATCCATAAATAATTTTCCGGACATAACTAGCGACTCTTTATTCGCCAGCATCACCCTTTTTCCCGCTTTTGCAGCAGCAAAATTAGGCAATAAGCCTGCAGCACCAACAATTGCTGCCATTACGTAATCGACTTCATTCAGACAAACAACCCGTTCCAAGGCTTGTTTTCCTGCTAAAACTTCAGTTTCACAACCCGCTTTTATTAGTATTTTTTTTAATTGTTCGGCCTTAGCTTCGTCAACCATGACTGCATAAAGAGGTTGATAGTGTAGACATTGCTGCTGAAACTTTTCCAAATTCTTATTTGCTGTCAAAGCAATAACGTTAAAGTCGCCAGGATGCCTTGAAATGACATCTAGTGTATTTACTCCGATGGTACCTGTAGAACCCAAAATACAGATGCCTTTGGCTGCACTCATACCTGTATTCCACCCCAAAATACTCCTAGAGTAAACAGAGGTAAGGCTGCTAACAAGCCATCAACACGATCGAGAATACCACCATGACCTGGCAGTATATTTCCGGAATCTTTTTGCCCTGCTTCACGTTTAATCAGGCTTTCAAATAAATCACCAGCTACTGAAATCAATGCTACAGCCACTGACAATGCAATAAAGTAGAACCAATCTTGTGCGGGCAAAGCAAAATACCAAGCTCCAATAATTGACCAAAAAGCCGCCCCCGCCAGACCACCAAACATACCTTCTCTAGACTTTCCAGGACTCAAGTCTGGTGCTAATTTATTTTTACCAAAGGCTTTGCCGACAAAGTAAGCGCCGCTATCCGCTATCGACACAAGAAAAATCAGATAGAGAACTAACAATGGATAACTCTGATGCAATGTGATTGCAGCCACCCAGGCGGGAATTAACACAAAAAAAGCAGATACTCTTAATAGCCATTTATGATCTTTATAAAGTGTTGTACCTGTTTCATAAATGGCTAGTAAAATCAAAGTAGCGGCCCACCAAATAACGCCTAAAACAATGAACAACCAGCGATAATCTGACCATCTGTAAGCAATAAAAGCCATCAGCAACAACCACGCCACGAACAAACCACGATGAAAATCTTCGAAAGCAACAAGACGTGACCATTCCCAACCACCGAGACTAATAAAAGCCACCAACGCTAAAACCGCAAAAAATGGCTTAGGTAGTAACAAAACCCCCAGCAATACCGCGATTACTAAAATGGCAGCAGTAATAATCCGCTGTTTTAGTACTAAGTCCATTAGTTATATTCCTTTTCTTTTTCTGCGATTACCTGCTCGCTAGTCTTACCAAAGCGGCGCTGGCGCGATGAATAATCTTTTATCGCAATGTTTAATTCTTCTGCATTGAAATCTGGCCAAAGCACATCGGTAAAATACAACTCTGTATATGCCATTTGCCAAATCAAAAAATTGCTTATACGTTTTTCGCCACCAGTTCGAATGAATAAATCAGGATCTGGAATTCCATGCGTGGTAACTTGAGCGGTTATATCCTCTTCGCATATTGAATCTATAGTTTTTTCTTTTGAATCAATCATTGTTGCAATTTTTTGCATGGCGCGAGTAACGTCCCAGCGACCACCATAATTGGCAGCAACGATTAAGCGCAAGCCATCACTGTTGGCAGTTAACTCTTCAACTTGTATAATTTTTTTCCGGAGTTTTTCCGAAAAGTGACTTAAATCACCGATAATTTGCAGGCGCACGTTGTTTTTAGCAAGAGCCTTAGCTTCGCGCTCCAACGCCATCATAAATAAACCCATGAGATTGGTGATTTCTTCTTCTGGACGTTTCCAGTTCTCACTACTGAAGGCGAATAGGCTTAAACATTCTACATTGAGTGCTGCACAAGCTTTTACGATTTCCCTAACCGCTTCTACACCTTTTTTATGACCCAACAACCGAGGCCGATTTTTTGCCCTCGCCCAGCGGCCATTGCCATCCATGACAATAGCAATGTGGCGGGGTATATTGAATTGACCACTCATTATGTTTAGAAGTGCCTTAGATCAGACCTTCATCAGGTCTTCTTCTTTTATGGCAATTACTTCATCTACTACCTTGACATATTTATCAGTTAACTTTTGAATGTCGTCCTGTGCTTTTCGTTCTTCATCTTCTGAAATTTCTTTTTCTTTTTCCAGTGATTTAAAATCTGAATTGGCATCTCGACGGATATTACGAATAGCTATTTTCGCATTTTCACCTTCGTGTTTAACTACTTTTACCAGATCACGACGACGTTCTTCTGTCAATTGTGGCATAGGAATGCGAATTACCGTACCCGCAGAATTTGGGTTTAGTCCAAGATCAGATTTCATGATGGCCTTCTCAACAGCTTGCACCATCGGTCGCTCCCAAGGGGTAACGGTCAATGTACGAGCATCTTCAACACCAATACTAGCCACCTGACTAAGCGGGGTATCGCTACCGTAATAATCAACCATAATATGCTCAAGCAGGCTCGGATGAGCACGACCCGTGCGAACTTTAGCCAACTCGCCTCTCAAAGAGTCAATGCTTTTTTGCATTCTCTCCTCGGCATCCTTAATAATTTCATTAATCATTTCATTACTTCCTTCAATCTTTACATTGGCTACTTAAGCTTCTAAATGTAGCTAATTTACTCTGCTTCTATCAATGTACCTGTGGCTTTATCGCCATTCACTATTTTTTCCAGGGCCCCATCTTCAAACATATTAAATACACAGAGAGGCACCTTGTTTTCCCGGCATAATACCATTGCAGCCAAATCCATAACACCCAACTCTTTAGCTATCGCCTCTTTAAAGCTTAAAGTATCATATCGCTTGGCATCAGCGTTTTTCATGGGGTCAGAATCATAGATACCATCAACTTTAGTAGCTTTCAAAAGCAAATCCGCTTGAATTTCTACCGCACGTAAACTGGCAGCAGTATCGGTAGTAAAATAGGGGTTTCCAGTTCCGGCGGCAAAGATTACTACATCACCTTGCGCCAGATATTCTCGTGCTTTATGTGCAGAGTATTCTTCTCCCAATTGATCAATTTTCAAAGCAGACATTATGCGGCAATTAGTATCCTGTTTTTTAATTGCATCCTGCATTGCCAAAGCATTCATTACTGTTGCCAGCATTCCCATTTGATCCGCACTGACTCTATCAATGCCACCTTGAGCAAGACCCGCACCTCTAAAGATGTTACCACCACCGATAACCAGCGCCACCTGTGTTCCAGAGTTTTGCTGTTTCACCACTTCAGAAGCAGTTTGTTTCAAGACATTAGAATCTATTCCAAAGTCAAACTTACCCATTAAAGCTTCACCACTCAGTTTGAGTAAGATTCTTTTATATTTTTGGCTCATCACTGTTTCAGCTCCTGTGAATTTTTGCATAGACTACACAATATTTAATCACGTTACCATGATCGATTTTTGTATTTAATCTGCAAAAACAGCTTAAAAGTAGGGGGTGTCTTTTTATATATCGATTTCACTCCACTATGACTAAGTGGAAGTATTTGCTCCGTAGAGTAACGATGTACATCATAAGGCTCTTTAAGATACTTAATTAAACACACCTCACCACATTTAGCGATCTTGATACAGTTTCGCCTATTCCTCGAATCAGCATCAAACAACATTGCTATTGTCTCATTTCATTGGGTTCTTCCACTTTTCACATTAACTTATCCTTTAATTTCGTTTTTTGTCTGGAAGTTTTTCAAACATCTCTGATGTTTTTAACAACACTTAATCAAAGACAAAAAAAAGGAGCGAGAATCGCTCCTTTCTTCCCAAGTCAGTTTAAAGTTTAACCACCTTTAACCTGCGCCATAACTTCAGCAGCAAAGTCTTCTGTCTTTTTCTCGATACCTTCGCCAACTTCATAACGAATGAAAGCAGTAACTTCTGCACCAGCTGCTTTTAATAATTGCCCAACAGTTTGATCAGGGTCTTTAACAAATGGCTGACCTAGTAAGGTAATTTCAGCGAGGTATTTACGCATACGACCTTCAATCATCTTCTCGATAATTTCCATTGGTTTGCCGCTTCCTTGGGCCTGAGCAATAAGAATCTCTTTCTCTTTCTCTAATGTTTCAACAGGCACTTCATCTTCAGATACACAAATAGGGCGACTTGCCGCGATATGCATCGCAATGTCTTTACCCAATGCTTCATCGCCACCGCTCATTGCTACTGCAACGCCGATACGGACACCATGGCTGTATGCATAGACTTGGCCTGCATCTGAAGTAATCACTTCAAAACGACGAACCTGCATATTCTCACCAATTTTAGCTACCAGGTTCGCGCGAACTTCTTCTACTGTCTCACCAGAGTCTAGTGGCATTGCAGAAAGGGCAGCAACATCAGCAGGCTTATCAGCCAATACACGTGCGCCAATCGCTGTTACAAAGTTAATGAAGTTTTCATCTTTTGCAACAAAGTCTGTTTCGCAGTTAACTTCAACGATTGACGCTTCTTTACCATCGTCAGAAACGGTTATAACTACTTTACCGTCAGCAGCAACACGGCCTGCTTTTTTATCGGCTTTAGCTGCACCTGACTTACGCATCATGTCAATAGCAGCTTCCATATCTCCACCGGTTTCGGTGAGCATTCTTTTACACTCCATCATACCTGCACCAGTTCGCTCGCGGAGTTCCTTAACCATTGTAGCTGTAATAGCCATATCTAATTCCTCAGAATATTGTCACAAGGAATGCCTATAAAGACATTCATGAAAACCAAATAAATCGCCCAAAATAAATGGTTGGTTTATAAGCCACCCATGAGTTTATCTTGTAAAGTCTTTAACTCATCCCATTCACCAGCAGCAGCTAATTCGGCTTGCTGCGGCCATGTTTTAGGCTCTTTTGATTTCAATGTTGATACTGTATCTAAAATTGCTTTGATCGCATCACGATCCATTTTTGCTACTTGTACGAATGTAGTCACACCTGCTTCGCCAAGTACTTCTGCGATTTTTGGTCCGATACCTTCTATTTTCTTTAGATCATCAGCTTCAGCTTTTTTCGCAGTTTTTGGTTTCGCCACAGCTGTTTTAGGTACGGCTTTTTCAGCTACTGCAGGTTCATCTTCTCTAGCTTTTACTTCTTCAGCAGGAGCTGTTTCTTTTGCTTTTGCAGGTGCTGCCTTTTTCGTTACTTTAGCAGTCGGTTTTTCTGCAACTTCAGCTTTTACTTTTGGTTTAGGTGCTGCTGCAGCCATTTCTTCAGCGCTTGTCGCAGCAGCAAGATGACCTTCTACAATTGAATCTGCAATTGCTGAGGTATAAAGCTGAATTGCACGAATTGCATCATCGTTTCCTGGGATAATATAATCAACATTATCTGCTTTACTATTTGTATCAACGATACCGATAACAGGAATACCTAATGTTTTAGCTTCTTTAACGGCAATACTTTCGTGTCCAACATCAACGATGAACAAAGCATCTGGCAAAGATCGCATATCTTTAATTCCGCCAAGTCCTATTGTAAGTTTTTCAAGCTCGCGACGAAGCATTAGCGCTTCTTTTTTACCACCACGGTTAATTGTGCCTTCAGCTTCCATTTTTTCAATCTCATGCATACGACGCACAGATTGCTTAACAGTCTTGTAGTTAGTCAACATACCGCCCAACCAACGCTGATCAACGAAAGGCATTTTACAACGTAAAGCCTCATCACGAATTGCCGCTTGAGCTGAGCGCTTAGTACCAACGAACATAACCTTTCCACCTTTAGCAGCAATCTTGCCAGCAAAGTTCAACGCGTCGTTAAACATTGGCAAGGTTTTTTCCAGGTTTATGATATGAATTTTGTTTCGGTCACCAAAAATATACGGTGCCATTTTAGGGTTCCAGTAGCGGGTTTGATGTCCGAAATGAACACCAGCTTCCAGCATTTGGCGCATTGTTACTTTAGCCATAATAATATCCTCATGGGTTAGGCCTCCACATATCCAATATAACAACCTCCAAATCCTAATTATTAAGACTTAAAAGCACCCTGCTATACCTTGACGATATGTGTGTGAATTTGAAGTAAAGCGAGATAATTCCCGATACTCCATCAAGTTTTCGCGAATTTACCAGAAACACCCAGCAAATTTAACGCGGCGCACTTTATACCATAAAACAGTTAGACGTCACAACTGTTTCGCTTCTCTTTAAAAAACGGCATAATTCACGATTCCTTTATTCAAAATATTAAATGTGGTAATCGATGACAACAATTAAGATCAAAACCCCAGAACAAATAGAAAAGATGAGAGTTGCTGGTCGCCTTGCAGCTGATGTACTGGATATGATCGGTCCATTTGTAGAAGCTGGCATTACCACGGATGAACTTGATAAAATTTGTCATGACTATATTGTGAATACACAGCAAGCGATCCCTGCACCATTGAATTATCACGGCTTTCCTAAATCAATCTGTACTTCAGTCAATCATCAGGTATGCCATGGCATTCCGAGCAATAAAAAACTAAAAAAAGGCGATATCATCAACATTGACATCACCGTAATTAAGGACGGTCTTCATGGAGACACCAGCAAAATGTTTTGCGTTGGCAAACCCAATACTGCTACCCAACGCCTTTGTGATATCGCCCAAACCGCACTGTACATAGGTATCGACATGGTTAAACCTGGTCTCCGTTTAGGTGATATTGGTCATGCAATTCAAACTTATTCCGAAGCACAACATTATTCAGTGGTGCGTGAATATTGTGGGCATGGCATTGGCGAGCAATTCCATGAAGCGCCTCAGGTTTTGCATTACGGCAAACCTGATACCGGCATCACTTTAAAAGAAGGTATGACCTTTACTATTGAGCCTATGGTAAATCAGGGCAAGCGCCACATAAAAACATTACCGGACAAATGGACAGTAATAACCAAAGATCACAAGCTTTCCGCACAATGGGAACACACTCTTTATGTCACACCAGATGGCGTCGAAATTTTAACCCTGCGCGATGAAGAGAAAAACTGGCGCGAGCAATTACCCAATCTAGTGGCCTAAACTCCGCCTAATCCCCATTTACTTGACTCAAATCACCATATACTATAAGTTATCGCTTGAGTGCAGTGTGATTTATTTCATAAGAGAGTAGCTACAGCTATTTAACGCTGCTGATGCTTACACCCGTTAGGGGTGTGCGATGCTAGATTATTTCTATTATATTCGGGGAGTGGCATCCTAAATTTTCCTAAGTGAAATAATTATCAAAAAACACAAAAGCCATTATTTTTATCATATTCATTATAAAGCCATTTACGTATAGCGTAATACCCGTTTATCAAGGCGGGGGGGACAAGAGTTGTCATTTTCAGATTTTAATCTAAATAAAGAATTCATTCAGTCAATTGAAGAAGCGGGCTATAAATCTCCCACCGAGCTTCAATCGCAATTAATTCCTTTGGTTGCAGCAAGAAAAAGCGCTTTAATCTGGAGTCAAGCAGCCTCGGGAAAAACGGGGGCGTTTTTAATCCCCGCGATGAATTACATTCTTGAGAACCCTGCTCCAGAAAAACGTGGCGCACGTGTTTTAATCCTCACCTCGCGTCGTGATCGTGTTAGCCAAATCAACTACACCATCAAACGCTTGAGTAGTGGTCTGGTAATGCGTTTTGGATTTATCGTCAGTGGTCGTCCTTACCAAACACAAATGCGCCTAATGCGCCGCCCACTGGATATTATGATAGCCACGCCCGGCAGACTTAACGATTTGATGAATAACGGCAAAGCTGATTTTTCTCAGCTTGAAATGCTCATTATTGATGACTTATCCAGCATTTATAAAAAGAACTTGCAGGGTTTGGTTGAAAACATCTTGAATCAAGCAGACTCCGACTGCTCTTCCATCGTCTTTGTTCGCGGTAGCGATGAAGAAATAAAACCTTATGCTAAATCTTTATTTTCTAATTCAGAGCAACTCTATATTGATGATGAAGATGAAGACGTTGTAGAGGGCTTTGATGAAAGATCACCCCGGCATCGAACAATAATAGATGCAAATCAGGGCTCGAATAACAGTACCAATAATTCAAATAACAACAACGCGAAAAACAATGATTCAAACAACACTAATAACAATAAGAAAGACCATAAAATGATCGACATCAAAACCTTAATACCACAAAAAGTCTATATTGCAGAAGATTACACCCACAAAATCGCAATGCTGGATCACCTTATGGATGAATTCGCAGGAGAACCAACACTGATTTACACCGCGACCAATAAAGGGGCTAAAATATTACAAGAAAACCTTTCCAATCACGGCCATGCCGCAGAGTTAATTGATGAAGTGGACGCGGAAGAACTCACAGATTGCGATATTATTATCTACAGCGACCAGTCTAAAAAGACCATAGACAGTGATCTGCTACAAAAAATCGACACTAATATTATCAACTTTGATTTACCAAACAATATCGATAATTACCTCAATAGACTAAATAAACACCAGCTAAATCGCGAAAAAGCATCCCTTTTGATGGTTGATGGCTATAACTATAACGAGCTAAAAGACCTTGAAAAGCGCTTTGGCACTGAACTTGATAAAATCACCATTCCTGGTTTAGAGCCACTCAAACCGTTTATGAATCTTAGCCCGGCAAAACGAACAAATAAATCTAACCAAACGAAAAAACCCAGCCAGAACAAAAGAAATAATAATCGCAAGGCTAACGATAAAACCAATAATGGCAGACGCGCCAAATCAGGCGGCAGAGCTAAAACCAGTAACAAACAAACTAATCCTGATGGCACACCAAAACGCCAACATAAAGGTCCATTCGGTCGTTTAAACGGTGGCACTCACCGCAAAAATAGTAACAAAGAAAGAAAAGTAGGCGTAAGTCGTGTTGGTACAGATGCTCCAAAAGACAGCATAGGCAGAGGCTTTTTAGCCGAAGCCACTGAGAAAGCTGCAGATACCAGCAAACCGGTTGCGATTCGATATAGTAGTAAAAAGCGTAAACTAACTCTCAATAAACCTGAAGAAAAAGTCAAAAAGTCAGAAGAAATTTAACCTACTATCATTAACTCTAGAATCCAAAGCAGATATCTAAAAGCTAAAAATATCTAATACTCGGCGTTTCCATGTTTATTAAACTTGAATAGTGCTTCAATAGCCCAAGACTATTAGCATGGTATTTAAAACAATAAGTAAAATACGTAATCACTACATTCTACTCAACAACCCCATTGAGCAAAATCTCTGGCAAAGTACGGTTGCTAAACTGCCTTTATTGAAATCACTCAATACCAAAGATTTAGCCAAGCTTAAGAAGCTCACCACACTATTTTTGTACGAAAAAACATTTACTGGCGTCAAAGGTTTTAAGCTTAATGCTGAGAAACGCCTAATCATCGCAGCGCAAGCCTGTCTACCGATACTACATCTCGATATGAGTTATTACGATGGTTGGGTAGAAGTAGTGGTGTATCCCGACACTTTCGTGGTTTATCGCAACATCACCGATAACTTTGGATTAGTTCACGATACAAGCTCCGCATTAAGCGGAGAAGCTTGGTCAAGAGGTCCGGTTATACTTGCGTGGACAGATATTGAACGCGACAGCTTTAATCCTCGGCACGGCCACAATGTAACGATTCATGAGTTCTCGCACAAACTTGATATGCTCAATGGCCGCGCCAACGGCATGCCACCACTACACCCGAATATGCACAGGCACGTCTGGACTGAGGCCCTTAGTAAAGCCTATGATATTTTAGTCAGACAGATAGAAAACTACCAACACACAAACATCAATGAATATGCCGCCACCAATCCCGCTGAATTCTTTGCAGTCATCAGTGAATATTTTTTCACTGCTCCAAATGTACTTATGGAAAGTTGCCCCGATGTTTATAAGCAGTTGATATTGTTTTATAAGCAAGATCCGTTAGGTTCGTCTTAAATGACTAGGGTTTATAATAAAAAAGGCACCCCTCAACTTTAGGGCGCTTTTCTGATGGTATCAAAAACAGCCGAAAAGGTGGGGGGTGTCTTTTTTATAACCAGAAACTCTCCAATAAAACTCCAAAACCCTAATCCATATCATGTATTTAATCGTATAATTAATGATATTATTAAACAGTCATCACCAGATAAGGGCAGCGCTTGAAAATTCGTGTTCTCAGTTACAATATCCACCGCGCGATTGGCTTTGATCGGCGCTTTGCGCCTGAGCGCATTATCGAGATTATTCGCGGACATGATGCTGATATCGTATTACTACAGGAAGTCGACGAAGGTGCGCCGCGTTCGCGTGAATTAAAGCTCGCCAAAGAACTGGCTGATGCGCTCGATTACCCCCATTACGCGATGGGCCATAATGTCAGCATGCGCAAAGGCTGGTATGGAAATGCAACCCTGAGCCGCTTCCCAATTTTGCGCGAACGCAATATTGACCTGAGCATTGGCGCACGAAAACGTCGTGGTTGTCAGCACACTAGCATCGAAATTCAGAATCAAAAGAATAAATCTTTTCCTCTGGAAGTATTCAATCTACACCTCGGTTTATCCGCAAAAGAACGGCAAAAGCAGGCGGGCGTACTGGCACGCTCTAAAGAGTATGAATCCCTTGATATGGATACACCCTGCATTATCGGCGGTGACTTTAATGACTGGCGATCCTTGTTGCGTGCATTGTTTATCGAGGGTCTTGAGTTCAAATGTGCCACAGACAAAAACAACGCCGCAGGTTCACCTAAAGCGCTTAAAACTTTCCCTTCATTTTCGCCGCAAGGAGGCTTGGATAGAGTCTATTACCGTGGCGGTTTACGTTTTCTCTCAGCAAAACGCTGCCGCTTTAAGGCATCAAAAGTTGCCAGTGATCATTTACCGGTGATTACCGAGTTTGAATTTACTGACTAATGCTGGATTAAAAGACACCCCCCACTTTTAAGCAATTTTTATGCGACTATGCCTTCCCGTCGGATCAGCATTAAACAACAATGCTATTGTCGCGCGAAAGCTCGGCTCATTTTATTATTGTAAAAATGACCAAAGAACTTATGCAGAGCTCAGGGGCTTTTTATTTTCATCGTACCTGTGAGCCAGACATTGAATTAAGTAGAATGATCCTGGTCATTTGTATCAGTCTCATTAATATCGTTTTCTTCAGGTTTCACAAAGTCTTTCGGCGTTGTTTTCAAGCTCCGGTCAATCAACAGTTTAAAAAAGAAAGGCAAAAAGAACACAGCTAAAAACGTCGCTGCCAACATTCCACCCATTACCCCCGTGCCCACCGATTGACGAGCACCTGCTCCAGCTCCGCTTGAAAATGCCAGAGGAACAACTCCCAGAATAAAAGCAAGGGACGTCATTATGATCGGACGAAACCTTAGGCGTGCAGCCTCCATAGCCGCAGCGGTAGCTGTCCAGCCTTCATTCACTTTGAAGAGCGCGTATTCAACGATTAAGATGGCATTTTTTGCCGCTAGACCGAGCAGTGTCACCAACCCTATCTGGAAATAAACATCATTGGTAAAATCTCTGAGCCAAACCGCTGCGAGTGCACCAAATGTACCAAATGGTAGTGCCAGCAAAACTGATAGTGGCAATGACCAGCGCTCATAAAGTGCTGCAAGAATCAGAAAAACCATAATGGCTGCCAGAATTAAAGAGAGCGCAGAACTACCTGCTGATTGCTTTTCCTGAAAAGACGAGCCCGTCCAGTCATAGGTAAATTCTGGCGGCAATGCTTTCGCAGCAATGTCTTCAACAGCATCCAAAGCCTGGCCAGAGCTGAATCCTGGTGCTCCCTCACCCATAAGTTTTACCGCTGGCAGATTATTATAGCGATCAATTGTGTCTGGGCCGGAACTGTATTCAATCCGCGCAAAGGCTGACAATGGAACCATCTCGCCATTGTTACTTCGGACATACATGCGACCAACATCTTCTGGTGTTTTTCTGTAGGCAGCATCTGCAGATAGTAAAACCTGCCAGGCTCGACCGTATTTATTGAAATCATTGACATAGTAAGAGCCCAAGCCAGCTGCCAGGGTATTAAATGCGCTATCCAGTGAGATGCCCAATGACTTGGCTCGTTCACGATCAACATTGATAAATAGCTGAGGTGTCGCAGCCCGCCACAGACTGTTAACCATCCCCAAGCGGGGATCCTGCTGCGCGGCACCCTTGAATGCCTGCATTGCACCGGCTAAAGCTTTTGGTCCACCTTCGCCTTTGTTTTGCAGATAAAACTCAAAGCCTCCGGTACTTCCAAGTCCAAAAATGGCTGGCGGATTAAATGCGAGTACCAATGCCTCCTTGATACGCGCGGTTTTCATAAACAACTCGCCTACCAGTGCCTTGGTGGATACATCTCTATCATCCCAGTGCTTTTGCGTAATGAAAAGCGTTGCTGCACTGTTTTTATAACCTCCACCAAGGAAATCAAAACCAGTAAATGCTATTACATTTTCATTATTTGGATTAGATTTAATCGCTGCTACAACTTCGGATACGACTTTATCGGTTCGCTCAAGTGTCGCGCCATCTGGTAGGAAAACTGCCGCAATATAATAGCCCTGGTCCTCATCGGGCACCAGTGAATTGGGTGTAATTTTCCATAAGTTGGCAGTTAATCCAACCATAATTAGAAACAATATGATGGTGAAAAAAGAGCGCCGGATCATAAAGCCAACACTACCGACATAGCGTCGCGTCACAAAACTAAAAAAACGGTTGAAGCCACGGAAGAAAAAATTGCTGCGTTTATGTTCATGTTTTAAGATCAGTACGCAAAGTGCCGGCGTCATGGTAAGCGCGACAATACCGGAGAGTGTCACAGAAATAGAAATGGTGATTGCAAACTGGCGATATAATTCTCCTGTCAAACCACCCAGAAATGCAATCGGCACGAACACAGAAACCAGTACCAGCACGATAGCCACGATCGGGCCACTGACTTCCTCCATGGCTTCAATGGCAGCTTCACGCGCCTTCAGGCCTTTTTCATGCATGATGCGTTCAACATTTTCTAGAACCACAATGGCGTCATCAACCACGATACCAATTGAAAGCACCATACCAAACAAGGTTAAGGTATTGATTGAATAACCAAGTAATTTTAGTCCGGCGAAAGTACCCAATAATGAGACTGGTACAGCCAATGTCGGGATCAGTGTGGCGCGCCAGTTTTGCAAGAATAAGTATACTACCAAAAATACCAGAAGCATCGCCTCGCCGAGTGTCTTCAAAACCTCTCGTATGGATACCTCAACAAAACGTGTGGTGTCATAAGGTGTAGAGTATGTTAAACCTTCCGGAAAATTTTGGGACAGCTTCTTGACTATATTTTGCACGTTTTCGCCGACACTCAATGCATTCGCCCCAGGTTGCAGGAAAATACCTACCAATGTAGAAGGATTGCCATTAATGCGACCGATAAAATCATAATCCTTTGAGCCTAGCTCGACTCTGGCTACATCTTTTAGGCGCAACAGGCTTCCATCTTCATTAGCTCTGAGTATGATGTTTTCGAATTCTTCGACTGTTGATAAACGTCCTTTTGTGGTTATGCTATAAACCATTTCCTGGCCGCTTTTCGTAGGAGCCTGCCCAATTTTACCTGCGGCAAATTGAGCATTCTGTTCATTCAGGGCTGCGGCCACATCGGTAATTGTCAAGCCTAACTGGGTCATGTGGTCAGGCTTGACCCAGATACGCATAGCGTAATCCTTAGCACCAAAAATTTGTACATTAGTGGTGCCAGGAATACGCTTAAGGTGGTCCAGTACGTTCAGAGTGACATAATTTGAGGTATACAAATCATCGTAGCGTTGATCAGGAGAATAAAAAGCAACAACCTGGAGAAAAGCAGAGGAACCTTTTTCAACCGTAACACCCAGACGTCTGACTTCTTCGGGCAAACGGGCATCAACCTGCTTTACCCGATTATTGACATTAAGTGCTGCCTGATCTATATCGGCACCAATCTGAAACGTAACAGTGATCGTGCTAACACCATTTGAAGTTGATGTTGATGACATGTAAAGCATGTCTTCAACTCCATTAATTGCATTTTCTAATGGCGTTGCAACCGTTTGCGCTGCAATTTCGGCAGACGCACCAGGATAAACCGCTACGACTTGCACAGTCGGGGGGGCAATTTCTGGATATTGCGCCACCGGCAAGCTTCGCATTGCAGCGGTTCCGGCGATAATAATGAAAATTGATATTACAAATGCAAAGATCGGCCGATCGATAAAAAACCGTGAAAACATTTTCCGCTCCTATTTTTGCACGTTGCTAATTGATGACTTTTTTGTGTTTTTTATTTTGCTCTCAATTTCATCGCTTATAGGATCATCTTTTTCTGTATTGATTTCATTATCTGTTTTGCTACCGACTTCTACTTTAGATGGTAGCTGCTTAGCATTTAAAGGAACGGGCTGAACAGGCATGCCAGGATAGAAAATTCGTGCGGTGCCTTCGATGACTACCTGATCCCCCTCCTTTAAACCTGATTTAATAATCCATGCATTACTCAGCTCACCTTCAAGTTTTACCCATTCACCTACTTTGACAGGTCGCTGCTCAGCAACTGTCATATCTTGTTGATCCTTGTTTTTGCTCTTGCCAACGACATAAACATATTTTCCCTGAGGGTTATCCAGTACCGCTCGTTGCGGTACTAAAATTGCGTTAGGACGTATGGCACCTCTTAAAATTACGCGGACGAATTGTCCGGGTGATAGTTTTTTGTCGGAATTATCAATAGTAGCGCGTACTGCGAAATTACCGGTTTTAGGATCGATTTTGTAATCCTCAAAATTAACCGAACCGGTTTTTTTAAGTTGCTGACCGCTACTTGTGGTAAGTGCCACATCAAATCCACTAGCTGGCAACACCAGAGTTTTAGCCGCAGTTTCCTGTTGTTGCTGGATTTGCTCAGTCTCGGGAATTCCGAAATTCACATAAGCAGGATTATTTTGTGAAACCGTAGTCAATAAGCTGCCATTACCAGCCTGAACAAGACTGCCTTGCATTTTCATGGCCCGCCCCACGATACCTGAAATGGGAGCTTTTACAGTTGTGTAATCGAGGCTTATTTGAACTGTATTTGCTGTAGCTTTTGCCTGCATAATAGCTGCGTCCGCTTCTTGTACAGCTGCCTTTGCAATTTCCAGAGCGGACTCTGCATCATCACTTGCACTTTGACTAAGTAGTTTTTGTTTTGATAAGGGAATGATGCGAGCGTAATCACGCTGTGCCTTTTTTAATTGAGCTAGTGCGCTGGCCCTGGAAGCCTGTGCGATTGCCAAGGACGCTTCAGCTTCAGCCATTTGCGCTTCAAAAGGTGCTGAGTCAATCTGAAATAGTGTTTTACCCGCTGTTACATATTTACCCTCTTCGAATAGACGTTTTTCGATGATACCCGATACACGTGAGCGAACTTCAATCTCATGGGAACCCGCTACTTGTCCCGTATATTCATAACTAACCGGTACATTTCGAGGCGTTAATATCAGTGTAGTGACTTGAGTTGGCGGAGGTATACCACTACCTGCAGGAGCTTCAGCGGCATTTTGCTGTTCACATGCGACGAGCATGCCGAGCATAAGTAAAGCGACTAGCTTGAAAAGTGTCTTCATTTTTAATGGGTTCAATAATATTTCTAAAAAAGTAAACTGTACAGTGTAGTTTACTTTATAATTAACTAGGAAACAGACAAATATCAATAATATTTTTTAACCATGAGAGTGACAATAACTAAACAATTGGAAATACACTTGATATCTTAAACACTCTGTTTCATTACATAATGTACCTAGGAGCTGTGTACAATTGAAGTTAACCGAAAAAAAGAGAGAACAAATCATTCAAGCTGCAATCGTAGAGTTTCGTGAGCAGGGGTTTAAAGGCTGTAGCATGGATAAAATTGCCAGTAGGGCTCAGGTTTCTAAACGCACTGTTTATAACCATTTTTCTAGCAAAGAAATATTATTCTTCTCTATTCTTGAGCACCTAACCAGTTTGGAAAATGAGGTGTTCACACGTGGTTACAATCCATCCATACAAGTAGAAAAACAACTGTTAGAAATCGCACGAGTTGAAGTTGATTTATTGCAATCAAAAGAGATACAGCAGCTATCCAGAATTCTGCTAGGTGAATTAGTTCGGAATGAAGAAATGGCTAGTATCTTTGATAAGCAACGCCCATCCTGTCAGGCAAATTTTACGCTTTGGCTAGAAAAAGCTATCGCCGACAATACATTGAAAATTGATGACGTCCTATTCGCTGTAGAGCAGTTTTTTGGATTACTTAAAACCAGCGCTCTTTGGCCAACTTTATTGAGACAACATGTCATGACGGAGGCCGAGAAGGAAAGAACAATTACTTCGACGGTTGCCATGTTCATAAATACCTATGCTAAAAAATAATCATAAATACCGATTGCAAAAATAGGCTTGTAGCTTTCGATGTAAATAATCGCTACGGTAAAATTATGCAGAAAAAACATTTGGTTATTAGATTGTTACTTAAGGGTGTTTACTATGCTCGAGAAGCATTTGCTTACTACTTAAAAGACACCCCCCACCTTTTGGGCAGTTTTTCATCACCAGCTTATGGCCGGTAAATCTCGTGAGCTACACGGGTTAGCTGTTCCACAAAGAATTTGACATTTTCTTCATTGAGCTTTCTGTGTGCGCTAAGAAAGCTAGTCGTAGGAGATTCCATTTTGCGGCTATAAAGCTCGTCATCCCTAAGAATGAGAGATTCACGCACGAACTCAGCAGCCTTTCCATGACATCCACTGCATTCTTGCTGGAACCTTGGCTTAGTACTTGCCTGTGCGAGTAGCATATTATAAATAGCATCCACTTCTTTACCAGCGAGGTAATGATTATGTAGAAACAAACGGAGGTTATTACCGTAAAGCGGACCAAGTAATTTACCACCGGAAACTTTCAGAAACTTACGGGAAAAATCTGCTGAATGGCCGTGGCAAGTAACACAATTACTATCCCATAGCCGATGAAGATCCCGGCCAGTACGCTTCACCTCAGTCGCAGTTACAGTGGTGGTAAATGTTGTCACCATTAGCATTATCATCAAAATAATCGAAAACAACATAGAATATTGTTTCAGGTTGCGACACAACAAGGGAAAGTAATCCGGAAACTCTTTATTAATATAAATCATCAGCAATCCTATTTTTGAAAACTTGAGCACAAAGGTGACATAATTAACTCATATAACGACTCTCATCAGAAAGCGTCTGTTAGCTACTTTTATTTTTATAGATTCATGGGCACCTATATAAATTAGACGTATCACCTAGCAACGCTAAAAATCCAGAATCAAGGTGAAGTATCACAGAGTTCCCTCAATTATTTAAGCAACCAATAGAAACAAAGGGGTAAAATATTTCTAATTGAGAGGTATAATACAGGGCTAAATTGGCCGTAGTGAGATGATCATACGCATTAGCGCTGATAAAGTGCGCGCTTCCATTTTTTCCATTACCTTGGCACGATGAGCTTCGACGGTGGATTGAGTTATATACAACTCACTAGCGATATTTTTGTTTTGCATGCCGGTTACGACTAGCTCCATCACTTCTTTTTCGCGATCGGTAAGGCTATCGACCTTTTGCTGGATTTCTGCCAGTTTTGAGGCTTTGCCGCGTTGTTCTGCATCTCTTTCTATAGCGACGTGAATACTGTCCAACAATAGTTGTTCATTGAAAGGCTTTTCCAGAAATTCGGAGGCTCCCGCTTTTACTGCTTTTACCGCCATTTGTACATCACCATGCCCTGTTATGATGATAATTGGCGGGTGCATAGCTTCTTTGCTAAGATGCTCCTGCAAACTCAAACCACTCATGCCTTTCATACGTATATCCAGAATCAGACAGCCTGCTCGCGAAGCATCAAAGCTTTTTAGATATGTTTCCGCCGAATCAAAGGTTTCGGTTTCAAGCCCGACTGATTCAATCAAGAGTTTTAATGAATCTCTGACTTCTTCATCATCATCCACAATGAATACGGTTATTTCTTCACTCACGCAAGTTCCTCCTTTTTCTGCTTTTTACGTTTTTTATTTTTCTGTGGACTTTCAACAACGGGGAGCTTAAAACTAAAACTAACTCCTCCCTCAGGGTTTTCATGAATCACTATTTGATCACCATGTGTTTCAATAATGCCCTGGCTAATTGATAAGCCCAGGCCCATGCCTAGCTTTTTAGTGGTCACAAAGGGATCAAATAATTGATCAATCAACTCTTTATTAATGCCGCAGCCTGAATCGCTGATAGTGAATTTTAATTTATCTTCTGCTAGTGCCTGGGTGCGAATAATTAAATTTCTTTTTTCGATAGGGGTGTCATCCATCGCTTCGATGCCGTTTCGCACCAGATTGATTATCACTTGTTCGATCTGGGTATCCTGTGCCTCTACCCATTCCACTTTAGGATCAAGTTCGATAACAAGATTGACATGCTTACGCTCCCGTTCCATGTGCGTCAGTTCTTCCACCACATTAATCATTTCTAATACTTTTACGGGCTTTTTATCGGGTAAGTCTTTCTTCACAAAATGTCTAATTTGTTTGATCACTGCTCCCGCACGCTCAGCCTGTTTTGAAATTTTCTCCATTACATCGGAGCATTGATCTTTCATTGGTTCATCAGACTCAAGCATGCGAATGCAGGCGCGCGAATAATTATTAATCACGGTTAGTGGTTGATTTAATTCATGGGCAATACCTGATGCCATCTCCCCTAATGTACTTAAACGTGCGACATGTGTGAGTTGTAGTTGATGTTCGCGGGTTCTTTTCTTTATAAGCTTTTTTTCTGTGATATCGCGAAAAACTACAACGCTACCCAGCACCGTTTTCCCGGATTTTTTAATCGGTGTACAACTGTACTCGACAGAAATTGATGCGCCATCTTTTTTCCAGAATAAATCATCCTCAATAAAGCGTGACTGACTATCCATAGCAGTCTTGAGAATAGGACAATCTGACGATGAATGAGATGAGCCATCAGCATGCGTATGATGCAATATTGTATGAACATTATTGCCAATCAACTCAGCCGTTTTCCAGCCTAAAATATCTTCCATGGCTTTATTCACGAAAGTGCACTTACCTTCAAGATCGATACCGTAAATACCATCCCCTACAGAATCCAATAGTCTTTCATAATGCTTTTCCATGCGAACATGAAGGCGTTGCAGCCTTTTATTTCTGCGTATCACGGCTGAAGTTATGGCACCCATTGCCAATAAAGTTGCTATCGCCAATAGAGTCCAATACCAATACTTGCTTATTACATCTTTTATGGTAAATTTTCCTAAAGCGTCGTATGGCGGTAGTTTTAACTCCTGAAACAGCTCATGGACTTGCTGATAGTCGAGGGGTAAATCCCACGCCGCATATTTAGCCGCCAATGCGGCAGGATGATCTTTAGGCATGGCAAATAAGGCTAATGCTACTTTTTTGGCGAGTTCATCGGAAGTTTGCCGGACCTTACTGAAGGGCCATTCTGGATACAGACGTGTGCTTAAACGAAAGGGGAATTCGCTATCTGTCTGTGGATTGATAACCCGGATATCATTGAGATTGATAGTGCCAGCATTTGACATCCGTTCGAGAATATCAGTGCGCACTGTACCTGCATCGGCTTTGCCACTGATTACTGAAAGCACTACACGGTCATGAATGCCGCCAAACTCAAGGCGGGAAAAATCTTCATAAGGGTTGATTCCTTTTGCATTAAGCTCGCGCCAAGCCATTTCGAAGCCACCCAATGAGGTTGCATCTACCGCCATAAATGATTTTCCACGTAAGTCTTCAATCGACTGGATGTCATCGCGATCACTGCGGGTAAGTATTACCCCACCGAATTGTTTATAACTATTCTCTCCGCGCAAATTATGCATGGTTGCCAAACGCGAAACTCGATAACTATATTCCAGATTAACGTAGATTCCTGGGTTCACTAAAATGAAATCAACTTCATTTTTACTTACAGCATCATTAACTTCGTTAAAGTCTAAAGGGACTATTTCGAAATCATATGCCGGTAGCTGGTTTGTAAGATATCTTGCAGTCGGATTCCATGCGTTGAGCGTAAAATCATCGCCACGATGACTTAGCACGCCTATTTTGATAAAAGGCTCTTCCGCAAAGCTTTGCCCCATTCCTAGAACAAGGATCAGGGAAATTATTACTGCTATTGGCTTTGTAATTACACGCGAAAAATTCATAAAAGATAGTTAATCCTAATTTTCATATATATCTTGATTTTAGCCTATTTCAAATTTTACAGCTTACTCACTTATGGTCAAAGAGAACACAAAAAAAGCCGAGATAAACTCGGCTTTATACTTTAACAATACAGGACAATTTTTTAGAAAAGGGGCCCAGCAGTCTTTGCAACAGCCGCCTGCTTAAGCGCTGCTTTACCATGCATTACTACGGTATTTGCAATTTTGATAGCCTTATCTGCTTTGCCATCTTTTGCAGCTTCCTCGGCTTTCTTAATCATCTTGCCCATGTCACGCCACTCGAACCCGACTGCAGCTGCTTCTTTTTGAGCAGCTTTGGCTGCTTTGATAGCATCTTCTGCACCACCAGCCAATACCACGGAACTCAAAGAAAGCACTAATGTTGCTAATAAAAACTTAAATTTCATTGTTCAACTCCAAATAAACTGTGTTAAAAATTACTTACGCGCACCCGGGCCATTAAATTCCATACCCGAAGACATGGCCATCTGAAAGTATTCCAGTGCTTTGTATTCGTCGCCCTGAGCTTTGAAGTCTTTCGCTCTAACCTGCTTATTACAACCACCGTATCGACGGTGTAAGGTACCCAGACTGCCCCACTTGGTACGGAATACCGGGAAGTGCGAGGGTTGACCTAGCGCCGGGCTTAATATATCTCCACGAACTTTCTTGTTGGCGTTGTAAACATGACAGTCAGCACAGGACAGGTTTAACTGGCCACGCTTGGCGTAGAAGAAGTTCTTGCCTTTTTTGTACCAGGCAAGGGCTTTTTCTGTTTTTGGCACAACATTGATTTTGGCGCCACGGCCTTGTTTTGCAATGTAAGCTGAAACTGCTGCGATATTACCTTTCTTCCATTTGTACGGCTTCTCACCATTATCGGTCAGGCATTTGTTAATATCGCCTTCTAATGTCACAATGGTGTCTTTGGCTTCGTCATGGTACGGATATTTTACGCGGATAGCGCTGGTATCTTCGCCAAAACAGCTGGCAAAGGATTTGCCGTTCTTGAATTTCTTAGCCCAGAGTTCTGCGCCTTTATCGACTTCAATCTCGTAAGGAGGAAATTCTTCTATTTCCTCCCACTGGCTTCTTGCATCTTCATTTAATGCATAAGTACCGTTGATGAAATCCTCTAGCGGTGCATCTGCACCCAGGGTCTTTTTGAAGTAGTCGCGAATAGCAGTGTTATCGTCTGCGGGCGTTGATGCCTGTGCAGTAACAAATGGGGCTAATACGACTGCCAATAAAGCGACTGATATAATCAGTTTTCTCATTTCCTTCTCCTCCTTGCTAATTACTTAACTTAGCTGAACTTAAGGGTGCCTCTTTAATCAGAGACTCCCTTAAGCCCAGCTAATGTTTTTTACTGATGGGAACTTACTTAACAGTTGTTTCCATAGAATCGCTCTTACCGGTATTGTCTTTCCAGCTAAGGTTGACTTTATCGCCCTTGGCGCCTGCATAACTAAACGACAGGAATGGATTTTTAGAAACAGATCCTGTCCAGTTAGCCGTCATCACCGCTTTTCCATTGGCTGTAACCATCACTTCTGTGATGTAGTGCGCAGGGATTTTCTCACCCGTTTTGCTGTCTTTACGCAGACCGGTTTCCATTGGATGTGTAATCAAGGCTTTAACTTCTATTTTTCCGCCTTTCTCTTTTGTACGTAATTTGATTGTTCCCATGATATTAGCCTCCGCAGCCGCCTTTGGTTACTTTTACATTGGTTTTTGCTGTGTAGTATTTACCGTCTGCTTTTACTACCGCAATAACATCGGTGGTCTTACCCATTTTAAAGCGTGACTTAACCGCCGCTGTTGCGCCTTCACCGAAGGTGTATTTTGCAGCAAAAGGGGTGGGGTTAGCTGCTGTGATGGAGACGATTTCTGTGGTACCGGCAATCTCAGAGGTAATGCCAACTGGAACAACGGCACCATTCTCGGCTATCTCCGGGGCTTTGATCTTGATCTTGTCTGATGCTGCAGCGCCTTCGGCGCCCAGTAACTTCAGTACTTCATCGACTGACTTGGCTGCTGCAAGGTCACTGCCGTGCGCGGCAGCGAAAGCCAGGTTAGGGCTTAGTATGCCCGCTGTAACGGCAGCGCTGGCAACTAGCGTGCTTTTTAAAAAGCTTCTACGTTTCATTGTATTTCCTCTTAAAGGGTTGAGTATTTTGTAAAGTGTGGCTTATAAAGTATGGATAAAGTCTGTGACCAGATCGATTTCTTTAGCCGACATAACACCATGAGGCCCAAACGGAGGCATGATGGTATTGGGGTTCTTCGCACGCGGATCTGAAATTTGTGCCTTTAGTACAGCCTTATCAGGAAAGCGTGCTTTCATTGCGATCAGTGGAGGACCGATATTACCTGCCTGATCGCCACCTGCGATTAAATGACAGGCTAGGCAGTTGCCTTTCTTTATGTCAAAAGACAGTTTCTTGCCTTCTTCCATTGGGCTCATTGCAACTTTCTTCTCTGCTGCAATCGCAGCTGAACAACCGATGACTCCTATTAATGTCATTGCTGATACTGCAATTGACATTACGCGAAATTTTTTTCGCATGTTGACCTCCTGGTAACAATTATTAGTAACCCATGAAACTAATGCTTACGGTAATTTGTAAAGGACGTAGTTTCTGGATGGATGTAGAATGAAACATTTTGTCATAATTTAATATTGTGTTAAGTCACAGAAGCCATTGGGGTTTTCCCCAATAAGCCGAAATAGCAAAACATATGAGTGTTATCACAAGGATAGACCAATTAAAAATAAAAACTATTTTTTATAAGAAATAAAAAAGCCTGCAACAAAATTGCAGGCTTTTTAAATTTGGCTCCTCGACCTGGACTCGAACCAGGGACCAATAGATTAACAGTCTACTGCTCTACCAACTGAGCTATCGAGGATCTGATGAAGGCGGGAATTCTACTGTTTGCATGGTTTATGGTCAACTACTAATTGACCAAATCAGAATCCTTTTAAAATCAGCTCAAAAAGGAAGCGGCTTTTTCAATAACTTCAATGCCAGCGCCTTCTTTATGCGCGTTTTCACTGATGTATCTGCGCCACGCTTTAGCGCCATTTTGACCAGAAAATAATCCTAACAAATGACGACTCATATGTTTTAAATACACACCTCGAGACATCTGACGCTGCATATACTCCATATAAGCTTCGAGTACTTCCATACGCGTGAGATGATTTTCTACTGGATCCCCATAAATGCGCTGGTCAACTTCAATCATCATGTAGGGATTATGGTAGGCTTCACGACCGATCATTACGCCATCAACTTGAGTTAAATGCTGCTCACTTTCTTCTAATGTCTTTATGCCTCCATTGATAATTATTTCCAGATGCGGAAACTCGCGCTTCATTTGATGCACCAGTTCATAATTAAGCGGTGGTACATCCCGATTCTGTTTCGGACTCAAACCTTTTAACCATGCTTTGCGCGCGTGTACGATAAAGGTTTTACAACCAGCTTGGGATACAATCGATAAAAATCGCGGCAAACTTTGATACTCATCCATTTCATCAATGGCAATGCGGTTTTTAACCGTGACGGGTATATCGACCGCATTTTTCATAGCCGCGACATTTTCAGCAACCAATTCTGGCTCAGCCATTAAACAGGCACCAAAAGCACCATTTTGCACACGATCACTGGGACAGCCGACATTGATATTGACCTCATCATAGCCTTCGTCTTCTGCCATTCTTGCACATTCGGCCATTGCCTTTGGGTCACTGCCACCAAGTTGCAGTGCGACAGGGTGCTCTTCTTCATTGAAGTGTAAATGACGTCTTGCATCACCATGAATGAGCGCACCAGTGGTGACCATTTCGGTATAAAGCATGGTGTGCCTGGATAAGATTCGCAGAAACCTACGCTCATGATGATCAGTCCAATCAAGCATAGGTGCAACACAAAAACGGCGGTTGATTTTAGACAAGCTTTTCCCCAGCGAAAAAGTTAAAGATTATGATATGCTTGCCTACCATTGTAAATCACGTCAGATCATCGCGACAATAACAGGTTCGAAAAATATGGATGTAGGGGAATCAATCCAGGCAGGTAACTGGATAGCGCTTTTTACCTATATGGGTTTTAGCTTTTTTGCGGGATTTGTTATCGGCTACGCGACCCGCACTTTTTTAAAATTTGTATTCTTTATTTCGGGCACTGTATTAATTTTGCTATTTGCCTTGCAATACGCTGACCTGATCCATGTGAAATGGGAAGCATTTGAGAATATCTATAATGGCTTGATCGCGTGGATATCACCTCACCTTGGCGGCTTGAAAGGATTTATTACAGCAAACCTTTCTTCCGCTGCAATGGCTAGTTTAGGATTATTCTGGGGTTTCAGACGAAAGAATTGATTAAAAAGTGCCTAAAAGGTGGGGGGTGCCATTTGATTAGCATCATCCCTTGTTTCGTCCAGCAATCGACATTTCCTCACGGAAACAACGATAGACTTTCTTGGCTTTTGGTAAGCCTAAGAAAGCCACCCCCCACCTTTTAGCACTTATTCTGTTAACGCTGGCATTTACCACAATAAAACGTTGAACGCTGCCCCTGCGTGATCTGTTTAATTTC
Organism: uncultured Gammaproteobacteria bacterium; assembly: GCA_963847495.1. Taxonomy (GTDB): domain Bacteria; phylum Pseudomonadota; class Gammaproteobacteria; order Thiotrichales; family Thiotrichaceae; genus Cocleimonas. The sequence goes on along the minus strand of CAWJZX010000008.1, from coordinate 5,245 downwards.
AGAGTTGCATTGCATACAGGACTCGCCCTTTCTGCCATAAACATTTAATTGCTGTGCGAAATAACCCGGCGAACCACCAACCTGTAAAAAATCACGCAGTGTCGTACCTCCCTGCTCTATCGCATTCGCCAGCACAATCTTGATTTCCTCAACCAGTTTTACATAACGTGCTTTGGAAACTTTGCCCGCTGACCATTTCGGCGAAATGCCCGACTTGAACAAGGACTCACAGGCATAGATATTACCCACACCCACGACCACGCGCCCAGTCATAATAAATTGTTTGATACTCATACTGCGACCGCGTGAACACTGATAGAGATAATCTGCATTGAAATCAGCTGTAAGTGGTTCTGGGCCCAGTGAGCGAATCAGTTTATGTTTGAGTGGGTTTTGTGTGGTCCACAAAAGTGCACCAAAACGTCGCGGGTCGCGCATTCTGACTGCCTTTCCACTGGCTAATACAATATCAACATGATCGTGTTTTTCGCATTCTGTACCTGCATCGACAACGCGTAAACTGCCCGACATTCCCAAATGTATCAAAGCAGTACCTGCACTAGTTTCCAATAAAATGTATTTGCCGCGACGTGTTACGGACTCTACTTGCTGCCCTTCCATTTGTTTGATTTCTACAGGTACAGGCCAGCGCAGTTGGAATTGACGAACGATGATTTCAGTCACCATCTGCTGATCAATATAGGGCTTGATTCCACGTCGGGTAGTTTCTACTTCGGGGAGTTCAGGCATTGCTAGTTGTTATTTTCTATTGCTTTTTTGGTTGCAGTATCGCTGGGATTAACATCGCTTATTTTAAATGCATTCGCACCTGATTCCAATAATCCAGAGACCGTCTCAGAAATTAAGTACATTTTTTTATCTTTTAAAATATAACGTTGTTGCGAGATTTCATTGAGTTTACCGAAGGTCAATTTCACCCCATTAAAACTCACACTGAGCCGCTCTTGCTCAAGCCCATATAGTGCAAGGTCTTTGCCCTCGACGTCATAGCTCGTATCAGCATTTTCTGATAATAAGGTGAACAGGTGACGCACCTTATCTTCATCCGCAATAAATTGCGTCGGTTTTAGCACTTTCCAAACGCCGTCTTCATTCTTTAGCAGCGTATCCTCTTTGCCATCTGCATGAATGTATATTTCGCTTGCTTCTTCACCTATATTTTGATCATAAAGGGTTTTGTGCAACTCGGTGCTTGGTGGTTTGCGGTATGTAACAAAAACCACAAGCGCTGTTACCAGCGCCAGTAAGCCCAGGTTTAGTAATAGACGTTTTTTACTGGGGCTTGGCATTTTTATCTGTCTTGGCATCTTTGGAAACGGGTTCTTGCACCCCGTAAGCCATTCGCATTTCATCTTTTCTTGCCGGACCTTGCAGAGTAAAAGATAAATGTTTTAGTAACACTCCGTCATCGTCGTAAAGATAAACCTTATTGCCAATTTTGGTGTAGACGCAGTCACGCATTTCATGGGCATCTACTGGACTCAAGTATTTATAGTTACATTCCCCACTGAGATCAAATCCGAATTCCATACGAAAGCGGCTTGGTGGAAATGCACGGCTGCCCTTGGGGCGGAAGATATTAGGTATTTTCTGCCCATTTTGTTCTTCGTATGAATGTACCCAATGTTGGTAAAAATTGGTATTAGCTGTTGCCTTGGAACCAAGCTCTCCTGAATCAAAACCACTACCTGCGCAAGCTGACAAAAGTACCGTCAAAAATGATGCAGCAAAAATCATTATATATCGTTTTCATTATCGTCCCCTTTTTCTATTAATTCAAATCGCCGATGATGCCGCTAGCGATTTCTGCGTCTCATCCAGCGGAATACGCCCAGCACCAATAATATAAGTGGCAATCCCAACCATAAACTTGCCAATGCTACTCGCCCTGCATTGGATAATGACAAGCTATTACCCGGCGAAATGCTTGCCTTGATTGAGAGCAAATCATCATCTGTGCTTAGCCAGTTGAAAATATTACTGGCAAAATCGAGATTACTACCTTGACCGATATAAGAATTCCGCATGAAGTCACTATCGCCCAGCACCACGACGCGTTGTTCAGTATTTTTCTTCTCGGGTTTATCTACAGAGTTGTTTTCAGTAGCATCCGATTCCGGTATTTCCCGCGTAACTATAATGCCAATATCCAAGGGTCCGGGTTTATCAGCATCATCATCAAATTTCACATTGCCCTGAATGTCACCTGACTCTAACCAACTTGTTATTAAGGTACTCAGGATTGGCTGATATTTCCAGCCAGAATCTTTTATCTCCTGGTCTTTTTTGATTGATGTCGCAAATGGAAATAAAGTATGCGCACTTAAATCTTTGGTAAGTTCTGATTGACCGTAATCAATCACGGCTATCGCAGCGGGATGTTTAATCCCCAGCATTTCTTGCAGAGCCTGATTGGCATCTAGCAAAGTACCTTGCTGCAATTCAACGCCGAGCTGTTGTTCAATATCATCCAGGCCATGTAAATCACCTGGTTCATGCAACCATAGTAAATTTCCTCCGCGCTTTAGATAATCAGAAATTATCTTTACTTCGGCTTCCAGAAAATCTTTTTGCGGCGCAGCAATAATCACAAAGCTCGCACTCTCAGGAATACTCTGAGTACGTAGAATATTATGTGGCTGCAGTAAAAAACCTTTTTTCTCCAGCACTGTTGCCAGTTTTGAGATACCATTCGATTTTTCTTCCAACGGTGAAGCTTCATTGTGACCTTCCAAAAAGATCACTAAGCGAGCTTCTTCACGTGATAGCCGTTGCAAGACATTAATCATAGTTTGCTCATCAACCGAACTTACTGCTTCGCTTTTATCACCCAGCTTTATCAACAATTGACCGCTGTATTCAATACCATCCTGTTTCGCTCTGATCGGATCGAGATCAGGGTTTACAAACTCCAGCTGAATAGCTTTATTGTGCTTGCGGTATTTCTCAATTAATTCTTTTAGACTGGAATGTACTACCGCATCATCTGGCACATACGCAATTAACTTGATCGGTTTTATTATTTTTTTTAGTAAGTCCTGGGTTGTTTGATGCAATGAATTCCGTTGGTTTTGGGTTATATCAAAACTCTTGTGATAGGTTTTACTGAGATACCCCAATAAGCCAATAATCAACACAAACAGAATATAGAAAATACTGTTTTGGATGCGTAAGGCCAGATGATTTGGTATTTTCATCAGCCTAACCTAACAATCTATCATTATCGAGTTTTCGCACCGACAAGATCAGAAAACCAAAGATAAAGAGCAAGTAGTAAACCAAATCACTGCTATCAATCACACCCCGAACAAAGGCTTCAAAATGACTAAAATGGGATAAATAAATAAACAATTCACTACTATTACTTTGGGAATCACCAGAAAGGTACAACACCACTAAAAACATCAATAAACCAAAACTACTCACTGCGGCGATTACAGGCTGACTGGTCAGACTGGAAAGAAACAATCCAGCTGCAGTGAAAGAAGCGAGCAATAAAAATAAGCCTAGAGATGATGACATAATCATGCCCCAATCAATCTCTGTAGCAAAAGACAATGCAATCGGCATCAGGCTCAACATAGCAATAAACAACATCACAAAAAACAGTACACCCAGATATTTTCCCCAGACTATTTGCATGGATGAAATCGGCGAAGAACTTAATAAGGTGAGCGTTTTATTCATCCGTTCTTCGGCAAAGGAACGCATGGTTAATATAGGCATAACAGCGAGCATAATGATTCCTGCCCACAAATAAATTGGAGATATTATGAAAAATGTCGCCCCAGGAGCATTTTCAGCCGTCGCTATCTGTTGTTGGTAGACTGTCATGAATTCATCAACACGCGTTAGAAATATCATCGCTAAAATAAACTGCAAGATTGCCAAAACACTCCAGGCGAACGGAGAATTAAACATGCGTTTGAAATCGGTAATCGCGATGGTAAGAATATTATTCATCACTGCTACCACTTGATTCGACACCCCTATCGGAATGTATCAACTTCATAAAAATCTGTTCCAGTGTTTCACTTTGTGGACACAATTCATTTATCACCCAGCCACTTTTTACCGCGAGCTGGAAAATATCAGAGCCATCGTGTTGATTTTTGTAACTCAAGCGAAAACGGATTTCCTTATTATTAGAGGGTAAAGTTTCAACGGTATCAACACAGGCGAGTGTTTCAAGCGTTTCCTTATCACCACCTTGAGTAAAACTTACCAAAACCTGTTTCGCTATTTGACGCCTGGAAAGTTCTTTAAAGCTATCCGCGAATACGGTTTTACCCTGATGGATAATTTGTACCCTATCACACACTTCTTGCACTTCTGGCAGAATATGTGTGGAAAGAATCACTGCGTGATCCTCACCTAATTGACGAATTAATTGACGTATTTGTGTTATTTGAATCGGGTCAAGCCCCACTGTTGGCTCATCAAGAATCACCACATCGGGCTTATGCAAAATTGCCTGGGCAATGCCTACACGTTGCTGAAAGCCTTTGGATAGATTTCCAATTAATTTATTCGGCACTTCCCTCAAACCACAACGTTCGAGTGCTTCAGCTACAAATAATTTTCTTTGTGATTTGGGAATACTATGCAAAGCGGAACAGTAGTTTAAAAATTCTATTGCCGTCATATCCCTGTATACAGGCGGCTGCTCAGGCAAATAACCGATGGAACCTTTGGCTTGCTCTGGTTGTTCGATGAGGTTAATACCGTTGATAAAAACATCACCCGAGGAAGGTGAAATATTACCCGTGAGCATTTGCATGGTGCTAGATTTGCCCGCTCCATTTGGGCCGAGCAGGCCTAATACTTCACCCTTATTTAGCGTGAGATTAAAATCAATAACAGCATGATAATCGCCGTAGTAGCGATTTAAATCCGTAGTATGAACGAGAGCTTGAGTGCTCATTGAAACCCCATATGTATAAAACTCTGCCCAAGAGAAATTATATTATTATTATCAGTCACAAATTATATCAAGCTAATGTTTAAATGACACCCCCCTACTTTTGAGTGATTTTTTATGCGACTACGCTTTCCCTTGAATGTTCTTCTAACTAGGTATTATCCTAGGTTTGATTCTGACTTGCTAACTGAATCAAACGGGTATGGCAGACTGTCCTTCCCTAGGTTTGTTAAAACCGTCCGTAGTTAAAGTCGCCATACCCTCCCTTAGCTTATCTCGAACAGTTGCCTGGATCTTTTGAAT